>NZ_JBIMQP010000003.1:0-564273 GCF_043945315.1 Enterobacter cloacae complex sp. 2024EL-00227
GCTTCGGCTTCGCGGAGAATACTGATGATCTGTTCGTCGGAAAAACGCTTCTTCATGGGGATGTCCTCATGTGGCTTATGAAGACATTACTAACATCGGGGTGTACTAATCAACGGGGAGCAGGTCAACTCCTTATGTTAATTAATCTCTTATTCCATTGGCTATGAGGTTAATTACAGGCATGATCGCTACACCATCTGCATAGAACAGATCAGAATTAGTGAATGAATAAACCTTGCCGGTGATTTTTACATTTACCGTGTTCCCATAAGCCGAAGCAGTAACATTGCTTGTATTGGCTTCAAGGAATGGTGATCGATCTTCAAGGGCTTTCATAATGTTCCCGCTGTTGTCTTTATCTAAATAGAAGCGGTAAACATCCGACACCGTAGCGCCTCCATCATCATACTTAGTTATGTACAGTGTGACGGAATCAGAGAGTTTCTGTTTGCTGACAAAACTATCGTGAGAAGGTGCGTTAAAAGAGTATTGATATGTCAGAAACCCACAAACAACGAGCAATAGAATCGTTGTGAGTAAGCAATGAAGCCGTTTAATAACCGTATTTCTTTGCATATTCTATACCTTGCCTTATCCAAAACTGATCGTGAGGATCATCCCCATAAGGCGGTTTTTGATACCAGTGCCCCCATTTCTTTTTGGAGGTTTTAGCTCTTTCCTGCGCCCATCCAGCACCCATCAATAGCGTTTCTGAGGGTATCCCGGCAGCATAGCCAGCCGAACCATAATTGAAGTTCCCAAAATTTGCTAACTCCGGGTGTCCTTGCTTGTAATCCCACGGCCCCTTATTTCTTACTTTTTGATAAAACCAAAGATAGGTCGTAGGGATAGCCATGTTTCTACTCATACCATGCGCTCTTGCAATCCTCATGTTTGCCAACACAAGTGCGATTCCTTCTTTAGGCAACAAAGGTATAACAGCCATATTAACCATCCATCTACTGTGGGTATGTGGCCGCGTATCGTACACTTTTGCGATGGTAAAAAAGATATCTGTTTCCAGAGAAATGACGAAAAAATATCCGACTAAGGTATTAATCGCATTAAAAATCAAAGAAATGTAGGCTGCGCCCGGCAAGGCCTCCAGGCAAGCGTTGCACAATGTAGGCCGGGTAAGCGCAGCGCCACCCGGCAAGAAAGACGGCGCGTTTGTTTACTCCAGCGCCAGCAGCGCAAAGCTCGCCAGCCAGTGTCCGCCGCTGTAGTGGCTGCCAACTACATGCCCGACGCTTGCGGCCAGATGTTTCGTCACCGCCTCGCGCAATGCCGGTTGCGCCGGGTGGCTGGCAGGAAGCGCTTTCGCTATGTGCTTCATACACCATGCGCGGCTGAGGTTTAATCCGTCCAGATGGGCAATTTTCGGGTCGGTACGATCGCTCACTTCCGCCGGGTTCATGAGTGTCGTAACGGCGCCCACCTCCGGCAGAAACGCGTCAAACCAGGCCGGGAAGCCCTCCGACACCTTGCTCATCAGCAGTGCCTCCGTCAGCGCGCCGGAAATATACTCGTCTCCGCCGGGCTCATAATGAGCCGGATAGCGCGTGTCGGCGAGATAAAACCGCTCCGCCGCTGCCACAATCGCCTGCTCAAGCGCCTTATCGCCCACTGCGCGACCATAATCCAGCGCCAGCGCGAGGGCAAACGCGGTGTTGTAGTGCGTCCCGACGCGGATCGGATAGGTGAGCTTGCCGAGGTAATCCACCAGCCGGTTGCGAATGTCCTGGGTGAGCGGCGCCAGCGTCTGGTACCAGCCTGCGGCCTGCGGCAGCGACGACTGTTTCAGCTCCTGGGCCAGCGCCAGCAGCCAGCCGTAGCCATACGGCCGCTCAAACGAGGCGCGGAACGGCGCGGTAAAATAGGCCAGCTCCTTCGCCACGTTCTCTTCGGTCAGGTGCTCGTCAAAAAGCGCGACGATCGCGTCCCGGCTCGGCAGCTCCGGATAGAGGCGCACGCAGCGCAGCAGCAGCCAGTAACCGTGCACCGCCGAGTGCCAGTCAAAACAGCCGTAGAAAATGGGATGCAGCTCGCGCGGCGGCAGCACGTCACCATCATCATTCAGCAGGTGCATGATGTGGTTCGGGTATTCCTGGCGCAAATAGGTCAAAGGCATGCGGGCAAACGCGTCGGCCTGATGTTGCGTTAATTCCATGACAGCTCCTTAGCGAAACACGAGGAAATACATTAAGAACACGTTCACCACCAGCAGGGTTAACGCGGTCGGGATCTGTATCTTGATCACCTGATATTTGTCTTTCAGCTCCAGCAGCGCGGCGGGAACGATATTGAAGTTCGCGGCCATCGGCGTCATCAGCGTACCGCAGTAGCCTGCGTACATGCCAATCGCCAGCAGCGGCGCCGGGTTGCCGTGATGCACGTTGATCAGAAACGGCAAGGCGATCCCCGCGCTCAGCACCGGGAAGGCCGCAAAGGCGTTACCCATGATCATGGTAAACAGCGCCATCCCCACGCAGTAAATCACCACCAGCATGAAGCGGTTATCCGGGTTCACAAACAGGCTCACCACCTTCTGCACCGAGTCACCCGTGTTGGCCACCACGAACACGCCGCCAAGCATGGCCAGCATCTGCGGCAGGATCACCGCCCAGCCGATGGTATCGACAAGACGGCGGGACTGACGAACGGCATGGAGCGGCGTGCCTTTGGTCAGCCACCAGCCGGTGAGGATCGCCGCGACGCAGGCCACGCACAGCGCCGCCAGGGTGAGCTGCTTCTGATCGAGCAGAAACACGCCGCCGACCGAAACGCCCTTCAGGAATAACGTGCCCAGCACCGTCACCACCGGGATCATCAGCGCCGGCAGGAACAGCCAGTTTTTAAGCCGATTTGACGACGCGACGCGCTCCTCCTCGGTGGACATTTTATAGTGCCCTTTCCCGACGAGGCCAAAACCCGCCAGCAGCGCGATAACGATAACGCCGCCGCCGATAATCCGGTAAGCCAGCGATTTCCCCAGCTCCTGGACCATCAGATCGCCAAACAGGAAGATCCCGCCAAACAAGAACCAGAACAGCGCGGTGGTAAAGCGCTTCGGATTAGCGCGATCGCGCAGGGTCATCACAACCAGTAGCATCACGACAAAGCCAATCAGGTAATACACGCGGTTAATGGTGATAAGCGTCATCATTGCGCGGCCTCCTGCGTACCCTGCTCTGCACGCCAGGCCATCACGTCGCGACGGATGCTTGCATCAAGGCGCAGCAGGCGCGTCATATGAATAACTAATGCCGCAATGGCGGTGGGAATGGCCCACAGGCCGATATGCAGCGGTTCAATGCCCTGAATACCATTCTCTTTCAGGAACGCGTCGATCAGCAACACCGCCCCGAAGGCAATAAAGATATCTTCCCCAAAGAAGACCGCGATGTTGTCGCACGCGGCGGCGTGGGCTTTAATTTTGTCGCGAATGTGCTGCGGCAGCTCGCCATATTCGTTCAGCGCCGCCCCTTCGGCCATCGGCGCCAGCAGCGGGCGCACCGTCTGGGCATGGCCGCCCAGCGACATCAGTCCCAGCGCGGCGGTGCCTTCACGAGCGACAAAGTAAAGCATCAGAATACGCGCCGAGGTGGCGCTGGCGATCTTCGCCACCCAGGCCTGAGCGCGCTCCTTAAGCCCGTAATATTCCAGCAGGCCAATCACCGGCAGGATCAGAATGAAGGTGGCCAGCGACCGGCTGTTCACGAACTTCTCGCCGAAAGTCTCCAGCAGCATGCCGAAATCCATCCCGACCAGCAGACCCGTCGCCAGCCCCGCCACCACGACCACCAGCAGCGGGTTGAAGCGCAGTGCAAAACCAATAACCACGATCGGTATCCCGATCAGCGGCAGCAGCGTAGTACCGTCCATAACGTTTACCCTATCGAAAGTGAGCGTTGCGCGCCGACGGCTATTTTTTTAATTTGCGGCGAGCGATGTTGTGTTTTGTTGGCAGGCTTCGCAAAACCTGCGCTAAAAAGCTATATCTGAACCTCAAAAACATGTAAACAAATTATCAATAAAATGTTCTTATTTTATCGATGAGTTTACATTTCTGGCTAAGGAACGTTATGACCTCAGAAAAGAGTGCTTCACCCGATCGCGACGATATCAACGAGGGCCGGATCGTCTCTTCCCGCCATCTGGTATCCGAGCGCTGCGCGGAGTTATCAGAGCTGGAATATGCGCTGATCATGACCAGCAACGCGTTTAACAAATGGATGGTGCGCTGCATGACGGCTGCCGGCGAGCCCGATATGGGCGCCTTTGACGTTTCGCTGCTGCATCACGTAAACCACCGCGACCGCAAGAAAAAGCTGGCCGATATCTGCTTCGTCCTCAACGTGGAAGACACCCACGTGGTGACCTATGCGCTGAAAAAGCTGGTCAAAGCGGGCTACGTGACGAGCGAGAAAGCGGGGAAAGAGCTCTTTTTCTCTACCACCGAGGAAGGGAAAGCGCTGTGCATGAAATACCGGGACGTGCGGGAGGCGTGTCTGATTGCGATCCACGCGGAGAGCGGCATTGCCGGGAAGTCGATTGGCGAGACCGCGCAGCTGTTACGCACGATCTCCTCCCTGTATGACACCGCCGCTCGGGCGGCGGCGTCACTGTAACTAAGGACGGCGGAACAGCGTAATGCTCCGTCCGGCCAGCGCGTACTCTACGGTTTCGGTGATCGCTGTCCCGGTGGCGGCATCATCCGCCGTAGACAGCTCCAGCACCCATCCCCCTTCGCCAAACTGCGGGATCTGGAACGGCACGGTGCCTTCAAACGGATTGAACAGCATCAGCACGTCGTGCCAGATGCCGTCCTCCTGCTGAAGATCTGGCCTGCTGATGGAGACCCCGAGCGTTGAGCCTTCATCCCACTGCTCGGCCTGCTGCGGACCGCCCCCGGCATTGAACCAGCGGATCTCCAGCCCGTCGCGCCAGCTTTCACGGCGCAGCAGCGGCTGTTGCGCGCGAAGGGCAATGAGACGACGGGTAAACTCGCGCAGCGTGGCGTCATTTTCTGACAGCCCTTTCCAGTCGATCCATGAGATTTCACTGTCCTGGCAGTAGCCGTTGTTGTTCCCCTTCTGCGTGCGGCCAAACTCGTCCCCCGCCAGCAGCATCGGCGTGCCGTGGGAGAACAGCAGCGTGGTCAGGAAATTACGTTTCTGCCGTTCGCGGGTAGCAATAATATCCGGGTTCTCGGTTGGCCCTTCCTCGCCGTAGTTGTACGAGCGGTTATCGTTATGCCCGTCGTTATTGTCCTCGCCGTTGTCGGCGTTATGCTTTTCGTTGTACGACACCAGGTCATTCAGCGTAAAGCCGTCGTGAGCGGTGATGAAGTTGACGCTGGCCCACGGGCGACGCCCACGCAGATCGTACAGATCGCCGGAGCCGAGAAGCCGCGCGGCAAAGTCCGTGGAGACGTTGTCCCCCTTCCAGTACTCGCGAACGGTGTCGCGGTATTTGTCGTTCCACTCCCCCCAGCCCGGCGGGAATCCGCCCACCTGATAGCCGCCGGGGCCAATATCCCAGGGTTCACCAATCAGCTTCAGTCGGGATAAGACCGGATCCTGGGTCATGGCGTCGAAGAAACCGCCGCGCGGATCAAACCCTTCGGGCTCGCGGCCCAGGATCGTCCCGAGGTCGAAACGAAAACCGTCTATGTGCATTGATTCCGCCCAGTAGCGCAGGGAGTCCATCACCATCTGCAGCACGCGCGGGTGCGAGGTATTGACCGTGTTTCCCGTGCCGGTGTCGTTGATGTAGTACCGGTGCTGGTCGGGCAGCGTGCGGTAATAGCTGTAGTTATCAATCCCCTTAAACGAGAGCGTGGGGCCAAGCTCGTTGCCTTCCGCCGTGTGGTTGTATACCACGTCCAGAATGACCTCGATGCCCGCGTCATGATAGGCGCGCACCATATCGCGAAAGCCCTGGATCCCCGCCGGGCCGTAGTAGCGCGACGCCGGAGCAAAAAAGCCCAGCGTGTTATAGCCCCAGAAGTTCTTCAGCCCGCGGTCGAGCAGGTGCTGGTCGTCCGGGAACCAGTGAACCGGCAGCAGCTCCACCGAGGTAATGCCCAGGCTTTTGATGTAGTCGACCGAGGCTTTGTGCCCCATCCCCTCAAACGTGCCCCGCAGCTCGGGCGGAATGGCCGGGTTCATCTGGGTAAACCCTTTCACGTGGCTCTCATAGACAACGGTATGCGGCCAGGGTACGTTCGGCCGGTTGTTGTCCTGCCAGTCAAAGGCGTTCGGGTCGATAACCCTGCATTTCGGCGTAAACGGCGCGCTGTCGCGGGTATCAAAGCTCAAATCCAGCTCGTCATGCCCCAGCTCATAGCCGAAATGGGCGTCGTTCCAGTCGATGTCACCCACCAGTTCGCGAGCGTAAGGGTCGATGAGCAGCTTATGCGGGTTAAAGCGATGACCATTTTCCGGGTCGTAGGGGCCGTAGACGCGATAGCCGTACAGCGCGCCCGGCTTCAGGTCAGGCACATAGCCGTGCCAGATCTCATGGGTATACTCCGGCAGCTCCAGCCGGGCGATTTCCGTTTTCCCGGACGGGTCAAACAGACAGAGCTCCACTCGTTCAGCGTGCGCGGAGAACAGCGCGAAGTTAACGCCCCTCCCGTCATAATTCGCCCCCAACTGCTGGCCATGACCGGCCCGAATTTCAAACGTTGTATCCTTTGCCATTTTCGTTCTCCACGATTATTCGCAGGTAAGCAGAACCAGTACACATCCCTTTTCTGACGTTAAATCCAGCGTCTTTTGCAGAATGCGGCTCTCACCGCTGAACAGATCCCGATAGCGCTTCCCGGCCAGTTCGTCGGGTATCGCCACCGTGGTATTGACCCACAGCTGATGATTATCGATGATGCCAAAAACCAGACGCGGCACGGCGACAATCAGCGCCTCCTCGTCCTTAACGCGCGCATAAACAATCAGGTTCTCTTCCCGCTCGCCGGTGACCTTAAGCGGCAGCCAGTCGCCGTAGCGGAAAAGCGCGTCGTAGTGCGGTCGAAGCCGCAGCAGCGTGGCGGTAACAAACTGTTTGACCCGTCCGTCCCGCCAGCAGGCCGGGTTGTCAAACACCCCGGCATCCGCCGCGCTGAGGCTCTGCACCAGGGCCGGAAAGTCCGGCTCGCGCCGGTTATCCGGGTCGACAAGGCTGAAGTTAAGCGCCTCGCTGCCCTGATAGATATCCGGCACGCCGGGCGCCGTCAGCTTGATCGCCGTCTGGCTGAGGCTGTTCATCAGCCCGGCGCGAATAAAGGGCTGCATCGCCTCGCTGAAATCGTGCAGGAACGGGGTGTTGTTCGGCGAAAGCAGGTGCCGCGCGTAGCTCAACACCACGCTCTCATAGCTCTCGTTGCTGTCAATCCAGTCGGTGCGCTGTTTCGCCTCGCGCAGCGCTTTTTCGAGGAAGCCGAGGAACCGCGTTTCGAGTGCTTTAAGCCCTTCAGCGTCATCCGGTGACAGCGTGGCGGGCCAGACGCCCGCCAGCGCCTGGTAGATCATCCACGTATCGGCGGCGTTCGGCGCGGTACCGTCATTGAGAAAACGCACCTGGGTCTGGTTCATCTGCCGCCAGCGGGCCAGATTTTCCCCCCAGCGTTCCGGGGCTTCCGTGAGGGTATAAAGGCGCGCCCGGGCATCTTCCCCGCGCTTGGTATCGTGCGTGGAGGTGCCCAGCAGCGCGTCGGGCTGACGGGCCAGACGAATGCGCATCTCCTGGTGGAAGCGGGATAAGGAAAACGCGCGCGGCGTCGGGTCGGCCCCCACTTCATTGAGCGCAAGCTCAAGGTTGTGGCGAAAGAACAGCGTGTCTTCAACGGACTTCGCCATCAGCGGCCCGGTGAGCTGCTGGAAGCGGGTCCTGAACAGCGCGGCACTCTCGCGGCATGCGTCCGGCAGGTCGCCGGTAAGAATGCGCACGATCAGGCTGAGCGCGGCTTCAGACGTCTCCACGCTGGCAACCACGCGGTTGAGCAGCGCCACGTCCGGCGGGGTTAACCCCTCGCGAGTGCCGTAGGTGCGGTAGACCGGAAACGCAATAAGCAGCTCGCGCAGCGCGTGGCGGATATCCTCGCGCGGCAGCGCAACCTCATTGCGGCGGGCCAGATCCTCAGCAAGGTTTAGCAGCGTGGTGAATTCACCCTCGAAATTGCGATCGGTCATCAGGCCTTTGGCATCGCGCAGCTCGGCGTGGCGATCGACCGTCACGCCGAGCGTTTCGTCGTGGATTGTCTCCAGGCGCGACAGGCTATCATCATCGACCAGCACCTCCGCCAGCGAGGCGATAAACTCGTAGCCGGTGGTGCCGGATACCGGCCAGTCAGCGGGGAGCTGTTCCCCTTTGGCGAGAATCTTTTCGACCGTGATGTAGCAGTCGGGCCCGGCGGCCTGCCGCAGGCGCTGCAGATAGCCCAGCGGATCCGCCAGGCCGTCGACATGGTCAATGCGCAGGCCGTCAACCACGCCCGCGTGGACCAGCTCAAGGATCAGCCGGTGCGTGTCGTCGAAGACCGCATCATCCTCGACCCGGACGCCGACCAGCCCGGTGATCTCAAAGAAGCGCCGCCATGAGAGCTGCTTCGGCGCCTCCCGCCAGGACATCAGCCGCCAGCTTTGCGCCTCGTGCAGCTCGGCAATGCTCTTCTCCTCGCTGTACGTGCCCGGGTTAAGCGGATACTCGGCGTCGTAGTAAACCAGCGCGGCCTTTTCCGTGACAGGGTCACGTTTTAGCGTGATGGCTCCCTTCTCCAGCTCCGCCTCAAAGGTATCGCCAAGAAACGGCAGCGTCAGCGGCCTCGACCAGTCAATGTCAAAATAGTGCGCGTAGCGGCTTTGCTGGCCAAATTCAATCACGTCCCGCCACCAGAGGTTTTCCAGCGAGGTGGACATATGGTTAGGGACGATATCCAGAATCAGCCCCATGCCGGCCTGCTTAAGCGCCGCGGCCATGCGGTCAAAGCCTTCTCGTCCGCCAATCTCGGGGTCGATTTCATTCGGGTTAGTCACGTCATAGCCGTGGGTAGACCCCGTCGTGGCAGTAAACACGGGCGACGCGTAAAGGTGGCTGATGCCGAGGTCCTTCATATACGGCACCAGCGCCACAACGCGGTCGAAGGTCATGCCGTTACGGAACTGAATACGGTACGTGGCGGAAGGGATCATAACGATGCTTCTCCATCAGCAAAGCGAACGACAATACCGTTCGGGGGTAAAACGTCGTTGAGCTCCGGCCAGGCGAAGCGCGTCTCCCCCGCGAGCGCGGGCAGGTCGACGGGCTTCGTTCCAATATTCAGCGCCAGAGAAAGCGTGCCTGACGGGAAGCGCCAGCTCACCGCCACCATGCCGGGCGCGGTCTTGAGCACATGGCCCTCAACGGCGCCGCCCGGATGCAGAAGCGGAACGATATAGCGATGGCGCAGCGTCAACAGATGGCGCGTATAGCGCAGCCACGTTTTGCCCTCGTCGGTGGCGATTTTGTTCCAGTCGAGCTTTGAGCGGATAAACGTGTTCACGTCGTTCGGGTCCGGGACGGTTTCATCGTGCCCGGCATGGCCGCTAAACTCTTTCGCGCGCCCTTCCCGCACCGCCTTTGCCAGTTCGCCGTGAAAATCGGTGAAGAACAGGAACGGATGCGTTTCACCAAACTCCTCGCCCATAAACAGCAGCGGGATATGGGGGGAAAGCAGCAGCGCGGCGAGCAGCACCCTCGTTTTATCAGCCCCCGCGAGGGAGATAAGCCGCTCGCCCTGGGCGCGATTGCCGGTCTGATCGTGGTTTTGGATGAAATCGACGAAGAACTGCGGCGGCTGCGTGCGGCACTCCACGCCGCGGGATTCGCCGGTTTGCAGCGAAATCTCGCCCTGGTAGACAAAGCCTTCCGCCAGCGCCCGGGCGAACTTTTTCTCCGGCTCAAAGGCAAAGTCCTGGTAGTAGGCGTGCGTCTCACCGGTGGCAAACACGTGGGCAGCGTTGTGAAAATCATCGTTCCATTCGCCGGTAAACAGCGGCGTGTGGCCCTGTTCATCGCGCGGATGCAGAAAAATCACGTTGCGGCTGTCTTCTGTGGTCAGGTGAACGTGCCGGTGTGGGATCGCCTCGCGAATTTTTGCGGCAATCTCCTCGAGAATGTGCGTCCCGGAGCTGTCTTTAATCTGGTCGATGGCATCAAAGCGCAGGCCGTCCAGACGGTACTCCGTCAGCCAGTAGAGCGGTGCGTCGGTGATGTACTGCCTCACCGGCTCGCGCTCGTAAGCGATGCCGTTGCCCCACGGCGTCATCCGCTGTGCATCGAAAAACGCGGGCGACAGCAGAGGGAGATAGTTCCCCTCCGGGCCGAAGTGGTTGAGCACGATATCCAGCACCACGGAAAGCCCCAGCCCGTGCGCGGCGTCGATAAACGCGTGAAAATCCTCCGGCGTGCCGTACGCAGAGTGCGGGGCATACAGCAGCACCCCGTCGTACCCCCAGCCGCGGGAACCGCCAAACTGGGAGACGGGCATGACTTCAAGCTGGGTAATCCCCAGCTCCGCCAGATACGGCAGCTTGTCGATCGCCGCCCGGAAGGTGCCCTCCGGGGTAAACGTGCCGATGTGCAGTTCGTAAATGATCGTCTCTTCCCACGGCCGCCCTGCCCAGTCGCGGTTGACCGGCTGGTAACGTCGGGGATCGATCACGACTGAGGGGCCGTTAACGTCGCCCTTTTGCGCCCGCGAGGCGGGATCGGGCACCGCCGTGCCGTCCTGAAGAACAAACTGATATTCTGCACCGTGCCTGACGCCGGGGACGTCCACCTGAAACCAGCCGTCGCCGGTTGCCGTCATCGGCACGTCGGTGGCGGCAAGACGTAGCGTAAGTTCTTTCTGTCCTTCTGCCCAGACGCGAAAACGTACAACGTCATCGGAAATAAACTCAGCACCCCACTGCTTTTGAAATGTCCTGAATTCCATTCATTGTCCTCGAATGACCCACATTTTACGCGGAACGAAGTACAAGCTTAGTTCAGGATTAAAAGTGCGTGAGCTCAGCGGATTTAACCGCTTCGTCTATTCTTTATGAAATAACTCACTAACGGGAATACTATGCAGATTCGAAAAGGACTCAATACCGACTTCGCACGCCTTGAATGCTGTGACTTTTCTTTCACCATTAGCCACATTGCCCGGGAGCCGTTTATCCACTGTGATTTGCATATTGAAGCCGTGGCAGAGCCGTGGATAAAAACCTACGAACTCGACATTCAAACGCTTGAAAATCACTGCGTTAATCCGGACGCCATATTTCTTGTCGCGGAAACGGACGACGGTGAAATAGCCGGATTTATTACCGCGTCAGTCGGCTGGAATAAATTTATTTCAGTGGATTATATTGCCGTTGAGCGCTCCAAACGCAGAACCGGCGCTGCGCATAAATTAATGGCCGCCGCGCACGTGTGGGCCCGCAGCGTAAACGCGCCGGGATTACGGCTTGAAACACAAAATGTGAACGTCTCTGCCTGCCTGTTTTACCGTCACTACGGATTTACCCTGGGCGGATACGATCGTTATCTCTACAACGCCCTACCGGAAAAAGACGAGGTCGCTCTGTTCTGGTATTACATGCTGGTCTAGCGGAAACACATTGCCACATCACGGTCATATTTCTGTCACTGAATTTCATTACGCTTTCGGGATTTTAACCACGGTGTTGAGGAAAGAAGTGTGAATTCAATGGCTAAGGCATTACTGCTGGCATTACCGGTTTTGAGTGCAGCGGCAGCGGCGACGGCCGCGGAGCACGACCTGTGTGAACCGAAAGCGTACGAAATGGCGCTGCGCTATCAGCAGAAATCGGCAGAGATTATGGCCCTTCAGCTGCAAACCTATCGGTTTGCCACCGAGCGTTTCAACGAAAAGTTAAAGGATCTGAAAACGCCCGAAAATTACGCCGTGGTAATGGACCTGGATGAAACGGTACTGGATAACACCCCTCTGCTGGTGCGCGACATGGAGCAGTGTCACGACTATACGAAATGGGACACCTGGAGCGACTGGGAGAAACAGGGAAAACCCGGCTTAATTCCGGGGGCGAAAGCGTTTCTTGACCACGTGAATCAAAGCAAGGTCCGCATCTACTATGTCTCGGATCGTATGCAGGAAAACAAAGCCGACACGCTGAAGACGTTAAACGCTCTCGGCCTGCCGCAGGTATCTGACGAAAGCGTGCTGCTGGATACGGTCAGCAAGGAAGAGCGCCGTCAGAGCATCCTCAAAAAGCAGCAGATCGTGATGCTGTTCGGCGACAGCCTGCCGGATTTCGCCGTGCAGTTTAAAAACAAAAAGCCGAGCGAGCAGCAGCGTGAACTGGTTGAGGCCAGCGCGGAACACTTCGGCAACGACTGGATTGTGCTGCCTAATGCCGCTTATGGCTCATGGTCCAAAGCCACGCCGGACAGCTGGAACGCGCCGCTGAAAAAATAATGTCTTACGGGCCGGGAAAGCTATCGCGCGCCTTCCCGGCCCTTCGGTTTCCTATCCATCCCGTTTATAGGTCCTATCATTTCTGGGCAGGTTCTTATAATTTTACGGAGCAGTAAGATGAGCACTTTCAAAGGAGACTCGTATGCTTACCGTGAAAAAACTTGCTCTTTCCACGCTGATTTCCAGCTCTCTGCTTTTCTACCCTTCGCTCCAGGCCTCTGCAGAAACGCCGCAGCACGTCGTTAAACAACCGGCGGGCGGTTACAGCGTGCAGGTCGGCGACGTGCTTGTCACCTCGTTTACCGACGGGACCGTCGCGCAGGATCTGCACAAGCTGCTGCGCCGGACAACGCCGCAAAACATTGATGCGCTGCTCGCGAAAAACTTTCAGACCAACCCGGCTGAGGTCTCCATCAACGCTTTTCTGATTGCGATACCCGGACATAAAATCCTGGTGGATACCGGCTCGGGCCAGCTCTTTGGTCCTGATACCGGCGGACGTCTGGTTGAGAGCCTCGCCACGCAGGGAATAAAACCCGAGGACATCACTGAAGTCCTGCTGACCCACGCCCACTCCGATCATGCGGGCGGCCTGGTGAAAGACGGCAAGGTAGTGTTCAGCAACGCGCGCGTTTTCGTTGGCAAACCGGACATCGACTTTTTCTTTAACGACGACAATCAGAAGAAAACCGGCTACGGCAAGAACTACTTCGACGTCGCGCAGAAGACCTTAAAACCCTATCTTGACGCGGGGAAAGTGGTGCCGTTTAGCGGCACATCGGAGATTCTTCCGGGGCTTACCGGCACGGTTCATCCCGGACACACGCCGGGTTCAGCCTTCTACACCCTGACAAGCAAAGGCGAGAAGATCACCTTTGTCGGCGACATCATTCACGCCGCGGCGGTCCAGTTCCCGCAGCCTGCGGTGACCATCACCTACGATGAAGATGAGAACAAAGCGGCAAGCGTACGCGAGCATGCGTTCGCTGACTTTGTGAAAAATAAAGACCTCATTGCCGCGCCCCATCTGCCTTTCCCGGGCATCGGCTATGTGACGAAAGGCGAGAAAGGCGGCTATGCCTGGGTCCCTGTGACCTATACCAACCGGGACGCCAGCAGCGCGAAATAAGATGACGCGGATATCTGACATGGACATAGACCTGCTCCTGACGCTGGACGCCCTGCTTCAGGACAGGAACATCACCCATGCGGCCGCGCGGCTGGGCATCAGCCAGCCCGCGCTCTCTGCACGTCTCGCGCGTCTGCGCACGCTGTTTGGCGAACCGCTGTTTATTCCCTCCCCGCATGGACGCGGGGTATTGCCCACGCCGCGCGCGGAAGCGCTCAGGCCGCAGGTGGCAGGCGTGCTGCGCGGCATCAGCGCGATGTTTGCGCCCACCGCGTTTGACGCGCAAACCAGCAACCGGACATTTGTTATTGCGCTGCATGAAAACCCGGCGCTGATGCTCGGCACCGCGCTGCTTAACCAGGTGGGTACCGATGCTCCCGGTATTCGCCTGCGCTTCGCCCTGCCCGAGATGGCCGAACTGCCGCAGCAGCTGGAGAACGGCGATGTGGATCTCTACATCGGCGTGAGCGCGGGCGCCCATGACGGGTGGGTAAGGCGCAAACTCCTCGACGACGCGTTTGCCACCGCCCAGCGAAAAGGCCATCCGCGCGGAACGGGTGCGTTAGATCTGGAGATCTACTGCGCGCTTTCCCATCTGGTGGTGTCGTCGGCGGGCGATCCGTTTACCGGATTTGTCGACCAAACCCTCGCCGGGCTGGGCTATCAGCGACACGTTGCCATGTCCACCCAGAGCTACGCTATGGCGCCTGCGCTGGTTGCCGGTACCGACCTGGTGTGCACCCTGCCGGAACGGATGCTGAAGCAGTTTGCCAGCACGCTGGATCTCTTTGCACCACCGCTGCCGCTCCAGCCCATTACCATCAACATGTACTGGCACCCGAAAAACAGCCAGGATCCGGCGAATGCCTGGCTACGCGAGCAGCTGCTGCGGGCCGCCGGACGTCAGGTGTGAGCGAGGGTAACCAGAAACTTTTTAAGCACTTCTGAGCGTATAATCCGGTGGCAAACCAGGGTGAGTTCGCTCTCCCGCAGCCGGTCGAGGATGTCCACGTAGACGACATTCTCGACGCTCACCGCCTTTGCCGACGCGGGCAGCAGCGCCAGCCCAAACCCCGCAGAAACCAGGCTGATGACCGTGGGCACGTCAGTCGCGTTTTGCACCACGTCCGGCTGAAAGCCCGCCCCGCTGCAGGCGTCATAGAAATACTGCTCCAGCCCCATTCCCTCCGGGTCGCGCAGGGAGATCCATTTTTCGTCTTTCACCGACGAAAGCGTCAGCGCGGCGGACCCGGCCAGCGGATGCTGACGATACAGCGCCAGCACCGTTTTCTCCGAGGCGAACGGGCGGCTTTGCAGATCGTCCGGCAGCGACGGCAGCGGCGCGCGGATGATGGCAACATCCAGCTGGTTACTCTGCACGGCGGCGTAGAGCGTCTGCACGTTTCCCGTCATCAGCGACATGGTAATGGCGGGCCAGCGGCTGTGCATCTGGCGCAGCGCGGCGGGCAGCCTGCCGTCAAACATCGCGCTCGACACGCACCCGAGGTTTAACACACCCTGCTCGCCCCGTGCCGTTTGTCTGGCGTCCAGCACCGCCTGTTCGGTCAGCGAGATGGCAAGCCGGGCTTTCACGAGAAATGCTTCGCCCGCGGGCGTCAGGGTCAAGCGGCGGTTCGCCCGGCTGAAAAGCGTGACGCCTAAACGTTCTTCCAGGGCCTTTATCTGCTGGCTCAGCGCCGGCTGCGCCAGATGCAGACGCTCGGCGGCCCGGTGCATATGGAGCTCTTCGGCCACGACGATGAAGTGGCGCATCTGGCGAAACTGCACGAGACGACCTCCCGAATTGATATTAATTTACTTATCAATTTAACAGTAATGATGCAATTGATGCTATTGGTCATTGCCATAAAAATGGAGGTATTCAACCGAGGGAGGAAAATATGGAAAACCAGATTAACGATCTCCGCAGCGCCATCGCCTTACTGCAGCGCCACGAAGGGCAGTACATTGAAACCGATCGTCCCGTCGACCCCAACGCGGAACTGGCGGGCGTCTACCGCCATATTGGCGCAGGCGGCACGGTCAAACGTCCGACCCGCACGGGCCCGGCGATGATGTTCAACAGCGTGAAGGGCTATCCGCACTCCCGCATCCTGGTGGGCATGCACGCCAGCCGCGAGCGCGCGGCGCTCCTTCTGGGCTGCGAGCCCTCTGAACTGGCAAAGCACGTCGGCCAGGCGGTGAAAAAGCCGGTTGCGCCGGTTGTCGTTCCGGCCTCGCAGGCCCCCTGCCAGGAGCAGGTCTTTTACGCTGACGATCCTGACTTCGACCTGCGCAAGCTGCTGCCGGCCCCAACCAACACGCCGATTGATGCGGGTCCGTTCTTCTGTCTGGGGCTGGTGCTGGCAAGCGATCCGGAAGACAGCTCGCTGACGGATGTCACCATCCACCGCCTCTGCGTTCAGGAGCGCGACGAGCTTTCCATGTTCCTTGCCGCCGGGCGCCATATCGAAGTCTTCCGCAAAAAAGCGGAGGAGGCAGGAAAACCGCTGCCGGTGACGATCAACATGGGTCTCGACCCCGCCATCTACATCGGCGCGTGCTTTGAGGCCCCTACCACGCCGTTTGGCTACAACGAGCTGGGCGTCGCCGGGGCGCTGCGCCAGCAGCCGGTTGAGCTGGTACAGGGCGTGGCGGTCAAAGAGAAAGCCATCGCGCGGGCGGAAATCATCATCGAAGGTGAACTGCTGCCGGGCGTGCGCGTGAGAGAGGATCAGCATACCAATACCGGCCACGCGATGCCGGAGTTCCCGGGCTACTGCGGCGAGGCGAATCCCTCCCTGCCGGTGATCAAAGTGAAAGCCGTGACCATGCGCAACCACGCGATCCTGCAAACGCTGGTGGGACCGGGGGAAGAACATACCACGCTGGCCGGACTGCCGACCGAGGCCAGCATCCGCAATGCCGTAGAGGAGGCTATTCCGGGCTTCCTGCAAAACGTCTATGCCCATACCGCGGGCGGCGGCAAGTTCCTCGGGATATTGCAGGTGAAAAAACGCCAGCCGTCAGACGAAGGACGTCAGGGCCAGGCGGCGCTTATCGCCTTAGCCACCTATTCGGAGCTGAAGAACATTATTCTGGTCGACGAAGACGTGGATATTTTCGACAGCGACGACATCCTGTGGGCGATGACCACCCGCATGCAGGGCGATGTCAGCGTCACCCATATTCCTGGGATCCGCGGCCACCAGCTGGATCCGTCCCAGTCGCCGGATTACAGCACCTCGATTCGCGGAAACGGCATCTCCTGCAAGACGATCTTCGACTGCACGGTGCCGTGGGCGCTGAAGGATCGCTTCGAACGGGCGCCGTTTATGGAAGTGGATCCACGTCCGTGGGCACCGGAGTTGTTTGCCGATAAGAAATAAAATCACGCGCGTATGGCCCGCGGGTCATACGCTGATTTTCTTTTCAAGCGTGGCAATATTTTCACCCGCCGCGCGCTCCACCGAGAAACGATCGACGCTCAGCAAAATGAGCATCAGCCCCCTGCCGCTCTCCAGCAGCGGCGAGATTTCACAAAAACGATTTCGCCTGGCGGCCTCAAGCCGCGCCAGCGGGAACGCGTCGCCCGCATCGGTAAAAACAATGCAGACGTCGCTGTCGCGGATGTCGAACCGTACGCTGAATGCGCGCGTGGCATCCTCATGCAGCGCGTGCCGGATGATATTCGTCGCCACCTCACAGACGGCGAGATCGAGCGCGAAACGCCACTCGTCATCTACGGGAAGCGCGCTCAGCCGCGCTTCCAGCCAGCCGGCCAGCGGCGTCAGGGAACCGAGCACCGCCGGAAATTCTGCCTGCACCGGCGTCTGCATCTACTGCCCCAGCTGCGCAAGCGCGCTGCTTTTGTCCGGATAGATGCGGAATATGCGGTCCATGCGGGTCAGGGTGAACATGTTCATGATCCCGGGGTTCAGAGAGCACAGCGCCATGTCGCCTTTCCCGTTCATCAGCTTAAACAACGACACCAGCATTCCCAGCCCGCTGCTGTCGATAAAATCCACTTTGCTGAAGTCGACAATCAAAGCCTTGCGATCGTCGCCAATTTCTTCCGTCACGGACGCTTTAAACGTCGCGGCAACGGAGGCATCCAGCCGCCGGACTGCGGGCGTGAGGATGTTGGCATGCGGTAGTCGTTCAGTGTTAATAATCATTCTGTTCTCCCTGACGCTCGATCACGAGCAGTGAAACGTCATCGGTTAAGGCGGTCGGTTCATCACGATTTGCGTTGCGCCAGCCGGTCAGGTGGTCACCGAACCGCGCCAGGAGCAGGTCAACCGGAAGTCGGGCATGGTCATGAAGCCAGCGTTCGAGACGCTGCGGGCCAAACTGCTCGCCGCTGACGTTCTCACACTCCGTAATACCGTCACTGAATAAGCATAAGCGATCCCCCGGATTGAGGGTAAACGCGACGTCCTCCCAGCTGAGGTCAGGCATCAGCCCGACCGGCGGGCCGCCGTTGCCCACGGACGTGACGGCGCTGTCTGCGTTCACAATGACGGGAGTAGGATGCCCGGCCTGACACAACACTCCTCGTCCGCTCTCGGGATCGATCACCCCGTAGATAATGGTGAAATAGCTGGTAATGTCGCTCTCTTCACTGCAAAAGCGGCTGTTCAGGATCCTGATCACCTCCGCAGGCGACTGAATGCCGCCCTGATCGGTAAACAAAAAACGGTCTACCACCCGGCCATGTAAGAACTGACGCGCCACCGCGAGGGACATCATCGCTGCCCCCACGCCGTGACCGGACACATCCACGCAATAGAACCCAATGTGAGAATCGAGTGGAAAAATATTGAACACATCGCCTGAGACCCACGCAGACGGCAAGAAAAGCCAGTCGGAAAAGTAGTTCCCAAAGCGTAAGCGGTGCGAAGGCAGCACGGAGTGCTGAACGCGCGCCGCGAGTTCAAGATCCTGTTCAATCTGATGCAACGCTTCACTCAGGCGCTTGTTGTGCGCCGCGAGGGTCGCTTCCAGCGTTAAAATACGGACCCCGGCGTGAAGACGTGCCCGCAGTTCATCCTGCTCGACCGGCTTGCTTAAAAAATCATCGGCTCCGGCATCAAAGCCCTGCGTTAAATCCCCGGCATTTTCGCGTGCCGTGAGCAGAATGACATAGACGTAGTGGCCAAACTGACGGTTGCGGATGGTCTGACAGAGCGTGAGTCCGTCCATTTCCGGCATGTCCCAGTCGCTTATCACCATGCTGATCGGCTGGCTGGACAGTATTTCCAGCGCGGCGACGCCATTTTCCGCCTCGCTCACGATATACCCCCACTGGGTGAGCATTCGGGAGAGTAACCGACGATAAATCAGCGAATCTTCAACGATTAACACGTGCAGCGCCGACATACATCCCTCCTAAAGCGGTAAGAACCAGATGAGGCTCACGGTCCCTTCCCTGAATTTTGCATTCCCGTTGCCGTGCCCCGGATAGCGCGTTCCCGCATAGTTCGCGTACTGGATGGAGAACGAACCCGGCGTATAGCCGGCATAACCGAAGCTGTAGCTGTAATCGCCGTTCCAGGGCTGCTGCTGGCTGCTGTCCGGGAACCAGAATGCCGTCGCGCGAACGAAGAAATGTTGTTTGAAGGTGTAGCCGCAGCCGCCGAGCATGACGTTTTTATTTTTGCGGATGTCATCGCTGCTGAGGTCGTAGTAGCGCGGCACCCAGCTGTACCCGACCTGGCAAATGATGGAATCCCCTTTATTAATCAGGAGCGTGTTTTCGACCGGTTTCGGTAGCGAAAACTTGTAGGCCAGCGTGAAGGCGCCCTGTTCGAAATAGGTGTGTCGTCGGTTGCCCGATGTCCAGAAATGGTTATCGCCGTAGTTGCTGTAAACCAGACTGACGGTGTTGGCGTGCCAGTCATCGTAGCCGAAGCTGTAGCGAAAATCGGCGGTGTAGCGGCTGGTGTCTCTGACCGGCAGTCGGGACGTAATGTTGGCAAACCAGAAGCTGTAGGGGGAATACTGAAGGCTGAGATTCAGCGTCTGGTTAATCTTTTTCTTTTCCGTGGCGGTGTCTGAACTGTTAGGAATGCTCATCCACTGCTCTTTCAGTCCCGAGCTAAAGCTCAGCGCACCTGAGAATTTCTTGTCGTTACCCGAGAACAGGCGCCCCCAGCGGCTGGTAAAGACGCCAGCCTGAACAGGTTCACCGTTCTTATCGCGCAGGGATTCATTTTCACTGCTTTTCGCCGCCTCTGCGGCGGGGATCGCGGCGAGCAGCACGCCCGCCAGAAGCCATTTTTCGCGCATAACCGCCATCCTTAGTTAGGTATCCAGCGTGCGCCGACGTCGTATTTTGCCATCAGCCACAAAATACCCAGTGCCGCCGCATGCACTAACGTGTTCTCTATCCAGGCATGTCGCCATAAGTCGAAGGTGATGAACTGGCTCACCAGCAGCACCACGTACACATGCAAAATAAAGGTATAAAGCGAGTGCTGGCCGAGCGGGATCAGGAACCATCCCAGCAGGCGATTGAGCGGCGTCCAGCAATACGTCAGCACCAGGTAGACGGTGACCATCAGGGCGATATCGTTTAACACCCTCACCGGGCCCAGCCCGTTCTTCGCCGCCCAGGTGTGATAAAACGAATTGAAGCTGTCAGGCGGGATGACGTGCATCAGCAGCGCGGGCGGCATAAACGGGTTGGTATGGTTCTGGGCGACAAATCCCAGCACCAGCGACACCATGACCAGCGCCACTACCACCCCTTTCCCCGGAGGCGTCCGGGCGAAAGAGAGCAGTTCGGCTTTATACCAGCCGCTGGCCATGCCCAGCACAAAGATGAACTGCCAGGCGAGCAGCGGGAAGGCAAATTCGAATTCCGACGGCGTCAGCCGAAGCGGCCAGCGCTGCCACAGGCTGTACACCAGCAGCGACAGCCCCAGCAGCCACCAGACTTTTCCTTTCTGCAGCATCCCCAAAAATAGCGGGCTGAGTAGCAGTAAAAAGATATACAGCCCCAGAATTTGCGTCTGATGAGGGCCAATCTGCAAATAGAGGATAATGTTGAACCAGGTCTCTTTTATTTGCGGCGTAACCGGATAAAGCGACCAGCTTTCACCCGAAAAACGGTCGGTAAAATGGGTGACCTCGAAAACGTTAATATGTGGAATATAGGCCAGAAGAATAAACGACACTATGATAATGATATTTACACGATATATTTTCCATGCCCTGAGATAAAGCCCCCAGGAAACCGTGAGCAAAACCACTTTTTGCAGACGCGCGCGGTTCAGCATGCCAAGCATAAACCCTGAGAGAATAACAAAACCTTCTGCACCGGTTGTTAACCCAAAACGCTCCCAGGAGAATATATTAAATACCGACATCACCTCCGTATGCGCCACGACCATCATGACGAGGGCAATGCCGCGCATAAAGTCGATTCTCAGGTCCCTGGCACCTGCAACGGCATACCGCCATGCTGTTGATTTAGCGTCATCTTCTTGCGCTACCGACGGCGCAACATGGCTCATAGGGTGTCCTTTGCCTGAAAACGAAAATTAAGGTCTAAATAAAGTAGATAGCCTAAAGGAATAGTAACCGCAATTTATCGACGGCCGATGAAACATCATTAAGCAGAATTTAAGCTGAATTAACCACCGCTAAATATTAATAAAAACGTGGCTGGACACTTTTATTCGGCGTTCTACACTTATCTTAAATCTTGTTTAATCGCTATTTTCTTTCGCTTTTGGGCAACTGTCTACGCAGCAGAATGGGTCTGCATTTTCACGGAATCAGGAACGCCGGAACTATGGATTTTTATTTTTCCCGTTTTGAACATCGTCGTCCTCCGGAACCGTTAACAACACCGCGCTGGGTAATGTTCACCTGGCAGGTGTTAGCGGTCGCGGCGCTTATTCTGGGTGCCAATTATATTTACTGGCGCTGGACCGCCTCCCTGAATACTGACGCATTATGGTATGCCATTCCGCTGGTCCTCGCCGAAACCCTGGCGTGGATTGGCACCGTGCTGTTTACCATCAATTTGTGGAAAGAACAGGATCCTCCTCAGAGTCCGCCGCCCGGCGAAATTAACGAATGCCTGTCGCCTGAGGAGGCCGTAGAGCCCCGTCCCGTCAAGGTGGATCTGTTCATTGCCACCTACTCCGAAGACACCGAGCTGGTCAGGCTGTCCATTCGCGACGCCCTGAAGATGGCGTACCCGTTCCCGATTGACTACCGCATCCACGTGCTTGATGACGGCCGACGCCCGGAGATGAAAGCCGTTTGCGAAGAAGAAGGCGTTAACTATATCACTCGCCAGACCAACATCGGCTTTAAGGCCGGCAACCTGCGCAACGGCCTTGAGCAAACCGACGGCGATTTTATTGTTATCTGCGACGCCGACACCCGGGTATTTCCCACCCTGCTCAGCCATACGCTGGGCTATTTTCGCGATCCGGACGTGGCCTGGGTACAGACGCCGCAGTGGTTCTTCGATCTTCCGGAAGGAGAAAACCTGTCGCGCTGGGGCCAGCGAAAAGCCGGAAAAGTGGGCTACGGTCTGGGCTGGCTGATTCAAAAGTGTGTTGGCCCGATCACGATTGGCCGCGACCCGTTTTTTAACGATCCGCGCATGTTCTATGACGTGATCCTGCGGCGGCGCAACTGGGCGAACGCGGCTTTCTGCTGCGGCGCAGCGTCCATTCACCGTCGCGAGGCGGTCATGCAGGCCGCGCTGAGAAGCTATGTCTGGTCCGTCGAAGAGGAGATCCATCGTCATACGCGCGACATTCGCGATGAGGAGACCCGGGACGTGCTGCAGAATGCAATGCGTCCGCACGTGGCGTTTGACACCGAGCTTACCCCCTACAAATTCCACGTCTCGGAAGATATTTACACCTCGGTGCTGCTGCACGGTGACGCCGCACGACGCTGGCGCTCGGTTATGCATCCGCGGGTTGAGTCGAAGATGCTCTCTCCGCAGGATATGCTCACCTGGATGATCCAGCGCTTTAAGTACGCCGCCGGTTCGCTGGATATTTTGTTTCATGACAACATCTTCAGCCGTCGCCGCTTCAGGCTTTCACTCCCCCAGACGCTGATGTATGCCACCACCTTCTGGTCTTACATGGCCTGCGTGTGGAACACGGTGTTTTTGATTTCGCCCATTATCTATCTGTTTACCGGCATTCCGCCGGTGTCCGCCTGGTCGACGCCGTTCTATCTCCACTTTCTCCCCTTTTTTATCTTCTCTGAACTGGCGTTTATGTTCGGCACCTGGGGGATCTCGGCCTGGGACGGCAGGGCCTCTTACCTCTCCTTCTTTTCCATGAACCTGCGCGCGCTCAATACGGTGCTGCGGGGCGAACAGATCAAATTTCACGTCACGCCAAAAGAGCGGCAGACGGGCCGTTTTCTCTACCTGGTGAAGCCGCAGATTGCCATCGTGGTGCTGACCCTCGCAGGGCTTATCTGGGGCGGTATTCAGGTGGCGCGTGGGCAGGTGGACGACCCCTCCGGCTACGTCATCAATATTTTCTGGGGAGGGGTGAACATCGCCGCCATGCTGCCGCTTATTTTCGCGGCCATGTGGACGCCCGCTGAAGAGGACGAGGTCACTCAATGAGGATACGTGATGCCCTGCTGCCCGCGCGCAGCTACCTCACCATTTTGCTCGGCTTCCTGATCGGCTTTGCCATTGTGGTCTGGGTGGAGAAACAGATGCCTACGCGCGTGGAAAGCAGCGGCGGCATCGCGCTCAGTAAAGACTTCCCGCCGCTGCCCACAACACGGGCGCTGACCTATGACGAAGCCATCTGGGCGCGGGTCGCCTGGCAATACTACGTGAATAATACCCAGCCAAACGGGCTGGCGAACGCCAGCGACGGTGAACCCTGGCTGAGCCTCTGGAGCGTGGGAAGCTACCTCTTTGCGACCGCTGCCGCAGAGCAGCTCAATATCATATCCGCCGATGAGTTTGACGAGAGGGTCAGCACCGCCGTGTTCACGCTGGGGCAACTGCCGCTCAATGACAAGGGTCTCCCCGCCGCCTATTACCATGCGGACACGCTCAAGATCCTCGGCAAACCCGACGCCTCCGCAATCGGTCTGAGCCGGCTGCTGACGGCATTACAGACCCTGCTGTGGCGCTATCCCCAGCACGCGGCGGCCATCCGCGATTTGTTGAGCGTGTGGCGCACCGCGGCGATGATTGAAAATAACACCCAAAGCCAGGCTGCGGTGCCGCTCCACCACTGGACGCTGGCCGACGATGAACAGCGGGACACTTTTGGCTACCGTCTCTATGCCAGCCATACGCTGCGCCTGATTGACAGCGCGGCAGGACTCGCGGTGACCAACCCGCCGGAAGGGCAAAAGATGATCGATCTGGATGGCGTAATGGTGCCCGATGAAGGGCTTCGCACGCCCTGGGGCAAGCAAACCTCGCTGATCAGTCTCCCCTATCTGTTAACCGGTCTTGAGCTGGGCTTTGATGCGCAGAGCGCTGAAATTGCGTGGCGGATTATGCAGATCCAGCAGCGGCGCCACGGCCTGCGCGCGCCAAAACCCCCCGTCAGCACGGATTATGCCGAACCCGCGCCGGATTACGTTAACGATCTGCCGGACAGGCAGCCGGTTCAGGCGCGTAACCTGCGCGACGAGGTGCCGGAGAAAGTGGCGATGACCTCCACCCGCACCGCGTTTGCCTGGTATGCCCTGTTCCGCAACAGCTGGAGCGAAGCGCTGCGCCAGCAGGTTCTGCCGCTTCAGGTGCCGGGTAAAGGCTGGCAGCGCGGGTTAAATCTCAACAACAGCGTCAATGCCGTCGTGGACGCCGATACCAATGCCATTGTGCTGGAAAGTCTGTCTTACATCGCGCATGGCCAGATGCTCTGTCTGGCCTGCCTCTACACATCCCCCTCAGCAGGAGCAACGCCATGAAGCCACGATCCCCGATCCTTTTCCACCTGCTCACGGGAATAACGATCTGCTGGCTGGCGCTATCGACCGTGCGTGCGGACACCGAGCTTCCTGCATCAGGTTACTCCCCGCGCAGCGGCGAGCTGACGGCCCGGGAGATGACCATCGCGAAAAACGCCTGGCAGTATTTCGTCACCAACTATCAGCCCACGACGGGCCTGGTGAATGCGGTCAACAAATATCCCTCCACCACCATGTGGGACAGCGCCTCCTATCTGGCCGCCCTGACGGCGGCGCGCGAGCTGGGGATCATTGATAAAGCGGAATTTGACCGCCGGATGCTGAAGTTTCTCGCCACGTTAAACACCCTGGTACTGTTCCGCAACGAGCTGCCCAACAAGGCCTATAACACCATCAGCGGCCAGAAGGTGGACTACACCAACAAGCCCGGCGAAATTGGCTTCTCGGCGCTGGATATCGGGCGAATGCTGGTCTGGCTGAAAATCATCAAGGAGCGTTACCCGGAATACGGCAACAGCATTGATAACGTGGTGCTCGGCTGGGATTTCAGCCACGCGATCGACCCCTGCGGCACGCTGTACGGGGCCTATCTGGAGAACGGCCAGCCGAAGTACGTTCAGGAAGGTCGACTGGGCTATGAAGAGTACGGCGCGGCCGGTTTCCAGCTGTGGGGGTTTAATACCTGCAAAGCCAGCCGTCCGCAGCCTTACGAGCTGGCCGAGATCTACTGCGTGCTGGTCCCGTACGATACGCGCGACCCGCGTAACACGTCGCAGCATAACTACGTGGTGACGGAATCCTACCTGCTCTACGGGCTGGAGTTCGGCTTTGATAAACCGACCGACCGGGATAACGCCCCGCGCGACTACTCCCTGACGTGGATGAAAAACTTTGCCGACCGCGTTTATCAGGCTCAGGAGAACCGCTATACCATTACCGGCGTCCTGACCGCGCGCTCCGAGCACCAGCTCGATAAGGCCCCTTACTTCGTCTATGACACCGTCTTCAGCGACGGGTACAACTGGAACACCATTACCGATAAAGGCCAGTTCGTCCCTAACGCTGCCGCGATTTCGCTGAAGGCGGCGCTGGGCATGTGGGTGCTGTGGAACTCCCCCTATACCGACCGCCTGCTGAACACCATTGAGAATGCCAACGAAGAGGGAAAAGGCTACTACGAAGGGCTGTATGAAAACGGCGACGGGCCGATCAAAGAGTTCACCGCGAACAATAACGGCATCATGCTGGAGGCCCTGTTGTTCAAAAAAGAGGGAAAACTGCTGGCCTTCAACACCGACAACCCGAAGAGCAAGGATTTTGCCCCGTCTCTGTGGGATCGAAAGCTGCTCGATCAGTTTGAAGAGAACAACGCGCTGCGCAGCCGCCCGTTCCTTGCCAGCACCCCGGCCGTAAAAAGCTGGTGCGACCGGACCGGCGTCACGCAGCGCACCAAACCCGCCTGCCAGGCCTGTCAGTGCGCGTCATGCAGCGTGGACGAGCCCGTTAAACTGCCTCCGGTGACTGCGCAATGCTTAAAACCATAGCCAGAGGGCTTGCGGGATTACTCCTTGCAGGCGCGATCGTCTTTGCGCTGTTTGCCCATCAGGGCGCAGGCTGGCGCTGGCTCATCAGTGGCGGCTGGCACTCCAGCGCGCGCATTGCCGCCCTGACGCCGGAAGAGCAGACGTGGGCGGCGATCGCCTGGCGCTATTTCGTCAATAATACCCAGCCGCAAACCGGGCTGGTCAACGGCAGCGACAAACAGCCCCGCGTCACGCTCTGGCAAATGGGCGATACGCTTATCGCCCTGCTGGCGGCCAAAGAGCTGGGGCTGATTGAGGAGGCCGAGTATGACGCTCGCCTGACGCGGCTGATGGGCACCCTAAACCGCCTGATGCTGACCGAGGCCCGGACGCCGGGCCGACTCTATTCCAGCCAGACGGCGACGCCGATCGACTTTAGCGGCAAGCCCGTTAAAAATGGCTGGTCCGCGCGCGATATGGCGCGTCTGATGCTCGCCCTGCGCCTCACCGCAGAGCGGGAACCGCAGTACAGCGAATACCTCGATAAAATCATCCTGCGCTGGAATTTCTGTCCGGTCATCGATCGTGAAGGCGAACTGTGGTCATCTTCCCTGCAAAACGGCCAGCCGGTGGTGCGCGAGGAGCTGCGCCTGGGCGAGAGCGAATATGCCGCAACGGCGTTTCAGCTGTGGGGGTTTTCTCCGGAGAAAGCGTTTACCCCCCCGGCGCACCATGTCATCATCGCCCAGCGGCGCCTGGCCGTCGATGCCCGGGATCCGCGCACCACGTGGCAGCCCTCCCTGATCACCACCCTTCCCTATATGCTGCCGGGCCTGGAGTTTGGCTGGGAGCCCGAAGGCGTTGCGGCCGATCGGCAAAAGCACCTGCGCAAGCAGGCCGAAAACGTCTGGCTGAGCCAGAAGAGCCGCTGGGAGACCGATAAAATCCTGACGGCCAGGGCAGATTTCTCGCTCCCGCAGGCGCCCTGGCATATCCAGGATACGGTCTGGGGAAATGGCTATGCCTGGAACTCTGTCGGTGACGATGGCCGGGACTACACCCGTTTCGCGCAGGTATCGACCAAGGCGGTTTTTGCCCTGTGGGCCCTGTGGGACACCCCGTACACCGACGTGCTGATGGCGGTGACAAAGCATCTTAACGATCCGCAAAAAGGCTGGTACGAAGGCCGCCAGGAAGCCACGGGCGATACTAACGCTGCGCTCACCCTTTCCACCAATGCCACGGTGCTGGAAGCCCTGTTCTTCAAACACAACGCGGGCCCCCTGTTTGACGCCCGCCGGGCTAAAAAAGAGAGCTACTTTACGCGCCGTGTGGCAGATGACTATACGCCCGTCGGGCACTGTCTACCGGGCGAAAACGCAGTAAGGAGGACGCCGTGAAATTTTACCGCGATCTGTTTGAATCCAGTCTGAACCGCGTCTTTCCGGATAATGATAAAACGGCGTTTTTCCAGACGTTCTATGACGCCTTCGTCCATATGTCACCCGAGACGGAGCAGCATTTTTCTCGCCTGCCGGATAGCGAGGGTCAGCAGACTCTGTTTAAGAGTTTCTTCGCCATGCTTGCGGTAGACGGCGCGTTAATCGTGCCTGATTTTCTCGAACGCCTGGCACGGGAGCAAAGTGACGACGGTCTCCACCTCCCGCCGCGTTTTTTCGCCCTGTGGCGCGAAGCGATGTTGAACACCGTGAGCCTGCGCGATCCGCAGTGTGACGATGAGATCCTGACGGCCTGGGCCATGGCGATCGCGCCCGGGCTGGAATACCTGCGCCGACAGGCAGAACTGCACTACCGCGCGTAGGAGGATCACGATGAGCGCATTCACGTACGATCTTAACGCGCTGCCGGCCGCCGTCATGATTTATGACCGCGAGGAACGCCTGCAGGCCTGGAATCACAACGTGGCCCTTTTTTATCCGGTCATCACCCCGTGGCTGAAGGTGGGCACAACGCTGGCGTCGCTGGCGGAACGCTTTATCGACGCCGTTTACAACGTCGACCCTGGCCTTCGCCAGACGCTGCGCGAGTCGATCGTGCGCAACTGTCGGCAGGATAAACACTGCGAAGTGCGGCAGGCAGGCCAGCGGCGGATCTTCGTCCAGCACCAGCGCCTTGCGGACGGCGGCATTGTCAGCCTGCACAGCGATGTCACGGAGCTGGATGAAGCGCAGCGGGCGCGTCATCAGCTGCATGACGATTTTCTGCTGACGGCAGAATCCATCCATATCGGAATCTGGGACTGGCAGGTGTCTGGCGACACGCTCCAGGTCAACGATACCCTGCTTGCCATGCTGGGCCAGTCGCGCACCCAGTGGCGATATCCGGTGCGTTTTCTGCTCAATCAGGTCCACGAGAACGATCGCGCTGCGCTGCGCAAGGCGCTGCACGCGTCGAAGCAGGATCATCGTCCGGTCTTTGAATGTGAAATTCGCGTGCATCACCCTACCGAAGGTCTGCGCTGGATGCTGCTCTCCGGCCAGGTGGTCACGCTCTCCATTGAGGGAAACGCCGAGCGCGTGATTGGCACGCTGCAGGATATTACGCGCCGCAAGGAGGCTGAAATTCAGGCGTTCGCCTCGGCCATTGAGGCACAAAAAGCCAATGAGGCAAAAAGCGCGTTCCTGGCGAATATGAGCCATGAAATTCGCACCCCCATGAACGGCATTATTGGCATGACCCAGCTGTGCCTCGATACCTCTCTCAGTGCCGATCAGCGCGATTACCTGACGCTGGTGATGAGTTCTGCCCAGTCTTTGCTGCATATCATCAACGACATTCTCGACTTTTCCCGGATTGAAGCCGGCAAAGTGGAGCTGGAGGCGGAGCCCGTCCCGGTCCGCCCCTTCATTCAGTCGCTTATTCGCCCCCACATGCCGGGGGCGAGCGAAAAAGGCATTGAGCTGCTGGTCGATATTGCGCCCGACGTTCCCGACGTGCTGCTGGTCGACGGCGCGCGGCTGCGCCAGATCCTGACCAATCTGCTGGGTAACGCGCTGAAATTTACCCACCAGGGGGAAGTTATCCTGATTGTTGAGCGCGCGGATAGCGCGGATCGATGGCGTTTCCGGGTGTGCGACAGCGGCATTGGCATACCGGCAGATAAGCAGAAAGCCATTTTTGAAGCCTTCAGCCAGGCGGATAACTCAACCACCCGACGCTATGGCGGTACGGGGCTCGGGCTAACCATCTCTGCGCGACTGGTCGCGGCGATGGGCGGCGAATTAACGGTCTCCAGCGAGCCGGGGAAAGGCAGCGAATTTTCCTTCGTGCTACCGCTTGCGGCCCAGGCGCCTGGCCCGGAGGAACGCCGGCATAGCCATCGCTTTAACGGGGAACCCGTGCTGGTGGTTGATGATAACGCGACCAACCTGCGGCTATTGGCCGCCATGCTTAGCCAGATGGGGCTGAAACCCACCTGCGTTAATAACGCCAGCGAGGCCATCAACCGGGTTAAAACCGGAACGGCATGGCCCCTGATCCTGCTGGACGCGCAGATGCCGGATATGGACGGCGTGTCGCTGGCTCTCGAACTTTCGGTGCTGCCGCAGGTTGCTGAAAGCCATATCATCATGCTGAGCTCCATGAGCCGACATTTTGATATCAATATGCTGAAGCGGATCGGTATCCAGAACTACCTGCACAAACCTATCGCCCAGAATGAATTGCATCAGGCGATTGCCGCGGCGTTTGAACGTGCACCAAAGACGGTGAGTGAAAGCGCGCCCGCGCCCACCGTCGCGCCGGACACGGCCGGGCTCAGGGTCCTGCTTGCGGAAGATAATCTGGTCAACCAGAAGGTCGCCGCGCGCCTGCTTGAGCGGCTCGGGCACACCTGTCAGATCGTCGATAATGGCGTCGCACTGCTGGAACGCTGGCGGGCGGGCGTGTGGGACGTTTTGCTGATCGATCTTCAGATGCCAGAGATGGACGGTGAAACCGCCATTCGCCTGCTGCGTGAAGAAGAACGCGCCCGGCCCGGACCGGCGCAGCCCACCGTCGCCATGACGGCACACGCCATGCAGGGGGATAAAGAGCGCTGTCTTCAGATGGGGTTCGACGGCTACATTGCCAAACCCATCAGCCAGGAGCGTCTCGCTGAGGAGATTGCTCGCGTGCTCCCGCGCCACGATGACCCTTCCGCCTTCCCGGATGAAGCACGCCTGCTGAAGCAGTGCGCTGACGACCCTGCTCTGGTCCAGGAGCTGCTGGCCCTGTTTGGCGAAGGGCTGGAGGAGGCCATGAAGGCCATCACCCTGGCTATCGACAGCGACGATCGTGAAGCGCTGCGCCGCGCCGCCCACAAGCTGCGAGGAGAAGCCGTCACGCTGGATTTCGGGCGACTCGCCCGTCAGCTGCAGGCGCTGGAGAGCGAGGTGCACACGCTGGAAGGGCAACAGCTTGCGGCGCTAAACCAGCAGCTTCAAAAGGAATCGCTGCGCCTGATAGCGTGGCTCAACGCGCGCGGGGTAAACGCATGAAGACTCGCTACTGCGCGCTGCTCGTTGCCCTGTTGACCACCCATACGGTGGCGAACGCTGCGCCGGTCAGCTGGTCTCTGGCCGGAGAATGGCAGGTTCAGGATGCCAATGACACCGCACATCCTGCCGCATCAGGCTGGCGCCCGCTTCAGGTCCCCGCCAACTGGTACAGCGCCGGGTACGATCACCAGGGCGCGCTGTGGTACAAGCACGCGTTTTCCCTGCCCGTGCAGCCGCCCGACGTAATGAGCACCCTGGTGTTTGACGGCGTCGATTACCTGGCCGAGGTCACCCTGAACGGCCAGCCGCTGGGCCAGCATGAGGGCTATTTTCAGCGCTTTTCGCTGGATGCCAGTCAAGCGTTACAACGTCACAACCAGCTCGTGGTCAGGGTGGACAGCCCTTACGAAGATCCCACTAAGGTCTGGCCGCTGCATAAAACGGTCATGAAGGGGATCCTTAACCAGCATGACACCCGTCCCGGCGGGGCCTGGTCGGCGCAAGGACAGGACGCCAACTCGGGCGGCATCTGGGCACCGGTGAGGCTGCATCTTAGCCGGGGCGCCACCCTTGATGAGACCATCCTGCGACCAGACTGGTCACAGGGTCTGATGCACCCCGCGCTGAAAGCAGATATTCGCTATCGCGCGCTCGGTCAGGGCCCGGCGACCGTGCGGCTCACCGCCACGCCCGCCAACTTCAGCGGCAGGCGCTATCAGGCTGACTTTCCGGTTACCCTCGAAAGCGGCGCCCATTCCGTGCAGGTGACGCTGCCCATGCCGAAGGCAAAACTGTGGTGGCCCGTCGGCACGGGGAAACCCCACCTGTATACCATTCGCGTGGCATTGCGGGATGAGAACGGCCTGATGGACACGGCGGTCACCCGAACAGGGCTGCGCAAGATCGTCGAACAGCCCGACAATAAGGGCTGGCTCATTAACGACAAACGCCTTTTCATTAAGGGCAGTAATTACATCGGATCCCCCTGGCTCAGCACCATGACGCGAGAAAAATACCGTCGCGATCTTCGTCTGGTGGAAGCCATGAACGCCAACGCCATACGCGTGCACGGACACGTTGCCGGACGTGCGTTGTATGACGTGGCCGATGAGATGGGCATGATGATCTGGCAGGATGTTCCGCTGCAGTGGGGCTACAACAACAGTGCGGCTTTCACGGAAAATGCGGTTCGACAGACGCGGGAGATGATCGAACAGTTTGGCAATTCCCCCGCCATCATCGTCTGGGGCGGGCATAACGAACCGCCGTGGAATTCGCCGTGGATGGAAAAACGCTTCCCGGACTGGAATAAAGATCTGAATCGCGCGCTCACGCAGCAGGTAGCGGATACGCTTGCCGAAGATACCTCGCGCATCGTGCACCGCTTTTCCGCCGTTGAGGAGCATTACTGGGCGGGCTGGTACTTTGGTACCGTACGCGACCTGCTTGCTCCGGCCAAAACGGGGATCATCACCGAGTTCGGCGCGCAGGCACTTCCCCGCTTGTCGACGCTAAAAACCATCATCCCGGCGGCGTCGCTCTGGCCCAAAACGACCGCCGCTGACGATCCCGGCTGGACCGTCTGGAAATACCATAATTTTCAGCCCTTCCAGACCTTTAAGTTTGCCGGTATTTCGCGTGGGGACAACATTCAGGCGATGATCCGCAATACTCAGGCGTACCAGTCGCAGCTGGTGGCCACGGCGGCAGAGAGCTACCGTCGACAGCGCTACCAGCCGGTGACGGCCCTGTTCCACTTCATGTTTGTAGAAACCTGGCCCTCCATCAACTGGGGCGTGGTGGACTACCTGCGTAAGCCTAAAGCCGGGTTTTACGCCTTAAAACGCGCCTACCAGCCTGTTTTGCCGTCCATTGAACCCGTCACGGCGCAGTGGCAATCCGGGGCGGCGGCGACCGTGCGTCTGTGGGCCATCAACGACACCTGGAAACCGTGCCGCGAATGCCGTCTTAGCTGGCGCATCACCCAGCGCGATAAGGTGCTGGCAAATGGCACGACGACGATGACGATCGCAGCAGACTCGGGAACGATGGTAAAAGCGGTCACGGCCACGCCCGTGGGCCAGGACGACGTGTCGATTCGGTTTACGATTGAAAACAGCGCGGGAAAAATTGTCGGCGAAAATCAGCGCACGGAGTCCGTCATAAAGTAAGCGAGGGGAAAAGGAAAATTGCCGCTTCCCCTGCTTTCTTGTACCCTTTCAGCGTTTACCCCAATCCCCTGAAAATCGAGACATCCGGACGCCTATGACTGCACATATTTCCAAAGATCCTTTGCATGGCGTAACGCTGGAGATGATGGTCAACGCCCTGGTGGCGAAATATGGCTGGAGCGAGTTGGGTGACCGCATCAAAATTAACTGTTTCAGAAAAGACCCCAGCGTTAAATCGAGCCTGAAATTTCTGCGCCGCACCCCGTGGGCGCGCGCGGAGGTTGAAGCCCTGTATCTGGACTCTCTCAGCGATGAGGGAAATACAGAGCAGGCGGCGCCCGCCTTTAATCCCTGGGCTAACAGTCGGATTATCAAGAGCTAATACGCAAATGACGCGACACGTAAAACGGATTGGTGCGCTGGCTGCCTGCGCGCTTTTACTTGTAAGCTGCTCCTCAAAACCACCCAAATCACTGGTTACCCCTCTTCCCACCGTCAGCAAACCGACGCCGCAGGCAAACGCCCCGATGCGCGGCATCTGGCTGGCGACCGTCTCGCGTCTCGACTGGCCGCCGGTGGCCTCGGTGAATGGCCGCAGCGCGGACCAGCGCATCGCGATGCAAAAGCAGGCGCTGATCGCAAAGCTCGACAACCTTAAGCAGCTCGGCATCAACACGGTATTTTTCCAGGTGAAGCCGGACAGCACGGCCCTCTGGTCATCAAAGATTCTACCGTGGTCAGATATGCTGACCGGCAACATCGGTGAGTATCCGGGGTACGATCCGCTGCAGTTTATGCTTGATGAAGCGCACAAGCGCGGCATGAAGGTCCATGCCTGGTTTAACCCCTATCGCGTATCGACCAACACCAAACCGTCCACCATCGCCGCCCTGAACCGGACGTCATACCAGACGCCGTCCAGCGTTTATGTCCAGCATCCGGAATGGGTCCGCATCTCGGGTGACCGCTTTGTGCTCGACCCGGGCATTCCGGAGGTGCGCGACTGGATAACCAAAGTGGTCACCGAAGTGGTGGCGAACTACCCGGTAGACGGCGTGCAGTTTGATGATTACTTCTATGCCGAATCGCCGGGATCCGCGCTCAATGACGCGCAGAGCTGGCGGCAGTTCGGCCAGGGGTTTGCCTCAAAAGCCGACTGGCGAAGACACAACACGCAGCAGCTGATTGTCCAGGTCTCCCGCGCGATCAAGCAGACAAAACCCAACGTGGAGTTTGGCGTCAGCCCGGCGGGCGTGTGGCGCAACCGCTCCTTTGACCCGGCAGGCTCCGACACCCGCGGCGCCGCGGCCTATGATGAATCCTACGCCGACACGCGTCAGTGGGTGCAGCAGGGCCTGCTGGACTACATCGCGCCGCAGATTTACTGGCCCTTCTCGCGGGATGCCGCGCGCTACGACGTGCTGACCAGATGGTGGGCCGACGTGGTGAAGCCGACCCACACTCGCCTGTATATCGGCATTGCGTTCTACAAGGTTGGCGAGCCGTCGAAAAAAGAGCCGGACTGGACGGTTCAGGGCGGGGTGCCGGAGCTGAAAAAGCAGCTCGATCTCAACGATTCGCTGCCCAACGTCAACGGCACCATCCTGTTCCGTGAAGATTACCTGAACCAGCCGCAGACGCAGCAGGCGGTAAACTATCTCCGTGGACGCTGGGGTAGCTAAGTCACGATCAGGCAGAAACGCCCGTTTCTGCCTGTTTTTTACGGCTTCGGCCCGAACATCGTCTCGAGCTGCTGCGCATCCGGCATCCCCACCACCTGCTGCAGCTCGTTTTCCGCATTCAGATAGTAAATGGCCGGCGTGGCGTTAGCGCCCAGGCTGTCCATCAGCGCCTGATGTTTCTGTAGGATCGCAACCGTTTCGCGGGAAGCCTCGCCTTCAGGCTTGGGCAGTTTTTTGCCGCCGGAAAGCTCGTATTCGCGCCAGGCCGAAACCGGATCTTTCGCATTCAGAATGGCGGCGGCGTTGCGTCCGCTGTTAGGGTTGAGGAACGCCACCAGCAGCGTATTGAGCTGCACCTTACCGGCCTTGACCCACGGCTGCGCCTCGGACCAGAACTGCTTGCAGTACGGACAGAACGGATCGGCAAAGACAAAGACCTTACGCGGGGCGCTATCCGCCCCTTCCTTCAGGGGATGCGCCGCGTTGAGGGTTTTCCACATCTCGCGTCCCATCGGGGCGTAGATCTCTTTCTGGAAGTAGCCTTCGCTGAGGTTTTTTCCTTTATCATCGTACAGATAGCCCGAAATGACGTGTTTGCCGTCCGGGGTTAAAAAGAGCGTCACGCCCATATCCTGATACTGCCCCAGCCAGGCTGGCGCCCCGCCGGGCGCATCCAGCTTCTTGATGATGTTGATGTTCTGCTGCTCGCTGAACTGCTTCACCACATCCGGTATGGCTTCAGCCGCCTGTACCAGCCCTGACGTCGCCAGCGCCGAAAGTAACAGTAATTTTCTCATTTCCCTCTCCGGTTTATCGGGGGCATTTGGCCCCCTTCAGATTAGCGGTTTTTCAGTGCTTCACTGACCATTTCGTCGAATTGTTCGAACGGCACCCAGCCGGGAAGCAGCCCCTCGCCGATAAGCGTGGCGGGCGTGCCCTGGATCCCCATTTTTTCCGCCACAATGAGGCTGCGCCTGATCGTCAGAAAACTCTCCTCGTCCGGCGTCGTCACGCTCACGCCCGCCCGCTTTTGCGCCTCCTGAATGCTGGTGTCATCGTGGTACCCCTTTTTCGCCATCAGGGTGTGGTTCAGCTTCATAAACTGCTCAGGATGCGCACGCCAGACGGTTAACGCGTCTCGTGCGGCGGTCAGCGAACTTTCCGAGCGGAAAGGTAAAAACTTAAAGACCACCGCCACGTCCGGGTGTTTTTCGACAATCTTCTCCAGGTACGGATCGAATTTTTTACAGTACGGGCAGTTGTAGTCGGTAAACACCACCAGGGTGAGCTTTGGGTTTTTCGCGCCGATGCGCGGGGAGTTTGGATCGTTAAACAGGAAATCAGCGATTATCTTCTGCGCGCGCTGCTCCTGGTCCGGCGTCAGCGGCTGCGCGGCAAATACCTGAAGCGGGGCCAGCAGGAGCAGAAGCGTAATAAGGAATTTTTTCATGACACAGTTAGCCTTTTGCGTTGTTCAGGGTGGTGACCAGGGTGCGCTTGTCCAGCAGCGGCGAGAGGATCTCGCCATCAGGCAGGCCGGGGCCATACACCGCGTTAAACGGAATGGCGTAGCGGTTTCGCTTCGCCAGAAAATCCGCGATAAACGCGGACGGCTGGCTCCAGTCCCCGCGCAGGGCCACCACGTCCGGCTGGCGCAGCGCGGCAATCACGTCCGGCTGACTGAGTACGCGGTGCTCGTTAACTTTGCACGTCACGCACCAGTCCGCGGAGATATCCACAAACACCCGTTTCCCCTGCGCCAGCGCGTTCTCGATAGCCTCTTCACTGAGCGGCTGCCACGGGATAGTCTGCGCAACGCTTTGTGCCGGAGCGTCAGGCGGCGCGTTAAGCAGACCGCGCACCTGATACCCGCCGAACGCCGACAGCGCGATGACCACCACCCAGAAAAGCGGCGAAGATTTTTGCCCCTTTAGCGCAAACAGCACCAGCGCGACGGCAGTCAGCCCCAGAATCACGATCTGGCTGACCGCCTCGCCCAGATGCACGCTCAACAGCGTCGCCAGCCAGAGGCTGGAGGCCAGCATCATCATGCCGAGGATGACCCTGAGCGTGTTCATCCAGCGGCCGGGTTTCGGCAGCAGCATGGCCGCTTTCGGCACCATGGCGACAAACAGCCACGGCAGGCTCATGCCCACGCCGAGCATCAGGAAGATAAGCCACAGGGCGTGCAGCGGCGCGCCAAGGGCAAAGGCGACCGCCGTACCGAGGAACGGCGCGGAGCACGGCGTTGCCAGCAGCGTGGCGAACATCCCTTCGCAGAAGCTGCCGCCAATCCCCGATCCCCCAGCCGTCGCCAGCCGTCCGGCGGCGGCAGAAGGCAGCAGCATTTCAAACGCCCCAAACAGGTTCAGCGCAAACAGGAAGGTCACGGCAACCATCAGGCCGATAAACCACGGGTTCTGGAACTGAATGCCCCACCCCAGCGACGCTCCGGCCAGCTTCAGCGCGGTGACCATCCCGGCCAGCAGCATAAAGGAGGTGAGGATCCCGGCGCTGGTGGCCAGGAAGCGCAGCCGGATGGCACGCCTGTCCGATCCCGCCTGCAGGATGCTGTTAAGCTTCATGCCCATTACCGGCAGCACGCAGGGCATCAGGTTGAGGATCAGCCCGCCTAATAGCGCAAAGAGCACCATTTTTCCCGTCCCGTCCGGTGCGGAGGTCTCTTCGGGCGTTGGCCCAACGGTCATGGTGGTTTGCTGCGCCCGATCGCCGTTGGTCAGCACAAACGACAGCCTTTTACCTGCCAGCGAGGCGGGCTTATCGCCCCATTCGTCGGTCACGGGCACCGTCACCCGAAGCGCAGTGCCGTCGTGTTTAATGACCGGCTCGCCGGGCAGAATATCGCCCTCCAGCGGGTCAAAGTAGATACCCGGATTATCCCATTTTCCGTCCGTCGTCCCCGTCACAACCAGGTTACCGTCAGAAAGCCAGGCGGAAAGATCCGACGACACACCTGATGAGTCCGGCACGGCGCGCATCGCCTGTTCGAAGGCGCTGCGGAAATCCTGATCCACCGGCTGGGTAAAATCGAGATGCAGCGGGTAGTCCGTCAGCAGACACACGTTGCTGCACGTGGAGAGCGTGAGCGTCCCGTCGAGCGTGTCGCCCTTCACCCCGTCGAGAACGATCGGGATAGTGACCTTATCGTGATAGCCCTGCGTCGTCATGCCGGAGATATCGAAACGCGACGGTACCGGCCAGGACCAGCTGTCCGTTACGCCGTCCGGCCAGCTGATTTTCGGGGCCACGCCGCCCTCGCCCGGCGATCGCCAGTAGGTTTTCCAGCCGGGCTTTAGCTCAACGGTGAGCAGGCCTTTAACGTGCGTTTGTTCCCTCTCCGCCTGAAAGCGGATGCGGGCGTGATCGTTTTGTGGGGAGACCAGCCAGCCGGTGTCCGCCGCATGGACAATGCCGATGCAGGACAGCCACAGGAAGACGAATCCCCTGAAGAGGTTAACCATGTTGTACTCCGTGAACAGTGAAAAATTATCGTGTGGTGACGATGTTTTTCATTCACGGAAAACGCAGTTTTTAAGGTGTATTCGGGGAGGTGGTGCCTGAACGGGCTGTTCCGCCGGAGCCAGTGCCCGCCCTTGCGTCAACAGCTGCAGCAGCGCGAAGAAGATAATAATGGCCGGTAACGCACCGTCGAAGAACAGCGGCTGGGCGCAGAGAAGCGAGTGAGCGCCTAGCTGACAGGGCGATGGCCCGGACTGCTCGGTGCTGGTTTGCGTTGGGGCATCAGCACTCAGAGAAATCTGCGGATCCAGTCCCTGTAAAAAATGGTTGAGCATCACCGCACGCTGCACGAGGCAAAGCGCCATCGCGAGACAGGTGATAATCAAAAGCCATTTTCCGAGGAGCTGACGGTTGCGCATAAGATTCCAGAGTGACAAGACGCCCCGATCATAAACGATAGTGATGAATCTACAAGTGCCGGAAGTGTAAGGTTTTGTCTGTCGCCGCTATTCGCCCGTCAGCGCGTCATAGACGTCCCGCAGCCGCGTGCGGAGAAACAGCACCGCCTTGTGCTTGCGGGATAACAGCGCCTGTTCGCTGGCGCCGGTCTCCTCTGCCAGCATTTTAATGCTGTAGCCGTGGAGCTCGGTCTTTTCAAACGCCTCCCGCTGCGGCGGAGGAAGTTCAGACAGCGCCTGGCCCAGCTCTTCCCACAGCAGCGTCTTGAGGTACTCCTCCTCCGGCGTGTGCGGTACGCCGAACAGGGTTTCGGCCAGCTCGTCTTCCGGATAACCGTCGTCATCTTCGCCCGTAAAATAGCCGGAGAGCGACACCTCGCGCTTTTTTCGGGCCCGGTCGGTCATTTCGTTACGCGCCGCGCGAAACAGCCAGGCGGCGACGTTTTCGACCGGCTGTTCCACTTTCATCAGCTGATACGTCACTTCCTGCAAAATGTCGTCGGCATCATCGCGCACGGACGTCCGTCCGCGAATGAAGGCTTTCAACCGGGCGCGGCAGGCATTGAGCGCCGACATCAGCATGGATCCGCCCGCCTCCCCGGCTTTCATCTCGCTCACTCCGCGTCCGGCGCTTTTGGCGTGGCTTCATCGCGCTTATCGTCACGATGGCCGTGCCAGCCGCAGTGGCCGCGACCGTGGCGACCAAACCCTTCGCGGCGCTGCTGAATAAACGCCTCACGCTGCTCGGGCGTCATGTTCATCCAGCGCTCGTGCATCCGGCGGTGCGCGCCAAACATTCCGGGGCGGAAACCTAAGCCGCCAAACAGAATGCGGCTCAGCACCAGAATGCCCAGCGCCTGCCAGAATCCGATGGCCTTCACGCCGAGGATGGCCGGGAGTAAGGCGTTCCACAGGGACATCACCAGCAGGCCGAGCACGATGAAAATCACCGCGCCGATGATTAAACCTTTGCCCATACGGTGGCGACCAAATCCGCGCCCGTGACCACTGCCGTGCAGTTCAAAATCTCTCATGGTGTTTACCTCGTTTGCAGTAACTGATTATGGCGTGTGATGAGGTAGACGGATGAGGGAGTGAAATATTGCTGGGGTGAATGAAAATTTTTGTGCTGACGGTTTTGGACTCATAGCGGTAACGGCTGGCGGGTGCTATGAGTCGCTCGAAAGCAAATCATCTCGTACGAAGAATTCGCTTAACCAATGCAATAGCAATGACGGCCAGTATGATTGACAACAGTGCCAGGAAGATGAGCAAGGATAAGAGTGGATTTAACAAGCCACCTAAACTGGTGAAGTCGCTGAGACGGCCAAGTTGCTCGGACGTGCAAACACGCAGAATGATCTCAGGGATAATAAGCAAAAATATAATTACGGGCAGGACATAAACCAGAGCACTCTTGCGCTTTCCCATTTTCGATGTTGCCCCTATGTTCATGTTGAGAATTAATTCTTCCAATGCGCGGTTTCGATTTCTGATTACGCTGCGGTTTACGTTGTCGATAAAAACGAAGCTTTTTATTTCCTGAAGCCAATTATGCTGAATTCAGGCGAATCCTCAAAGTAGCTAAGCCATTGCAGGCGCTTGTCCATCGTTTAAGATCGGTTTAGCGCAATCTTATGCCCTATTTCCAGGATTTTATCTGCACACTCTGCCGCTGATAACGCAGCGGTATCCAATATGAGATGTTCTCTCTCCCAGGGTTCATACTCACGGTTTTTTACCCTTTCCCAGTCAGGAGGCGTGAGTCCCGGGATATCAGATATTCTGTTCTCTACGCGATAACGATGTTCTTTTTCGTCTGAGCAGACAATTTCAACTTCCAGGAAAGGGACATTCAACGACAGAGCAATATTGCGGAAAGCATCTCGCACAAGGTTAATATCATTAACGGAATCGGTCACAACGGTGGAGCCCAGCTTAAGATTCTCACTTGCTAAACCATAGAGGGCAAAATAGCCCTCCGGACCCGTTTTCTGACCGGGTTCAGAAACTGAGCTAATGGCCTGCTCAACGGTATCAATCCGCAGGTAGACCGCTCCCAGCCTTTGGGAAACTATTTTTGCAACGGTGCTTTTACCGCTGCCGGTTAGCCCACTAAAAATAATTAACATAATTTTCCCTAGTGATAATTAATGATACTTTTTTGCTTCCTTTGGAAGGACATTATAAATTATACAGAAATGGCTATTTGATACACTAATAAGACATACAAGGCGCCCACAGAAAATTCAACACAATGAAATACAAGGATTTATCTCACACTACTCCACATGTTGTCCACATCTGCACACTCTAAATGCATTAGGAATGTCATTGTATTCCCGAATTCTAATTACATCAGAGGTAACGATAAGAAACAGTTACTACTGTAGCGCCTACATCTTTATTGTCGAAGGGAAAAGGCCGTGCAAACGGCCTTTTTAGAGATTATTGTAGCAACTTAACTAAGTCTTCCTTTGGAATCTTTTTCCTGTGGACTTCGTCGTGACAAACGTTACAGAGTGTTATAAGGTTAGCAAGCGTGTTTTCACCACCATGGGCATGGTGTTCTATATGATGCAACTCAAGAAATGTTCTGGGATCATTAGCCGTTTTTTTACTGTGCGACCAATGACAGTTTCTACATGAGTGGTTATCTCTCTCAAGAACACTTACACGAACGGGATCAGGAATTTTACGATCATGAACTTCCGCCTGCCGGTCCTCTTCAAGTAAATAAGCTCCTACCTCTAGCTCTGGACGACCAGAGTTTTTAGTAGCAATAGGCCATCCATCTTCTGTTCTTAATTCACGGGTTCGGCGAGCCCATTCCTTACTATCGTTTGCAAGATAACGCAGCTCTTCACCGGTAACAGGGCGGCCTACATTTTTTCGAAGATAGGAAAGGATTTTGTCTTTCGTTGAGATTTTGCTGCGGCGAAGTACATTTGCTTCATTCCAACGTAGTGCAGCCTCTCTATCCTGCCCCGTTGCTACCAAAGCATAAACGTCTGTTTTGAGGCAATTTGTAGATGTAATTTTGAGCTCTTCAAGGGTGATTTCTTGCTGTTCAATCATCTCTTTAAGTGTCGTTCCACTTAAAACTGACCAGCCGAACTGAACACGCAATTCACGGATTCTGCGAGCATATTCACTTATACCTGCGACAACCATTAACTCATCGCCGTGAATGATGGCTCGGGGGTATTTCAGTAAGTATGCTAAGATGCGATCTCGTGCTGAATTGCAATTTTCTTCATTCAACAGAGAACTGCCTAAATCGCGTAACAAATGGTTCGCGGGAACAAGGGTAAGTACCTGTTCCCTTAAAGATTCCTCTAGCAACTTATGCTCGAAATCAGTAATTAGTGCTAAGAGCTGTTTACGCAGCGTTTCCGGTTCGCTCTTCTTCGATCTTCTCGCCATCTTTAATTCTGCATTCCATTAACTTGATAACATATGAAGCGATTTTTTGGGCAAAAACAGGTGGAACAGCATTACCAATCTGACGAGCAATTTCTGTTTTCGTTCCCTTAAAAACAAAATTATCCGGAAAACTCATTAATCGCGCAGCTTCACGATGCGTGATTGGACGGTGTTCCTCTGGGTGAAGATAGCGTCCTTTCTCCGGCTTAAAAAATTCAGTTCGAATGGTTACAGATGGACGTTCCCACCACAGCCGACCAAATAGGTCTGTGCCGCCAGATGTTTTCTTTATCCAACATGCGGGGGTAATATCAGGCCTGTTTTTTTGTAAGTCAAATCTGTTACCTCCTAGCGGAACGGCACGATAGCGCTCTTGCGAAAGTGCCGTCGGATTTCTACCAAAATGAAGATCTAATGGAGGTTTAACATCTCGGATTTCTGTACCTACTGGCTTAGGGAGATCATCGATGAAATCTTTTACCGTTAACCAGGCAGGGAGTACACCCGGTTTTTCCGGATTTTGATGAGACGGTGAAGGTGGAAAACTAGGAATAAGATTGAGATTAAAACGTTGTTTCTTTATCCCAATTGCAATAGCACGCTTACGGGTCTGAGGAACGCCATAATCAGCGGTATTAAGCACGCAAGGATTCAGCAGTACAAATCCCATGCTCTCTGCTCGAGCAGAGATATCTACAAACTCATCACTCGACAGTAATCCAGGAACGTTTTCCATGACAAAAACTGAAGCTGATGATCGTTCAATGATATCCATATAAGGCTCCCAAAGTGCACGGCGATGGTCACCTTCGCGGTTTTTATTCAACAAGCTGAAACCTTGGCATGGCGGCCCACCTATGACAATGTCGGCCTTGGGTATCGGATTGTTAGCGATCCACTCGTCGATGTTCGCAACAATTCCATGATTACCAAAGTTCGCGTTATAGGTCTTTATCGCAGCTTTATCATTATCAAGTGCAAGAATGCTTTCGAAATGAGCGCCATTTGTATCTTTCATGAAGCCGCAGGACAACCCGCCAGCACCACAAAACAAATCGATGACCTTTAATTTATTGATTATACTCATTAAAATACATTCCTGATTCTGCCATAGATAACTTTCAACGAGTGTATCATAAGATATGGCTGTTTTTATGTACAGTATGCGATTATATCCTCAAATTTGCCTGACATGGCTCTAAAAGGAAACGAGACTGATAGACCAGTGACTATTGTCATTTCTCAACCTCCAGGAGAACCCATCCACGGCTGGAACATGCCACCTAATCTAGAAGAAAAAATGCCCCTCTTCTTTAGTGATAAACCTGAATTTTATCGCCACATTTCACCCTTGGTCCACGAGCCAGGCGTTTAGCTCCCATCGCTCAGTGATGATTTTCTGTTGAGCCATTACCCCAATCAAAAAAGGCTCCTTAGGAGCCTTACACCATTAATCAAGCCTGCACCGGCAACCTAAAACTCGAAATACTCCGTGAAAGCTGCTGCGCCTGCTCTTCCAGCGAGGCCGCTGCCGCGGCAGACTGCTGCACCAGCGCGGCGTTCTGCTGGGTGACGCCATCCATCTCGGTCACCGCCTGCCCGACCTGGCCGATCCCGCGGCTCTGCTCTTCGGAGGCGACGGAGATCTGCTCCATCAGCGTATTCACTTTGTTCACCGACGAAATGATCGCGTCAATCACCTCGCCCGAGCGGCTCACCAGCTCCGCACCGTTTTTCACGCTGGAGACCGACTGCGCGATCAGGCTTTCGATATCTTTCGCCGCCACCGCGCTTTTCTGCGCCAGGGTGCGTACTTCGCTGGCCACGACCGCAAAGCCGCGTCCCTGGGTACCGGCGCGCGCCGCTTCAACCGCCGCGTTCAGCGCCAGAATGTTGGTCTGGAAGGCGATGCTGTTAATCACGCTGGTGATGTCTTCGATGCGCTTCGAGTTCGCCGCGATGGTATTCATCGTGTCGATGACTTCACGGGTTACCGCTTCACCGGTGTGGGCATTTTTCACCGCGTCCTGCACCAATTTCCCGGCCTGATACACATTATCGGTATTGTTCGCCACCGTCGCGCTCAGCTCTTCCATGCTGGCCGCCGTCTGGGTTAACGCCGAAGCCTGCTGCTCGGTGCGTGACGCCAGGTCGATATTCCCGGAGGCAATCTCCTGGGCGGCGTGCGTCACGGTATGACTCGCATCGCGCACCTGGGCGATGGTCGCCAGCAGCGCCTGACGCATCTGCTCCATCGAGCCCATCAGATGGTCGATTTCGTTGCCTGTACTCCCCTTCACCGGCACCGGAATGTCCAGCTTGCCTGCCGCAATCTGGCTGCAGTGCTCGCGCGCCAGGTTGATCGGCGCAAAGACAAAGCGCTTCATCAGCAGGCTAACGGCGATAATCACCACCACAAACAGGCTGGCGATAGCAGCAACGATCGCCAGGCCAGAGACGAAGCTACTGCTCGCATCTTCGTTCAGGCTTTTGGCGTATTTCTGGTGGACGGAAAGGACCTGGTCGAGAACGATCTCGTACTGGCGGTCGAGGCGGGAGACTTCCGGGATGAGCGCGTTAAATTTGGCGACATCGTGCGCCTCGGCGGCATCGATCAGCGGCGCCAGCCCCTGGTTGCGGTAGTTCTGCCAGGCGTCCTGATAGGCAGTCACCAGCGACGCTTCATCGCTCAGGCGCGGCGACGCCATAAAGGCCGCAAAGGCATGGTCCGCTTTGGTCAGCGCCTCTTTCACGGCGGTAAGCTTTGCAGCGCCGTCCGCCGCGTTGCCCGCTTCCACCATCTTCACATACTCCATCACCCGCACGCGCAGCGTACGGCTGTGGTTGATGGGGTCAATAATGGACAGCACAACCTGGATCTCTTTGTTGACGTTATCCAGGGAATCATTACTTTTAATGATGATGCCAACGCTGGTGACGGTGCTGACAACAAAGAAGAAAAGCAGCGAGAACAGGACTATCAGGGACGACTTTTTCAACGACATACACCAATACCTCAAGGAGAATTATTCCTTATGGTTATCGGCCATTCCAAAACTTAAATTAATTAAAGTTATTGATGTATCGGTCCGGGCTATATTGCTCACTTATAGCGCCGCTGCAGGGTGGCCGCCAGCTTGCGTTGCAACAGTTCCGGGGTCTCGCCCTCGATCAGTTTGCTAATCAAATCAAAGCAGTGCCATGCCAGCTGGCGGTTATCCTGGCGGATGGTATCCACCGGGATCGTCAGCGAATCGTAGAGATAGTGATCGTCAAAACTGGCTAACCTGATATCGCTTTGCAGCAGGTTATGCTGGCCCATATAGCGCAGCACCCCTTCCAGCAGCCCGCAGGCGGCGGCGAAGAGCGCTTTCGGCGGACGCCCCAGGCGGGCGCAGAGTTCAGCAAACATCTCGTATCCGGAGCTCGGGTGATAGTTGCCGTGAATGATCCACTCGGGGCGCAGCGCCACACCGGCCTCACGCAGCCCTTGCTTAAAGCCTTCAAGACGATCGCGCGTCGGGGATAAACGGGGCTGGCCGCCGAGAAAGTAGAACTCATCAGGATGCTGGCGCGCAATGTCCGCCACCAGTTCGGTCGTCGGGGTGATGGAATCGGTGATCACCAGCGGCAGCGCGCTGTCGTTGATGTGGCGGTCAAACAGGACCACCGGCAGCTGCTCGCTCAGCTTATGGTAGTCCGCGTCGTTGAGCATGCTGGAGGCCACAATCAGCCCGTCCACCTGACGCGCTACCATGTTGTTCACCACCACCGTCTCCTGCCCCGGGTTTTCATCGCTGCAGGAGATCAGCAGCTGCACGCCCGCCTCGCGGCACAGCGTTTCCAGCTCGTGCGAAAAGACGGCAAAACCGTAGTTGGTGATCTCCGGGACCACCAGACCAATGGTGTGGCTGCGGTTATCGCGCAGCGACCGGGCGTGAATGCTGGGCTGATAGTGGTGCTCTTTTGCAATTGCCAGCACGCGCTCGCGCGTCTCTTCCGCCACGCGAAGCTCTTTGCTGCGACCGTTCAGAACCAGGCTGGCGGTGGCTTTTGACACCCCCGCCAGCTCCGCGATGTCTTTAATGGTGACGCGTTTTGTTTTTCTCACAACGACTTAGATCCGGCTGCCAAAACCCTCATTCTATCATGCAGGCGCGCAGCGACCAGTAGCGTAATGTGATATCGGACGCACCTTCGAATCGCACCCGGGCCGGATGGTCAGGAAAATAGCGGCTGCTCATTACCCCTTCGCCATGGTTAATGAAGATTTCGACGCTGGAGCGGTCGCACAGGACGCGCAAATGACGGACGTCGCCCTGCCAGTAGCGGGCCAATGTTTCACCGGTTTTCAGGCTCGCGCGCTCCAGGCGCACGCCCTGCTCATCGAGCGTAAGGCGCAGCGCGCCGCCAAAATCGACATTCACCTGCGATGCGCTCAGCTCAAACTCCAGGCGCGTCGCGTCCAGTTCGGGCGCGTCGCTGGCGCGCCCCTGCCAGTGCTGCTCATCTTCACGCAGCGCCGCCAGCTCGCGCGCCGGGGTTTGCCAGAGCCTGCCGTCGCGGAAGCGCAATTCTCGCGGGCAGGTCATCTGGTGCATCCAGCCGTGCGCCCGCGTGGGCTGAAGCATCTCTTCCCCGTCCGGTACGCCCATCCAGCCAATCAGGATGCGGCGTCCATCTTCCGCCAGCGTGGTTTGCGGGGCGTAGAATTCAAACCCCGCGTCCAGCTCGTGCAGCTCGCCGTGATCGAACGTCGCGCGGGCATAGTCAAACGCCCCGCTCATCCAGGTGGCCGGATAGGTATTGAGGTAGCGATGCGGCTCGCGCGCCAGCCCCTGCGGGCAGCAGATCAGGACGTGCGTCCCGTCGAGGGCAAACAGGTCCGGACACTCCCACATATAGCCCGCGTCCGACAGGCCGTTAACCCCGTGACCGGCGATCTCCCCGCAGGATGTCCAGGCGTGCAAATCGACTGATTTAAAGAGCAGCACCTTGCCGCGCTTCTGCACATCCTGCGCGCCGAGCACCATGTACCAGTCCCCGTCGTGCCGCCACACCTTCGGGTCGCGCACGTGGCCGGTGTAGCCTTCCGGCAGCGCCAGCACCGGCCCCAGCTTCGTAAAGGTCCCGTCCGGCTGCTCCACGGCCAGGCACTGCCAGGCGGTGCGGCTACCGTCATCGAACTTGACGTTACCGGTGTAGCACAGGGTCAGTACGCCCTCGTTATTCACGGCGCTACCGGAGTAGCAGCCGTTGCGGTCATACGCCTCGTCGGGCATCAGCGCCAGCGGCTCATGCTGCCAGTGCACCAGGTCCGCAGAACTCCAGTGCCCCCAGCACTTAAAACGATGCTCGCAGTCCAGCGGGTTCCACTGATAGAACAGGTGATAGCGGCCAGCAAACCAGATAAACCCGTTCGGGTCGTTCATCAGCCCCGTCACCGGCGCGGCGTGCCATTGCGGATAGTGGCTGTCCGCCAGCGCCCGCGGCTGACCTGTCATAACGGCCTGCAGGATCGCAGGCCAGCGGGAAGGTAACGTCATTATTCAGAGTCCGTTTTATATTTCAGCAGCAGTGAGACGGTAAACGCCACGCCGAAGGCAATCACCATGCCGATAATATAGTTCAGCAGCGAGCTGGCCTGCACGATGGCCATGCCCGGAATGGCGGTCAGCCCGACGGCGGTCATGTACACGTGCACGGAGACCACCCAAGCCCCGCCCACCGCACCGCCGATTAGCGCGGCGATAAACGGCTTAACGAAGCGCAGGTTGATACCAAAAATGGCCGCTTCGGTGATGCCCAGCATTGCAGAGAACGCCGACGGCAGGGTAATGGCTTTGATTTTGGCATCTTTGGTTTTGAACCACACCGCCAGACAGGCGCCACCCTGCGCCACGTTCGCCATGGCCCAGATCGGCAGCAGGAAGTTAACGCCAATCGACGGGTTGCCCAGCAGCCCGGCTTCAATCGCGTGGAAGCTGTGGTGAATACCGGTGATCACAATCACCGAATAAAGTCCCCCGAACAGCAGCCCGGCGAGCCAGCCCGCGTGGGCGATCAGCGTGCTCAGAATAAAGGAGATACCGTCCCCCAGAGCGCGCCCCGCCGGGCCGATAATCAGCAAGGCGATAAAGCCGGAGATAACCACGGTGAGGAACGGCGTCAGGATCAGGTCTAACGCATCCGGGATCGCGCGGCGCAGGTTTTTTTCCACGATGCTCATGAACCAGACGGCCAGCAATACCGGGAATACCGTGCCCTGATAGCCAATCATCGCGATCTCAAGGCCGAAGAAGTTCATGGTGTGGAAGCCCGACGCCACGCCCCAGGCGTTGGTCAGCGCCGGGTGGGTCAGAATGCCGCCCAGCGTCGCGCCGAGGTACGGGTTACCGCCAAATTCGCGCGCGGCGGTAAAGCCAATCAGAATAGGCAGAATGATAAACGCCGCCGAGCTGCACATGTCCAGCATGATGTAGAGGGCGTTATCCGCATTGACCCAGCCGTAGGTTTTCACCATGCCGAGCAGACCCATCAGCAGACCGGACGCCACAATCGCGGGAATGATCGGCACAAAGATGTTGGAGAGTAAGCGGGCAATGCGCTGGAACGGGTTCAGCTTGCGCGCCGCCAGATCCGCGGCTTCCGATTTGCTGGATTCGCTAATTCCCGCCGCCTGAATAAATGCGGCGTACACCTTGTTGACCACGCCCGTGCCAAAAATCACCTGCATCTGCCCGGCGTTACGGAAGCAACCTTTTACGCCGTCGACCTTGCCGATGGCCTGCTGATCCGCCAGCGCGTCATCAACCAGCACCAGACGAAGACGCGTTGCGCAGTGCGCCGCGCTGGCGATGTTTTCCTTGCCGCCGAGCAGCGGAATTAGCTCGCGGGCGATTTGATTAAAATCCATAGATACCTCTGCCTGACTTCTTTTTATGATGTGCGAAACGCTCCCGCCAGGCGGGAGCGTGATGGGTTAAAACCAGGTTTCCATCTGGACCCCAAAGTTCCATTCCCCGCCGGCGTTGAAGCCGCTGCTGCCAAAGGCATCATCGCTGGCGTAATTATCCAGTTTGCTGCTCCAGTCCATCCAGGTGGCAAACAGGCGCAGTTCCGGACGGCTGAAGAAATCGCCGATTTTGCTCGCTTTTAACGTCGGCGCAAAGGTCAGCTTGTAGAAACTGCCGTTCACGGCGTTGCGGTCCTTATAGCCCTCCGGGTTTAAATCCATGTACTGGTAGCTTCCCTCAAACGCCAGCGCGAAATTCTGGGTGACCTCTTTGATCAGGCGGGTATTGAGCGTTACCCACTCATAGCTATCGCCCTTGACGTAGCGATCTTTACTGCTCTGTGCCAGAACGGCGGGCGCAACGCTCCAGCCACCGCCGATTGGCGTGACACCGTAACTTGCGAAGCGCCAGGTATCCGCCTCAGACAGCAGCGCGCCGTCGGAGCCGATGCTTTTCACCTCTGCCCCCAGCCCGTGACCATACAGCAGCGCCGTTTTGGCGGTCCCTTCACGCAGGCCGTAGAAGCTCTCATTATGCAAGCCTACCAGGGCATGAACGCCGTGATTGGCGGCATCCGTTTTAATCAGATCGCCGTTAGTGTCTTTACGGTCGTCGTTATCTTTCGCCCGCAGGCCGCTCACCATCAGCTGGAACGGGCCGGCGAAGTGGTTCATGCTGAGGATATAGTTCTGAACGTTGTTGTCGGTCTGCTCCACGCTGCCGAAGTTGCGGCCGTAAATGGAGAAGTTGCTGCGCAGCGAATCGTTCCACTTCACGTCGTAAACGCCGCCGCCGGTACCGGCCAGGAACACCACGTCGGAATCCAGCCAGTGGATGTCAAAGTTGTCGCGGTCGAAGCGTTTACCCGCCCAGAAGGTGCTGCCCTTCAGCGCGCCGGTAAAATCAGGCAGGTTGCCCAGCTCCGCGAAGGCCTGGCGAATATTGAGATCGCTGGTATCGGCTGACCAGTCGTTATAGGTTCTCTGACCGTCGGCCAGCATCGCCTTGAAGCGCGTGGTCGCCCCGTTATCCAGGGTTTGCTTGTGCTCCAGGTTCAGCTCGACGTAGGTGTCGGCTTCGTTACCCAGACGCCCCACCGCACCGCCGGTTTCACCGGCTGGGGTCAGGTAAGGGCCGCTTTTGCTGCTGGAGGCGGCATCGTTCATCAGCAGGCCAGAGCGGGCATAGCCGTGGAACTCAAACCCGCCGGTCTGATCCGCCTTCTTCTCCAGCGCGGTGGTGCGCTGCGCCACCTCCTGGGTTGTCGTTTGCGCCTGCTGCTGAGCGGCAACCAGCTGCTGCGTTTTTTGCTCTGCTGCCGCGGCGCGCTTCTCAGCCACCTGCGCGCGCGTTTCCGCGTCCTGAAGGCGCTGCTCCATCGCGGCAAGACGCGCTTCAATACTGGACATATCCGTCTGGGCAAAAACAGAGGTACTTCCGGCCAGCATGCCTATCATCACGGCAAGTCTGCGTTTTTTATACATTTTGTCGCATCCCTAAAAGAAGTCATTAAACGTGCTAAATTGCTAAACCGGTTTAGGTTGCTGATACTAAACCTGTGAATTTTGGATCGGCAATCTTTTTTGCTAAACCGATTTAGTAAGTGTGATCGAGGCGACAATTCAGGCCGCCGGATGGCGGCCAGGAGAGGAGAAATTACAGGTCGTGCTGCCAGGGCAACGCGGTCATCGCCCCTTTGGCGGTGGTGGCCAGCGCGCCGCAGCGCTGGGCGAGCGCAATAACCGGCGTCAGGTCCTGTCCGGCGGCTAGCCCGTAGAGCAGCCCCGCCACAAAGGCATCGCCCGCACCGGTCGTATCGACGCACTGCACAGGCGTTGCCGGGTAGTGTTTTACGCTACCTTCATGCCACGCGGTTACGCCCGCTTTTCCCTGGGTAACCAGCACCAGACGCGCCGGGCAGCGCTGCATCAGCACCTCCAGACCAACGTTGACCTCCGCGCTGCCGGTGAAAAAGGCCAGCTCTTCTACCGAAAGTTTCACCACGTCGGCGCTTTGCAGGGCCTGCTCCAGGCAGCCATGCAGTGCGTTCTCATCCGGCCAGAGGTCCGGGCGAATATTGGGGTCGAAGCTGACGTAACCGTCCGCCTCACGAATGGCGGCCATCGCCTGAAACGTCGCAGTCCGGCTCGGCTCGGCGCTTAAGGCGATGGAGCAGACGTGCAGCCACTCCCCGGCGCTGAACGTCGGCAGGTCGTCGGGTTCGAGAAACAGATCGGCGCTCGGGCGCACCATGAAGGTAAACGAGCGCTCGCCGTGGTCGTCGAGATCGACCACCACCGTTGAGGTGCGGTGCGCCGGGTCAAGACGCATCCACTTTACGTCGACCCGCTCGTCAGCGAGCGTTTTCGCCATAAAGCGCCCGAAAGGATCGTCGCCAACCCTGCCGATAAAGGCACTCTGGCCGCCCAGCCGGGCAATACCGACCGCGACGTTCGCCGGCGCGCCGCCGGGACACTGCAATAATCGACCTTCTCCATCGGGCAGCAAATCCACTACCGCATCGCCAAGTACCCAGATTTTCTTCATGTGATCCTCGTAGCTAAACCATGTTAAACCGTTTTAGCTATTTAAGCACAGGCCGGGCAAAGGGGAAATAACGGGAGGGAAAATTGGCTTACCGCACCAGATGCGGCCAGTGGATATCGCCGACGCCATTAAGCTGCGGCCGGGCAAAGAGGAATCCCTGAAAGCGGCGGATTCCGGCCGATTCGAGCCAGCACCACTCCTCAATTTTCTCGATGCCTTCGGCCACCAGGGTGATTTCAAGATCGGAGCAGCAGCTGATGATGGAGCGCACAATCGCCTGTTTTGGGCCGCTCAGGTGGATGTTGCTGACAATCTCACGGTCGATTTTAATTTTGTCCGGCTGGAAGCGGGTCAGCAGCGAAAGCCCGGCATAGCCCGAGCCAAAATCATCGATCGCCAGGCCAATCCCCTCGCCGCGAAGCTGCTTGATGGCGCTGTTAAACTGGTTGAGCCCGGAGATCATCTCGTTTTCAGTGACTTCAATGACCACCTGCTCCGGCTGAAGGCCATGTTTTTTAATCTGATCGACCAGAAATTCCACCGCGCCTGGGACATTTACCAGCGACATGGGCAGCAGGTTGACCGCGATTTTATGGCTACCAATGCCCAGCTTTTCCGCCAGCGCAAAGGCATAGGCTTTTGTCTGGAGATCGACTTCGTAGACGTTGTCCGGGTCGACGGTGCTGAAGAAATACTCCGGGCTGCCGCCGTCGTTGCCGCGGATAAGCGCCTCAAGGGAGCTGATCTTCCCTTCCGAGGGCTCGACAATAGGCTGCAGCGCGAACTGGCAGGTTTGCCCGGCAATCAGGCCCAGGTGTTCGCCAAAGGGTAGCGTTTCGGTCGAGAGCGTCCATTTGTCCGCGGTGTAGCGTGCCCCCGACGGGACCGGACGTTTACCGGTTATGAAGGTCTGAATAAATTTGAACACCCGATCGTCGGAGGTCAGATAGCTGTCCAGCTTGCTGTAGCGCAGCACCGACTGCAGCACCTCTTTCGGCGACTGCGTTTGCAGATCAAACAGCAGCATACCGACGTTTTCGAAGCGTCTGCGCGGACCATAGTCCCGCAGCAGTTCTACTACCCCGCTGTGCCGCTTGTCCTCGCGGATTTTATGGAACAGTTTGACCACACTCTCTTCCGACCCTTCGAGGATCTGCAGAACGTCATTCCCTTTTGCCAGGAGGACGCCGGTAATGTTCAGTTTTACGTTGCGGCCCCTGGCGCGCTCCACCAGCTCCCGCAGTTCGGTGGACGGGCGGGATAAATTCAAGTGGCTTCGGTAGATCAGCGTCGTCAGCACAAAAAGGGGTTCCAGTGATAAAGAGAGGTGCCTTGAAGCTACTATGTAACATACTTAATCAATGCGACCTAACATATTCACGCCACAAGGGAACATTACTTTTTCTGGTCCCCGATCCGGCTGTTAATCCTCTCCTGCATATAGTCGTAGAACGGGTTCGAGGTGACCCGCATAAGCGCCTCTTTACCAACGCTCAGTACGGACGTTTCTCCCCACAGCGCAATCGTCCCCAGGCTGATGCCATATCGGTTTTTCACGCGTGGTTCACGACCATAGAGATCGTCATCCGGCGGGAACGGCACCGCAACGTGCGACAGGGAATAAACATCCTGCGGCCAGGACTGGGCAAGCGGCACGACCGTCTCCTGCGTGCTGCCTGCCGGCGTGATTTTCGCCACCGTCGAGAAACTGTGCTCGCCGGCATTGGTGATAATCGTGACACTGTAACGCCTCTGCGCGACCGGCAGCAGCGCCGTGGTGGCCGTCCAGGACGACGGTTTAAAGAGCGGACGGAAGCTCGCCGCCTGGTTGATATCAAACACTACCAGCTCGCTGCCGTTTGCCGGAAGCTGGTCAAACAGGCCGCTGACCACCGCGCGGGTGCTAACCGTGGAGTCCATCACCGACTGGAACGCCAGCACCGGCGGCAAATTCGCCAGCCTGTTTTCCCGCGCCTCACGGCCAATCTGCTCCTGCAGGGCCTTCGTCAGCAGCCACGACTGGCGGGCGGCGTTCACCGGGAACGAGTTGTATTTATACGGATTATATTCCGGGGAGATATTCAGCCAGGCCGCTTTGGCAAACGGCGGCAACAGCGCCGGTAGCCCGGCGAATCCGGCGAACCGCGCAAAGGACGTCACGCCGATCATCGGTGAGAGCAGGATCATCTGCTGAGGCTTACGCAGCGCAGGGTCTTCCAGCGCATCGAGGGCATACTTCATCGCCAGCGCCCCGCCGTTGGAGTAGCCCACCAGATGCAGCGGCACGTTATTCCCCGTCAGGCGCGTGGCTTCCCGCACGGCAAGCCGCGTCGCTGCCAGCCACATTTCCCAGTCCACGTCCGTCAGCGCGCCGGGCGCGGTGCCGTGTCCGGGAAGACGCGGGACCACGGCCACAAAGCCGCGCTGCTGATAGTTCACGGCAAGGTGCCTGACGCTGTAAGGCGAATCGGTCAGGCCGTGCAGCAGCACCACCGCGCCGCGGGGCTTCCCGGCTGGCATCAGCACAAAGGAGCGGTTGGCATCGGGGGCAAACTGGCCGGGCCACACCAGGCTCTGGCGGTAGTAGCGGTTTAACGGAGTTTGATCCTCGCCGGCTGTTTTCGCCGTCACCGCGTTATCCAGATCGGTGAAAATCGCCTTTTCACGGGCGAGGTACCCGGCGAAATCGGCGTTATCCAGCTCGCGCACGGACATCTCATCTGCCCGCCAGGTGTGCCACGGGTGCAGTTCCGGCCCCTGCTGCGAAAGATAGACCCGCACCGCCAGCAGGACGACCAGGACGATCCCCACGACCATCCCTGTTTTCTTTGCAAGCGCCACCAGGCGCACGCTGACTCGCCAGGGCCAATTCGCCATGCCGGGATCCCTTTTATGTTCACTGTCTTTCTATCTTATCAAAAATGTGAACGGGCAGACGTATTCACCAAATTCATCCCTGCCAGGTCAGCCAGTGCACCAAAAGTGAACTACGCTGCACAAATGTTGATCATTGGTTAACGAAATATTGCATGAAGTTTACTGCGCAGCGGGTTTTCGCCCTTCTGTGAACATGGCACGCGTCATGCATTGTTAACCCGGTAACACATATTCAGCTTTTGACAGCCTGTTAACAGCGAGGCGGTATGACGACGAAACCCGAGATGTTGAGCCGTATCGAGGCGACCTTCAGCCAGCTCACGCCCAGCGAAAAGCGGGTCGGAAGCTGGCTGCTGGCGCACGCCGCGCAAATCCCGTTTGAAACGGCGGAGAGCGTCGGGCTGGCGAGCGGGACCAGCGGGATCACCGTCGGACGCTTCCTGCGCAAGCTGGGATATCGCAACCTGGAAGATGCCAAAAAGAGCCTGCGCGATCCGTATCAGCCCTGGGGCATGAACGAGCGCCTCGACTCCTGGCAGCAGCAGCGCCCCCTGCCCAACCGCCTTCAGCACGCCCTGTCGCTGGAAGTGGACGCCATCACGCAGGTGTATCAGCTGGCGCAAACGGACGCCTTCCGCCAGGTAGTGCACCATCTGGCCCACGCGGACGCGGTCTTTGTGCTGGGGATCCAGTCCACGCGCGGGATCGCCAACGCCTTCTTCAGCCACCTTGAATACCTCCGGCCGCGGGTGAGCTACTCCGAAGGGGCATCCGGCAGCTGGGTGGAATCCCTGAACTCCGGGTTTGCGCACCCTTATGTCGTGCTGACCGATACGCGTACCTACTCCACGATGGCCCGACAGTACTGCCGCGTCGCGAGCGAGAAAGGCATTCCGCTGGCCTTAATCACCGACATCTGGTGCCCGTGGGCGCGGGATTATCCGATTGATTTACTGCAGGTGAAAACCGATACCGGTCATTTCTGGGATTCACTTGCCCCTGTGAGCTGTTTGTTCAACCTGCTGCTGTCGGGCGTGGTGGAAGCGCTGGGTGATGCGCTCCCGGCGCGCCTGGCAGTAAACCGACAATTACAACAAGAGTTTGGTCAATTCGAACGCTAAAGGAGCGGAGCTATGCCCGTAGAGAGTGAACTGATTGATGTGGCGAAGACGTTCCCCACGCTGCATATCGATCTGAAGTACGCCACCGCCGACAATATTACCGGCCGCCCAATTTACCAGGAGGCGCTGTGCCTGCTGCATACCGACGCGGCCACCGCGCTGGCAAAAGCCATCAGCATTGCCACGCTGGCCGGACTGAAGCTGGTGGTTTACGACGCCTATCGGCCGCAGCAGGCGCAGGCCCAGCTGTGGGAGGCCTGCCCGAACCCGGAATATGTTGTCGACGTGGCGATTGGCTCCAACCACAGTCGCGGCACGGCCATCGACGTGACCCTGATGGACGAGCATAACGCCGTGCTGGATATGGGCGCCGGTTTTGACGAAATGCATGACCGCTCGCATCCGTATCACCCTTCCGTGCCGCCCCACGCCCAGCGCAACCGTCTGCTGTTGAACGCCATCATGTTCGGCGGCGGTTTTGTCGGGATCGGCAGCGAATGGTGGCACTTCGAACTGCCGAACGCCGCCAGCTACCCGCTGCTTGATGACCGTTTTGCCTGTTTTCCCCTGACGCACACCTCTTTTTGAACCTGGAGCACTGCCATGAAAACATCGCTTCTCTCGACCGTCATTGCCGCCACGCTGGCCCTGAGTGCACCGCTGGCGCTGGCTGCCGTCCCGAAAGACATGCTGGTCATCGGTAAAGCCGCCGACCCGCAAACGCTCGATCCGGCCATCACTATTGATAACAACGACTGGACCGTCACCTATCCATCCTACCAGCGTCTGGTCAAGTACAAGCCAGGCTCTACCGAGGTGGAAGGCGATCTGTCGACGGGCTGGAAAGCCTCCGACGACCAGAAAGAGTGGACCTTCACCCTGGCGGATAACGCCAAATTCTCCGACGGCACGCCGGTCACCGCCGAGGCGGTCAAACTCTCCTTTGAACGCCTGCTGAAGCTCGGCCAGGGGCCGTCTGAAGCCTTTCCAAAAGATCTGAAAATTGATGCCGTTGATGACCATACGGTGAAATTCACCCTCAGCCAGCCGTTCGCGCCTTTCCTCTACACCCTGGCGAACGACGGCGCCTCCATCATTAACCCGACGGTGCTGAAGGCCAATGCTGCGGACGACGCGCGCGGGTATCTGGCGCAAAACACCGCCGGGTCCGGGCCGTTTATGCTGAAGAGCTGGCAGAAAGGCCAGCAGCTGGTGCTGGTGCCAAACCCGCACTGGTCGGGCGACAAGCCGCACTTCAAGCGCGTCTCGGTGAAAATTATCGGTGAGAGCGCGTCGCGCCGTCTGCAGCTTTCCCGCGGCGATCTGGACATTGCCGACTCCCTGCCGGTCGATCAGCTGGCGGCCCTGAAGCAGGAAGGCAAAGTCGCCGTCGCCGAATACCCGTCTCTGCGCGTCACCTACCTCTACCTCAACAACAGCAAAGCGCCGCTCAATCAGGTGGATTTACGCCGCGCGGTCTCCTGGGCGACGGACTATGAGGGGATGGTGAAAGGCATTCTGAGCGGCAACGGCAAGCAGATGCGCGGCCCGATCCCGGAAGGCATGTGGGGCTTTGACGCCACGGCCATGCAGTACAGCCTCGACGAGGCCAAAGCTAAAGCAGCCCTGGAGAAGGTCAAAGACAAGCCCGCCAGCCTGACCTTCCTCTACTCGGACAACGATCCAAACTGGGAGCCTATCGCCCTTTCGACTCAGGCCAGCCTCGGCAAGATCGGCATTAACGTCAAGCTGGAGAAACTGGCCAACGCCACCATGCGCGACCGCGTCGGCAAAGGCGATTACGACATTGCCATCGGCAACTGGAGCCCGGATTTTGCCGACCCGTACATGTTTATGAACTACTGGTTCGAATCGGACAAGAAAGGTCTGCCGGGCAACCGCTCGTTCTATGAGAACAAAGAGGTCGATTCCCTGCTGCAGGCCGCGCTGAAAACCACCGACCAGGCGGAACGCACCAAAGATTACCAGCAGGCGCAAAAGGTGGTCATCGACGAGGCGGCCTACGTTTATCTGTTCCAGAAGAACTACCAGCTGGCGATGAACAAAGAGGTCAAAGGCTTCACCTTTAATCCGATGCTCGAGCAGGTGTTTAACATCGCCACCATGAGCAAGTAACCGTTTCGCCGGGGGAAAGTGTATGACGTTCTGGAGCATCGTGCGCCAGCGCTGCTGGGGGTTACTCCTGGTGGTGGCCGGTGTCTGTATTATCACTTTTATTATTTCACATCTGATCCCCGGCGATCCGGCCCGTCTGCTGGCCGGCGACCGCGCCAGCGACGACATCGTGCAGAACATTCGCCAGCAGCTGGGGCTGGATCAGCCGCTCTACGTTCAGTTTGGCCGCTACGTGGACGCCCTGGCCCACGGTGATTTAGGCACCTCCATCCGTACCGGACGCCCGGTTGCGGAAGACCTGAAGGCCTTTTTCCCCGCCACGCTGGAGCTGGCCTTTTGTTCCCTCCTGCTGGCGCTGGTCATCGGCGTGCCGCTGGGAATTTTATCGGCGGTGTACCGCAACCGCTGGCTGGATCACCTGGTGCGTTTGATGGCGATGACCGGGATCTCCACCCCGGCCTTCTGGCTTGGGCTGGGCGTCATTGTGCTGTTCTACGGGCACCTGCAAATCCTGCCGGGCGGCGGCAGGCTGGACGACTGGCTCGATCCGCCGACGCACGTCACCGGCTTTTATCTGCTGGACGCGCTGCTGGAAGGCAACGGCGAGGTCTTTTTCAATGCGCTGCAGCACCTGATTTTACCCTCGCTGACGCTGGCATTTGTGCATCTCGGCATCGTGGCGCGTCAGGTCCGTTCCGCGATGCTGGAGCAGCTTAGCGAAGACTACATCCGCACGGCCCGCGCCAGCGGCCTGCCCGGCTGGTATATCGTCCTGCGCTACGCCCTGCCGAATGTGATGATCCCGTCAATTACCGTGCTCGGGCTGGCGCTGGGGGATCTGCTTTACGGGGCCGTGCTGACCGAAACCGTCTTTGCCTGGCCGGGCATGGGCGCCTGGGTGGTGACGTCCATTCAGGCGCTCGATTTCCCTGCCGTGATGGGCTTTGCCGTCGTTGTTTCGCTGGCCTACGTGCTGGTTAATCTGGTGGTCGATCTGCTTTACCTGTGGATTGACCCGCGAATCGGGCGCGGAGGTGCCGAATGATGTTAACGCAGGAAACGCCCGTCCCGGTGAAAACCGCCAGACAACGCATCAACTGGGCAAAGCTGTTCTGGATGCTGCGCCAAAGTCCGCTCACGATGGTTGGCGGCGTCATTATGCTGGTGATGCTTTTCATTATGGTGGCCGCACCGTGGATCGTGCCGCACGACCCGAACGCGCTGGATCTGACCGCGCGCCTGCAGGCGCCGTCCGCGCAGCACTGGTTTGGTACCGACGAGGTGGGCCGCGATCTGTTCAGCCGCGTGCTGGCGGGCAGCCAGCAGTCCATTACCGCCGGGCTGGCGGTGGTGGTAATTGCGGGCGGCATCGGTTCGCTGCTGGGCTGTCTGTCCGGCGTGCTGGGCGGGCGCGGCGACGCCGTCATCATGCGGGTGATGGACATTATGCTCTCGATACCTTCCCTGGTGCTGACCATGGCGCTGGCCGCCGCGCTCGGGCCAAGCCTGTTTAACGCCATGCTGGCGATTGCGATTGTCCGCATTCCGTTTTACGTCCGCCTGGCGCGCGGCCAAACCCTGGTGGTGCGCCAGTTTACCTACGTGCAGGCGGCCCGCACCTTTGGCGCATCCCGCTGGCATGTGATCCGCTGGCACATCCTGCGCAACGCCCTGCCGCCGCTGATCGTGCAGGCGTCGCTGGACATCGGCAGCGCCATCCTGATGGCCGCCACGCTGGGGTTTATTGGCCTGGGCGCGCAGCAGCCGACCGCCGAATGGGGCGCGATGGTGGCCGTCGGCCGTAACTACGTTCTGGACCAGTGGTGGTACTGCGCGTTTCCCGGAGCGGCGATTTTGATTACCGCCGTGGGCTTTAACCTGTTTGGGGATGGCATCCGCGATCTGCTGGATCCGAAGTCAGGAGGTAAACAGTGATGACCGACCCGGTTCTCAAGATTGAAGACCTGCATCTGAGCTTCCCGATTTTCCGCGGCGAGGTCCACGCGCTGAACCACGTCTCGCTGGAGATCGGCAGGGGTGAAATTGTCGGCGTGGTGGGCGAATCCGGTTCGGGTAAATCCGTGACCGCCATGCTCGCCATGCGTCTGCTGCCGGAAGGCAGCTACCGCATTCATCATGGTCAGGTGAAATTACTCGGCGAAAATGTCCTGACGGCGTCCGAGAAACAGCTTCGCCAGTGGCGCGGCGCAAAGGTCGCGATGATTTTTCAGGAGCCCATGACCGCCCTCAACCCGACGCGGCGGATTGGCAAACAGATGGTCGAGGTGATCCGCCAGCATCAACCGCTTTCCCGGCGTGAGGCGCAGCAGAAGGCGATTACCCTGCTGGAAGAGATGCAAATCCCGGACGCGAAAGCGGTCATGGCGCGCTATCCGTTTGAACTCTCCGGCGGCATGCGCCAGCGGGTGATGATCGCCCTTGCCTTCTCCTGCGAGCCGGAGCTGATCGTCGCCGACGAACCAACCACCGCGCTGGACGTCACCGTTCAGCTGCAGGTGCTGCGACTGCTGAAGCACAAGGCGCGGGCCAGCGGCACCTCGGTGCTGTTTATCAGCCACGATATGGCCGTGGTGTCCCAGCTCTGCGACAGAATGTACGTGATGTATGCGGGCAGCGTGATCGAGAGCGGCACCACGCAAACGCTGATCCACCAGCCCGTGCATCCCTACTCTATTGGCCTGCTGCAGTGCGCGCCGGAAAACGGCCAGCCGCGCGCCCCGCTTCCCGCCATCCCCGGCACGGTGCCCAACCTCAGCCAGCTTCCGCAGGGATGCGCATTCCGCGAGCGCTGCTTTGCCGCCGGGGCGAAATGCAGCGAAACGCCGCGCTTAGCGCCCACCGGCGCAGAGGGCCAACAGGCCGCCTGCTGGTATCCACAACGGGAGAAAGCCCATGTCTGATGTACTGCTGGAACTGGATAGCGTGCACGTGAACTTTGCGGCGCGCAAAAACTGGCTGGGCCGCGTGACGGAACGGGTCCATGCGCTCAACGGGCTCGACCTTGAGATCCGTCGGGGAGAAACGCTTGGCATTGTCGGGGAATCCGGCTGTGGGAAAAGCACCCTCGCCCAGCTGCTGATGGGCATGCTTAAGCCCAGCACCGGCGCCTGCCAGCGGGCGCACCACGCGGGCGGCATGCAGATGGTGTTTCAGGATCCGCTCTCCTCGCTTGACCCGCGCCTGCCGGTCTGGCGAATCATCACCGAGCCGGTGTGGGTGCAAAAGCGCAGCAGCGAGCGCGACCGCCGCCAGCTGGCTGAAAACCTGGCGCTGCAGGTAGGCATTCGCCCGGAATATCTCGACCGGCTTCCGCACGCCTTCTCCGGCGGGCAGCGCCAGCGCATCGCCATCGCCCGGGCGCTCTCGTCCGATCCGGATATCATCGTGCTCGATGAACCCACCAGCGCGCTGGATATTTCCGTGCAGGCGCAGATCCTCAACCTGCTGGTGACGCTACAACAGCAGCGTAATCTGACCTACGTGTTGATCTCGCATAACGTCTCGGTGGTCCGGCACATGAGCGACCGCGTGGCGGTGATGTACCTTGGGCAGATTGTGGAGCTGGGCAGCGCCGCGCAGGTGCTTGGCGAGCCGCGCCATCCTTACACCCGCCTGCTGCTCGATTCGGTTCCGCGCACTGGTGAACCGCTGGATGAGAAGCTGGCCTTACGCAAAACGGAGCTTCCCGGCAACCGCCGTCTGCCCGAAGGCTGTTTTTTCCGCGACCGATGCCCGATGGCCGCGCAGGGGTGCGAACGTCCTCAGCCGTTACAGCCCTCTCGCGAGGGCCGTGACGTCCGCTGCTGGCGCAGTCTGGGTTAGATTTGCGCCATCCCGCCGTCCACGAACAGCTCGATGGCGTTAATAAAGCTGGCCGCATCGGAGGCCAGAAACGCCACCGCTTTACCCACCTCACCCGGCGCGCCTAAACGGCCCAGCGGCACCTGAGCGGCCAGCGCGTCGTACAGCCCCTGGCGGTGTTCTTCCGGCACGAGGTCGCCGAGGCCAGGCGTTTTGATTGGGCCCGGGCTTACCACGTTGACGCGGATCCCACGGCCCTGCAAATCCAGCGCCCAGGAGCGGGCAAAGTTGCGCACGGCGGCCTTGCTGGCGCTGTAGACGCTAAAGTTTGCCGTCCCCTTAATGGACACCGTCGAGCCGGTCAGAATAATCGAGGATCCGGCGGAGAGCAGCGGCAGCGCCTTCTGTACCGTAAACAGCACCCCGCGGACGTTAGTGCCGAAAATCCGGTCAAACTGCTCTTCGGTGATCGCGCCCAGCGGCAGCATATCGCCGCCACCCGCATTGGCGAACAGAATATCGAGGCGGCCTTCTTCTTTGGCTATCCGGGCATAGACCTCGTCCAGGTCCGCCAGTTTTGACACGTCAGCGCGAATGCCCACTGCCGTTGAAGCGATTTCAGCCACCGCCGCGTCCAGCTCGGCCTGACGTCGTCCGGTGATGTACACCTTCGCGCCCTGTGCCGCCAGCTCCTGCGCCGTGGCAAGACCGATGCCGGTGCTGCCGCCGGTGACCAGTGCGATTTTTCCTGAGAGAGTCGTGTTCATGTCATTTACCTTTTGTTGGGTTTGCGTTGGACAAACTTTAGCCCTTGCGGGATTAGTGAAAAACCAGCAAAAATGAAAATGACTATTCACATACAGAAATAATCAGAGGGAGTCTCATGGATCAGCTCATGGCGATGCGCGCCTTTACCCGGGTGGTGGAAACCGGCAGCTTTACCCGCGCGGCGGACTCGCTGAACATGCCCATCGCCACGCTGAGCAAGCTGGTGAAATCGCTTGAGACGCACCTGGAGATACGCCTCCTGCACCGAACGACTCGCCGGGTGGTCGCGACGCCGGAAGGGATGGAATACTATGAAAAAGCGCTCAGGGTCTTGATAGATATCGAAGACATCGACACCGCGTTTCGCGTTTCCCGCGCGACGCCCAAAGGGCATTTGCGGGTTGACGTGGGCGGCTCCACCGCCCGGGACGTGCTCATCCCCCTGCTGCCGGATTTTATGCGGCGCTACCCGGATATCCGCATCGACCTTGGCGTGGCCGACCGGCCGGTCGATCTCATCAGCGGTAACGTAGACTGCGTGATCCGCGGCGGCCCGCTGGACGATTCGACCCTTATCGCTCGCCATATTGGTAACGCCGAAATGGTCACCTGCGCGACGCCGGGCTACCTGAAAAACCATGGCGTTCCAGCCTATCCACAGGAGCTGTGCAACGGCCACAAGCTCATTAGCTACCTGTCGCCCGTCACCGGGCGGGCGTTTCCCTTTCGCTTCAGGCGGCATGGCGAGGCGATGGAAATCAATATCCCCCATTATCTCGGCATAAATGAAAGTAATGCCCACCTGGCGGCGGCCGTGGCAGGATTGGGGATCGTGCAGACGTTTGAGTATTCGGCAAAGCCGTATTTACAGGCGGGAACGCTGGCGGCGATCCTGAGCGACTGGCGCCCTGCCGCCTATCCATTTCACGTGGTATACCCTCAGAATCGCCATCTGACGCACCGTCTGAAGGTGTTTATTGCCTGGCTGGCGGAGGTGTTTCCCGCCGCGCTGAAGGGATAGCCGGGCGCCAGCCCGGCTGAGGCTTAGTTAAGCGTATAGTCCAGCGTAATTTCGGCTTTCAGTAGCTGCGAAACCGGGCAGCCCGCTTTGGCTTTCTGAATAATACCGTCGAACTGCTGAGGGGCGATGCCGGGAACGGTCACCTTGCTCTTCAGGGCAACCTTGGTGATGGCAAAACCGCCGTCCGTTTTATCGAGGGAGACATCCGCGGTGGTATCAATGGCGTCGGCGGTATAGCCCGCTTCGCCGAGCATCAGCGACAGCGCCATCGAGAAGCAGGCCGCATGTGCCGCGCCGATCAGCTCTTCGGGGTTGGTCCCCTTTTCACCCTCAAAACGGGTATTAAAGCCATAAGGCTGTTGATTGAGAACGCCGCTCTCGGTGGAAACCGTTCCTTTACCGCGCTTAATGTCGCCAGACCAGTGTGCCGAACCGTGCTTATGAATAGTCATTCTTGCTCTCCTTTTGGCTTACAAAGGGTTAAGTATAGACTACGCATCTGACTGCCCCTGGAACACAGACAATTCCGGGACTTACACCTGCTGTACCGACAAAAAGGATAAACCTATGGCGCTAAAAATCAGGATGGCCGTTGCGATCGCTACCCTCGCTCTATCGTTGTCTTTGCAGGCGAAAACGCCCGAGAACTTTATCTATACCAGCTCCGGCGGGCTCGACGCGGCGTTCCCGCTCGTTGTGCGAAGCGATATCGGCGGCGTACAGATCGTCTACAACTGGCGCGCGCTTGAGCCTGAGAAGGATCGCTACGATTTCTCGCGCATTGAACGGGATCTCGCGCGTCTTAAGGCTGCCAGGAAAAAGCTTTTTATCCAGATTCAGGACCGTTTCTTTGAGGCGGACGCGCGCTACGTGCCGGATTATCTGATGCACGATAAGCAATACGGAGGCGGGATTGCACTGCAGTTCGATAACCCCGGCGAAGGGAAGCCAGTCGGTTCAGGCTGGGTGGCGCGTCAGTGGGATCCCGCGGTGCGCCAGCGCTACCAGGCGCTGCTGGCCGCCCTCGCGAAACGCTTTGATGGCGAGGTATATGGCGTAAACCTGCCTGAAACCGCCATCGATCTTGACGAAAAAAATCCGCCCGCCGGATTTACCTGCGACAGTTATTTTGCGGGAGAAATGGAAAACCTGGCCTTTGCGCGCAAGGCTTTTCAGAAATCACACGTGGTGCAATACGTGAACTTCTGGCCGTGCGAATGGGATAATGACCGCAACTACATGGGGCGTCTTTTTGCGTATGCCAGCGCCAACAATGTCGGCCTCGGTGGGCCGGACATTGTTCCCAACCGCAAGGCGCATATGAAGAATGCCTATCCTTTCTTCCATAAAAATAAACAGACGCTGCCGCTTATCGCCATGGCGGTTCAGGAACCGACCCTGACCTATAAGAACCCTGAGACCGGCAAGCCCTTCACCAAAGCAGAATTTGATCGGTTCGCGGAAAATTATCTCGGGGCGGATATTATTTTCTGGAGCACGGCCTCCCCCTGGCTAAAGGCTAAGTAAACGACGGCAAACGCCGCGCTCATGCCAGATAGCGGGCCAGCTCATCAAGGAACGCCCGCAGCGCGGCAGGCTGGTATTCCCGGGACTGATAAATGCCATGGATGGCCAGCGGCTTCGGCTCCAGCCCCTCCAGTACCGGCACCAGTAATCCCTGCTCCAGCGCGGCACGCGCCTCACGCTCCGGCAGCATGGCGATACCGCAGTGCTTAATCGCCGCGTCCATCAGCAGCGAAGAGATGCTGGCGCTCAGGTTGCCGCTGACGGCCACGCTCAGGCTTTCGCCCTCCGGCGTCAGGAAGTGCCAGGACTGCCCGGCAAAAAAGCTGTAGTGCAGGCAGTTATGCCGGGCTAGTTCTTCGGGGCTGCCGGGCGTGCCGTGCTGCGCCAGATAGTCCGGCGAGGCGCAAAGGACCGAGCGACACTCCCCCAGCCGACGGGCAATCATGCCGGGTTCAGGGTTATCGGTAATGCGTACGGCAACATCAATGCGTTCTCCCACCAGGCTGACCGGATGGTTGTTCACGTCCAGCTCAATGCGCAGCTGCGGGTAGCGCGAGAGCAGACCGGGCAGGACCGGCGCAATCAGGTGCATGGCGGTAAAGTGCGCGCAGGCCACCCGCAGGGTGCCAGACGGGAGATCTTTTTCCGACTGGCCTTCAATTTCCTGCGAGATCTGCGAGAGCGTTCGCGTTTTTTGCAGCACCTTTTCGCCTGCCGCGGTCAGCGTCAGCTTGCGCGTGGAGCGGTTTACCAGCCGCGTGCCCGCCCATTTCTCCATCTGCTCAAGGTAGCGGCTCACCATTGGGCGGGAAATACCCAGCGCGCGGGCCGCCGCGCTCAAACTTCCCAGCTCGCATATGCGGTTGTAAACCTGAGCGGCAATCACGCGATCCATATCAACTCCATCTGCTCGATTTATGAAACTAAGCATGTCTTGTTTCAGGAATTCTGGCAAATGCGAATTTCCGTACAATAGAGACATTCCTGAACAACAGAGACAACAGCATGAAATTCACTCACCTTGCCCTGCTTTCCACCCTTTTCACGCCGGCTGCTTTTGCCGCGCCGTTAAGCATTGATACCTATAACCCGCAGGAGAAAGGCATTTTCGCGGTCTCCTCCACGCTGGTCTCCGGCCCGAAAGAAGCGGTGCTGTTTGACGCGCAGTTCAGCGTGAAGGATGGCGAAGCGCTGGTAGAGAAAATTCGTCAAAGCGGTAAGACCCTGAACAAGATTGTGATCACCTCCGGCGATCCGGATTTCTATTTTGGCCTGCAGCCGCTGGTCAAAGCCTTCCCGAACGCCAAAGTGGTGGCCACGCAGCACGTGGTTGATCACATCAAGGCCACTAAAGACGCCAAGCTCGCCTTCTGGGGTCCGCAGATGAAAGACGGCGCGCCAACGGAGCTGGTCGTCCCGCAGGTGCTCGCCTCCACCACGTTTATGGTTGACGGGGAGAAGATCGACATCGAACAGCCTGACAGCTATGCGGCCTATGTATGGATCCCGTCCGCAAAGACCATCCTCGGCGGCACTGGCGTAGCCTGGGGGATTCACGTCTGGACGGCGGACACCCAGACAGCGGAAAGCCGTAAGCAGTGGCAGGAAACGCTGGTGAACATGGCGGCGCACAAACCCGAGCGCGTGATCCCGGGTCACTATCTGGGTACCCCGCCAGCCGGGACGGGTGCGATTGATTTTACCCGTGACTATCTCCAGCGCTTTGAAAAGGCCTTATCCGTTCATAAAGATTCTGCGGGCGTCATCAGCACCCTGAAAAAACAGTATCCGAATCTGGCTGAAGAGAGCTCGCTGGAATTAAGCGCTAAGGTGAATACCGGCGAAATGAAGTGGTAATTTAAACGCTGCTCCTGCTATTTTTTCGAGATAGCAGGAGCACCGTCATAATATTCTCTCAGCGCCACGTCGATTTACCCCCCATTTCAAAAGCACACAAAAGCATACACTTATGTCATTTTTATTTCTAAGATGAATCTGAGCCACAACCGGGAAAATATTTGCCATTCTGTTTGTGAATTAAATTTTTTGCGAGCCGTACCATTAAACAGACAACGACACGGAGGCAGCATGTTTACTTATTACCCGGCAAATACCGCAGCAGCACAACCTGAACTCGTTAACGCGATTGCACAGGGTCTTCACGCCGAGCACGGTGCTGTGACTGAAGATGACATTTTGATGGAACTGACCAAATGGGTGGAATCCACAGATAATGACATCCTCAGTGACATCTACCAGCAGACCATTAACTACGTCGTCAGCGGGCAAAACGCACCCTTGTAAAAACCTGCTAAGCTGGATCTGCAACCTAAGGGGTTACATTTCGTTTGCGTAAGCAAACTGGTCCTTAAAACTATCAACAGGATTGAGGAGTTAATATGAAATCGAACCGTCAGGCACGTCATATTCTGGGACTGAACTACAAGCTTTCTAATCAGCGCAAAGTGGTGATTGAAGGCGACCACGAAACCCAAGTCACTCACGCCACCGGCAGAAAACGCCACGCGGGCAAGTAAGTTCCAGACTGAGATCCAGAACACCATCGGTAATCCCGGTGGTGTTTTTGTTTATGTGTTGCGGTAATTAATATTTAGCTCCTTTATAATACCGCCGGACCGCACCCCATCGCACAGGCCAGAAAGATGACAAACAGCAGTGTCAGGGACGGATCTTCATAAAAAGAGTGAGTGACATGGACAACAAACTGAAAAAACATCGTTCCTTATACATCCCATACGCCGGACCGGTTTTACTCGAATTCCCCCTGCTCAACAAAGGCAGCGCCTTCAGCATGGAAGAGCGCAGCAGCTTTAACCTGCTGGGTCTACTGCCAGAAGTGGTTGAAACCATTGAAGAACAGGCAGAGCGCGCGTGGATCCAGTACCAAGGTTTCAAAACGGAAATCGACAAACACATCTATCTGCGCAACATCCAGGACACCAACGAAACCCTCTTCTATCGCCTGGTGCAAAACCATCTCGAAGAGATGATGCCGGTGATCTACACCCCGACGGTGGGTGCCGCCTGCGAGCGTTTCTCAGAGATCTACCGCCGCTCCCGCGGGGTATTCATCTCTTATCAGAACCGTCACAACATGGACGATATTCTGCAGAACGTGCCGAACCACAATATCAAAGTGATTGTGGTGACCGACGGCGAACGTATTCTTGGCCTCGGCGACCAGGGCATTGGCGGGATGGGGATCCCTATCGGTAAACTCTCTCTGTATACCGCCTGCGGCGGCATCAGCCCGGCGTATACCCTGCCGGTGGTGCTGGACGTCGGCACCAACAACCAGCAGTTGCTCAACGACCCGCTCTATATGGGCTGGCGCCATCCGCGTATTACCGACGACGAGTACTATCAGTTTGTCGACGACTTCATTCAGGCCGTGAAGCACCGCTGGCCGGACGTGCTGCTGCAGTTCGAAGACTTCGCGCAGAAAAACGCGATGCCGCTGCTGAACCGCTATCGCGATGAGATCTGCTCCTTTAACGACGATATCCAGGGCACCGCGGCCGTGACGGTGGGTACGCTCATCGCCGCCAGCCGTGCGGCGGGAAGCCAGCTGAGCTACCAGAAAATCGTCTTCCTTGGCGCAGGCTCCGCGGGCTGCGGTATTGCCGAGCAGATTATCGCCCAGACGCAGCGCGAAGGCTTAAGCGAAGAGCTGGCCCGCTCCCGCGTCTTTATGGTGGACCGTTTCGGCCTGCTGACCGACGGCATGCCGAACCTGCTGCCGTTCCAGACCAGGCTGGTGCAGAAACGCGAAAACCTGAAAAACTGGGATACCGACAACGAAGTCCTTTCCCTGCTGGACGTGGTGCGTAACGTGAAGCCGGATATTCTGATCGGCGTTTCCGGGCAAACCGGTCTCTTCACCGAAGAGATCATTCGCGAGATGCACAAGCACTGCGAGCGCCCTATCGTGATGCCGCTGTCTAACCCGACTTCCCGCGTGGAGGCGACGCCGCAGGACATCATCGCCTGGACCGAAGGTAACGCGCTGGTGGCCACCGGCAGCCCGTTCGATCCGGTGGTGTGGAAGGATAAAACCTATCCGATTGCCCAGTGCAACAACTCCTATATCTTCCCGGGCATTGGTTTGGGCGTTATCGCCTCCGGCGCGTCCCGCATCACCGATGAAATGCTGATGTCGGCGAGCGAAACCCTGGCGGGCCACTCGCCGCTGGTCAACGACGGCGAAGGTCTGGTTCTGCCCGAGCTGAAGGACATTCACAAGGTGTCGCGCGCTATCGCGTTTGCAGTGGGTAAAATGGCGCAGCAGCAGGGCGTGGCGGTGAAAACCTCTGCCGACGCGCTGCAGCAGGCCATCGACGACAACTTCTGGAAGCCTGAATACCGCAGCTATCGCCGTACGTCGATTTGATCCGCTCCGCCCGTTCCCTCTCCCGGTGGGAGAGGGTCGTATAAGACAAATTTAAAACAAAGGCTTATATTTTTAATCACTTACTCGAATAATAGTCATTGAAAAAAAATTGAATGGCTGCTGTTGTGGGTGTTGTAATGCCTCATTATCGTATGCATTCATCTTGCTGGAAGAAGCAACAAATAATTAGTGTACGTAAATCGGTAAGTCCCCACTGCAACGGTTTACGAAATGAGCATTATGATTGCTTATGATTGCTTATGATTGCTTATGATTGCTTATGATGTGGAAGTGTGGAGTTCAAAAGAGCTTTAAGCAATGATGATGTTGAGAAGTTAAAGCTTCTATTAAAAGTTGAAAAAATAAAATCCCGCCAAAAATGGCGGGATTTTTATTAATCTTCGACCTGGCCCGTTAAAACAAATTTCTGATACTCATCTTCACGCCAGCCCAGGAACGTTCCCTGCTGCGTCCTTACGGGGTTAGTGGCTTGCTTCCGGCAGCTACGTATGGCTGGATTGCTGAACCAATATATGGTGCGCTGGAATAAAATAGCAAAGGGACTCAATAGAGCCCCTTTTTATCTTCAAAGTTCTGTCGTTCTAATTATATACTTCAGAATGCCGTTGAATTCAATGAATGATTCTAGAACGCCAGGGGCAATCTTATCTCTAATTTCAAAGGTTTTACATTCCATATTATATAAAAAGTATGACATGCTATCTTCACCAATAACAATGTTATCTTTTAAGTCCGGATCAATGAATATTTCATTATCTCTATTATAAAAGTTCATTGTATAGATATTTGACCACAGCATTTCCCCATCAGCAATCTGACTGAACCCATATATCGTCGCTGCATTAAATTCTAAACCATCAATTTTTGTATAAAAATATTTAACCTCCTCCACTTCGTCAAATAATGTTTTTATGTCTTTGTGTATATTTTTCTTTATTTCATTCCAGTCTGCGGGAGGCACGTCGCTTTGAATAAATTCCTGTATTTCTTGAGGAAGCGGTGTTGCAATATTATAATGATATTTAATCATATTGTTTTTTAAAATTTCAACTGATTTATCAATATCTTGAAAACTTATATTTTCCATTTCCATCACCTATTTACTGAAAAATGTTCCATTTGGCATAGGCCATAATGTATCAATGCTTTGACCTGGCATCAAATCTTTAGTAACGGATTTTTGTGCCCCAGTTAATGCATTATGATATGGCTTTGTTTGTATTAGTATCAAATTTCCAAAACTGTTGTCGCCCCCATCATCAAGAGGTAATTTATGATGAACCTGCCAGGAATCAGGAACACCTCCATGTGCCATTAATTCAATTTGAGAAGTATTAAAGTAATGATCAATACCTGGTTCGACTGATAAGCTTTTCATAAAATTTTTTCTGACTGTATTATCAAATTCTTTTCTAAGTGATAAATATTCATCACGTGGTCTGCGTAAGTAATTTATTTGTTCAACTTTTACATTCTGTAAGAAGACTTTTGTATTTTTTGTTTTCCCTAAAAATCCTGTTAGTTCTTCAGCCATCGCAGGATTTTTTACCAAAAGAATTGATGCAGCAGCTATACCCATTCCAATGTTAGTATCGGTCATAACGCCTTTATAACCTTCTAAAGCTTCTCCACCCAGTTGTTCAGCAGTCTTTCTAAATCCCTCAACGTTACCATTATAAACGCCGCCAGCGGCTAACAGACGCCCTACATTCTTGTTATTTATGGTCTTTGCTGACTGAGCATGTTGCTCAGGTTCAACATATCCAGGTGCGCCATACTGTATTTTCTGTGTAGGACGTGGTTTGATACGTTGATTACGCTCCAGCACTACATGATATGCGCTCAACACTGAATCACGGAATGAACATTCCCAAGAACCAGGCATAAACGGCTCGTAAACTATTTCACCGTTATCATCAAAAGAAAAAGGGTTATTATACCAAGTCCAATGTTTATCTGTATCTACAGCAACTATTCGACCGAGCAACAACTCCCTTTCTAAATCATCATAAATCGGATCATAGTACGTTAAAGGTTGCCTTTTAAATTTCTCACCAAAATGCCTATCGCCATTCCATTTTCTATTAGGTATATCAAAATATAACCTTGACTTATACGCGCTGTAGTCTAACACATAGTAATAACATGCCAATTCCAAGCCCCGCTTTGGACTCACTATATTTTCGAAGTCCAAAAGAGTAGCATCTCGCTCAAAGTCATAGATCTCACATAATCTGAACATAGTATCCCTCTATTTTTTAATCGTTATAAATGACTACAGCAATAGAGGAAATAAATATCAGCTTTATGATGCATATCATACTGGATTAACTTAAATAAAATCCGAATTGTTGAATTTTGCAATCCGGAATTTATATACTTCAAAATGCTATTTTTACTCTTCTTTTTAATCAGCGTGTTACAACAATTCTGCGATTAAATTATAGCCAGCGAGTTTGCATATCTCTCTCCCTGTGGGTCAGGGTGAGGGCAACAAACCGCACCCTCGAATACCCACTAGCCAAACCCCTTTTCCCCCGCTACACTCCTTTCATCCATTAACCCACTGAATATACAAGGAGGCCAATTATGCTGTATCGTGAAATTTTCAATGTTTCACATACATTTGGTGATCGCACCCGCTCAAGCGTTATCGGTATCGTGCTGCGATAACTTCGGCTTGAGCGAAGACACCAACCCCTGAAATCCCTTCTCTCGGGCTTACTGAGTTATCGTCAGCGATGTTTGACGAGGCATAAACATGCCTGTAACTCTTGGGTAAGCAACAATGAGCACTTTACTCACTGCACAATCTTTACGCGTTGATACGGCGTTTGGCACGCTCTTCGACTCACTCTCCTTTACGCTGAAAAAAGGCGACCGCATTGGCCTGCTGGGCGACAACGGCTGCGGTAAAAGTACGCTGCTGAAGGTGCTGGACGGCACGGATTCCCCTGCTGCCGGAACGGTAGCGCTGGCCGGGCATTGCCTGATGGCGCGCGTGGAGCAACATCTCCCGGACGCTATTTTACCGCTCACCATGCTGGATGCCGTCCTGGCCCAGCTGCCCGTAGCGGAACGGGACAGCCTGCGCTGGAAAGCCGAAACGCTGCTGGCAGGCATGGGCTTTACGCCGCAGGATATGATGCTGTACTCCGCCACGCTGAGCGGCGGGCAGCACACCCGCCTGCTGCTGGCCCGGGCGCTGATTCACGAGCCGGACCTGCTCCTGCTGGATGAACCCAGCAACCACCTTGACCTGCCGACCATGCTCTGGCTGGAGCACTTTTTACAGACCTGGTCGGGCAGCTTTGTGCTGGTCTCGCATGACAGACAGCTGCTGGATGCCGTCACCAACGGCAGCTGGATCCTGCGCGATAAAACACTGCACTACTTTGCCCTTCCCTGCACGGCGGCACGTCAGGCGCTGGAAGCCAAAGATGAGACCGACGCGCAGCGCCACAAGGCGGAGCAAAAGGAGATCGACCGCGTGACCGCCAGCGCCAAACGTCTGGCGACCTGGGGTAAGGTTTACGATAACGAAGACCTGGCCCGCAAAGCCAAACAGATGGAAAAACAGGTCGAACGGCTCAAAGAGAGCCAGACCGCGCTCACGGCGGGCAGCCCGTGGACGTTAACCCTGCGCGGCGACGCGCTGCGGGCTGACCGTCTGCTGGAGATGGAAAACCTCGGCGTCCCGCCCGCGCCTGGGCTACCGCCGCTGTTTAACATCGAAACGGCGCGGCTGAAAAGCGGCGATCGCGTGGCGATTGTCGGTCGTAACGGCTGCGGTAAATCGTCGTTGATGAAGCTTATCTGGCGACATTTTTCCGATGAACCGGCGGACAGCGGGCTGAAAATCCATCCGCGCGTCTCGCCGGGCTACTACGACCAAACGTTGCATCAGCTGCCGGACAACGCCACGCTGCTCGACGCGCTGGAGCCTTTTGCACCGGATCCGCAGAACCGCAAAATGGCGCTCATCAGCGCCGGGTTCCCGTGGTCCCGCCATGGGCAGAAAGTCAGCACGCTCAGCGGCGGCGAACGCTCGCGCCTGCTGTTCGTGGGCCTGACGCTTGCCCGCTACAGCCTGCTGATGCTGGATGAGCCCACCAACCACCTGGACATGGAAGGCAAAGAGGCGCTGGCGCACACCCTTCAACAGTTCGAAGGCGGCGTCCTGCTGGTCAGCCATGACCGTCAGTTAATTAGCCAAAGCTGCAACCGTTTCTGGCTGATTGAGGACGGTACGCTGAGCGAATGGCACGATGCAGAAGCGGTGTTTGAGCGGCTGCGTGAACGCGCGGGGCTGGTGACAGCCACTGCGCCCGCTGTCGCCGCGACGGTTCACCCCTCGCCGCATGACGATCTGCTTGAGCGGCTGATCGCGCTGGAAACGCTGCTGGAAGACGATCTGGCGCGCAAGCCAAAGCATCAAAAGCCGCAGCTCCAGGCGCAATGGCGTAAAGAGATTGAGGAGATAGAAGCCCAGCTGTAAGTCTGCGCCCGGCGAGCACCTCGCCGGGCCAGCATTTTCCCCCCTTAATTATTAGAGGATCGCCGTATTCTTAATCTGAAATCGAATCAAATGATGACATTATGTTGCCGCAGCCTTGCATTACCAGGCTAATGTATTAATCCTTAAGGGGTATTACACCTGCTATGCAGATTCTTATCATGAACAAGGAGATACACATGAAGGCTGCTGTTGTCACTCAGGACCACCAGGTCAGCGTCACCGAAAAAACCTTACGCCCGCTAAAGCATGGGGAAGCCCTGCTGAAGATGGAGTGCTGTGGCGTATGCCATACCGATCTTCACGTGAAGAACGGTGATTTTGGCGACAAGACCGGGGTTATCCTGGGCCATGAAGGAATTGGTATCGTGAAAGAAGTCGGCCCTGGCGTGAAGTCGCTGAAAGTCGGCGACCGCGCAAGCGTGGCCTGGTTCTTTGAAGGCTGCGGCCACTGCGAATACTGTAATTCCGGCAACGAAACCCTGTGCCGTGACGTGAAAAACGCCGGTTACTCCGTTGACGGCGGCATGGCGGAAGAGTGCATCGTCACCGCGGATTACGCGGTAAAAGTGCCGGACGGTCTGGATTCGGCGGCGGCCAGCAGCATTACCTGCGCTGGCGTGACCACCTACAAAGCGGTGAAGGTGTCGGGTATTAAGCCGGGCCAGTGGATTGCGATTTACGGTCTGGGCGGGCTGGGCAACCTTGCGCTGCAGTACGCCAAAAACGTCTTTAACGCCAAAGTCATCGCCCTTGACGTTAACGACGAACAGCTGAAGCTGGCGGCCAGCATGGGCGCGGACCTCACCATCAACTCCCGCAGCGAAGATGCCGCTAAGATTGTGCAGGAAAAAACCGGCGGCGCGCATGCCGCAGTCGTCACTGCCGTCGCAAAAGCAGCATTCAACTCTGCCGTTGATGCCGTGCGTGCCGGTGGCCGCGTGGTCGCGGTTGGCCTGCCGCCGGAAGCGATGAGCCTCGATATTCCGCGTCTGGTGCTGGACGGCATTCAGGTGGTGGGTTCGCTGGTCGGCACCCGCCAGGACCTGCAGGAAGCGTTCCAGTTCGCCGCTGAAGGTAAAGTGGTGCCGAAAGTAACGATGCGTCCGATCGAGGACATCAACGCCATCTTTAAAGAGATGGAACAGGGCCAGATCCGTGGCCGTATGGTGATCGACTTACGTTCGTAATCGTTCACCGTTCATCACCGCTCCTCTCCGGGGCGGTTTTTTTATAGCCATTTTCCGGCAATCCTTATCTTAATTCCTTTGTTCCCTTGTTTTCCCCCGCGCCCGATGATGAATCCGACGCTAACAAGAAGATAACAAAGGAATTCACCATGCAAACCCCATTTCGTCTGCCGCTGCTGACGGCGCTGATTCTGACGACCACCGCCGCCTGGTCCGCGGATGCGCCTGTTAAAGGCGGCACGCTGATTTATCTGGAGCAACAGGCGCACACCAACCTCTATCCGCCTGCCGGCGGCTTCTACCCGAACGGCGGCATTCTGAACCAGATCACCGACAAACTGACGTGGCAAAACCCAAAGACGCTGCAGGTCGAACCGTGGGTGGCCGAAAGCTGGACCACCAACGCCGATAAAACCGAATACACCTTCAAAATTCGCCCGGGGATCACCTTCTCCGACGGCACGCCGCTGGACGCCAACGCCGTAGCAAAAAACTTTGATACCTACGGCTTAGGCAACAAGGCGCAGCGCCTGCCGGTGTCAGAAGTGATCAATAACTACGATCGCAGCGAAGTGGTCGACCCGCTGACCGTGAAGTTCTACTTCAAAAAACCGTCACCGGGGTTCCTGCAGGGCACGGCCACGATTGGCTCGGGCCTGGTCTCGCTCAGCACGCTGAAGCGCAACTTTGAAGAGCTGGGTGACGCCCGGCATATCATCGGCTCCGGCCCGTTTGTGGTGAAGGACGAGAAGCTGGGTCGCGAAGTGACGCTGGAAGCGCGTAAGGACTACCAGTGGGGGCCAAAAAATCTGGCGCAACAGGGGCCAGCCAATCTTGATGGCATCAAGTTTATCGTGACTCAGGAAGACAGCGTGCGCGTCGGCGCCCTGCTGGCCGGTCAGGCCGACTTTATTCGCCAGGTGCAGGCGTATGACGAAAAGCAGGCGACAGACCAGGGCTATAAAATCTACGCCGCCCCAACGCGCGGGGTGAACGACAGCATCAGCTTCCGCCCGGATAACCCGCTGGTCTCCGATATTCGCGTCCGCCAGGCGCTGCTGCATGCCACCAATGCAAAACAGGTGGTTGAGACCCTCTTCTCGGCTAACTATCCGCAGGCGAAGTCGGTGATTGCCGATTCCGCCGCTGGCTTTGTCGATCTCAGCGACAAATTGTCCTTTGACCCGGCTAAATCTAACCAGCTGCTGGACGAGGCGGGCTGGAAAGCGGGCAGCGACGGCATCCGCGCCAAAGACGGCCAGCGGCTGGCGCTGACGGTATATGAATCCCTGCCGCAGCCGCAAAATAAAGAGGTGCTGCAGCTGGTTGCCCAGCAGTGGCGTCAGGTGGGCGTGGCGCTGAGCGTGAAAGCCGGTGACGCAGGCAGCCGCACGCTGGATAACCTTGATCCGCTGAAGACCCCGTTAACCGTCTCCGAAGTGGGCCGCGCCGATCCTGACGTGGTGAAAAGCATGTTCTACCCCGCTAACCGCGACGCGCTGCTGCAAAAAGGCGGCTCCAGTGACAAGGTCAAAAGCTTCCGTGACGACAAGCTGAATGCGCTGCTGGTGGATATCTCCGCCGAAGTCGACCCGCAAAAACGCCTGCAGCTGACCGGCGATGCCCAGCGCTACCTGCTGGATAACGCCTACGTCATTCCGATTTTCGAGGAGCCGCAGGTCTTTGCCGGTGCGCCGTGGCTGAAAGGCGTCAGTTTTGAAGCGGTCGGCCGCCCGTCGTTCTACGGCGCGTGGCTTGAGAAACACTGAGGAGCTGACGATGCGCCACGCACTTCTTCAACGCTTTGGGCACGGGCTGCTGGTGTTGTGGGCCGCCTTTACCCTCTCGTTCGTGTTGCTCCAGGTGCTGCCGGGCGACGCGGTGCTGATTAAATTTCAGAACCCCGACCTGGGCTTGAGCCCGGCGCAAATCGAGGAGATGCGCGTGGCCTACGGCGCGGACAGCCCGCTGTGGCAGCAATACGGCCACACGCTGCTGGCGATGCTGCGCGGGGATTTCGGCTACTCGTTACAGGCAGGCGTGCCGGTCAGCGAGCTGATTGCCAGCAATCTGCCGGATACCCTGAGCCTCGCCCTGCCCGCCTTTTTACTCGCGGTCCTGCTGGCGTTTGCGCTGGCCTTTGCGTCGCGCCTGCCGGGTCTGCGCTGGCTAAGTAATACCCTACAGTCGCTGCCGGTCCTGTTTATCTCCTTACCGACGTTCTGGCTGGGGATTGCCCTCATCCAGCTCTTTTCTTTCCAGCTGCGGCTGATACCGGTGATTAACCCGACGCCGCTGCAGGGGCTGATCCTGCCGATCGTGACCGTCGCGATCCCGATCTCCGCCCCGCTGGCGCAAATCCTGATGCGCAGCCTGGACCAGGTGGCGACGCAGCCGTTTGTCGCCGTGGCCCGCGCCAAAGGGCTGAGTGAAACCGCCGTCCTGTGGCGTCACGTCACCGGCAACGCGCTGCTGCCGGTACTCAATATTGCCGGGCTGCTGCTGGGCGAGCTGATTGCCGGAGCACTGATCACCGAAACCGTATTTGGCCGCAGCGGGCTCGGGCAGCTAACCCAGCAGGCGGTAAATAACCAGGACATCGCCGTGCTTCAGGCGGTGGTGATGATTTCCGCCCTCGGCTTTGTCCTGATCAATCTGCTGGTGGACCTGCTGATGCCGCTGCTGGATCCCCGTCTGCAAACCGTTACCGGAGGTGCATCATGAGCCTGGTCGATTACGCTGCCGCGGCGCGAAAACGCGTTCCCGGCTGGCAGGGCGTCGCGTGGCAGCCGGGACTGTGGCTGGCGTGGGCGGTGATTATTCTCGCGGTTTTTGCCGCCGTGGCGCCCGGCCTGTTAACCCACTACAGCCCGATTGAGGGCATCGCCGGAGCGCAACGTCTGGCGCCGCAGGCGGGCCACTGGCTCGGCACCGATCAGCTTGGCCGCGATGTTTACACCCGTATTGTGTACGGTGCGTCCCACTCCCTGAGCGCGGCGCTCGCTGCCGTCACGATGGGGCTGGTGGTGGGCACCGGTCTCGGGGTGATCGCCGGGGCGTTCGCAGGACGCGTCGAGTCTTTCCTGATGCGTTTTGTCGACGTGCTGTTGTCCATTCCGTCTCTGCTGCTCTCGCTGACGGTCATTATTCTGCTCGGGTTTGGCACCGTTAACGCCGCCATTGCCGTCGGCGTGGCTTCTATTGCCAGCTTCGCCCGCCTCGCGCGCGGTGAAGTGGTGCGCATCCGCCATACGGATTATGTCGAGGCGGCGTTCGGCAGCGGCGGGACGTTCCTGGCGGTGCTGTGGCGACACATCCTGCCCAACGCCTTAACCGCCGTCCTTGCCTTTGCCACGCTGCAGTTTGGTCAGGCCATTCTGGCCCTCTCCACGCTGAGCTTTCTCGGCTACGGCACCCCGCCGCCCGTACCGGAATGGGGCTTATTGATCGCCGAAGGCCGTAACTATCTCTCTACCGCCTGGTGGCTAACCACCTTCCCCGGCGTGGTCGTCATCGCCGTCGTGCTGGCCACCAACCGTATCAGCCAGCAGTTCAGCGGAGGCCTGAAATGACCGTACTCTCGGTAGAAAACCTGACCATCAGCTACCGTACCGCGCGCCAGTGGCGCGAGGTGGTGCATAACGTCAGCTTCGCCCTTCGGCGGGGGGAAATGCTGGCCTTTGTCGGCGAATCCGGTTCCGGCAAAACGACCACGGCGCAGGCGATCATTGGCCTGCTGGCGGATAACGCCCGTCGGGATGCGGGGAAAATCGTGCTCAACGGCGAGGAGATTAGCCGGTGGTCAGCGAAGCGTCTCGATACCCTTCGCGGCGCGCGAATCAGCCTGGTTCCGCAGGATCCGGGTAATTCACTCAATCCGGTAAAGACGATCGGCGCGCAGGTCGGGGAAATTATTCAGCTGCACCAGAAGATGACTCACGCCCAACGCGACGAGCAGGTGCTCGCCCTGCTGAAAAAGGTCGGCCTGAGCCACCCCGAACAGCGCATGAAGCAGTATCCGCATCAGCTCTCCGGCGGGATGAAACAGCGCGTGCTGATTGCCATCGCCATTGCCCTGAGCCCGGACGTCATCATTGCCGATGAGCCCACCAGCGCGCTGGACGTGACGGTGCAAAAACGCATTCTCGACCTGCTGGATATCCTGCGCCGGGAATCGGGCACCGCCGTTCTGTTTGTCACCCACGATCTGGCCCTGGCAGCCCAGCGCGCGGACAGGCTGCTGGTGTTTCGCAACGGTGAGGTTCAGGAGCACGGCGACACCGCCGATATCGTCCGCACGCCGCAGCACGCCTACACCCGTCAGCTGCTGAGCGATCTTCAGGGCCAGCGCCTGACCATCGCCCCGGTAGCCGGTCTCCCGCTCGCGTCACCGGCCATTCGCGCCCGCGCCATCAGCAAACGGTTCTCGCTGGGTAAAGGTCATCAGCTTCAGGCGCTGGATCGGGTGACGTTTGACGTCAGACGCGGCAGCACGCATGCGCTGGTCGGTGAATCCGGCTCCGGGAAAACCACCCTCGCCCGTATTTTGCTGGGTTTTGAACAGGCGGATAACGGACAGGTCATTATTGATGACATTGATGCCACCGACCTCAGCCGCGAGGCCCGCCGTCAGCTGCGCCAGAAGATCCAGTTTGTTTACCAGAACCCGTTCGCCTCTCTCGACCCGCGTCAGACGCTGTTCGAGATCATCGAAGAGCCCCTGAAGAACTTTTCTCGCCTCGCCAAGGCGGAGCGAAAGGCCCGGGTGGAGACCGTGGCGCAGCGGGTTGCCCTGCCCGTCGAACTCCTGACCCGCACCGCCAGAGAGCTTTCAGGCGGGCAGCGCCAGCGCGTGGCCATCGCCCGGGCGTTGATCCTGGAGCCGACCATTCTGGTGCTGGACGAAGCCACCTCCGCGCTGGACGTCACCGTCCAGGCGCAGATCCTGGCGCTGCTTCAGCAGCTGCAGCAGCAGTTGGGGTTGACCTACCTGTTCATCACGCACGATCTCTCTACCGTTCGCCGGATCGCCCACAGCGTCACGGTGCTGCGCAGCGGTCAGGTGGTCGAACACGGTGACGTCGAGACCTTATTCACGTCACCGCAGAACGACTATACCCGCGAGCTGATTGCCGCCATTCCCCATTTTTCACCCGCTACGGAGGAGTTCGCATGACGCGAAAACGCCTGGGATTTTTCACCCGCCTGCTTGACGACGCCACGCCGAAAGAGCGCTATCGACTGGCTACAGAACAGATCCGCCACGCCGAACGCCACGGTTTTGACAGCGCCTGGATTGCCCAGCACCACTTCCACGAAAGTGAAGGCGGCCTGCCGTCGCCGCTGCTGTTTCTGGCCCACGTGGCGGCGCATACCGAAACCATTCGGCTGGGCACGGCCATCATCACCCTGCCGATGGAAAACCCGCTGCGCGTGGCGGAAGATGCGGCGGTGCTGGATTTACTCGCCGATGGACGTCTCGAAGTCGGTTTTGGTTCGGGCGGCACGCCGACCTCTTTCCTGCCGTTCGGACTGACGTTTGAACAACGCGGCGCGGCCTTTGCCGACCATTTACATGTGATCCAGAGCGCCTGGCGCGGGGATTCGCTTACCCATCCGGATAACCACCTCTACCCGCCAGCGCCACAGCTGGCTGACAGGATCTGGATTGCCACCTTTTCCGTCGACGGCGCCGTTCGCGCCGCACGGGCCGGACACGGGTTAATGCTCTCCCGCACGCAGCCGCGTCCGGCAGACCAGTTGGATCTCACGCTCGACGCGATCCAGAACCCGATTGTGGATGCCTACCTTGAGGCCCTGCCTGCCGGTATCGCACCGCGTATTCTGGCCTCCCGTACGGCATTCGTCGCCGACAGCGATGACTATGCGCTGAAGGTTGCGACGCCGGGTCTCACCAGACAGGCCCAGCAGCATCGCGCTGCCGGACACGCGGTTAAGGGTGACACCGTCACCGATTTTCGTCGCCAGTTCGACGCCCACATCGGTTCGCCCGAGATGGTGCTGCGTTCGCTGCAGGCCGATTCCGTCCTCCGGCGCGCCACGGACATCTCATTCCAGGTCCATTCGGTCGAGCCCACCCATCGCGACACCCTGCGCTCTATCGAACTGATCGCCGAACATATTGCCCCCCACATCCTTTGAGGAGACACCTATGTCATTAAGTCAGGACATTCTCGCCGAGCTGGCGGAAATCAAACCCGGTTCCCCTCTGGCAGAGGCGCGCGCCACGCGGGACGCCGCCACGCGCCACGCCCAGGGCAGCTACGAAATCTTATTTACTCAGCAGGATAGCGATTTTGCGCTGGACGAGCGCTTTGCCGTCGCGGCAAAAGTTGCGAGGTGGCACAACGCGGAGGCGCTGGCCGCGCACTATGCGGGGTTTGGCCTGGCAGACCCGACCTCAGACCGTCTGACCCCGGCGCTCAATTTCGCGCGCCTGCTGACCTTCTCCCCCGTCGAAGCCACGCCGACATCGTTAAGGGCGCTGACCCAGGCGGGTTGGAGCAAGGAAGGCATCGTGACGCTGGCGCAGCTTATCGCCTTTGTCAGCTTTCAGAGCCGACTGATTGCCGGCCTGCGGCTGCTGAACGACAGGCCTGTCGCCACAAGCGATGCGCCGGTGGCGGCAGGCGTCTGGCACACGAACGCCACCACGGCCACCGGGAAGGCGGCTCCCGTCGCCTTCACCCAGCAGGAGCTGGGCTGGGAGCCGTGGATCGCCGCCAAACCGCTGGCGGATTTTCGTGATGACGAGGTTGCGATCCTGGCGAAGTTTGGCCACACCGATTCCGACTATTTCCGCCTGCTGGGGCGCAACCTGCCGGTGCTTGAACAGCGCACGCTAACGGATAAAGGGATTTTTTATACGCCGGGGGGGTTGCCGCGCGCCGAGCGCGAGCTGGCGGCAACGGTCGCCAGTAAAATCAACGGCTGCATTTACTGCGCATCTGTCCATGCGCGGAAAGCCAGCCAGCTGTCTAAGGATGACGCGGCGGTAGAGGCCCTGCTGGCCGTGCGTCCGGGACAGTCCCTGAGCGAGGGGCAGTCTGCGCGCTGGCAGGCGGAGATTAATTTTGCGGCAGCGCTGTCGGTAACCCCGCCTGCCGCCACGCCGCTGCACCTTGCCGCGCTGGAAAAAGAGGGGCTGGACACCTTAGCCCAGCTTGATCTGGTGCAGTCCGCCGCGTTCTTCGCCTGGGCCAACCGCCTGATGCTGACCCTGGGCGAGCCCTGGCTAGCCTGAATTCCATCAGGCTAGCGCGCGAGCGTTAGCCTGAGCCTGTCTGGCACGCAGGTAACCGTAGATCAGTAATGCACTCATGGCCGAGAACGAGAGTAACGCCGCAGGCAGCGTGACGTAGCGCCAGCTAAAGCCGAGGGTAATCATCATCCCGCCAAAGTACGCCCCGATCGCACTGCCGAGATTAAACGCCATCTGCCCTCCGGCCGCCCCCAGCATCTCGCCGCCCTTCGCATTTTGCAGAAGCAGGATTTGCAGCGGCGCGGAGAGCGCGAACAGCCCGGCGCAGCAGATAAAGCCCATCACCAGCGAGGCCGTTTTCAGTTCACCAAAGGCGAAAAGCAGCAGCAGCGAGGCAACAATCACCATGTCGGTGGTGGCCGCAATGCGCAGCGGACTAAAACGCCCCGAGAGCTTGCCGCTCAGCAGATTGCCCAACACCATGCCAAGGCCCATCAGCATCATGATGATCGTCATCATGCCTTCAGAAAAGCCAGAAAGGTTGACCATAAACGGCTTAACGAAGCTGAACCACGCGAATACACCGGCGTTGCCAAACATGGTGGCGGCAAAAATCAGCCAGGGCTCCGGTTTCTTCAGGAACTGGAACTGCTCGGTCAGTTTAATTTCTGATTTGTCATGAATGTCCGGCACCCAGATCAGCACCGAGAGGATCACCAGCGCATCGAACAGGGCTATCAGGAAAAAGGTATAACGCCAGCTGAACTGATGCCCCAGCCAGGTGCCGAGCGGCACACCCACCAGGTTGGCGACGGTCATTCCGGCGATCATCCCGGCCACCGCGACCGTCACCTTCCCCGGCGGCGCAATTTTAGACAGAATAATCGCCCCGACGCCGAAAATCGCGCCGTGCGGGAAACCGGAAATCAGCCGCCCCAGCGCCAGCCAGAAATATGACGTAGAAAACGTAAACAGGGCGTTGCCAACAGCGCACATCGCCACCAGAAACAGCAGCGTGGTTTTTAACGAGAACTTGCCGGAGAAGAGCGCCACAATCGGGGCGCCAATCACCACGCCGAAGGCATAAAACGAGATCATATTCCCGGCGGAGGGAATCGAAATACCGGTGTCATGCGCCAGCTCGGTTAACACGCCCATGATGCCAAATTCAGCCATGCCCAGGCCAAATGTGCCAAGCGCCAACGAAAATATTGTCTTTTTCATACCTCAACCAAGGGTTAATCACTCGCAGCGGGCATTATTGAATAATCTTGTATGGTGAGCCAGTTCAAATCAGATGGCTGACAGGTTAATCCATTGATTCAGGGTTTTTCTCCAACTGCTACGCGGTGGGATTGGCAAACAAAAAGCCCCGGCAGGCGTCAGGGCTTTAAAGGGTTTAAGGTCTGGCTTTTACGGTGTGCTTTCTGCCGCTGCTTTAGCGCGTGTAATCGCGCCAGCATCGAAAATTGGGTGCTCGTGATTATTCGTTACGTCACGAACGCGGTAAATTTTCCATGCATCATCTTCACGACGAAGAAATACCTCAAGATGGATGCTTCTCCCGTTACCCGCCCCTTCAATGACGTGGACTACTTCACCGTTTAAAAATGGTCTGGCGTTTTCCACTCGTAACGCAGGTATCCATTCACGGGAGTAATCTTGTGTATACGTAAAATAGTCAGACTCTATTAACTCTTGTTCAGAGATTTCCTGAATAGCATTGATACGAGCAATAGTATCAGCAGAAACATATTTACGCAGTTCGTCGGCAGGATAAGGCCTGGCTTCATCGCTGCCGAATACGGAAAGATAGGATTTATAAAATGATTCAGTAGCGTCTTGTGCACTACGTTCTTGATTAGCAGCCGAACTACATCCCACCAGCAACATAACGAATGATAACAATATCCTTTTCATCAATGCATCCTGTAAATTTTAAAGGATGGTTGCATTTTGCGGTATCCAGGCCCCGGATACATACTTTTTTGAACGAAATCAGAAATCCATTGTGTACCGTCATACATAGTCATGTGACCTATGCCATTTCCACCAGGGTATGGCTGTATCACGGCCACATCACCAGCAATTAACGTTGAACCGGGCGGCAGCTCACTGAATCCAGCACGTAATAATTCAACCCCATAATCTTTTGCATAATCTGTGTTCGCTACCTTAACACCGCCAGCCAGAATGGCAAGGCGGGTAAACTTAGCACATTCACTATGAGAGCGTCCCAGAGCGTGTGAACGGAGATACGAAACCGCAGCGTCTTTATTCCAACTCATTCTTAGTTCCTTTAAGTAAATAAGAATGAAATTATCACATTAACCACACATAGAGTGTGGGATTAAATGTGCTGATTTTATTGCATCTGCATAGGGAAACAGGTGCTTAGCACCTTCGTTAATACCTCTGTATCTGCTTAAAAAAGTGTCGAGACATTAATTACCTAAAAACAATACGCATAATATCAGGTGGATTACACTTCATAGTGCGGCCTCGCTTTTTCCACGCCGGACAACCTGAGGATGACAATCATGGGAAGCAAAAAGAAAACCCCTGTCGCTGTTGATGTCGTATCGAATGCACCGCTTAAGACCAAAGAGTATGAAAAAGAGCTCCGCCGCCTGCACGTCGAACTGGTTAAGCTCCAGCAGTGGGTCGTCGCCAAAGGGTTAAAAGTGTGTATTGTTTTTGAAGGACGTGATGGCGCCGGCAAAGGCGGCACCATTAAAGCGATCACCGAGCGCGTCAGCCCGCGCGTGTTTCGCGTTGTTGCGCTCCCTGCTCCGACTGAAAAGGAAAAAAGCCAGCTTTACTTCCAGCGCTATGTGCCCCACCTGCCTTCGGCGGGCGAAATCGTGATCTTCGATCGCAGCTGGTATAACCGCGCGGGCGTTGAGCGGGTGATGGGGTTCTGCACGGAAGAACAGGCAGAGAAATTTTTGGACGGCGCGCCGGTTATGGAAAAAGCGATGGTCGATGCCGGGATTATCCTGCTGAAGTACTGGCTGGAGGTGACGCCGAAAGAGCAGGAGCGACGCCTGCGCGACCGTATTAACGATGGGCGTAAGATCTGGAAGCTGTCGCCGATGGATATTAAGTCTTTTAACCTGTGGGATGAGTATACCCTTGCGCGCGACGCCATGTTTGAAGCCACCGATACCGCCTGGGCGCCGTGGTTTGTGGCGCGTTCAGAGGATAAAAAACGCGTGCGCCTGAATATTATTTCGCATCTGCTTTCGCAGATCCCGTATAAAGAAATTCACGTCGACAAGGTGGATTTACCGAAGCGCAAAATCGGCAAGGTCAAACCCACGAAATACCCGTTCCGGTATGTGGAGGAGCGGTTCTGATTTGAAGAGTAGGCCCGCGCAAGCGCAGCGCCGCCGGGCAAAGCCGACGGCGCAGGTTTTACTTCATCCCTTCCGTACTTTCCTGTTTTGCTTCCAGTCGCTCCACGTCACGGTACCAGCGCGGGTGGTGTTTCTGCGCCCAGCGGCGGCTCACCTTCCCTTCAATCATGCCTTTAATCGATCCTTTCACCCAGAACGCCATATACATATGGATCAGGATGGCGTGAATCAGAATGATGGCCGACGTCGCGTGGATCAGCAGCGCGTAGCGAATCACCTGTATCGGGAAGTAGTGTGCAAAATACGGACGCCAGATCATCACCCCGGTCACCAGCAGCACAAAAATCATGCTCATGATGGTCCAGAACATCATCTTCTGCCCGGCGTTGTATTTCCCCACCTTCGCGACTTTGTGCTCGTTACCCTTCAGGACTTCAACAATCCCTTTCACCCAAGGGATATCCTGCTTGTCCGGAATATTGTGATGGACGAAGCGCACGAACATAAACATCAGCACCACGAAAATCAGCACGCCGAAGAACGGGTGCAGAATGCGCCCCATCTGCGGCGTACCGAAGGTTTCGGTCAGCCACTGCAGCGTCGGGAAGAAGAACGAAATTCCCGATACCGCCACCAGGAAGAAGCAGATAACTACCGTCCAGTGACAGGCGCGATCGACAAATTTGGTGCGCACTATCATTTTCGACTTACTCATGATGCTCCTCCTCGTCGTCATCCGCCTCTTTGTTTGGCCCGATACCGATGTAGTGATAAATCAGCCCGGCAAAGGTAGCGATAAAGCCCGCCGCGGAGAGCGGCTTGAGCGCACCTTTCCACAGGTTGATGGAGGTATCGATCGCAGGATCCTTCGGCAGGTTGTGGTACAGCTCCGGCTGGTCGCTATGGTGCAGCACATACATCACGTGCGTACCGCCCACGCCCTGCGGGTTGTAAACGCCCGCTTTGTCGTAGCCCCGCGCTTTGAGCTTATCGACGCGTTCCTGCGCCACGTCCAGCATCTCTTTTTTGGTGCCAAAGTGAATGGCGCCGGTTGGACAGGTCTTCACGCAGGCAGGCTCCTGCCCGACGCTGACGCGGTCCACGCACAGGGTGCATTTGTATACCCGGTTATCCTCTTTATTGAGGCGCGGGATATTAAACGGGCAGCCCGCGATGCAGTACCCGCAGCCGATGCAGTTGTCCTGCTGGAAATCGACGATCCCGTTGGCGTACTGAATAATTGCCCCGGCAGACGGGCACGCCTTCAGGCAGCCCGGATCTTCACAGTGCATGCAGCCGTCTTTGCGGATCAGCCACTCCAGCCTGCCGTTCTGGTCGGTTTCGCTAAAGCGCATCACCGTCCAGGATTTGGCACTCAGATCCGCCGGATTGTCGTACACCCCAACGCAGTGCCCTACCTCGTCGCGAATATCGTTCCACTCCGAACAGGCCACCTGACAGGCCTTACAGCCCACGCAGGAGGAGACGTCGATAAGCTTGGCGACCTCTGCCTTGTAGTCCCGCGCGCGGGGCGCGGGCGTTATGGGGTTGGTCGCGGAGCGTTTAATAATGTCTTGTGTTTCCATCGCCATTTAATCGCTCCTTACGCTTTCTCGATGTTGACCAGAAACGCTTTATACTCCGGCGTTTGCGAGTTGGAATCGCCGACGTTTGGCGTCAGGGTATTGGCGATGTAGCCTTTCTGCGCCACCCCTTCAAAGCCCCAGTGCAGCGGGATACCGACGGTTTCCACCAGCTGGCCGTGCACGTTCAGCGACTGCAGGCGGCGGGTGACCACCGCCACCGCGCGGATAAAGCCGCGCTTGCTGCTCACCTTCACGCGGTCGCCGTTGGCAATGCCCTTCGCTTTCGCCAGCGTTTCGCTTATCTCCACAAACTGTTCCGGCTGCGCGATGGCGTTAAGCCGCGCGTGCTTGGTCCAGGTATGGAAATGCTCGGTCAGGCGGTAGGTCGTCCCTACGTACGGGAACTTGTCCTTTTTGCCCAGGCGCAGCACGTCCTCTTCGTAGATCCGCACCACCGGGCTGGAGACCACGTTCGGGTGCAGCGGGTTGGTGCCGAGCGGCGTTTCCATCGGCTCGTAGTGTTCCGGGAACGGCCCTTCCGCCAGCTTGTTGAGGGCAAACAGGCGCCCCAGCCCTTCCGGCTGCATGATAAACGGCCCGGTGTTGCTGCCCGGCGCGGCGGTGCTGTAGTCCGGGATGTCGTTCCCCGTCCACTTCGTCCCGTTCCACTGGATCAGCATGCGCTTCGGATCCCACGGCTTGCCGTTCACGTCGGCGGACGCACGGTTGTACAGCACGCGACGGTTCAGCGGCCATGCCCAAGCCCAGCCCAGCGTGTTGCCCAGGCCTGACGGGTCAGCGTTGTCGCGGTTGGCCATCTGGTTACCCTGCTCCGTCCAGCTGCCGGTGTAGATCCAGCAGGATGATGCCGTGGTACCGTCGTCACGCAGCAGCGCGAAGCTGTTCAGCAGCTGGCCTTTCTTCGCCACCAGGTTGCCGTTCGCGTCATACAGATCCGCCAGCGCCACGCCGTTGTTCTCTTTCGCGACCTCTTCGGATTCAGGACGATCCGGCTGCTTGTAGTGCCAGCTCATCTTCAGCAGCGGCTCAGCGCCTTTGCCGCCTTCGGTGCGGTACATTTCGCGCAGGCGGTGGTAAATCCCGGCCAGGATTTCGCCGTCGTTTCGCGCTTCGCCCGGGGCGTCCTGGCCTTTCCAGTGCCACTGCAGCCAGCGGCCGGAGTTGGCAATAGAGCCGTCCTCTTCCGCAAAGCAGGTGGACGGCAGGCGGAATACTTCGGTCTGAATCGAGGCCGGATCGACATCGTTCGATTCCCCGTGGTTCTGCCAGAAGGTGGAGGTCTCGGTCACCAGCGGATCGATAACCACCATGTACTTCAGCTTGCTCAGGCTGCGAACGACTTTGTTTTTGTCCGGGAAGGAGGCCACCGGGTTGAAGCCCTGGCAGATATACCCCGTGACGTCGCCCTTATCCATCATGTTGAAATACTTGATGACGTCATAAGCCTGATCCCACTTCGGCAGCCACTCAAAGCCCCAGTCGTTCTCTTTCTGCGCCGCATCGCCGTAGAAGGATTTCATCAGGCTGACGTAGAACTTCGGATAGTTGCTCCAGTAGTTCACCTGATCCGGCAGCGTCGCTTTTGGCGTATTGGCCTCAAGATATGCTTGCAGATCGGCCTGCTTTTCAGACGGCAGCGTCAGGTAGCCCGGCAGGCTGGTTGAGAGCAGACCGAGATCGGTCAGGCCCTGAATGTTTGAGTGGCCGCGCAGCGCGTTCACGCCGCCGCCTGCCATCCCCATGTTGCCGAGCAGCAGCTGGATCATCGCCATGGTGCGGATGTTCTGCGCGCCCACGGTGTGCTGCGTCCAGCCCAGCGCGTACAGGAACGTGGTGGTTCTGTCGGCGGCGCTGGTGGAAGCCAGCACTTCACACACCTTCAGGAAGTCCGCTTTCGGCGTGCCGCAGATGTTCTCCACGACGTCCGGCGTATAGCGGGAGACGTGCTGCTTCAGCAGGTTCCACACGCAGCGCGGATGCGTGAGCGTTTCATCGCGCATCGCATAGCCGTTTTCATCGAACTGATAGTTCCAGGACGTTTTATCGTATTGACGTTTTTCGGCGTCATAGCCGCTAAACAGCCCGTCTTCGAAGGCAAAATCATCCCGCACCAGCAGGTTCGCGTTGGTGTAGTGCTTAACGTAGTCCGCGTTGATTTTGTTGTTTTCGATCAGGTACAGCAGCACGCCGGACAGGAACGTAATGTCCGTACCGGAGCGGATCGGCGCATAGATATCGGCCACCGATGCCGTACGCGTAAAGCGCGGATCGACGACGATAAGCGTCGCATCGTTGTTGTTTTTCGCTTCCATCGCCCAGCGGAACCCCACCGGATGGGCTTCAGCGGCGTTACCGCCCATCACCACGACGACGTTCGCGTTTTTGATATCAACCCAGTGGTTGGTCATCGCACCGCGACCAAATGTTGGAGCAAGACTTGCTACCGTTGGTCCGTGTCAGACGCGCGCCTGGTTGTCTACCGCCAGCATGCCGAGCGAGCGCACAAATTTTTGCGTCAGCATGCCGGTTTCATTACTGGCCGCCGAGGCGCATAGCATGCCGGTGGAAAGCCAGCGGTTGACCGTCACGCCCTGCGCGTTCTTTTCAATAAAGTTGGCGTCGCGGTCGGCTTTCATCAATTTCGCAATACGGGAGAAGGCCTCATCCCAGGAGATACGCTGCCATTTGTCGGAGCCCGGCGCGCGGTATTCGGGGTAGCGCAGGCGGTTTTCGCTGTGGACGTAGTCCAGCAGCCCCGCCCCTTTCGGGCATAACGCCCCGCGGCTCACCGGATGATCCGGATCCCCTTCAATGTGATAAATCGCTTCTCTGGCGTTCTTCGCGCCATCGCCCAGGCTATACATCAAAAGCCCACAACCCACGGAGCAGTATGTGCAGGTGTTACGGATCTCTTTGGCGCGCAGCAGTTTATAGTTGCGTGCCTGAGCCAGCGCCATTTTGGGAGCAAATCCCAGCATTGCGGCTGTTGTTCCGGCCATACCGCCCGCGCAGATTTTAAAAAATTGTCTGCGGCTGACGTCCATTGCTGTCCTCGTTATCTGAAAAGACTTCGCGCCGCAAACTAACAGCAAAGCCCCTGATTTTTTTGCGTCAAATCAAGGTCATCAGCCTTCCCCCCCTTAATAGTCACCTCCGCAACGTTTCATTACCCCTTTTTGATTAACGGCTTAAGAGAATAATTCACGACAGCGACAGGCGTAATGCGATACATTTTTCCTTTAATTTTTATTGTGATGGCGAGTAATGGACAGAAAGAGAGCAACGCTTATTGGGCTGGCGGCAATACTGTTATGGAGCACCATGGTCGGCCTTATTCGCAGTGTGAGTGAGGGATTGGGGCCTGTTGGCGGTGCAGCGATGATCTACACCCTCAGCGGATTACTGTGTCTGGTGACGGTAGGATTTCCTGATATCCGACGGTTTTCTCCCCGCTATCTTATTGCCGGCAGCGTTTTATTTGTCAGCTACGAAATATGTCTGGCGCTGTCGCTGGGCTATGCCGCAACGCGATCGCAGGCGATTGAAGTGGGCATGGTCAATTACCTTTGGCCGAGCCTGACGATCGTATTTGCGATTTTGTTCAACGGGCAAAAGTCTACCCTGTGGGTGATCCCCGGCTTGCTCATTTCGCTGCTGGGCGTGTGCTGGGTATTGGGCGGCGAAGAAGGATTACACCTTGAGGAAATAACCCGGAATGTCGTTTCCAGCCCTCTGAGCTATGCGCTGGCGTTTGCCGGGGCCTTTATCTGGGCCGCCTATTGCACCGTCACCAGCAAATTTGCGAAAGGGCAAAACGGCATCACCCTGTTTGTTTTGCTGACCGCGCTGAGTCTGTGGGTGAAATATGCCCTGAGCGATCAGCCCGACATGGTGTTCACGCTTCCGGTAGTCGTGAAGCTGGTTATGTGCGGTATCGCGCTTGGGTTTGGTTACGCCGCCTGGAATATTGGCATCCTGCACGGTAACGTCACGGTTCTGGCTGCCGTATCCTATTTTACCCCCGTGCTTTCTGCCGCGCTTGCCGCCGCGGTGCTAAGCTCCCCCCTTTCATTCTCGTTCTGGCAAGGCGCGCTGATGGTTTGCGCCGGGTCGTTGCTCTGCTGGTACGCCACACGAAAATAACGCTGCTCGACTGGCCGGGGGAATTTCAACCCGGCAACATAATTAACATAAATTTAAAATGTGATCAGACATCAGAATATTTATCATGATAATAGAGCGTCTGTTTAAGTTCGGTTTATATTGAACGCCTTCTGTAAAGGCACCTGAAGCGAGCTGACACAAACTGACAACCCAATGAAATTAGTGAGTAATGAATATTAACGCTCAGGATAGCATGGTGTGCAATAATTCAGCTCTGACAGTTTTATGATAATATGCGGAATAGACGCCTAAAAATTAAAACAACCCATTGTTTTTAAAGAAAAGCAGCAATACCACCCTCATTAAACCCTCGGAAATTGCGAAATTTAACGCGATAAACAAAAACCATCAGAAATTATAGTAAAAGCAATAATCCCACTGACTAAATAACTATTAATCGTATAAATTCCGACCACATTGTTTGAATGATCGCCTTCTCAGACGATCGAGATCACACTAATTGAAATTATCTCTAATATTTTGAAACTTATTATTGAAATAAGACTACGAGATTTTTAAGAATAGCATGCCATTGACGAACAGCCTCGTTTAGAAATCGTTCAAAGTGGTTCAGGAAATACCGAAAAAAAATATAAGGAACATTTAAGATGAAACTTAAATTAGTTGCAGTGGCAGTCACTTCCATGCTGGCAGCAGGCGTTGTTAACGCTGCCGAAATTTACAACAAAGACGGTAACAAGCTGGATCTGTACGGTAAAGTGACAGGTCTGCACTATTTCTCTGATGATGCTGGCGCAGATGGCGATAAAACCTACATGCGTATCGGCTTCAAGGGTGAAACCCAGGTTAACGATCAGCTGTCCGGTTACGGCCAGTGGGAATACCAGATTCAGGGCAACAAAGACGAAGGCGACAACCAGTCCTGGACTCGTGTGGCGTTTGCAGGTCTGAAGTTCGCGGAAGCAGGTTCATTCGATTACGGTCGTAACTACGGCGTGATTTACGACGTGACCTCCTGGACTGACGTTCTGCCAGAATTCGGCGGTGACACCTATGGTGCCGACAACTTCCTGCAGTCTCGTGCTAACGGCGTGGCAACCTACCGTAATCAGGACTTCTTTGGTCTGGTTGACGGCCTGAACTTTGCTCTGCAGTATCAAGGTAAAAACGGCAGCGTAAGTGGTGAAAACACCAGCGGTCGCAGCCTGCTGAACCAGAACGGTGACGGCTATGGCGCATCCCTGACTTACGATCTGGGCGAAGGCTTCAGCGTAGGTGGTGCAATGTCCTCCTCCCGTCGTACCGCTGACCAGAATGCGGCTGGCGTATACGGTGAAGGCGACCGCGCAGAAGTATACAGCGGCGGTGTGAAATACGACGCGAACAACATTTACCTCGCGGCACAGTACTCTCAGACCTACAATGCAACCCGTTTCGGTACCTCTAACAACAAGCGTACCGACATTTACGGCTTTGCAAATAAGGCGCAAAACTTCGAAGTTGTGGCCCAGTATCAGTTCGACTTTGGCCTGCGTCCGTCTATCGCTTACCTGCAGTCTAAAGGCAAAGACATCGAAAACTTCGGCGACCAGGATCTGGTGAAATACATCGATGTTGGCACGACCTATTATTTTAACAAAAACATGTCCACCTACGTGGATTACAAAATCAACCTGCTCGATGACAACAAGTTCACTCGCCAGGCAGGCATCGGTACCGACAACATCGTAGCGCTGGGTCTGACCTACCAGTTCTAAATCTTGTCTCTCCAAAAGCCAGCTGAACAGCTGGCTTTTTTATCGCCCTCTTTTACCCGCCAGACGACTCCCCGCCCGCTGCCCGCCGCAGCCAGTTTTGCAGCAGCTTGCCGTCCTCGGTCATCTCTGAATCTGAGCGCACGCAGAGGTAGTAGTCGCGTCCGTCATCAATCGGTAGGTCAAAGATCTTCACCAGCTCGCCGCTCTCAAGATACGGCGCAATCAGCGGCTCCCGCATCAGCGCACACCCCAGACCCGCCTGTACGCCCGCCAGCGTCAGCAGACCGTCCTCAAACATTGGACCGCTGCGGCGAACGGGACGCTTCACCCCCTGCTGTACAAACCACTGCGCCCACGTCGTGCGCTCCTCATCGTGCAGCAGCGGCATCTGCAGCAGTTGCTCAGGCGTGTCGATATGGCCGTGAATGCGCAAAAACGCGCGGCTGCACACCGGCACCATCTGTCCGGAAATCAGCTTTTCACTCTGATAGCCCGCCCACTGGCCGTTGCCAAAACGAATCGACATATCCGATGCGTCGCTCAGATAGTTACGATGGTTGGCATACACCACGTTGATCTCGGTCTGCGGGTTGGCGCGCATAAACGCAGGCAAGCGCGGGATAAACCACCCCATACCAAAAAGCGGGATCAGGCTGATGGTGACCTGACGCGTTTGCGCCTGCTCCGCCAGGTGCTCCGTCGCCTGGCGCAGCACGTTAAACGCCGCACGGATCGAGCGGTAGTATTCACGCCCGTGCTGGCTCAGCACCAGCCTGCGCCCCTGACGCTCCGTCAGCGGCATTTGCAGGTACCCTTCGAGCACCCTGAGCTGATGGCTGACGGCCGACGGAGAAATGTCCAGCTCCTGCGCGGCCAGCGTGACGCTGCCCAGCCGGGCGATGGCCTCAAAGGCACGCACAGCCCGAAGCGGCGGATCGTTTGCAAGGCGACTTTCTGCATACGCAGGCAGGCCAACCAATTGTTCTGTTTTATTCATATGTTGATTTCTTTAGGCTTTTCACCCAAAAATAGGTCTTCATTATATTTATATAAATCATAAAGATAGAACAATATCTATTTATCATAAGAAATAATAGATGCGTATTTTACAATTTTATTCATTTATTGGATGGTAGCCGCAGAACGAGCACTTTGCGGGTACAGACGTTGGATACACTCATACAACAACTGATCAACGGTGTGATGCTGGGAAGCATCTACGCGCTGATCGCGCTGGGCTATACCATGGTGTATGGCATTTTGCGCATTATTAACTTTGCTCACGGCGATATTCTGATGGTCGGCGCGCTCACCACGCTCTCCGCCATTAACGCCCTGAATACCACCTTCCCGCATATGCCGCAGCTGTTGCAGCTCGGCGTTGCCCTGATGATTGCCATGGCCGTCTGCGCCCTGCTGGCGATGGCCGTGGAACGCTTTGCCTACCGTCGACTGCGCAACGCGCCGCGCCTCGCGCCGCTGATCTCGGGTATCGGCGTTTCGGTCCTGCTGCAAACCGTGGCGATGATTATCTGGACGCGCAACCCGCTGATGTTCCCGCAGATCCTGCCGATGGACCCTATCGCCGTCACGTCCGGCAGCGAAGCGCATCCTCCTGCCATCGTCACCGTCACCGGTATCGTCACCGTTGTCCTGGCGCTGGCGGTGATGACCGGGCTCTGGCTACTGGTGGAATATACCCGTCTGGGGCGCGGCATGCGCGCCGTGGCGGAAAACCCGCGCGTGGCCACGCTGATGGGGGTTAACCCAAACGCCATTATTACCCTGACGTTTGCCATTGGCGGCGTATTTGCCGCGCTGGCAGGCGTGATGATGGCCAGCAACTACGGTAACGCCAGCTTCTCGATGGGCTTTTTGCCCGGGATCAAGGCCTTTACCGCCGCCGTGCTGGGGGGCATTGGCAACATTCGGGGCGCCATGATTGGCGGCATCCTGCTCGGCATTATCGAAGCGCTGGGCGCAGGCTACCTGGGTGAACTGACCCACGGCGTATTTGGCAGCAACTATCAGGATGTCTTTGCCTTTATGGTGCTGATCCTGGTGCTGGTCTTCCGTCCGGCTGGCCTGCTGGGCGAGCGCGTGGCGAACAGGGCGTAAGGAATTCCATGACAACACTTCAACTCCAGACCCCGGCGACGACGCGCAAATTCTGGTCAGGCATGAGCCTGTTCTGCTTCGCGCTGCTGATTGCGCCTGTGGTGGCCACGCAGCTAGGCGGCAACTACTGGGTGCGCGTTATCGACTTCGCCCTGCTCTACATCATGCTGGCGCTCGGGCTTAATATTGTGGTCGGCTATACCGGCCTGCTGGACATGGGCTTTATCGCCTTTTACGCGGTCGGCGCCTACCTCGCGGCACTGATGGCCTCCCCGCACCTGCTGGAGGTGTTTCCGATCCTCGGCGTCTGGTTCCCGGACGGGCTGCACACCTCGTATCTGCTCATTATCCCGCTGGCCGCCCTCGTCGCGGCCGTCTGCGGGATGTTACTCGGTGCGCCCACGCTCAAGCTGCGCGGGGACTACCTGGCGATAGTGACCCTTGGCTTTGGCGAAATTATCCGCATCCTGATGCGTAACCTCGACCGTCCGGTGAACATCACCAACGGCGCAAAGGGCATAACCGGAGTGGATACGCTGAACCTGTTCGGCCTGAAGTTTAGCGGCGTATACCACTGGTTTGGTTTCAAAGTACCCGCGCTGTGGCTGTGGTACTACCTGCTGATGCTGGTGATTATCGCGATCGTCTTCGTCTGCCTGCGCCTGCAGCATTCCCGTATCGGCCGCGCCTGGCACGCCATCCGCGAGGATGAAGATGTGGCGCGCGCGATGGGCATCAACGTGCGTAACTATAAGCTGCTCGCCTTTGCGATGGGCGCCTCCTTTGGCGGCGTGGCGGGTGCGCTTTTCGGCGCGTTTCAGGGCTTTGTCTCCCCGGAATCCTTCACGTTACAGGAATCGATTGCCGTACTGGCGATGGTGGTGCTGGGCGGTATGGGGCACATTCCGGGCGTGATCCTGGGCGCGGTACTGCTTACCGCCCTGCCGGAACTGCTGCGCAGCCAGGCAGCGCCGGTGCAGCAGGCGCTGTTCGGTACGGTGCTGATTGACCCTGAAGTGCTGCGCCAGCTGTTTTACGGCCTGGCGCTGATGCTGGTGATGCTGGTGCGCCCGTCCGGCATCTGGCCGGTACGCCACAAGGAGGTGAAGGCATGAGTCTGTTAACCGTACGCAACATGAGAAAACGCTTCGGCGGGCTGACTGCCGTGGATGACGTTTCGATTACCGTGAACAGAGGCGAGATCTACGGGCTGATCGGCCCCAACGGCGCGGGAAAAACCACCTGCTTTAACCTCATCACCGGCCTTTATCCGGCGGACAGCGGCGAATTTTCGATTGCCGATAAGCCCTACTTCCCGAAGCAGATAGAGAAAGTGACCGCCGCCGGGATTGCCCGCACCTTCCAGAACGTGCGCCTCTTCAACGAGATGTCGGTGCTGGAAAACGTGATGGTGGGCCGCCACGTGCGCACCCGTAACGGCCTGTGGGCCGCGCTGAGCCGCCACAAACGCGCCCGCGAGGAAGAGAAGCAGACCCGCGAGCTGGCCTGGCACTGGCTGGACTATACCGGCATTGCGCAGTTCGCCCACTATCGCGCCTGCGACCTGGCCTATGGTCATCAGCGTCGCCTTGAAATCGCCCGCGCGCTGGCAACGGATCCGCTGCTGCTGGCGCTGGATGAACCCGCTGCCGGGATGAACGCGGCGGAAAAAGTGGCGCTCGGCGAGCTGCTCATCCGCATTCGCGATGACGGCAAAACCCTGCTGATGATTGAGCATGACGTCAAGCTGGTGATGGGCATCTGCGACCGCCTGACGGTGCTTGATTACGGCAAAACGCTCGCCAGCGGCACGCCGGAAAGCGTGCGGCGCGACCCGGCAGTGGTCGCCGCCTGGCTTGGAGGTAACGCCCATGTCTGAATTACTGAAGGTGGAACGTCTGGACGTGCATTACGGCGGCATTCAGGCCGTACGCGATGTCTCCTTTACCCTGCGCGAGGGCGAACAGGCTACGCTGATCGGCGCGAACGGCGCGGGGAAAAGCTCCACCGTGCGCGCCATTACCGGGCTGGAAAGCTTTAGCGGCAGCATTGACTTCAGCGGTAAAGCTGTACGTAAACAGAGCCCGGAGACCCTGCTTCGCGACGGGCTGGTGATGGTCCCGGAGGGCCGCGGGATCTTCTCCCGCATGACGGTGCTGGAAAACCTGCAGATGGGCGCCTGGCTCAGGCGTGACACTGTCACCGTCAGGCGCGAGATGAACGAAATTTTCGAGCGCTTCCCGCGTTTGGGCGAACGCCAGCATCAGCTTGCCGGGCTGCTGTCCGGCGGCGAGCAACAGCTGCTGGCCCTTAACCGCGCCCTGCTCAGCCGCCCGCGCCTGCTGATCCTCGACGAGCCGTCAATGGGCCTTGCCCCGAAGATGGTCGAGAACATTTTTGCCGTTATTGCCGGGCTGCGCGAGCGCGGCGTCGCCCTGCTGCTTATCGAACAAAACGCCCGGCTCGCGCTGGAGGTGACCGACAGCGCGTGGGTGATGGACAGCGGCAGCATTGTTCATCATGGCGAATCGAAAGCGCTGCTCAACGACGACCAGATTGCACAGATTTATTTGGGCGAAATGCCCGTTTAACCACACCAGCCAACATCAGGGAAATACAATGAAAACAGTAAAAATCAGTGCGCTCAGCGCCGCTATTCTGCTCGGCAGCTTTGCCTCAACGTCCGCGTGGGCCGCTGACGGTGAAACCGTGGTCATCGGTCTGGCAGGCCCGCTGACCGGCCCGTCTGCCCGTATCGGGAAAGATCTGGAGAACGGCGCGCAGCTGGCTATCGATGACATCAACAAGCAGCACCCGACCATCGGCGGCAAAGCGGTGACCTTCAAACTGCAGTCCGAAGACGATCAGTCCGACCCGCGCACCGCCGTAGCCGTCGCGCAGCGTCTGGTGGATAGCGGCGTGGCAGGCGTGGTCGGTCACTGGAATACCGGCACCAGCATTCCGGCGGCCCGCATTTATCACGATGCGGGTATCGCCCAGGTGGCGCCGGTCGCAACCGGTCATGCCTATACCCAACAGGGTTTTGACACCAGCTTCCGCGTGATGGGCCACGACGATGACGGCGGTCAGCTCGCCGGTCAGTACGCGGTTAACACCCTGAAAGCCAAACGCATTGCGGTGATCGACGACCGTACCGCCTTCGGTCAGGGTCTGGCAGACCAGTTTATTAAATCGCTGGAAGCGCAGGGCGTGAAAATTGTCGATCGTCAGTACGTGGATGACAAAACGGTCGATTTCAGCGCCGTACTGACCGCCATCCGCAGTAAAAACGCCGATCTGATCTTCTTCGGCGGCGTCGACAGCCAGGCCGCACCGCTGGCGCGCCGCATCAAACAGCTGGGCATGAACGCCACGCTGATGGGCGCAGGCGGATTCGTCAGCCAGACGTTCCTCAAGCTGGCGCAGAAAGAAGGCGAAGGCGTTGTGGCGCTGGAGCCGGGTCTGCCCGTTGACCAGATGCCGGGTGGTAAAGCGTTCGAGCAGGCGTACCAGTCCCGCTACCACACCCATATCGAACTGCACGCCCCGTTCGCCTATGACGCCACCCGCGTGCTGGTGGCGGCGATGGAAAAAGCAGACTCCGTTGAGCCGTCCGACTATCTGCCCGCCCTGCGCGCCATCAGCTATTCCGGCGTTACCGGACAGATCGCGTTTGATAAAGAGGGCAACCTGAAATCGCCGTCGTTCACGGTCTATAAGGTTGTCGACGGCAAATGGCAGCCGCAGACCGTGCTGGGCGGCGCAAAAGCGAAGTAACGCAGCGAGGCAATGTGATGAGTGATAATAACGAGCTGGGCATTCTCGCCCGCCGCAAAATTGAAGCCGAAATTATTAAGCCAATTTATGAAATCCTGGTGCGCGAGATAGGGAAAGCCCGCGCCCAGGCGGTGATTGGTGAGGCCATTGAGCAGGCCGCGATTGATGCTGGCAAAGGGTTTGCCAGCAAAGAACCCAACGGCGCGAACATCAAGAGCTTTATCGCCCTGCAGTATCTGTGGGAGAAAGATAATGCCCTGGAGGTGAAGGTGATTGACGCCGACGACCAGCAGTACAACTACAACGTGACCCGCTGTCGCTACGCGGAGATGTACCACGAGATGGGGCTGGGCGAAATTGGTCACCTGCTCTCCTGCGCGCGCGATGAAAAATTCATCGTGGGCTATGCGCCCGACGTAGAGCTAACCCGCACCACGACCATTATGCAGGGCGGCGCGTGCTGTGATTTCCGCTACCGCTGCAGTAAGGACAAGCCATGATCCGCGTCAACGCCGAACGGCTGTGGTCAACGCTTGAGATGATGGCGCAGATCGGCGGCACGCCCGCCGGTGGCGTCACCCGTCTGGCACTGAGCGAGGAAGATCGCGTTGCGCGTCATCTGCTTCGCGACTGGGCGCTGGACGCCGGTTTTACCTGTGACGTCGACAGCATGGGCAATATGTTTATCCGTCGTGCGGGGAAAAATCCGCAGCTTGCCCCGGTCTTGACCGGTTCGCACGTGGATACGCAGCCGCTGGGGGGGAACTACGACGGGGTTTACGGCGTGCTGGCCGGGCTAGAGCTGCTGCGAACGCTCAACGACCATCACATTGAGACGGAACGTGACGTTGTGCTGGTCAACTGGACCAACGAAGAAGGCGCGCGCTTCGCGCCAGCCATGCTCTCTTCAGGGGTCTGGACGGGGCAATTTAGCGAAGCGTACGCCCATGCCCGCGCGGATAGCAACGGTATCACCGTGGGTGAAGCCCTGGAAAGCATCGGCTACCGGGGTGAAGCCCCTGCCCGCGCGTTTCCGGTTCACGCCTGCTACGAGCTGCACATCGAGCAGGGCCCGATTCTGGAGGACGAAGGTCTGGATATCGGGCTCGTCCGCGCGGCAATGGGCCAGCGCTGGTTTACCCTGACGCTGGACGGGTTTGCCGCCCACGCGGGCACCACGCCGATGCACAGCCGACGCGACGCGCTGACCGCCTTCGCGGAGCTGGCGCTGAAGGTGGAGGAGATTGGCTATCGGCATGCGCCGGACGGACGGGCGACGATCGGTATGGCGCAGGTTACGCCAAACTCGCGCAACGTCGTGCCGTCTCGGGTGGTCTGCAGCGTGGAGTTTCGCCATCCGGCGCTGACGGCGCTGGATGCCATGGAGGCGGCGCTGCATAAGGTGGCTGAAAGCCTGAGCCTGCGCGGGGTGGCGGCTGTCGTTGAGCGCATCTTTGACTACGCGCCCATCGCGTTTGATGCCGAATGTCTGGCCCGCACGGAGAAGGCCGTGGCGGAACTGGGCTACTCGGCGAAACCGATGGTCTCCGGCGCGGGACACGACACCTGCTATGTGAGCAAAATTGCCCCTGCCAGCATGATTTTTATCCCCTGCGTGAAGGGCATCAGCCATAACGAAGCGGAAAGGATCCTGCCGGAGTGGTCGGAAAAAGGGGCGAACGTGCTGTTGTACAGCGTGTTGGCCGCGGCCCAGGAAAAATAAACCGGGTGGCGCGGCTCGGACAACCGCGCCCGTAGGCCCGGTAAGCGCAGCGCCACCGGGCGTGTTTTACCCCTTCGGCACCTTCGCCAGGCTGAACCAGATCCCCACTGCCAGCAACAGCAGCATTCCGCCCGCACTCCCCAGCGCCACGCTGTGGGAAGTAATAAACGCACTTTTCGCCGCCTCAATCACCGGCTCCGCGAGGGACGGCGTCAGTTCCTGCGCCACCTTCATCGCTTCACCAATCGATGACGAGGCTTTATCGACGAGCGAGGCATGCAGCCCCTGCGGCAGCGCAATCGACGCCGAGAAGCTGCGGGTCAACAGCAGGCCAAAAATGGCGATCCCCAGCCCGGCCCCCAGCTCATAGGACATGGTTTCAATGGCTCCGGCGGCAGCCGCCTTCTCTTTCGGCGCGGCCGCCATAATGGCCGAGGTCGAGGCCAGCAGCGCGCTGGCGGCACTGAAGCCGAGCAGCACCATCAGCCCCCACGCCTGCCACTGCTGCGTGCTGAAGTCGAGCGTCGACAGGCCGATAAAGCTGACCGCGCTCAGCCCCATGCCACCCGCAGCGACAATGCGTAGCCCCAGACGGCCCACCAGCACACCGGCAATCGGTCCGCTGAACCCGCTGGCCACCATTACCGGGAGCATAAACATGCCCGCCTCGAACGGCGTAAAGCCATGGACAAACTGCAGCTCCTGCGCCATCAGCAATTCAAAGCCCACCAGGGCGATCATCGCCGTCATCGCCATTACCACGCCGCTTAAAATGATGCGGTGACAGAACAGGCGCATGTCGATCATCGGCACGCGGGCGCGCAGCTGGATGCGCACAAAAATAAACAGCATCACGGCACCCGTCAGCAGGGTACACGCCACCAGCCACGGTGCCAGAGCGCCCTTAAGCGCGGTTTTGGCGCTGTAGACCAGCAGCAAAATCGCCACAATCAGCATGATGGCATGGCTGATATTCAGCGGCTGCTCCGGTCGGCCCTGCTGACGGGGGACAAAACGCGCGGCCAGCGACACCACCACCAGCACAATCGGTACGTTGATCAAAAACACCGATCCCCAGTAAAAATGCTCCAGCAGCATACCGCCAATCAGCGGGCCAAACGCTGCCCCGCCGGAACCGACCGCCGCCCAGACGCCGAGCGCGATGTTGCGATCTTTCGCGTCGGTAAAGAGCGTGCGGATCCCCGCCAGAGTGGCAGGAATGATCATGGCCGCACCAATCGCCAGCGAGGCGCGCGCCGCGATCAGCCACCCTGCTGAGGGGGCAAACGCTGCCGCCAGCGATGACAGGCCAAACAGCGTACTGCCGATCATCAACAACCGTTTAAAACCGATGCGGTCACCCAGGGCGCCCATCGGCAGCACCATTCCCGCCATCACCAGCGAGTAAATATCGATGATCCACAATAATTCATTGCCGCTGGCGCCCAGCGTCATGCTCAATGTCGGCGCCGCTACGTGCAGCACCGTCGCGTCAATCGCCACCGGGATATACACCAGCACGATAATCACTAACGCTAACCACTGACGAAACATAAATTTCCTTTTCATCTCAAACCTGGACACATGTCCAGATTGCGATCCTACGTAAAGTTGAACGCGTGTCCAGCTTTTTGTTACACTCGTTTCATTCCTATTGAGAGTAGTGAAAAAATGCAATATTTGAGCAAGGAAGAGAGACGGGAAGCGATCCTGCAGGCCGCGATGCGCGTGGCGCTGGCCGAGGGGCTGGCAGCCATGACGGTACGGCGAATTGCCGCTGAAGCGGGCGTCGCGACCGGACAGGTCCACCACCACTTCGCCTCCGGCGGCGAGCTAAAATCGCTGGCCTTTGTGCGCGTGATCCGCGAGCTGCTGGATGCCGACGTGGTGGGTGAAAACGCCAGCTGGCGGGAACGGCTGCACAGCATGCTCGGCAGTGACGACGGCGGGCTTGAGCCTTACATTCGCCTCTGGCGGGAAGCTCAAATTCTCGCCAGCCGGGATCCTGAAATCAACGCGGCTTACGCCCTGACCATGGAGATGTGGCATCAGGAGACCGTGGCGATTATCCGCGCCGGGGCGGAGGCCAACTCCTTTACGCTTACCGATCGCGCGGAAAATATTGCCTGGCGATTGATCGGGCTGGTTTGTGGGCTTGACGGGATCACGATTTTAAATATGCCCGAAATGGACGATGCGGCGTTTAATAAGCATCTCGATAAACTTATCTCCCTCGAATTGGGTTAATACTCCCAACGGAGTATTATTTACCACGAGTTTTACAATTAGTAACACATTAAGCGAACCCATATTTCCTTTCGAATCTCAGGGGTTCGCTTTTTTATCTATCCTTTCAGTTGTATCTAAAAACATCCAATAAACCAACCAGCATACACACATCTATCTAACTGTTTTCATTTGTTTTCTCTTCATTCTGGCGAGCAAGAGGGTGATATGTCACAACAAAGTGAGAAGAGTAATCCGCATCTGTTAAGTAACTGGAAACCGGAAAATGTGCAATTTTGGGAAAACAAAGGAAAACATATCGCGCGAAGAAACCTGTGGATTTCTGTCGCCTGTTTGCTGTTAGCGTTTTGCGTCTGGATGTTATTTAGCGCCATTGCCGTCAATCTGAATAAAGTCGGATTTAATTTCACCACCGATCAACTTTTTATGCTAACGGCATTACCTTCTCTCTCCGGCGCGATATTGCGCGTCCCCTATTCGTTTATGGTGCCCATATTTGGCGGACGATACTGGACGGTATTGAGTACCGTCATCCTGATCATTCCCTGCGTCTGGCTGGGGATGGCCATTCAGAACACCGCGACGCCTTACTGGATCTTTATCGTGATTGCCCTGCTCTGCGGCTTTGCAGGCGCCAACTTTGCCTCCAGCATGGGCAACATCAGCTTCTTCTTCCCCAAGGCAAAACAGGGTAGCGCGCTCGGTATTAACGGCGGGCTCGGCAACCTGGGCGTCAGCGTGATGCAGCTGGTCGCGCCGCTGGTGATCTTCCTGCCGATGTTTACCTTCCTGGGCGTGGAGGGCGTACCGCAGGATGACGGTTCCACCCTGTGGCTGGCCAATGCGGCCTGGATATGGGCACCGCTGCTGCTGCTGGCCACCCTTGCGGCCTTCTTTGGAATGAACGATATCGCCAGCTCCAAGGCCTCTATCGCCAGCCAGCTCCCGGTGCTGAAGCGCTTTCATCTCTGGCTGCTGAGCCTTCTCTATCTGGCGACCTTCGGCTCGTTTATCGGCTTCTCGGCGGGCTTTGCCATGCTGTCAAAAACCCAGTTTCCGGACGTCAACATTCTGCACCTCGCCTTCTTTGGCCCCCTAATCGGTGCGCTGGCGCGATCAGCGGGCGGGATGATCTCTGACAAACTGGGCGGCGTCCGGGTCACGCTGATTAACTTCGTTTTTATGGCCCTCTTCAGCGCCCTGATCTTCCTGACGCTGCCCGGCTCTGGCTCCGGCAGCTTTGTCGCGTTCTATCTGGTCTTTATGGGGCTGTTCCTCACCGCCGGGCTCGGTAGCGGGTCGACCTTCCAGATGATCGCGATTATTTTCCGCCAAATCACGCTCGACCGCGTCAAAAAGCAGGGCGGCACGGACGAGCAGGCGCAGCACGAAGCGGTGACAGAGACCGCCGCCGCGCTGGGCTTTATCTCCGCTATCGGCGCCGTTGGCGGGTTCTTCATTCCCAAAGCCTTTGGCACCTCGCTGGCAATGACCGGATCGCCGGTCGGCGCCATGAAGGTGTTCCTCGTGTTTTACATCGTCTGCGTGCTCGTTACCTGGCTGGTGTATGGCCGCAAATCCGCAAAACAAGAATAACTACACGTCCGAAGCAGGAGAAATGTCATGAGCAAACTGTTGGATCGCTTTCGTTATTTCAAAACAAAGGGGGACAGCTTCGCCAACGGGCACGGGCAGGTATATAACACCAACCGCGACTGGGAGGACGGCTACCGTCAGCGCTGGCAGTTCGACAAGATCGTGCGCTCCACCCACGGCGTGAACTGTACCGGTTCCTGCAGCTGGAAGATTTACGTTAAAAATGGCCTCGTGACCTGGGAAACCCAGCAGACCGACTATCCGCGCACCCGCCCTGACCTGCCCAACCACGAACCGCGCGGCTGCCCGCGTGGCGCAAGCTACTCGTGGTATCTCTATAGCGCCAACCGTCTTAAATACCCGCTGGTGCGCCGCAGGCTGATTGAGCTCTGGCGCGAGGCGCTGGCGCAGCATACCGATCCGGTGCTGGCCTGGGACGCCATCCAGAGCGATCCGCAAAAGGCGCAAAGCTACAGGAAGGCGCGGGGTAAAGGCGGGTTTATCCGCTCGAACTGGAAAGAGCTGAACCAGCTGATTGCCGCCGCCAACGTCTGGACCATCAAAAACTATGGTCCGGACCGCGTGGCCGGTTTTTCCCCTATTCCGGCGATGTCGATGGTCTCCTACGCCGCCGGCACGCGCTATCTTTCCCTGCTGGGCGGTACCTGCCTGAGCTTCTACGACTGGTACTGCGACCTGCCGCCGGCGTCGCCGATGACCTGGGGCGAGCAGACCGACGTGCCGGAGTCCGCCGACTGGTACAACTCCAGCTACATCATCGCCTGGGGCTCGAACGTGCCGCAGACCCGAACCCCGGACGCCCATTTCTTCACCGAGGTGCGCTACAAGGGCACCAAAACCGTCGCCATCACGCCGGACTTCTCGGAAGTCGCGAAGCTTAGCGACCAGTGGCTGTCCCCCAAACAGGGCACCGACAGCGCCCTCGCCATGGCGATGGGCCACGTGATCCTCAAAGAATTTCACCTCGATAACCCGAGCGACTACTTCCTTAACTACTGCCGCCGCTATACCGACATGCCGATGCTGGTGCTGCTGGACGAGCAGGAAGACGGTCGCGTGGTGCCGGGACGTATGCTGCGCGCCTCGGACCTGGTTGACGGGCTGGGGGAAGCCAATAACCCGGAGTGGAAGACCGTCGCCTTTGATATTGCCGGAAATCTGGTGGTGCCAAACGGCTCCATCGGCTTCCGCTGGGGAGAAAAAGGCAAATGGAACCTGGAGCCACAGGCTGCGGGCCACGACACCGAACTGACGCTGTCGCTGCTCATCACCCACGACAGCGTGGCGGACGTCGCCTTCCCCTACTTTGGCGGCAACGAGAACCCGCATTTCCGCAGCGTGAAGCAGGATCCGGTGCTGACGCGCCGCGTGCCGAGCAAAACCCTGACCCTCGCCGACGGCAGCGAGAAACGCGTGGTCAGCGTTTACGATCTGGTGCTGGCGAACTACGGTCTCGATCGCGGTCTGGAGGACAGCAACGCCGCAGAGAGCTATGACCAGGTCAAAGCCTATACCCCCGCCTGGGGCGAGCAGATCACCGGCGTGCCCGCCCGGCTGATTGAAAAAATTGCCCGCGAGTTCGCCGACACGGCGCACAAAACGCACGGTCGCTCGATGATCATTCTGGGTGCCGGGGTGAACCACTGGTACCACATGGACATGAACTACCGCGGGATGATCAACATGCTGGTCTTCTGCGGCTGCGTCGGGCAGAGCGGCGGCGGCTGGTCCCACTATGTCGGCCAGGAGAAGCTGCGCCCGCAAACCGGCTGGCTGCCGCTGGCCTTCGCGCTGGACTGGAACCGCCCGCCGCGCCAGATGAATAGCACTTCGTTCTTCTACAACCACGCCAGCCAGTGGCGCTACGAGAAGCTCACCGCGCAGGAGCTGCTCTCCCCGCTGGCGGACGCCTCGAGGTTCACCGGCCACCTCATTGATTTTAACGTCCGCGCCGAGCGTATGGGCTGGCTGCCGTCGGCGCCGCAGCTCAACCTCAACCCGCTGCACATCAAAGCCCGCGCGGACGCGGCGGGCATCACGCCGCAGGAGTACACCGTTCAGGCGTTAAAATCGGGCGATATCCGCTTCGCCTGCGAGCAGCCGGACAACGGCAAGAACCATCCGCGCAACCTGTTCGTCTGGCGCTCTAACCTGCTCGGCTCGTCCGGGAAAGGCCACGAGTACATGCTAAAATACCTGCTCGGCACCGAGAGCGGGATTCAGGGCGAGGATTTGGGCTCAACCGATGACGTGAAGCCTGAGGAAGTGGAATGGCTGACCGCCGCCATTGAGGGCAAGCTCGACCTGCTGGTGACGCTCGACTTCCGCATGTCCAGCACCTGCCTGTTCTCGGATATCGTCCTGCCGACCGCCACCTGGTATGAAAAAGACGATATGAATACCTCGGACATGCATCCGTTTATTCACCCGCTCTCGGCCGCCGTCGACCCGGCGTGGGAGTCCCGCAGCGACTGGGAGATCTACAAGGGCATCGCCAAAGTCTTCTCCGAGGTCTGCGTCGGGCATCTCGGCACCGAAACCGATGTGGTGCTACAGCCGCTACAGCATGACTCCCCGGCGGAGCTGTCGCAGCCGTTTGATATTCAGGACTGGCGCAAAGGGGAATGCGATTTGATCCCCGGTAAAACGGCGCCGAACATCGCGGTCGTCGAGCGGAACTACCCGGAAACGTACGAACGCTTCACAGCCCTCGGCCCGCTGATGGACACGCTCGGCAACGGCGGGAAAGGCATATCGTGGAACACGCAGAGCGAGGTCGATTTCCTCGGCAAGCTCAACTACGTCAAGCTCGACGGCCCGGCGAAAGGCCGCCCGCGCATTGAAACCGCCATTGACGCCTCGGAGGTGATCCTCGCCCTTGCGCCGGAAACCAACGGCCAGGTGGCGGTGAAGGCCTGGGAAGCGCTTGGCGAGCTGACCGGGCGCGATCACACCCATCTGGCGCTGAACAAGGAAGATGAGAAGATCCGCTTCCGCGATATCCAGGCGCAGCCGCGTAAAATCATCTCCAGCCCGACCTGGTCCGGCCTGGAGAGCGAGCACGTCTCCTATAACGCGGGCTATACCAACGTTCACGAGCTGATCCCGTGGCGCACGCTGTCTGGCCGCCAGCAGCTGTATCAGGATCATCCCTGGATGCGCGCGTTCGGAGAGAGCCTGGTGGCCTATCGTCCACCGATTGACACCCGCAGCGTCACCCATATGCGCGAGATCCCGCCGAACGGCTTCCCGGAAAAAGCGCTCAACTTCCTGACGCCGCACCAGAAATGGGGCATTCACTCCACCTACAGCGAAAACCTGCTGATGCAGACCCTGTCGCGCGGCGGGCCCATCGTCTGGATCAGCGAAACCGACGCCCGCGAGCTGGGCATTGAGGACAACGACTGGATCGAGGCCTTCAACGCCAACGGCGCCCTCACCGCCCGCGCGGTAGTCAGCCAGCGCGTGCCGCCGGGCATGACCATGATGTACCACGCTCAGGAGCGCATCCTGAACATTCCGGGTTCCGAGGTGACCGGACGGCGCGGCGGGATCCACAACTCTGTCACCCGCGTCTGCCCGAAACCGACGCATATGATCGGCGGCTACGCCCAGCTGGCGTACAGCTTCAACTATTACGGCACCGTCGGCTCCAACCGCGACGAGTTCATCATGATCCGCAAAATGAAAAACATTAACTGGCTGGACGGCGAAGGTCGGGATCAGGTCCAGGAGGCGAAAAAATGAAAATACGCTCACAGGTTGGCATGGTTCTGAATCTCGATAAATGCATCGGCTGCCACACCTGCTCGGTCACCTGTAAGAACGTCTGGACCGGGCGTGAAGGGATGGAATATGCGTGGTTTAACAACGTCGAAACCAAACCGGGCATCGGCTACCCGAAAAACTGGGAAGATCAGGAGGAGTGGCAAGGCGGCTGGATCCGCGGCATTCACGGCAAGCTGACGCCGCGTCTCGGCGGCAAGATGGGCGTGCTGTCGAAGATTTTCGCTAACCCCGTCCTGCCGCAGATTGACGATTACTATGAGCCCTTTACCTTTGACTATCAGGATCTGCACCGCGCGCCGGAGGGGGATCATCTCCCTACTGCCCGCCCGCGCTCGCTGATTGACGGCAAGCGCATGGACAAAATCGTCTGGGGCCCCAACTGGGAGGAGCTGCTGGGGGGCGAGTTCGAAAAACGCGCCCGCGACCGCAACTTCCAGAAGATCCAGAAAGAGATGTACGGCCAGTTCGAAAACACCTTCATGATGTACCTGCCGCGCCTGTGCGAGCACTGTCTCAACCCGAGCTGCGTCGCCACCTGCCCGAGCGGCGCGATTTACAAGCGCGAAGAGGACGGCATTGTGCTGATCGACCAGGACAAATGCCGCGGCTGGCGCCTGTGCATCAGCGGCTGTCCCTACAAGAAAATCTACTTCAACTGGAAGAGCGGCAAGTCAGAAAAATGCATCTTCTGCTACCCGCGCATTGAGTCCGGCCAGCCGACCGTCTGCTCGGAAACCTGCGTCGGGCGCATCCGCTACCTCGGCGTGCTGCTGTATGACGCGGACCGTATTGAAGAGGCGGCCAGCACCGAGCATGAAACCGATCTGTACGAGCGCCAGTGCGACGTGTTCCTCAACCCGAACGATCCGGCGGTGATTGAGGAAGCGCTGAAGCAGGGTATTCCGCAGAACGTGATTGACGCCGCCCAGCGTTCCCCGGTCTACAAAATGGCGATGGACTGGAAACTGGCTCTGCCGCTGCACCCGGAATACCGCACCCTGCCGATGGTCTGGTACGTGCCGCCGCTGTCGCCGATTCAGTCCTACGCGGACGCCGGCGGCCTGCCGCAGAGCGACGGCGTTCTTCCCGCAGTCGAAAGCCTGCGCATTCCGGTGCAGTATCTGGCGAACATGCTCAGCGCGGGCGATACCGGCCCGGTGCTGCGCGCCCTGAAGCGCATGATGGCAATGCGTCACTACAAGCGTTCCCAGACCGTGGAAGGCGTGACCGATACCCGCGCCATTGAAGAGGTCGGCCTGACCGAAGCGCAGGTTGAGGAGATGTACCGCTATCTCGCCATCGCTAACTACGAAGACCGCTTCGTGATCCCGACCAGCCACCGCGAAATGGCGCGCGACGCCTTCCCGGAGAAAAACGGCTGCGGCTTCACCTTCGGCGACGGCTGCCACGGCTCCGATACGAAATTCAACCTCTTCAACAGCAGCCGCATCGACGCGATCAACATCACCGAGGTGCGCGAAAATGGGGAGGGAGAGTAATGCAGATCCTCAAAATCATCGCGCTGCTGATCGAGTATCCCGATGAGACCCTGTGGGAAAACCGTGATGAAGCGCTTTCGTTAATTGCGCAGGACGCGCCCATGATGCTGCCGTTTGCCCGCCAGCACCTGAGCGCCCCGCTGCTGGATAAACAGGCCGAATGGTGTGAGGTGTTTGAGCGCGGTCGCGCAACGTCCCTGCTGCTGTTCGAGCACGTTCACGCCGAGTCCCGCGATCGCGGTCAGGCGATGGTCGATCTGATGAGCCAGTATGAGAAAGCCGGTCTGGTGCTGGACTGCCGCGAGCTGCCGGACTATCTGCCGCTGTACCTGGAATACCTGAGCATCGTGACCGACGACGAGGCGCGTGAAGGATTGCAAAATGTCGCGCCGATCCTGGCGCTGATTGGTGGTCGCCTCAAGCAGCGCGGCGTGGCGCACTATCAGCTGTTTGACGCCCTGCTGACGATGGCCGGTACGCGGCTTTCCAGCGACAGCGTGGCGAAACAGGTGTCCGGTGAAAAACGGGATGATACCCGTCAGGCGCTGGACGCCGTGTGGGAAGAGGAACAGGTGAAGTTTATCGAAGACAACGCCACATCGTGCGACAGCTCGCCGATGCAGCAATATCAACGACGCTTTAGCCAGGACGTCGCGCCGCAGTACGTGGACGTCAGCGCCGGAGGCCCAAAATGACACACTACCTGAACGTGTTTTTCTATGACATTTATCCGTACATCTGCGCCACCGTGTTTTTCCTCGGTAGCTGGTTGCGCTACGACTACGGACAGTACACCTGGCGCGCCTCGTCAAGCCAGATGCTCAGCAAGCGCGGGATGAACTGGGCCTCTAACCTGTTTCATATCGGGATTCTGGGGATCTTCTTCGGGCACCTGTTCGGCATGTTAACCCCGCACTGGATGTACGCCTGGTTTTTACCCGTCGCGGTTAAGCAGCAGTTGGCCATGATTGCGGGCGGAATTTGCGGCGTGCTGACGCTGATCGGCGGGTCGATGCTGCTGATTCGCCGCTTGTTCAACCAGCGGGTGCGTGCCACCTCCACCACGCCGGATATCATCATTATGAGTATCCTGCTGATACAGTGCATTCTGGGGCTATCGACCATTCCTTTCTCCGCGCAATATCCTGACGGAAGCGAGATGATGAAGCTGGTGGGCTGGGCGCAGGGGATTGTGACGTTTAAGGGCGGTTCATCAGAAATGCTGAGCGGCGTGGCGCCGATCTTCCGCGTGCATCTGGTGCTGGGGATGACGATCTTCCTCATCTTCCCCTTCACCCGCCTGGTGCACGTGTGGAGCGCGCCGTTTGAGTACTTTACGCGGCGGTATCAGGTGGTGAGATCGCGCCGTTGATTTGTCGGGTGGCGGCTACGCCTTACCCGACCTACGTTCACACGCACGTAGGCCCGGTCAGGTGTAGACGCCACCGGGCGATTAATACTGCAGCATACCGTGCTGCATCAGGAAACCCCACCACGGAATGCCGAGGAACATGTGGATCAGAAACGTGCATAGCGCCACGACGGTGCCAATCGTCCACCATGACTTAATATCGTTATACCCCGAGGCGAAGATAATGGGTCCTGCCGCGCCGCCATAGTGCGTGATACAGCCGCCATACGAGTTGGAAAACAGAATGGCAAGCGCCAGCAGGACGGGCGCCGTTCCGGTGACGAGACCTACGGTGGCAAACACCGGCACCATGGCCGCGACGTATGCCCCGCCGGAGGCAAAGAAATAGCGAACCAGGACGCTGAGAAACACGATAATCACGATGGTCATATTACCGGCGCTGAGAAAATCCAGATGAGCAGAGAGGAAATCAGCCAGCCAGCGGAAAAAGCCCTCCTTGCTCAGGGTGGCGCTCAGACCGATGATGCCCCCGTACCACATCAGGGTATTCCAGCCGCCCTTATTTTTTTGAACATCGCTCCAGCCGATAATATTAAACAGCAGCGCTGCCCCCATCGCGATAATGGCGACGGCGGATTCATTTAGCCCAAGGTGACGAGAGAAGATCCAACCGAGTAACGCGGCGATAAAAATCACCACCAGCCCTTTCTCTTTGATGCTCATTGCCCCGAGGCTTTGCAGACCGTTGGTCGCAATTGCGACATTATCAATATGTTTAATTTCCGGGGAAGCAACCCGGTAGCAAATATAGGGAATGATACACAGCATCAATAACCCCAGCGGGGCACCCGCCAGCATCCAGCCGATCCAGCTAATATGAATATGGAAAATATCTGAAATGAGCTGAAGCGCTAACGCGTTCCCGGCAAAGCCCGTTAAAAACATATAGCTGGTCGTTTTAGTGACCATATAGACATTGACCATTAAATAACGTCCGGCCTTGCGCGGTGACTCTTGTGGTGTTGACCCCAATACGGTCGCGATACTGTTAATAATAGGGAAAACCACCCCACCTGCCCGCGCGATATTTGAGGGAGTGGCAGGTGCCAGAACCAAATCCAGCAAGGCGGTTACATAGCCCAGCCTCAGCGTCGTGCTGCCAAATTTCAGGATAAACCAGTAGGCAAGCCGTTTCCCCAGACCGGTGGTGACAAACGCCGCGCTAAGCGTAAAGGCGCTGAACACCAGCCAGGTGGTGCCGGAAGCGTATCCGCTCAGCACATCCATTGATTTGACGGGTGAATCCGGGAATTTTGTCACGGTAAAACAGGTTAACGCGACCGCGACGAGCATGATGACGGGTTCGGGATAAGGTTTAATGACCAGGCCAACGATAGCGGATAAATATATTCCTGCCAGTATCCACGCCTCTTTGGTTAATCCATCAGGCGGAGGGATAAATATTGATAATAATATTATTACGGCAAGTAAGATTGTTTTTAAAACATTGGATTTAAGCATATCTCACCCATGAGAAAAGGGTCCCTGAATGGCAGAGGATTCTCCTGAGAGACGCCTCTGCCGGATAAATACATTTGCTAAATAAATAATAAGAAACTACACGCTAACAACCGGAATATTATCACGCTCTGTGATTTGATATTCGGTCAGGGTGTCAAAACTGAGATAACGATAGATATTTTCATGCGCGCCGTGAAGTTTATCGGTATAGCGAAAATACTCGTCAACGGTGGGCATTTTACCCAGGATGGCCGCGACGCTGCTTAATTCTGCCGAGGCAAGGAAAACGCTGGCATTCGTTCCCAGACGATGCGGGAAATTTCGGGTTGACGTCGATACCACGTGGCTCCCTTCGCGCACCCTCGCCTGGTTCCCCATGCAGAGGGAGCAGCCCGCGGGCTCGATTCGCGCTCCCGACTTTATAAACTGGCTAAAATAGCCCTCACGGGAAAGCTGCCGGGCATCCATTTTGGTCGGAGGCGCGATCCACAGCCGCGCCTGGCTTTCACCGGCATCGGCCAGGATTTCACCCGCAGCGCGGAAATGACCGATGTTGGTCATGCAGGAGCCAATAAAGACCTCCTCTATTGGCGTGTTGGCCACCTCAGAAAGTAAGCGAGCATCATCCGGATCGTTTGGCGCGCAGACCACCGGTTCGGTGATTTCATTGAGATCAATCTCAATGACTGCGGCATATTCCGCATCAGGATCGGCCGAAAGCAGCGACGGGTTAGCCAGCCACGCCTCGATTTCAGCGATGCGTCGTTCAAGCGTGTCGGCGTTCTCATATCCCTGCTTAACCATCCAGCGCAGCAGGGCCGCGTTGGAACGCAGGTATTGTGCGACCTTGTCCTCCGACAGGCGCATCACGCAAGCGGCAGCAGACCGTTCAGCGGAGGCGTCAGCCAGCTCAAACGCCTGCTCTGCACTCAGTGTTTCCAGCCCTTCAATTTCAAGGATCCGGCCCGAGAAAATATTGCGCTTATTCTTTTTCTCGACCGTCAACAGGCCCTGCTTTCTGGCGTAAAGCGGAATGGCGTGAACCAGGTCGCGCAGGGTGATCCCTTTCTGCATCTCGCCCGTAAAGCGAACCAGCACCGATTCCGGCATATCCAGCGGCATAATGCCCGTTGCCGCGGCGAACGCCACCAGTCCGGAGCCGCCCGGGAAGGAGATCCCCAGCGGGAAGCGGGTATGGGAGTCGGCACCGGTGCCCACCGTATCCGGCAGCAGCATGCGGTTAAGCCAGGAGTGGATAATGCCGTCCCCCGGTTTCAGCGCGACCCCGTTACGACGGGTGATAAACTGCGGCAGCGTTTCATGCAGCCGAACATCCACCGGCTTTGGATACGCAGAGGTGTGGCAAAAAGACTGCATCACCAGATCGGCTGAAAACGTCAGGCACGCCAGATCGGTCAGCTCATCACGCGTCATCCCGCCGGTGGTATCCTGTGAACCGACTGTCGAAATCTTTGGCTCGCAATACTGCCCGGGACGGATCCCCGCGACGCCGCAGGCTTTACCAACCATCTTCTGGGCCAGCGTAAAACCGGCGGTGGAAGGCGCAGGCGCCGCAGGCTTACGGAAGACATCTGAAGGCGCGAGCTTCAGCGATTCCCGCGCTTTCGCCGTCAGGCTGCGACCGATAATCAACGGGATCCGCCCGCCGGCACGCACTTCATCCAGCAGCACCTCGGTTTTAAGCGTAAAGGTCGTCACCAGACGCTGGCTTTCGGTCTCACGAATTTCGCCTTTCCAGGGATAAAGATCGATCAGCATCCCGGTCGTCAGCGTGGAGACATCCATCTCTACCGGCAAGGCACCGGAATCTTCGAGCGTATTAAAGAAAATGGGGGCAATCTTGCCGCCAAACACAAACCCGCCGTTGCGTTTATTCGGCACGAAAGGAATATCGTTCCCGATGTGCCATAAGATGGAGTTGGTGGCGGATTTACGTGACGATCCCGTTCCCACAACGTCACCAACATAGACCAGCGGCCAGCCAGCCGCTTTTAATTCTGCCAGCTGGCGCAGCGGCCCGCGCGCGCCGGGTTCATCCGGCTCAACCCCTTCCCGGGCGTTACTGAGCATGGAGAGCGCATGCATCGGAATATCCGGCCGTGACCACGCCTCCGGCGCCGGAGACAAATCGTCAGTATTGGTCTCACCGGGCACCTTAAACACCTTCAGGGTGATTTTTTCAGCCATCGCCGGGCGGCGGGTAAACCATTCGGCATTCGCCCACGCGTGAAGCACCGCTTTCGCATGGACGTTACCGGCCATCGCTTTGGTTTCAAGCTGGCTGAATTTGTCAAAAATGAGGATGGTCGAAGAGAGCTGCTGTGCGGCCAGCGGTGCCAGATCCGGATGATCAAGAAGCGCAATCAACGGCTGGACATTATAGCCGCCCTGCATGGTACCCAGCAGCGTGGTGGCCGCTTCGGGAGAGAGGCCGTTAACACGGTAGTCCTGCAAAGCCACCTTAAATAAAAATTCAGCTTTTAACTTTGCCGCAGGATCGACACCCGGTGGGACGCAGTGGGTTAATAAATCGATTAATTGCGGGTGATGTGTCGGCGCATCGTGAAGTAAACGCTGGATCAGCGCCGCTGTCTGTTCCGCTGTTAACGGTTTCGCCGGAATACCCGCCTCCTGGCGGGCTTTCCGGTGCTGAGTGTAATCATCTAACATAGGTTCTCCTGTTAAAGCTAAAGTTGTTCACAAAATTCTGTTAGCCGTTCGAGTCCGTAAGGCCATTCACCGTGGCCAGATTCGGCATTAATATGTCCGGCCTCGCCGATATCGATTAACTGCCCCTTCCAACAGGCAGCCCAGAACTGCGCGCGGGTGAAGCGCATCAGGGGATCGTTTCTGCTGGCAAACATCAGGCAGGGAACCGGTAATGGCGCAGGCTGAATGGCCTCTTCAAGGCCGAAAAACGCGGGCTCTGCCGGTGCGACCATCACCACCCCGGCGACGTTTACCCGCCGCGTTTGCAGCAGCCGGCATGACGCCAGCGCGCCAAAGCTATGGCCGACGAGGATGGCGGGCAGCTGACACGCTGCCAGCTCGCGGGTAATGGCGGAGACCCAGTTTTCAATATCGGGCTCGAACCAGTTTTTCTGCTGAATTCGCTTCCAGAAAGGAAAACGTCGGCCCCAGCAGCTTTGCCAGTGATGTTCATCGCTGTCTCTCAGACCCGGCACAAGAACCACGGTATAGACGCTACTGAGCTGCTTGAGGCGTTGTTCAATCATGACGTTTTCCTTTTCGATTATTCGCACGGAAACTGCGACAATAACCATCCGACGGCGATAAGATCTGCGCTCCCGCCCGGGCTTAAATTCCGGCGAATAAACTGAACGTCCATATTGGTTAAGGCATTAACGCGTTTCTCCGGCGTCAGATGTTTCACCGCTAAAATTCGTCTGGAATAGCGTCTGGCATAATTCAGCCCTTTTATTCCCCCCCGTGAAACAAGATTGGTATCCGGATTCGCCGCCATCAGCCCGAGCAACATTCTCAGTAACGCGTCATCCTCAGAGGCTCCCTGGCGCAGTGCCATTTCAAAGTGAGGTAGTCCGGCGTGGCGGACGGTGGCAAAACCGCTTTCAGCTTCCCCTCGGGCACCGGTTAAACCGTATGCCTGGAACTGCTGCTCGCCCTTCGTTTTCGCCACGCCGCGATTTTTCAGCTCCCGATCAACGATGCCAGCGCAAATCGCCCTGCTCTCATCGCACAGGCTGCGCTGCGTGAGGCTTTCCTGCCTTTGCGTCAGACGCCCTGCCGCGGCACACAACAGCCCCAGAGAGAAGATGCCGCCTTTATGGGTGTTCACCCCGCCGGTGGCGTTGAACATCGCCTGTTCGCAGGCCAGACCGACCGGCCTTATTGCCCGCAGCGTTTGCGGCCCGGCAAGACGGGCCGTCTCCCTGCCGACGTTAAAGAACGCGGTGAACCACGGGGCAATGGCCGCGATACTGGCCATAAACAGCGCGTAATTCATATCGCGATGCGCCCCGCTGTTGACGCGATCTACCAGACCCGGTTTCGGGGTCAAGCGAATTTCACGGTACAGGGCCTCGGCCGCCAGCTCCGCGAAGGGGTGCTGAACGTCTGGCGCATTACATCTGGCAAGCGAAGTAGTCATCGGTTAACGCCTCGATTACGCGCGTGAGCTCGGCCAGCGAATGACGTCGCATGCGGGAACAAACGTGAGCAGGTTCATGACAGATAAAGCATCTGCGCATCGGTTGCTGGATGGCGCTTCTTTTCAGCAGTCCCGTTTTCGGACACAGCACGTCGATATCCCACAGGCGTCCCAGAGGATGGTTATCTTCGAGATGCGCGGTGACGTGCTTGATCATCCAGGCCGGGGCCGCCACCGACCAGAGCGCTTCCGGCCCGGTGACCGGCTGCAGAGTCTGCTGGCGACAGACCGTCCACTGATGCGTGCGGAATAGCTCTCCGAGCGCCTCATTCGCAACGGCCATCACTCGTCGGGCCAGACCGGTATCCTTCACCGCCCCCGGCCAGACCAGCGTGACGGATACCACGGTATGATCCGACTGAAACAGCCACGCCTGCTGTCGGCGTGCGCGCTGCTCTTTTGATGTCAGAACCTGTTCCAGCGAAACAGGGGCGTTCGATGCGTTATCCGTCATGGGGATCACTCCTTCACCTGGTGAACCACATCAATCACGCTGCCGTCGCGGTAGCGCACCACGCCAACGATCCGGTCGGTAAACGCCACCGGCTTAGGCTCACCCGAGATGAGCAACGCCTTCTGATACAGCACCTCAATGTCGACGACGGGCAGCCCGGCGTGAATCAAGCGTTCGCGGACCTCCGGGCGCGCCGGGTTAACGGCAATACCGTGATCGGTAACCAGAACGTCAATGCTTTCGCCCGGCGTCACCAGGGTGGTGACCTGCCTGACAACGGTAGGAATTCGGCTGCGGATCAGCGGGGCAACCACGATGGTGAGATTTGCCGCCGCGGCGACGTCGCAATGCCCGCCCGACGCGCCGCGCATCACCCCGTCGGAACCGGTCAGCACGTTGACGTTGAACCGGGTGTCCACCTCCAGCGCGCTGAGGATAACCACGTCCACCCTGTCGCAGCAGGCGGCTTTTGCAGCCGGGTTCGCATAGACGTTGGTGGAGATTTCCACATGGCCAGGATTGACGGTCATGGAAGCGGCCGCAGCACCGTCAAAGCTTTGCGTATCGAGGATCTTTTCAATGAGCCCCTTTTGATGCAGATCGACAATGCTGCCGGTGATCCCGCCGAGCGCGAACCGGGCGACAATATTGTGTTTACGCATCCGGGCCTCCATAAACCGCGTACAGGCGGTGGACGCCGCACCTGAACCGGTCTGAATGGAAAAGCCGTTGCGGAAGTAGCCGGAGTGTTCGATTACATCGGCAGCAGAGCGGGCAATCATTAGTTCACGTGGATTACTGGTCACCCTGGCGGCGCCTACGCTGATTTTTGCCGGGTCGCCGACGCTCTCAATCTGCACCACATAGTCAACCCGGTCCTGAACGATACTGGCCGGCAGGTTGGGGAACGGCTTCAGGGTTTCGGTGAGCAAGACCACCTTTTTGGCATATTGCGCGTCGACCATAGCGTAACCGAGCGAGCCGCACTGCGATGTGCCGCCGTTGCCGCTGGCATTGCCATATTCATCGCTGCAGGACACCGCCAGAAAGGCGACATCAATGGCAATTTCACCCTTCTGAATCAGGTTCACCCGCCCGCCGTGGGAGTGGATCTGTACCGGCTCATCCATCAGCCCGTGTGAAATCGCATCCGCCAGCTCGCCACGCATGCCGGAGGTGTAGATTTTGCCAATCACGCCACTGCGAATATGTTCAATAAGCGGGGCATTGCACGACATTAACGAGCTGGACGCGAGCGTGATCCCTTTCAGACCGCGCTGAGCCAGCTTATCCATCACATAGTTGATCACCTTGTCGCCTTCGCGGAACGCGTGATGGAAGGAGACGGTCATGCCGTCATGCAAATCGCAACGGTCCAGCACCTCGTCCACGCTGGCAAAAAGTTTGCGCTGATATTTTTGCTGTGTATCAGAAAGATACGGCGTCGTCGCGTTAGCGCCGCTGAAGGCGACGTATTCACGACGCGTGCCGGGAATGTGGTGCAGGGTTTCTGTGAGATTTTTCATTATTCATCCTGTCGCTTGCGAAAAAAGGTGATTACTGACGAATGCCAGAGGCATTTTTGCGTTCGATAACAACCCGGGCATGGTTGATAATCGGCGCGTCGATCATTTTGCCGTTCAGTGAGATCACCCCGAGTCCGTTGCGTTCGCCCTCTTCTGCGGCAGCAATCACGCGCTGGGCGTAATCCACTTCTTCCTGCGTGGGCGCGTAGGCGTTGTGAAGAATTTCAATTTGTCGCGGATTAATCAGCGATTTTCCGTTGAAGCCCATCCGGCGGATGAGATCCACTTCTTTCAGGAAACCGGCCTCGTCATTGACATCGGCGTAGACCACGTCGAAAGCGTCGATCCCTGCCCCGCGCGCGGCATGTAATACCGCGCACCGCGCATAAAACAGCTCTGTTCCGTCGCCCCGCTCGGTTTGCATATCCATCACGTAGTCAAAGGCGGCGAGCGCAATCCCCATTAAACGGTCGGAGGATTTCGCAATGGCAACGGCATTAATGACGCCGACGGCGGATTCGATTGCCGCCATTAATTTCGTTGAGCCAACAGGACGCCCGCAGCTTTCTTCAATGCGGACGATTTCACGTTCGAGCTGATAAATATCTTCCGGTGTGTCGGTTTTCGGCAGACGAATAACATCCACCCCTGCCCTGACGGCGGCTTCCAGATCCTTTAAACCAAAAGGGGTATTAAGCGGGTTAATTCTGACAACGGTTTCAATATCGTTGTACATCGGGTGTTGCAGCGCGTGAAATACCAGAAGACGCGCGCTGTCTTTTTCTTTCAGCGCAACGGCATCTTCCAGGTCAAACATAATGGAGTCTGGTTTATAGATAAATGCCGTCGACAACATGGCAGCACTTGAACCGGGAATAAATAACATACTGCGACGTAACTTTTTCATTATAACGTTTCCCATGCACTGTCTTCCCGGGCTGTCCCTCTGAGCAGTGCAGCCTGCACGCGGGCGCGGATCACGCAGTCCAGCGCGCCTTTATCATCAATAATGATCTGCCCCTGTTCGATGTTGAACGCAGCCAGGGTTTCATGGACCACCTCTGCAATTCGGTCGCCGAATTGCTTATACACTTCGCTCTGGATGACCACGTCCAGCCCGCTCTCATCGGGGCTGACCTTAACCATGAGGTCGCTGGACTCCAGCGTTCCCGCCATCGCGGCTTGCACAATTTTCATATTCATTTTCCTGTGATAATGCACTTAAACCGCTGCCGTCAGCGGCTCGGATAAACAGGGCTGATGCTGTATTCCGTTATTCAGAAACGCGCGCGTGGTGGCAGGCACCATGCGGCTGGCGGCAGCGATGTTGTTTTCTTTTAATAAACGACGAACGGCTGAAGCCGATACCGGCACATTATTACCGTCCGTTCTTCTTTCTATTTCGTGTACGCTAATACGGGCCGCTGTGCTCGTTTCTTCTTCCAGCCAGCGGTGCATCGCCCGGTTATATTCGGCGGTTAACGGACAGAACGGCTCGGTACCCACGAAACGATGGTTAATATTCAACGCGGGGGCGATGTAATTTCTGAACAGCATGAGGTCAATTGCCGCGTAGGTTTTATCGATGACCTGCTTATCTTTCAGGAAATAGCTCGGGAATGTCCCGCGCGAAATAATATACGCCGACCCCGGATGAACGGTGACATTCGGCAGGTGCTGCGATCCGTCCCTGACCATCGCGAACCGTTCTTTAAACGAAAATGCCGAGACATCTTCCTGGACCACGAAAACATGTAACGCGTCGCACCGGCTCGCCGCATGCTCGATAAGATATTGGTGGCCGAGGGTGAACGGATTGGCGTTCATCACAATCGCGCCAATATTTTTCCCCGGCACGAAATGATGGCGGCGCAGCTGGCTGCAATAACGATGAATACCCACCGGCGTATTCTCCATTAATGACGCACGGTTCTCGACCGTCACCAGCGGATAAAACCCGCATCCGCGAAATGACTTCACGTTATCCGGACAGGTAAAGAGAAAGAGTTGATGTTCACCGTTCTGTGCCGCCTGAAGTTCGGCCTCATGGATTAACGTCAGGATTAACGACGTGCCCCGCCACCCGGCATCCACTGCGATGCACTTCAACGTGTTACCCGCAATGCCGGTGCAGGCGACAAGATGGCGCTGATAGCGGGCAACAATAAATTGCGCAATATCGTCATCAATACCTAAACCGTTGCGGGCCAGGAAGCGGACAACCTCTTCCCGGGACTGGGCGTTACCGGCGTTAATAACCTCAAACTCGGGTGTTCTGGCGGTGTACATCTTCTCTCTCCTGAGCGTTTAGACAGCTAACGCTTGTGGCTGCGGCTGGGCTTCCACAATGGTATTGACCAGCCGGCCAACGTTTTCGATCTCCACTTCAACGCGATCGCCGTCGTGCAGAAACAGAGGTGGATTGCGCTTTTTGCCGACGCCGCCTGGCGAACCGGTAATAATGACGTCGCCGGCGCTGAGAGAGGTAAACGTGCTGATGTAGGCGATAAGATCCGCCACTTTGTGGATCATGCTGCCTGTGGAGTCATTCTGAACCAGCATGCCGTTCAGCCAGGTGTGAATGGTCAGGGCGTGAGGATCGGGGATCTCGTCCGCCGTGGTCATGTACGGGCCGAAGGCGCCGGTTTGCGTCCAGTTTTTACCGGCGGTGAACCAGGCGTGCTGCCAGTCGCGCACGGAGCCGTCCATATAGCAGCTGTATCCCGCGACGTGGCTGAGCGCGTTACTGACGTCAATTTGGCTACCGGGTTTACCGATAATTACGGCCAGCTCGCCTTCATAATCGAACTCGCTGGAGAGAACCGGTTTTATCACCGGCCGCGCATGCCCGGTTTGCGAATCAGGAAAACGGATAAACAGCGTGGGGGCATTATTCGTCTCAGCAAACTCTTTTCTTTTTTCAGCGTAATTCATGCCAACGCAGAAAATTTTTCCGGGCGCTTCTATAACGGGCAAAAAGGTCACGTCTTCAGGCCTAATATCCACCGGGCAATCGAGATATTGTCTGGCGACATCAATCGCATCCCATTGAAGGAGATCTTTCAGGGTTGCATATTGATGGCCAATTTTATTACCCAGGTCGATAAAGCCCGACTCAGTATACATTCCGTAGCTTTTACGGCCCTGATGAATATAACTTGCTAGTTTCATAATAATACCTGATTAATATACGTGCTCATTCTGTGTTCACGCATCGAAGCGTGAACACATTGTCATGCAACTTACTCGGCTGACTGCGCTGGAACCAGAACCTGCTTATTACCAGATGCCAGATACGTAGCCACGACTACGCCAACGCCAAGTAATGCCAGAATAAATCCGGTCATTCCCTGCCAGCCCATTGAATGGAAGACAAAACCGTTGATAAAACCAATCACCGAACCGCCCATGTAGTAGAAGAATAAATAGAGCGCGACGGCCTGACCTCTTGCATGAGTGGCATTTTTACTGACCCAGCTTAAGCCGATAGAATGGCAGCCGAAGAAACAGCCGGTAAAAATCACTGCGCCAACAATAAAGGTGACAACGTTCGACGTGAGCGTCAGCAGCATGCCGAACGCCATGATCAGGAACAACACGCGCAGGACTTTCATTGCGCCATATTTTGCCGATAAGCGGCCTGCCTGCGGTGCCGTAAAGAAACTCAGGGCGAAGCTAAAGGAGAGCAGGCCTGCATTTGCCGGTGAAATATGGAACGGTTCACCTTTCAGGAAGAAGGCCAGATAGTTATACAGTGAGGTAAATGCGCCGAAGATAATAAAGCTGATGACAAACGCCAGCGCCAGATTTTTATTTTTGAAATGCGATGCTGCCCCTTTCACCATTCGCATCACGTTCAGGTTCTGGGTAGGGGTAAAATTTTTGGAATCTGGCAGCAGGAATTTCACCAGAATAGCAACCGCAATCAGGCTGACGGCAAAGCCGTAAAAGATGACATTAATGGAAACGTGGTCGATCAGCTGGCTGGCAACAATACGGCCGGACATGCCACCCATCGAGTTACCGAAGACAAAATAGCCCGTCACGATGCCAGCTGCCACCGGTGCGACCTCCTCACTGATGTAGGCGGTTGCTGCCGCCGCGATGCCGCTCAGCGCCAGACCAATCACCGCACGCAGCGCCACCAGCATCGCCCAGGATTCTACCAGCGGGCAGAGCAGCGTCAGAATGCCGCCCAGCAGGAGGGAGACGATAATTAACCGCTTCCTGCCATAATGATCGGATAACGTCCCGGTAAACAGCAACCCAATTGCCAGCAAGGCCGTTTCTGCGGATAAGATAATACTCACCTGGCTGACCGGAACATTATATTCCACGGCCAGCGTTGGAAGCAGTGGCTGAATAAAAAACAGAGAAGCAAGTTCTGCAAGCCCGGATAATGCGAGTGCCAGAATTACGCGAATATGCGCGCTGGCTTTTACAGGATCGGGCGCTTTCAGGGTATTGTTAGCATGCGTGAACGCCATAATAACCTCAGTATTATAGTTAAGGTACAGAATGTAATTGTTTAAGACAGGTATGTTTCTTAGTTTGGCTTTTACCTAATCAACTTCAGAGAGCATTTTTTCAGGTACGCAGACGACACCTTCAAATAGCTTACGGGAAGTACGAATTACCGCAGCTCGGGTATTTTCGATATTGTTCCCGTCCCTCAACAATGACACGGATATTTTTCCACTTGGGTGTTCAATATCAATAATATTGGTAAAGCGCTCTTTTGGACGACCAGCGACAATTTTAGCGGCGACGGAGCCTTCTATAAGCGTCGCGGTCGAAATACCAATCGAGCCGGTAATGGCCAGGGATTTATGGCAGGTGTGTGGCATGAAATACCGCACCTGAAGCGTTCCGCCGTTGCGCGCCCGGCTGAGGAGAACCGGTTTAGGGATCACTTTGTTTGACACATCCCCTAAGCCCATCGCCTCACCCGCCTGACGACGCAGGCTCTCCAGCCTTGCTTTAAACGCCGCATCGGCATCCAGTTCCGCGGGTGACTCCCCTCCTGTTTTCCCCAGTGCCGAGGCCTCAATCAATACCATCGGCATCGCCATATCAATACAGGTAACGTCAATACCGTCGAATACGTTTGTAACGCTGTCGGTCGGAAGCAATTTTCCTGTTTTGGAACCCGCTGAATTCAGGAAGGTTAAACCAATGGGCGCGGCAGTACCCGGAACTCCGTCAATCTGGGTATCGCCTTCATACACAACGCGATAATCCGGCGTTTGCACCTCGGCGTCGACCAGTGTTCCGGTGTTCAGATTGCGGATACGCACCGTTGTCACCGGGCTTTGCGCCTTTACCAGCCCTTTTTCTATCGCAAAGGGCCCCACCGCGCAGAGCATATTGCCGCAGTTTGGCGTGGTATCGACGCGACGTTCATTCACCATCACCTGTGCGAATAAATAATCCACATCAGCGTCCGGGCTGTCGGAAGGACTGACGATGGCCACCTTACTGGTTTGCGGACTTCCACCGCCAATGCCATCAATTTCAAGTTCATGACCTGCGCCCATCAAGCTGAGTAACACCGCGTCGCGCGCTTCGGTTTCCTCAGGCAGGTCGCTGGCCAAAATAACGGGGCCTTTTGACGTACCGCCACGCATTAATACGCAAGGGATCTTTAACATGTGTTTTTCTCATTTCGTTTTATCAGGAACGCAATAAGGTTTTCACACTCCAGTTGATAACTCTAATGTCAAAAAAAGCCGGATTAATACGTTTTGCACATTAATAGCCCTTGCGTTATCGTGGTTTAAGAAAAGCGAAAATGGGATGCAGACATGCAACATGAATTACAAGGAATACAAGCGTTTGTAAAAATTGCAGAAATCGGATGTTTTACAAAAGTGTCGCAATTTCTTCACATTTCACAACCGGCGTTAACACGAAGAATTCAAAAACTGGAAGAAAGTTTGGGTACCACGCTATTTGAGCGTTCAACGCGTAGCGTCAAGCTCACGACGGTGGGAAGAGAATTTTTACCTAAGGCAAAGAATTTAATCGATTTTTATGAAAGCTCAGTCCTGAGTATTAAAGAGATGGCGACGCATCAGGCCGGGGTTATTACGGTTTCCTGTATTCCTACTGCCGCCTTCTATTTTCTACCTTCAGTGATACGAGATTATAACAATGACTATCCAAACATCCGGATCCGCATCCTTGAGCACAGTGCCAGCGATTGTCTCGAAGCGGTTTTAAATGGCGACGCAGATTTCGGCATAAATATGATAAACATCACACATCCGAATATCGATTTTGCCCCGCTGGTAAACGAACCCTTTGTTCTGGCATGCCGCCGCGACAATGAACTGGCGAAAAAACCGCTGGTGACCTGGGACGATCTGGCAGGCATGAAGCTGATTGGAGTCAGGCGTTCCAGCGGGAACCGTTCGCTTATCGATCAGGCTTTTGAAAAGATGGACTGGAAGCCGAACTGGTTTTACGAAGTGCGTCACCTGTCAACGTCACTGGGGATGGTAGAGGCGGGTCTCGGGGTGTCTGTTGTGCCGAGTCTGGCGATGCCGACCGATGAACATCATGTCCTTGTTAGTCGCCCGCTGATTGAACCCGTCATCCGGCGAACGCTGGGGCTAGTACAACGCCGGGAAAACCCTCTCAGCCCGGCGGCGGAAAAATTCAGAGAGCTGCTTGTACAGCTATGGTCAGCGGAAAACAACAGCCCGTGGATCGGCAAGTTTACTCAGCTGTAAGCCATGACATGACAAAGGGGCTAAGGCCCCTTTGCGCATTATTTTCCCGCCTGAGGATGTGTATCAAAGCCCGCCATCACCGCCGTCAATTCTGCAAGTGAAAAACCGTGTTTTGCATCGTCAACGCCCAGCCCAAAGCGTTCCTGCACCAGCTGGTAAAGCGCTGCCGCATCGGAAAGATGGATCTGCTCCTCCACATGACCGTTCTGCCAGTGGGTAAAGTTGAAGTTGGTCAGCGTCAGCTTGCCGCCGTCCGGCAGATGGCGGCACATCAGCAGATGATGGCGGAAATGCGACTGCGGCCAGTGCGCCGACCAGAAATTTCCCATCACGTAATCGCTGAAATACTGCGTCGTCAGGTCAAAGTGGTACATCGACTGCCAGTGCTCGTGGTGGCGGAACTGCAGCACCCAGTCGTTGCCCTCGCTCAGCAGACGATACAGACCGTGCGGCGTTTCCTGCTCCTCGTTAGCGAGTAAACGAATCGGCGCCGTCAGCGTCTGGCCGCCAAACCCCACGTCCGCAATCCAGCGCTCACCGTTAAGCTCCACCAGCAGCAGGCGGTGCGTGCGCGGCGGCATTTGCGGCGGGCTCGCTAATACCACGCGCCCCAATACGCTGCGCACCGTAAACCCGACGTCACGCAATACCCGCTCAAACAGGCCGTTTTGCTCAAAGCAGTATCCCCCACGACGGGCGGTCAGCAATTTGTCGACCAGACACTGGTCTTCGAGATGAATTTCGCGCGGCAGGACGACATCGATATTCTCAAACGGGATCGCGCAGTTGTGATGTAAATGCAGTGCGCGCAGGGTGTCTATATCAGCAGAAGCCGGTTGCTTCCAGCCGATGCGGGCGAAATAGGCGGTCAGAAAGGGGGACATATATCAGTTTCCTTTGATAGTGATGCTGTGTTTATAAACTAATTCTACGCGCTCACTTTGATTTACGTGCTTTTTCGTCATACTCATCGTTACAGATGAGGAGATCCTATGAGCCACTTTCGCCCTGTTGAATTACGTCATGCCAGCCGTCTGCTCAACCACGGTCCTACCGTACTGATTACCAGTCGTGATGAAACGATCGACAGACGTAACGTTATGGCCGCCGCATGGTCCATGCCCGTTGAGTTTGAACCGCCACGCATCGCGATAGTCGTGGATAAAAGTACCTGGTCACGTGAGCTGATCGAACGCAGCGGGAAATTTGGCATCGTCATCCCCGGCGTGGCGGCGGCCAACTGGACTTACGCGGTGGGCAGCGTCAGCGGGCGCGACGAGGACAAATTCAACTGTTACGGGATCCCGGTCGTGAATGGCCCGGAGCTCGGCCTGCCGGTCATTGAAGAGAAATGCCTGGCGTGGATGGAATGCCGGTTATTACCCGTGACCTCCGCGGCAGAGAAATACGACACGCTGTTTGGTGAAGTGGTTTCAGCGGCAGCGGATGAGCGGGCCTTTATTGCCGGACGCTGGCAGTTTGACGGGGATAAGCTCAATACCCTGCATCATCTTGGAGCCGGGACGTTTGTGGCGAGCGGGAAGATGGTGAAGGCGCTGGATTGATTGTTTAAATCATATATGGCTGAATTATATTAAATTTCTATGGCATTTTATGTTTACTCTTGCGTTGTAAAACGGAGGATATTTCCGGAGTTGCTGCATTAGCACTCTCCCGTTAAGGAAATATCAATGTCATGGAATAAAGATGGCGCAATCTCCTATGCAAAATCACACGCCCAACCGAAGAGCACCGGTTATTGTGCTCGCTACGTCACCGAAGCGATCAGAACGGGGGGAAAATTAAAAATTTCCAATACGCGTCTGGCAAAAGATATGGGGCGTACATTGGTCAACGCTGGATTCCGCCTGGTATACGATCAACCTCATGCCGGAGACGTAGCCGTTATCCAAAATATAGTGGGTCACGATAGCGGGCACGTTTGCATTTATGATGGTCAGCAGTGGATAAGCGATTTTGTACAACGCACCCTGTATCCGGGACAGGCTTACCGAAACATACAGCCTCATTACGAACTGTTCAGGCACGACTAATGAAAATACTCTGCTTTTTTCTTTTTGCCCTGTCTCCCTTCGCGGTCGCAGATAGCCTATCTTCACCAGGCCAGGCTGCGCTTAAATTCAATCAATGGTATATCGCTCAGCTGAATCAGGACAAACCGCCAGTGCTGAATCCAGACATTATGAATGAGTACGTTGCCTCTGGGACAATTGATGCAATTAAGGAGATGTACTCAGGAGACAGTAACGAAAAAGACATGCCCGATGCTGATATGTTCATTAAAGCGCAGGACTGGGATGAGGACTGGGATCAGATAACCGTTCTGCATTCTGATTTTGATGCCGTTTGCACCAACGTTTATGTCGCATTCGGTCAGAAACAAGATCACGTTGTCGCAGATTGTCTCGTTCAGGAAAAAGGAAAATGGAAAGTTCGTTCGGCCACGCTGATTAAGTAACCACGGGCCAGGGAAAGAAGCGCCCCCTCGTGAGGGTGAAAAAGCACAGGGTAGCCTGGCGGCTACCCTGTACAATTACTTAACTACTTCGCACGCCGTGCAATAATCTCATCCGCAACATTCCGCGGGGCTTCCGCAAAATGGTGGAACTCCATCGTATACGTCGCGCGTCCCTGGGACATCGAACGCAATGTCGTGGCATAACCAAACATCTCCGCCAGCGGCACGTCAGCGCGGATAATCTGGCTGCCGTACTGCTCTGCCATCCCCTGCACCATGCCGCGTCGGGATGAGAGATCGCCCATGATGTTACCGGCGTACTCTTCCGGTGTTTCCACCTCCACATGCATGATCGGCTCAAGGATCACCGGATCCGCCCTGCGGGCCCCCTCTTTAAAGCCGAGGATCGCCGCCATGCGGAACGCCATCTCCGAGGAGTCGACGTCGTGATACGAGCCAAACGTCAGCGTCGCTTTGACATCGACGACAGGATAGCCCGCCAGCACGCCGCTGTTCATCGCTTCGCGCAGCCCTTTCTCAACGGACGGAATAAACTCGCGCGGCACCACGCCGCCCTTGGTGGCATCTTCAAATTTAAAACCACTTCCGGGCTCCAGCGGCTCCAGACTCAGGACCACATGGCCGTACTGCCCTTTACCGCCGGACTGTCGGACAAATTTGCCTTCGATGTCCTTCACCGTTTTACGCAGGGTTTCACGGTAGGTCACCTGCGGACGACCGATATTTGCCTCGACGCCAAACTCACGCTTCATGCGGTCGACGATAATCTCAAGGTGTAGCTCACCCATCCCGGAGATAATGGTCTGACCGGACTCTTCGTCAGTGTGCAGGCGGAAAGACGGATCTTCCGCCGCCAGACGCTGCAGCGCGATCCCCATTTTCTCCTGGTCGCCTTTGGTTTTCGGCTCAATCGCCAGCGAGATCACCGGGTCCGGGAACTCCATGCGTTCAAGCGTAATGACGGCGTTCGGATCGGTGAGCGTGTCGCCGGTGGTTACGTCTTTCAGCCCCACGCAGGCCGCGATATCCCCGGCGCGCAGTTCATCCACCTCATGGCGATCGTTGGCATGCATCAGTACGATTCGCCCGATGCGCTCTTTCTTCCCTTTCACCGGGTTATACACCGCGTCGCCTTTACGCAGCACGCCAGAGTAGACGCGGATAAAGGTCAGCTGCCCGACGTACGGATCGCTCATCAGCTTGAACGCCAGCGCCGAGAACGGCTCATCATCGCTCGGGTGACGCTCCGCGTGCTGCCCTTTTTCATCCACGCCATCAATGGCCGGCACGTCCAGCGGCGACGGCATCAGCTCGATCACCGCATCGAGCATGCGCTGCACCCCTTTGTTTTTAAACGCGCTGCCGCAGAGCATCGGCTGGATCTCGCCCGAGATAGTGCGAATACGCAGCCCTTTAATAATTTCCGCTTCCGTCAGGTCGCCGGTTTCCAGGTACTTGTCCATCAGTTCATCGCTGGCTTCCGCCGCCGCAGAGACCATTTTTTCGCGCCACTCTTGCGCGGTACTGAGCAGATCGTCTGGTACTGACGCATAGTTAAACGCCATGCCCTGAGTGGCATCGTCCCACAGAATGGTGCGCATCTTGATCAGATCCACCACGCCGGTGAAATGATCTTCGGCACCCACCGGGATGACAATCGGCACCGGATTGGCCTTCAGGCGTTCCTGCATCATCCGCACGACGCGGAAGAAGTCGGCACCCGGACGGTCCATTTTGTTGACGAAGGCCAGACGCGGTACGTGATATTTATTGGCCTGACGCCAGACGGTTTCCGACTGCGGCTGCACGCCGCCCACGGAGTCATACACCATCACGGCACCGTCGAGTACGCGCATGGAACGTTCCACCTCAATGGTGAAATCCACGTGCCCCGGGGTGTCGATGATGTTAATCCGGTGCGGCTCATAGCCTCTGTCCATGCCTGGCCAGAAGCAGCTAACCGCCGCGGACGTAATGGTGATCCCGCGCTCTTGCTCCTGCGCCATCCAGTCAGTGGTTGCCGCGCCATCGTGTACTTCACCCAGCTTGTGGCTCATCCCGGTATAAAACAGGATGCGCTCGGTGGTGGTGGTTTTACCGGCATCGATATGCGCGGAGATACCGATGTTGCGATAACGTTCGAGAGGGATGGGTCGGGGCATGATATTTCCTTAGTCACTATGACATGTTTGTGACGACCAGGATGGTCGTGCATTCGTTCGTTTGCTATAATAGTCCTATTGTACGAGTATTATCGAACTATTTTTTAAGGGTTGACCTATTGTTGATATAGCTCAATCTGACGCCATACGCAGGAAAACGATGATCCCTAACCACCCTGAAACTGAACAAATACTGCTGGAAAATGTGCTCTTTGCCCTCGGCAACCCGCTCCGGCTATCGATTATTCGCCGGCTCGCCGACGGCAGCGAACTGAGCTGTAACGCGCTGCGCCCGGAGGACGTGGTGAAGTCCACGATGACCCATCACTGGCGCGTATTGCGCGACAGCGGGGTCATCTGGCAGCGTCCGCAGGGACGCGAAAACATGATTTCATTGCGACGAGACGATCTGGATACCCGTTTTCCAGGGCTGATGGCGATCCTGCTGCAGGTTAAGTAATTTCAATCCCTTCCAGGCGATAGACCGGGACCTGCCGGGTTGTTTTGGTAAGCGTATCGAACACCTCGGCGTTGGACGTCACGATCCGCATCCCTGTTTTGCGTAACCGTTGTACATCAGCCGCGATGCGCTGAATGCCAAACCAGAAAAGCCCGTCGAGCGCGGTTACAGACAGCCCGTTGTCCAGCGCCAGTTTGAGGCGCTCCTTTGGCGCTTTCACCTGCTGGGCAATTTGTCGGTAAGACGCTTCCGTTGCGCCCGTGGCGTCACTGCGCTGGATCCGCGTCTTCAGGTGATAGGTAAACTCGTCAGGTATGCCGTCCAGATCCCGTTTAAGGCTGTAGACGCAGCCAAAGCGCTTGCCGTTAAACAGAACATTTTTCTGACTGAGCTGAAGCTCTTTCCTGACGGCATCAATCAACTGGGGCGCACGGGTGAGAAGCAGCCTGAAGGGCAGTTCGAAGCTGGTGACGTAATCCACATTAAGCAACGCGAGGCGCAGCCGCTCCTCTGCACCGGCCTTTTGCTCACGACACTCCTCCAGAACCTCTGCCCACTGGCGCGTCAGGCGCTCCGGTTCGGCAGCTTCGGTCAGGAGATATTTTTCAATCTGATAATCAACTCTTCTGGTCATCGTGTGGTATCCCGTCGCTGTGGCTGCGGTAATTCTATACAGCGCGGTGAGTTTTATAAAGGACTGAACCGCAGCGATACGCTGTAAATGTCGTTGCGATTCAGTATCCTGACGATTCGAATCAGTGCGCCATAATCCAGCCCATCAAGAGCGTGGCGAAAATCACCGTTGAGGCACCGCCAATACGCGTCGCGATCTGCGCGAACGGCATGAGCGACATGCGGTTGGAGGCGGACAGAATGGCCACATCTCCCGTACCGCCCAGCCCACTGTGGCAGCAGGTCACAATCGCCGCTTCCACGGGATACATATTCAGACGCGACGCAATCACGTAGCCGCTCAGCGCCATCGCAATCACCACCGATCCGCATACCACTACATAGCCCACCGAGAAGACCGACACCACGCTTTCGAGCGGCACGTATAGCATCCCGAGGCCGATCATCAGCGGCCAGACCAGCGCAGCCGAAACGAATTTATAGCAGCTGTGCGCCCCCTGCTCCATTGAGGCCGGGATCACCCTGAAGTATTTACACAGGACGGCAATCAGGATCATCAGCACCGGGCCGGGAATATGGACCAGTTTTTCAAACAAGCCTCCGACGATGAAAAACGCGCACACCATCAGCAATCCGCCGCCCATCAAATGAAAATCCGTCTGCTGAGCGCCAGGCGCCCCGGCGAACAGGCTGGCGTCGTCTTTACTCCGCGTGAGCATGCCATTTCCCGAAAGCGAAGGACGTTTCGTCCCGAGACGCGCCAGCGAGCCGGCACAAATAATGGCGAAGATATTTCCGACGACCGCAGCGGGAGCCAGCTGCGCCACGTAGACGTCCGGCGTCTGCCCCAGGATTGCCGAATAGGCCAGAGACAGGGGCAAAATCCCCTCGCCAATTCCACCGCCAATGATAGGGACAATGATAAAGAAGAAGGTGTGGTAAGGCGTATACCCAAACAGCGTTCCCACAATAAGCCCGCTCAGCACGGCCATCAGTGTCCCCGCCACCAGCGGAACAAACATGCGCATCATGCCCTGGATCAGCAGCACCCGGTTCATCCCCAGAATGCTGCCGACCACCAGGCAGGCGATGACGAAATAGAGCAGATTCGCCTCCTTCATCAGCAGATGCACCGTATCAAGGGTTTGTTTCCCGAATGCGCCAAAATAGACCAGCACGGAAGGCACCATCAGACACAGGATCGCCGGGCCGCCGATGTCCTTCAGCACGGGGATTTGCCGCCCCACTTTGGCAAACGCAAAGCCAAGGGTCATGATGACCGCCAGTCCGCCAATCATATTTTTCGGCAGCAGCCCTGCCCAGGCGGACGTCGCCACAATCGCGGCAATCCCGACGAACAGCATCAGCGGAACCGCGCCCACCTCGGTCGTGTTAAGCCCAAAAGCAAAACGCGAGGTCGACAGCGCGGAAGTCGGTACAGGATTATCTTTCATATAATCACCTGAAATTTGTGTTCGGATATACAGAGTAAGGAATAAGCGGAAAACTATTCCTGATTCGAATAAATGTTCTTAAATAGAAAATAATGACTTTGGTGGCCTTTTCTCAAAAACAGGCTCAGCGTGAAATTAACATGGGCTTTCGAAGAGAAATGTGAACACAACAGCCCTTTCCTTTTAAATAATTTAATTCATTATTATGTAACTAAAGTTATTCATGGCATTAAATGCAATTCTTTTGAAATTAATAAAACCAGAAATAATGTGACCCTTATCACTCCTGCTCCGTTAGCTAAGCGCTAAATTAGCTCCCCAACAAAAGACAGAAAACTCCGTGTCTTTATCATCCTTAAAGTCACTGTTTCTGCTCGTCTTATTTCTGTTTCGTTTAAATATTCAGGAGTTAACCATGTCTCGTAAAGACGTTCTGTACACGCCTTATAATGGCGCCGTACTGCTGGAAAATCCGTTATTAAATAAAGGCCTCGCCTTTATTAAGGAAGAACGGGATAATTTTAATCTGCATGGATTATTGCCGCATAACGTTGAAACCATTGAGGAGCAAACGGAGCGTGCCTGGGTGCAGTTCTGCCATTTTAAAAGCGATATTTCCCGCCATGTTTATTTGCGCAATATTCAGGACACCAATGAAACCCTCTTTTACAACCTCTTGCGTTCGCATCTGAAAGAGACGTTACCGATTATCTATACCCCGACGGTGGGTGAAGCCTGCGAGCATTTCTCCACGATTTATCGCCGCGCGCGCGGCTTGTTTATTTCATGGCCTAACCGCCACCGCATTGATGAGATGCTGCAAAGTTTCTCGCGCAACGACGTTCGGGTGATTGTGGTAACGGACGGAGAACGCATTTTAGGCCTCGGCGACCAGGGTATCGGCGGTATGGGCATACCGATTGGCAAGCTGTCGCTGTATACCGCCTGCGGAGGGATCCATCCGGCCTCCACCCTGCCGATTATGCTGGATGTCGGCACCAATAATCAGCAACACCTCGACGACCCGATGTACATGGGCTGGCGTCACCCGCGCATCAGCGACGACCAGTACGCTGAATTTATGGATATGTTTATCAGCACGGTTAAGGCGCGCTGGCCCAACGTTCTCCTGCAGTTTGAAGACTTTGCGCAGAAAAACGCCACCCGACTTCTGCAGCGCTACCGCGACCAGCTGTGCTGCTTCAATGATGATATCCAGGGCACGGCAGCCGTCACCGCAGGGACGCTGATCGCGGCGGCGCACGCGGCGGGGACGCGCATTCGCGACCAGCGCGTGGTGTTCCTGGGCAGCGGCTCTGCCGGATGCGGGATTGCTGAAAAAATTGTGGCGCTGATGGTCGATGACGGCCTGAGCGAGTCGGAAGCCCGCAGCCGGATCTTTATGGTCGATCGCTTCGGCCTGCTGACCGACGACATGACTAACCTGCTCGATTTCCAGAAAAACCTGCTTACCGCGCGCGACGCCGTTAGTCGCTGGCAGGTAGACTCGCAAAATATTTCCCTGCTGGACGTGGTGAAGAACGCACATCCCACGGTGATGATCGGCGTTTCAGGCCAGCCGGGGCTGTTCAGCGAAGAGATCGTCAAAGAGATGCATCGCCACTGTCCGCGCCCAATCATCATGCCGCTCTCGAACCCAACGTCGCGGGCGGAAGCCCAGCCGCAGGACCTTATCGCCTGGACCCAGGGAGCCGCGCTGGTGGCCACCGGCAGCCCGTTCGCGCCGGTATTCTGGGAGAATGCGCACTATGAGATTGCCCAGTGCAACAACGCCTATATCTTCCCGGGCCTTGGGCTTGGCGTGCTGGCCTGTAACGCTCGCCGGGTGACGGAAGAGATGCTGATGGCAGCAAGCCGCAGCCTGGCCGCGCAGTCTCCGCTCGTGACCACGGAAAGAGGAGGATTGCTGCCGCCGGTAGATCAGATTGAAACGGTCTCACGCCAGATTGCCGTTGCCGTCGCCCGGGCCGCCATTGAACAAGGCGTGGCGCCAGCGTTAGATGATGAAACCCTGATGGCGCGTATCGAGAAAACCTGGTGGCAGGCGGACTATGCGCCGTACCGCCGATCCGCGCTGTAGCGTCGGTCATGCCCTCACCGCAGGGTGAGGGCATCGCTGTGGTGTCAGTGCTGTACGCCTGAGCGGTCAGAAAAATCGCTGGCGGAGAGACTATCACCCCGAGTTGCCGCCTGCTTCAGACGGGCATACCGGTCAGGTACCCCTTCAGGACGGGTTTTGAAGCGACGGTGCAGCCACATATATTGTTCAGGCGCCATGCGTACGGCCTGCTCAATTGCCCTGTTCATCTGCGTCGCCACGGCTTCTTTATCGCCGCCCTGCAGCGCCTCGCTGATATCCTCCAGAATAATCAGCTCGTAACCGGTGCCATCCGCCCTGCGGCGCGGCACAAAGGGGATAACGGCAGGGTTAGCGCTTTTGACCAGCATATAGCTGCCCGCCGTCGTCGCGGCATCCGGCACCGCAAAGAACGGCACAAACACGCTGTTGGTTTTGCCATAGTCGTGATCCGGGGCGTACCACAAAATTTCATTCTGCTTCAGCGCGCGGATCATGCCCTTTAAATCATGGCGATCGAGCATGGTTTTGTTGGCGCGCAGGCGCCCGCGCGTCTGAAGCCAGTCCAGCAGAGCATTGTTATTAGGACGATAGACCCCGATACCGGGGTTAAGCATGCCAAATATCCGCGCGCCCAGCTCAAGGGTCAGAAAATGTATCCCTACCAGCACCACGCCTTTTCCCTGCGCCCTCGCCTTTTCCATGTGCTCATACCCCTGCACGGTAAAGCATTTCTTTACCCGCCATGCAGGCCAGAACCATGCCATTCCGGTTTCGATTACCCCCATTCCTACCGATTCAAAATTACGCTGCAGCAATGACTCGCGTTCATCCTTTTTCATCTCCGGGAAACAAAGCTCCAGGTTGCGGCGGGCAATCTCGACGCGGCGAGGCAGTAAGCGCATCGCCAGTCGACCCAGGCCATGACCGATTCTGAACAGAAGCGGATAAGGGAGCAGCATGATGAGCCACAGAGCCGCAATGCCGGCCCAGCTTAGCCAGTAACGGGGATGAAGAAAGGCGAATGAAAAACGGGGTAATTTTGTCATCAGAAAATTATCCTTTAACGTGTCTGTCCTTAATTGATTCTGTTGGAGATCTTTCCTAAGGATGAATAATATGCCAGTCAGAAACGTTAATTGTAGCGGATAAGACAAAACGCATTTTTATCGATTTTTGCGAAAAACGGGAAGTCGAGCCGGGAAGGATTTATCCGCTCCCCGGCAGAAGCTCTTACATCGAATACCCGGGCTTCTTAATAAGCTCCTCCAGCTTCGGTCCAATTTCGGTATCCCAGACCTGCGCCTTCCAGTCTTCAGGCGCGATCTGCTTCAACGCCACCGACACGGAACTATCTTTGCTGTTGAAATGGCGAATAATCACGTCGGCAATATCTGCCGCCAGGGCAGCTTTCTGTTCGTCGTTTAAATCACGGGGAAAACATTTAATATCTACGTGTGGCATGTGCAGGCTTCCGGTTGTGAATGTGGGTTCCACGTTATCAGATAATTTTGTTTGCCTTTAACACCTTGTGCAGTTCCGGTCGCTGACATACAGCGTCCGCAATCGCCGTGAATTTAGAGGTATTTTCGGCAAACCAGGCGTAACGGGGCCCCCAGGTGCGCGCGACCGCAATATACACATCCAGCAGCGTCAGCCGTTCCCCCAGCGCAAACGGGGCAGCCTTAAGCTGGCTTTCGAACCACATATAGAGGGATTTCCGGTATTCGATGCAGTTTTTCTGCAGCTGTTCCGGCGCATCCGGCACCCAGCGTTCGGGATAGTCTGCATAGGTAAACGTGGGATAGACGTTGGCTACGAACCAGATGAGCAAACGCTGAAACTGCTGACGCTCTGCCTGCCCCACGGGTGGAGCAAGATCGGGACATCTGTCGAGCACCATCAGGGCAATCGCCGCCGTTTCGGTCATGATGGCGCCATTTTCCAGCTCCAGCGTCGGCACCTGACACAGCGGATTGAGCTTGTGCAGCAATTCACGCTGCGGACCGGGCTGGTCAAACCCGTCCACGTTGATGAATTGATAAGGGATATCAGCCAGGGTCAGCATCACCTCACTGATTGCCGAGCCCCAGCCGGGTACGCCATAAAGTTTAATCATGTTGCCCCCTCAGGAGTGAAAATCCTAAGTGTAGAGCACCCTTAGTAGGTTATCCCAGGCGGGTTGACCTCCGATTGCGTCACCGCTTCGCCCTGCTCGCCCCAGCGCGCCAGCACCTTCTGGTACTCTCCGCGCTCAATCGCACCGTTCAGCGCGGCCTGCAGGGCATAAACCAGTTGATTGCCTTTTTTGGTCGTGGTGGCGACATAAGCTTTCTTCGGCCCTAAACCGACCACGCGGGTTTTGCCGGTGAGCGCCGCTTTGTAAGCTGAAACCGACTGAGGGCCAAAGAACACATCCGCCCTGCCGGACTGGATATAGAGATTGCCCGAGGCATCGTCGTGAAGATAGACCGGCAGCGCAGGCGCCCGCCCCGCCTTTTTATTTTCTTCGTTCCAGCCCAGCAGGATGCGCTCCTGATTGGTACCCGAGCCGACAATCACCCTTTTCCCGGCCAGATCTTCCGCGCTTTTGATTGACTGAATCTCGCTGGTGGATTTCACCGAAAACGCCAGCGAATCGACGCGGTAGGTCGCAAAATCAAACTTCTCTTTACGCTGTTCGGTCACCGCAATGTTCACCAGCGCCACGTCGTAGCGCCCGGAAGCGATCCCCAGCGGCCAGTCTTCCCACGCCGTCGGCACCAGCTTTAGCTTCAGCCCCAGGCTGCCCGCCAGCAGGCGGGCAATATCCGGGTCGCTGCCGATCCGCGTGCGGTTATCGCTGGCCAGCAGCGCCAGCGGCGGGGAGTTCAGCATCGAGACGGCGACCGTCAGCGTACCTGGCTCAACGAATTTATACCCGGCGGGGATCTTCGCCACGGCCTGCCGATCCACCGTCACCGGCAGCGGCTGCTCGTTGGCTTTCAGATCGATGCTGGCGTGGCTCGCCGTCGTAAAAAGCAGTCCCGCCAGAAGTCCGTATTTCATCTGCGCTCCTTACAGCACTTTTGACAGGAACTGGCGCGTTCGCGCGTGCGACGGACGGTTCAACACCGCGTCGCTGCTGCCCTGTTCCACGATTTTTCCGTCGACCATAAACACCACCTGATCCGCCACTTCCCGGGCAAAGCCGATCTCGTGAGTGACCACCACCAGCGTAGTGCCGGACCGGGCCAGTTTTTTGATTACGTCCAGCACCTCTCCCACCAACTCTGGATCCAGCGCCGAGGTGGGTTCATCAAACAGCATCACGCGGGGACGTAACGCCAGCGCGCGGGCAATGGCAATGCGCTGCTGCTGGCCGCCGGAGAGATGGCGGGACCAGGCGTCGGCTTTATCCCGCAGCCCGACCACGTCCAGCAGGCTGTACGCGCTTTCCACCGCCTCTCTTTTGCTGAGCTTTTTATGCGCGATGGGCGCCTCAATCAGGTTTTCCAGCACCGTGAGATGGGGAAAGAGATTAAAGTTCTGGAACACATAGCCCACGTTGACGCGCTGTTTGAGGATCTCTTTCTCCTTAAGCTCGTAGAGCTTGTCGCCCTGACGGCGGTAGCCAATGTAATCCCCGTCGATCTGAATAAAACCTTCGTCGACGCGCTCCAGGTGGTTTATGGTGCGCAACAGCGTCGATTTGCCCGAGCCTGAGGGCCCAAGAATGACCGTCACGGATCCCGGCGGGATCTCAAGCGACACGTTGTCGAGCGCCTTATGGCGTCCAAAATATTTGCTGACGCCGGTAATCGAGATATGTCCTTCAGGAGAGGCTTGCATGGATAGGCTCCTGTGCTGGCGTGGTGGTGACGGAACGGGTGCGACGGGCGGCACGGTTCTGATTAACCGCAGAGCGGCGTTCGCTGCGGGCGAGTGCGCGCTCAACACCGTACTGGATAGCGGACAGGACGGTGGTGATCGCCAGATACCAGGCGGCACCGACCATCAGCAGCGGGATCACCTCCTGCGTGCGGTTGTAAATCATCTGAATGGTATAGAACAGCTCCGGCATCGCCAGGACGTAGACCATCGCCGTGCCCTTGGCGAGGCTGATGATTTCATTGAACCCCGACGGCAGGATGGTGCGCAGCGCCTGAGGCAAAATGATGCGCACCGTGCGGCGCCAGGCCGGCAGGCCGAGCGCGGCGGCGGCCTCATACTGCCCGTGATCGACCCCGAGGAAACCACCGCGAATGATCTCGGCGGTATAGGCGCTCTGCACCAGCGTTAGCCCCACCACGGCGGTAGAGAACTGCCCCAGCACGTTGATGGTTTCAAAACTGCCCCAGGTAATACCGGTGAACGGCACGCCGAGCGAAAGCGTGTCGTAGAGATAGGAAAAGTTGTACAGGATAATCAGCACGACGATCAGCGGCAGCGACCGAAACAGCCAGATGTACGCCCACGCCAGGCTGCTCAGCAGCCAGGATGACGAGAGTCTCGCCAGCGCCAGCATGCCGCCAAACACCACGCTCAGCGCGGTGCCGATCAGCGTCAGCAGCAGGGTCTGCCCGACGCCTTCGAGGATCACCGGGTCGAAGAACCAGCGGGCGAACACCGCCCACTCCCAGCGCGGGTTAAAGGCGACTGACTGAATCACGACCGCCAGGACAAACAGCGCCACCGCGGCGCCGACGGCCCGCAGCGGATAACGCGCCGGGACCACCTTAATGGTTTCAACGTTGCTCATCGTCGTTCCTCATGCGGTTTTGCTGAACGCTTCACGTACCAGCGTTTTGGTGAAACGCAGCCGACCGTCAAACGGCGGCTGGCTATACTCTTCCGGATCGCGGTTCAGATCGAACTGCGGCTGATAGCCCTGGCTGAGATAGAGCCTGACCGCTTCCGGCTGACGAAAGCCGGTTGTCAGGTAGATCTGACTGTACCCTGCCAGCACCGCCCTGCGCTCCAGTTCCTGCACCACGCGCCCGGCAAGCCCCTGCTGACGCAGGGTTTTGTCCGTCCAGATGCGTTTGATTTCCGCGGTGCGTTCGTCGAACGGTTTGTACGCGCCGGTGGCGATAATCTTCCCGTCGCGCTCCAGGACGATAAACAGCCCCTGCGGCGCTAAATACCACTCGGTGAGCTCCACTTCCGCGTCTTTGGAAAAGTAGTCCCCGTAGCGGGCCGCATATTCACCGAATAGCCCCTCGATAATGGGCTGAAGTTCGGCATCTTCCGGTGAAACATCACGAAATCGTTCGCTCATCACGCCTCCTTAATCGCCCAGGCCCGCCGGGTTCACTTCGGACTGAGGAATGCGCTCAACCCCTTCTCCCCAGCGGTTCAGCACTTTGTCGTAATCGCCGTTTTTGATGACGCCGTTCAGCGCGGTTTGCACCGGCTCAACCAGCCCGCTGCCTTTTTTCAGCGTCACCGCGATGTGCGCCGCCTTCGGCCAGCCGCCGTCGACGCTGCCCACCAGTTTGGTTTTCCCGTTCAGCGCCGCTTTCCATGCGCCAATCACGTTCGGACCAAAGTAGGCATCCGCGCGCCCGGACTGCAGCGCCAGGGTTTGGGCCGCATCGTCTTTGGTGTAGATCGGGGTAAAGGGCTTCAGTCCCTTCTTCAGGTTTTCAGCATTCCACGCCAGCAGGATGGCCTCCTGGTTGGTGCCGGAGCCCACGATAATCTTCAGCCCGGCGATGTCTTCCGCCTTCTGAAGCGATTTGATCGGGCTGGTCGATTTCACGTAGAAACCGAGGGAATCCTTACGGTAGGTGGCAAAATCAAACTTCTGTTTGCGCTCTTTAGTGACGGTGATGTTGCTGATGGCGGCATCGTATTTCCCGGACGCGACGCCCAGCGGCCAGTCTTCCCAGGAGGTGGGCACCACGTTGAGCTCCAGCCCGAGGCTGTCGGCGACCAGACGCGCGACGTCAACTTCGCTTCCCAGCAGCGTTTTGTTGTCGTCGGAGAAGACCGTCAGCGGCGGCTGATTGAGTCCCGCCACCGCCACGGTAAATTTCCCCGGCACGGCAAAGCGATAGTCTTTCGGCAGCTGCGCCACCGCCTCGCTATTTTTCGCGGTGTTAATCGGCGTTTTATTGGCCTCGATGCTCACGCCGGTGCCGTTAATATTGACGTTCTCTGCCCAGACGGCAGGGGTAAAGGCCAGCGCGAGCGCCAGAACAAGCGATGATTTCTGCATAGCGGGATTCTCTTTTATTGTTGTGTGTACTGGTTTTTCGGTTGGTCTAAGCCAAGGCTTTCGCGCAGCGTGGTGCCCGGGTAGTCGGTACGGAACAGGCCGCGAGACTGAAGAATCGGTACCACCTGGTCAACAAAGCGCGGGAAGGTGTCCGGCGTGCCGCCCTGAATGATGAAGCCGTCTGCGGCATAACCTTCAAACCAGGCCTGAAGACCGTCAGCCACCTCCTCCGGCGTGCCGGAAAAGCGCGGGCGCGGCGAAGCGGCTTCAAGCGCCACCTGACGCAGGGTTAAGCTGCGTTCGCGGGCATTACGCTTGATTTCATCCGTGGTGCTGCGGAAGCTGTTTTTGCCTAAGTCGCCGATATCCGGGAACGGCTCGTCGAGCGGATACTGGCTGAAATCGTGATGTTCGAAATAACGCCCGAGGTAATTGAGGGCGTCATTAATCGACACCAGCGCCGCCGTGGTCTGGTACTGGTGTTCCACGTCATCGGCATCTTTCCCCACAATCACGCTAACGCCCTGGAAAATATGGAGATCCGACGCGCGGCGGCCGTTTGTTTCCAGCTGCTGTTTTACGTCCTGATAAAAGGCTTTTGCCTCGTCGAAGGTCTCGTGGTGGGTAAAAATGGCGTCGGCATGTTTCGCCGCCAGCTTTTTCCCGTCGTCCGACGCCCCGGCCTGAAAGACAATTGGTCGCCCCTGCGGCGTGCGGCCAATATTCAGCGGACCGGCGACCTGGAAGAAGTCACCGTGATGATCGAGCGTATGCAGTTTCGCCGGGTCAAAAAACTGGCCGCTCTCTTTGTTGCGGATAAACGCGTCCCCTTCCCAGGAATCCCACAGCCCTTTCACCACGTCGAGATACTCATCCGCAATCCGGTAGCGCAGCGCATGCTCGGGGTGTTTTTCGCGGGAAAAGTTCTTCGCCGACCCCTCCAGCGGTGAGGTCACCACGTTCCAGCCCGCCCGGCCGTTGCTCAGGTGATCGAGGCTGGCGAACTGGCGCGCCGTGGTAAAGGGCTCGCTGTAGGAGGTGGATAAGGTTCCCACCAGCCCCAGGCGCGAGGTGATGCTGGCCAGAGCGGAAAGCACGGTTAACGGTTCAAACCGATTCAGAAAATGGGGGATCGATTTCTCGTTGATATAGAGACCATCGGCCACGAAGAGAAAATCGAGCTTCCCTTCCTCAGCCTTTAACGCCGTTGCTTTCACAAAGTCAAAGTTAATACTGGCGTCGGCAATCGCCGCAGGATGGCGCCAGGCGGACATATTCCCGGATGCACCATGCAGAATGGTGCCCAGCCGCAGTTGTCGGGTTGCAGACATCTTTACCTCTCCTGAATTAAACGTGTTGCAGGGCTTTTTCCGCAAGCTGTGCAAAATAGCGGGCGGCGGGCTCAATCAGTGCTTCATCCGGGTTAAAAGCCGGGTGATGTAAACCAAACGGACTGTTGCTGCCAATGCTGACAAACGCGCCGGGAACAGACTGCAAATAGACCGCAAAATCTTCCCCGCCCATATGCAGTTCCGCGTGACGGGTTTCATAACCGGCCTCACGCGCGACCGAGGTGGCGAAGTCGGCCCAGCGTTCGTCATTCACCAGCGCGGTAGGCCCGGCATACCAGGTGATATCAATCTGCGCGCTGAAGGCGCTGGCAAACCCGGCGGCGATTTCGCCCACGCGGGCTTTCACATTCTGCTGCACTTCCGTGCGATGGGTACGCAGCGTGCCTTCCAGCTCGACGCTTTCCGGCAGCACGTTCCAGGTGTTGCCGCCTGCGATGCGGGTCACGCTCAGCACCACCGAATCCAGCGTGTTGACGTTGCGGCTGGCGACGCTTTGCAGCGCCGTTACCAGCTGGCTTGCCAGCACGATGGCGTCGTTGCCTTCATGAGGACGTGCGGCGTGCGCGCCTTTACCGGTAATGCGGATCACGAAGCGGTCGACGTTGGCGTAGAACGGCCCGCCGCGGGTGGCGAACTCACCAACCGGCAGGCCAGGCTCGTTGTGCATACCGAAAATCGCGCTGACGTCGCGTAAGGCACCGGCCCGCACCATGCTCTTCGCACCGCCAAAGTTCTCTTCAGCAGGCTGAAACAGGATGCGCACCCGGCCGTTAAGCGAGGCCTCCCGCTCTTTCAGCTTTAACGCGGCGCCGAGGATGACGCTGGTGTGGATATCGTGTCCGCAGGCGTGCATCACCCCGGCATGCTGTGAGCTAAACGGTACGCCGCTGCGCTCCTCGATCGGCAGCGCGTCAATGTCGGCGCGCAGCGCAACCAGCCTGCTCCCCGTCCCGATTTCCGCCACCAACCCGGTCGACAGGTCGTAAGGCTGTGGGGCGATCCCGGCATTCGTCAGCCACTGGCGCAGGCGCGCGGTGGTTTCGACCTCCTGGCCGGACAGCTCCGGGTTCTGGTGCAGTTCGCGGCGCCAGGCAATCAGTTGTTCGCCAAAACTCATACGGTGACCTCCTTGTTAAGACGCGCCCCGGCAAGCAGACGCAGCGACGCGACGCGCGTAGCCCCCTCCGCCACCGGCGTGTCGATGATAAATTCGTCAATGCCCCACTGCTGGTGCAGCGCGTTGAGCTGTTCCACTACCGACTCAGCGGTGCCCGCCAGCAGCGACTGCGCCCGGCGTGCAATGCGCACCGGCTCACTGCCCGCCTGGCGCGCAAACGCGTAGGCCTGCTCTTCGCTGGCCACGGTGACACGCTGCCCGTTTGCCAGCTCAACGCCCCACACTTCGACCTTCTGCGCCAGCGCGTCTGCCTCAGCCTGCGTCGGCGCGACAATCGCCTGCACCGCCACTATTACGTCGCGCGCGCTGTTCTCACGCCAGGTCGATACCACCTCGCGCAGCAGGTCCGGGTCACCGTTCAGGTGTGCGGCAAACACAAAGTGCCAGTCGAGCCTGGCGGCGAGCAGCGCGCTGTCGGTACTCGCGCCCAGCAGGAACCCCTCAGCAGGCAACGGCGGCAGCGGCGTGGCGCGGACGGCCTCTTCAATAGCGTGATGCTCAGGACGGATCCAGCGGTCGAGCTGGGCCAATTGTTCGGCGAAGCTGCCCTTTTCCTGTTGATTCAGGCCCTGCTGCAGCGCGCGGGTTGAGAGCGGTAATCCACCGGGGGCTTTCCCGACGCCGAGATCGACGCGGCCAGGCGCCAGCGCGGCCAGCACGTTGAAGTTCTCGGCGACTTTATAAGGGCTGTAGTGCTGAAGCATTACGCCGCCAGACCCGACGCGAATGCGCGTGGTTTGCCCGAGGATCCAGGCAATCAGCAGCTCCGGCGAAGGGCTGGCAAGCTGTGGGGTGTTGTGGTGTTCGGCAATCCAGAAGCGGTGATAGCCCAGATTTTCTGCCTGCTGCGCCAGCGCCAGGGTACGCGCCAGTGCATCGGCAGCCGTTTCGTTTTCAGCGATGGGGCTTTTATCCAGAATGCTGATTCGCCATGACATGTTGCGTTCTCGTTTGACTTAACATGTCGACATTATTAAAGGCGCATTTCACCACTGAGAAACAATTAATTTACATTTGGTTTGCCGGAAAACAGATATATAAAACCCTGCTAAGAATAAGACTTTAAGGAGGCAATCAGCGATTCCACCTGCTCCCGACGGGTAATGCGGACGAAGCGAATATGGCTATATTGCGGGTTTTGCAGGTCGGCTTCATAGCGCGTACGGTTATTACGCCAGGTTTTGATCGTCCAGATGATAATGGATTCTCTGCTGAAGAACGCGCGCCGGAAACTCTCTTTGTTTCCCGTTCCCGGCCAAAGCTCGTGTTTATGCCAGGCTCGCTTTATTGCTCGGGTGACGGCCTGCCAGAGGGTGCGGGTAAACCCATAATCCACCCAGACCACCACATCGACATCGCGCCATTTCAGCGGTCGCGTGCGGTTGTAGTTACCGTCGAGCACCCAGTCTGGCGAAGCCTGTAGCGCCTGCGCCAGCTTTGCCTGAAACTCGTCGTCCGGAGTTCCCTGCCAGTTAGCCTGCCAGTAGAGTCTGTCCATCTCGATACAGGGAATAGACAGCGCGGTCGCAATCTGCTTCGCCAGCGTGCTTTTTCCGCTCCCGCTGGTACCGATGACGTTAATTTTCACCTCAGCCTCCCTGTATTTACGAAAATGTGACCAAATGATAGTGTTTTCATCCTGTTAACGAAACGCTATTTCAGCATGACAATTTTTCCAGAGAGACGATCTCCCTCTTGCAGTTTGGCTTATGTCATTTATTTAAGCCGGTTCAAAATAACACCCACTAAAATATTTTCAATTTTATTACATTCGACAACATTAACAGATTAAAAATAATGAATGCCGGGTATTTCGGAGAGTCTCAATTTCAGCGAGAATATATCCAGGCCGTTATTAAAATAATCATACTTATCTTGCCGGAGCGCTTTCCGGATTTTTTATTCTTGCACAACATCATGGAGTTACTCATGAGGCGTAACACCCCCGTTACACAAAACGAGTATTTGCTTAACGCCGGTTCGACGTTAATGTCCACTACCGATATAAAAAGTCATATTACCTATGCTAACTCCGCTTTTATAGAAGCCAGCGGATATAAAGAAGAGCATCTTCTGGGGGAGCCGCATAACCTCATCCGCCATCCCGACATGCCTGCCGAAGCGTTTGGCGACATGTGGTTTACCCTCCAGCAGGGCGAGACCTGGACAGGTCTGGTGAAGAACCGTCGTCATAATGGCGATCACTACTGGGTGCGGGCCAACGTGACGCCGGTCTGGCAGGGGGAATCCCTGACCGGCTATATTTCGGTGCGCAATATCCCCTCACGGGAAGAGATCGCGGCCAGTGAAAAACTGTATGCAAAAGTGCGTAATAACGAATTAAAACATCATCGTTTTTATAAAGGACTGTTCGTTCGGCGCGGTTTATTTTCCTTTTTGTCGCTCTTTAAATGTCTCAGTACCGGAAAACGAATTCAGCTTGGTATTACTGTGACAGCATTACTTTCCTGCCTGGCGATGTATTTATTCCGCGATCGTCTCGTTCAGGCCACCGCTCTGGTGCTGCTTTTTTCTGCGCTGTCCTGTTATCTCCATGCGCAGATCGCCCGGCCGGTAAAATCCATTGTTCAACAGATGCAGCGCGTGGTTTCAGGACGTAAAACGGACTATTACCATTTTGACAGGATCGATGATATCGGGCTGATGATGCGCCTGGTGAATCAGTCTGGTTTAAACCTGAACTCGCTGGTTGATGATGTCGGGGCGCAAATCAGCGGTATTGGCACCATCAGCCAGCAGGTCGCGAAAGAAGGTGCGGCGCTGCAGACGCGCTCTGAGGAAACCGCCGATTTCTTGCAGCAAACCGCATCTGCGGTGGAAGAGATCGCCAGCGCCGTGAAGCAGACGGCCGAAACCGCGAACGAGGCGATTCAGATGGCGGATCGCACCCGCGACAGCGCCCACTGCGGTGAAGCGATGATGAAAGAGACCATCGGTATGATGCAGTCCGTTTCGCAGGATAACGGCCAGATCGTCGATATTATCAGCGTTATCGATCGTATTGCCTTCCAGACCAATATTCTTGCGCTGAATGCCGCCGTGGAAGCGGCGCGCGCGGGTGAAGCCGGCCGCGGCTTTGCCGTGGTCGCGGCTGAGGTGCGCAATCTTGCGCAGCACTCCGCGACGGCGGCGAAAGAGATCAAAGCGCTGATCGAGAAAAACGTTGCCAGCGTCAACGCTGGCGTGGAGAAGGTGGGACAAACCGAATCACAGCTGACGGTTATGATCGACAACGTGCTGCGGGTCTCCTCCCTGATTAAGGAGATCGGCCACGCTACGCAGGAGCAAACCCAGGCGCTGACGCTCATCAACGCCTCCCTCTCCCGTATCGGCGCAATGACCCAGAGCAATACGGGGATGGTGGATAACGTCACTCACGCCGCGAATCACCTGACGCAGCGGACGACGCGCCTGAAGCAGGCAATTGCCGTTTTTGGCGGTTAGCCGTTCGGGTACTGCTCGTCGGTCACTTTTTCCAGCCATGTTACCGGGCTGCCGTTTACCGCTTCGGCGATGGCAATATGCGTCATCGCCGTTTGCGCACTTGCGCCGTGCCAGTGCTTCACGCCGGATGGGATCCAGGCGATATCGCCCTGATTCAGGATTTCCGCCTCTTCGCCCCACGCCTGTAGCCAGCCGCGACCCTGCGTCACAATCAGCGTTTGTCCCAGGGGATGCGTATGCCAGGCCGTGCGCGCGCCCGGCTCAAAGGTTACGGTTGCCCCGCCGACGCTGGCAGGTTCGGTCGCCTGAAAGGGCGCGTCAATGCGAACATCCCCGGTGAACCAGGCTTCCGGTCCTCGTACTGAAGGTAATGAACCGCTGCGGATAATTTTCATCTTTTGCTCCTCGTTGACTGTTGCGTTAACAGTAGCGCAAAGCACTCCGCAGCATTAGGGTGCATAATCAGATAGGACACATGACTGAAACTCATAAATAGAACCGCGATGCTAAAAGATAATTTCAACGATCTGCTCTCCTTTATGGTGGTGGCCCGCGAGCGCAGCTTTACGCGCGCAGCGGCGCAGCTGGGCGTCTCGCAATCGGCACTGAGCCATGCGATGCGCAAGCTTGAAGCGCGATTAGACGTTCGCCTGTTAACCCGCACAACCCGCAGCGTGGTTCCGACACCCGCGGGTGAGCAGCTTTTTTCGCGCCTCAGCCCGCATCTGCTGGAGATCGAACAGGAACTCACGGCGCTTCGCAGCAGCCGCGACAAACCCGCAGGCGCTATCCGCATCGTCGCCGGCGAGCACGCGATGGACGCTGTGCTCTGGCCGGTACTGAAGGCTTTTATGCTGCAATATCCTGACATTAACGTCGAAGTGACGGTCGACAATGGCCTGACAGATATCGTCGATGGCCGCTTCGACGCGGGGGTTCGCCTGGGTGAACAGGTGGCAAAAGACATGATTGCGGTGCGGATTGCGCCGGACATGCGCATGGCGGTCGTCGGCTCCCCGGATTACCTGGCTCGTTTTGGCGTGCCGCTCGTGCCGGAGCAGCTGGGTGAACACCGCTGTATCAATCTCCGCCTGCCCACCCGAGGGGGATTGTATGACTGGGAATTTGAGCGCGACGGGCGCGAGCTTCGCGTGCGGGTTGACGGACAGCTTACGCTCAATAACCTGTCGCAGCGCATCGACGCCGCGGAGAATGGTCTCGGATTAGCCTACGTGCCCGAGTCCTCGGTTCTGGACGCTCTGAATCAGGGACGGCTGGTCAGGGTCCTTGAATCGTGGTGCCCCACGTTTGAAGGATACCACCTCTATTATCCGAGCCGTCGGCAGCACACAACCGCGTTCAGGTTACTTCTCGATGCCCTGCAGCAGCAAAAATTTATACCATCTGGTAATAATTAAGAGAATCTGATGATTAAATAATCAACCCCACCATTGTTTTGACTAAAAACTCATCACGTTTCAGCGTGTTGTGATCCCCGTCTGCTCTGACCACACGATTTCCTTCGACGTGCATCACTTTCGGCACGGTTATATTTTGCGTCGCTTATGAATTGCAGGTAGGATGCCTCGCCATGTTTCGCCTTATCCATACGCAGAATGACTGGGAAGGCGACATGTGTTTGCGCAGAAGCAATCGTTTGTATTGCGCTCTGCCAGGCAGGACTATCACGATAATGGTTCAGACAGGCAAACAGGTAACTCAATGAAAACAAGCAATAAAAGCGCAGCCGATCATCACGCTGCTAAACGTCGCTGGTTGAACTCCCACGAAGAGGGCTACCACAAAGCGATGGGCAACCGTCAGGTTCAAATGATCGCCATCGGCGGCGCTATCGGAACGGGTCTGTTTTTAGGTGCGGGTGCACGTCTGCAGATGGCTGGCCCGGCTCTCGCCCTGGTCTATCTGGTGTGCGGGATCTTCTCTTTCTTCATTCTCCGCGCGCTGGGCGAGCTGGTACTGCATCGCCCTTCCAGCGGCAGCTTCGTCTCTTACGCCCGTGAATTCCTCGGTGAAAAAGCCGCTTACGTCGCGGGCTGGATGTACTTCGTCAACTGGGCGATGACCGGTATCGTCGACATCACCGCCGTTGCGCTGTATATGCACTACTGGGGCGCGTTTGGCGATGTGCCGCAGTGGGTCTTTGCGCTTGGCGCCCTGGCGATTGTCGGCACCATGAACATGATCGGCGTGAAGTGGTTCGCGGAGATGGAGTTCTGGTTTGCGCTGGTTAAAGTGCTGGCCATCGTGGTGTTCCTGGTCGTGGGTACCGTCTTCCTCGGCAGCGGTAAGCCGCTGGATGGCAATGCCACCGGCTTCCACCTGATAACCGATAACGGCGGATTCTTCCCGCACGGTCTGCTGCCTGCGCTGGTGCTGGTTCAGGGCGTCGTGTTCGCCTTCGCCTCCATCGAGCTGGTGGGCACCGCAGCAGGTGAATGTAAAGATCCGCAGACGATGGTGCCAAAAGCCATCAACAGCGTGATCTGGCGTATCGGTCTGTTCTACGTCGGTTCCGTGGTGCTGCTGGTGCTGCTGCTGCCGTGGAACGCCTATCAGGCGGGTCAGAGTCCATTCGTCACCTTCTTCTCGAAGCTGGGCGTGCCGTACGTGGGCAGCATCATGAACATCGTGGTCCTGACCGCAGCGCTCTCCAGCCTGAACTCCGGCCTCTACTCGACCGGCCGTATCCTGCGCTCCATGTCCATGGGCGGTTCTGCGCCGAAGTTCATGTCGAAGATGAGCAAGCAGCACGTGCCGTACGCCGGTATTCTGGCGACGCTGGTGGTCTATGTCTTCGGCGTGTTCCTGAACTATCTGGTGCCGTCTCAGGTATTCGAAATCGTTCTGAACGTGGCGGCACTGGGGATTATCGCGTCCTGGGGCTTTATCGTGGTCTGCCAGATGCGTCTGCGCAAGGCGATTAAAGAAGGCAAAGCCGCTGACGTCAGCTTTAAGCTGCCTGGCGCGCCGGTGACCTCCTGGCTCACCCTGCTCTTCCTGTTCAGCGTGCTGGTGCTAATGGCGTTCGACTACCCGAACGGCACCTACACCATCGCGACCATTCCGCTGCTGGCCGTGCTGCTGATTGCGGGCTGGTTCGGCGTGCGTAAACGCGTTCATGAAATTCACAGCACCGCGCCGGTTCATCCTGACGATGAAAAACACGACGCCCCGCTGGTAGAAGAAACCTCGCGTTAATAAAAAAGCCGGGTGGCGGCTTCGCCTTACCCGGCCTACATTTCATGGTTTTGTAGGCCCGGTAAGCGGCAGCGCCACCGGGCAATCCCATCTTACAGAGCAATACGCATCACATCGTCAGGCTGGGTGGCTTCCTGCTGGCGGGTAGATTTCTGTTTCACCGTCACGTACAGGGTTTTGCCATCCGCTGAAAGCGCCAGGCTGTTCGGGTAGACCGGCGTGTCGAAGGTTTTAGTGACCTTATACGATTTCGCGTCAATCACGCTCACCTTGCCGGCTTCACGGTGCGTCACGTAGGCTTCATTGCGGGTCGGGTTAAACAGGACCGCCAGGGATGCCGGCGCGGCGATTTTCTCGATCACGCTACCGTCTTTCAGGCTCACCACCAGCACTTCCGGCTGTTTTGAATCGGTCAGGAACGCGCGCTGACCAGCAGTGTCGAGGCTCAGGTTCAGGTAGAAGTGCTCCTTCCCGTCATCCTGCACCTTTTTACGGGCAATAATTTTATTGCTGGCCGTATCAATCGTCACCAGTTCGCCGTCCGCATTCGTGGTGTACAGACGTTTCGCCTGCGCATCCAGCGCCAGGCCGGTGCTGTAGGTGCCCGTATTGGCAATGGTTTCTTTCAGCTTCAGCGTGGCGCCATCCACGACCCAAATCACGCTCTCTTTACCGACACCGGTGATGTAAATCGTGTTGCTCGCGTCATCTGCCACCAGCTGGCGCGGCTGCAGCGGTTTGACGGTTTCGCTGCGCTGACGCCCGTCCAGCACCAGCCGCCCTTTTACGTCACCCGTTTTTGCATCAATCGCGGTTACCGCGCCGTTGATCGTATTGCCGAACCACAGCGTTTGAGTCGCCTTGTCAAAGGTGGCACCAAAGGGTTTCAGATCGCTATGGATTGCCTGCGTCACGTCCAGCGTGACCGGATCAAGGCGGTAGACAACCCCGCCCTTGTCGGTTTTACGGCTTTGCGAGGTCGCCACCCACAGCGCATTCTCCTGCTGGCTCACGGCCATTTCATACGCCCCTTTGCCCACCGCTTTACGCAGTACCTCTTCGGCGGCATGCACCTGGAACGTCCCGGCAAGCAGTAAAGTGGCAGACAGCAGCGACAGGCTCAGACGCGGCGAGCACAGTTGACGTAAAGACATATCAATTCCTTTTCTGAAAAGTGGGGTTGGGCTGACATCACTTCCGGCAGACAACGTCATGGCATTGTCTTTTGATAATGAGAATAGTAATCATTAATGGGTTAAATGTGGAGTTTTTCTTTCCCGCTTCGCCTTCCATTAACGCAATGTGCGGTTATAGTTTTCAAAACTTTTACAAAACCTTTAACATATATGGACATGTTCCATTTGGTTCGTTTATACACCACAACCGGTTTTATTCATGAAAATCATTTCTGCCCGTAAGGCTTCTCTCCCGCTGCTGCTGGTTCCTGTTATTTTTGCGCCGCTCACCGCCGTGAGCGCAGAGGAACAGACCATGATCGTCAGCGCCACGCCGCAAACCGTATCGGAGCTCGATACTCCGGCCGCGGTCAGCGTCGTCAATGGCGACGATATGCGCCAGGCCGCGCCCCGCATTAACCTGTCTGAATCCCTTGGTAGCGTACCCGGGCTGCAAATTCAGAACCGTCAAAACTACGCCCAGGATCTCCAGCTTTCGATGCGCGGATTTGGCGCCCGCTCAACCTTCGGGGTGCGCGGTATCCGTATGTACGTCGATGGTATTCCAGCCACCATGCCGGACGGACAGGGTCAGACCTCCAACATCGACCTTTCCAGCGTGGAGAGCGTTGAAGTGCTGCGCGGTCCCTTCTCTGCCCTGTACGGCAACGCCTCTGGCGGCGTAATCAACATCAACACCCAAACCGGGCAGCAGCCGCCAACCATTGAAGCCAGCAGCTATTACGGCAGTTACGGGACCTGGCGCTATGGCATGAAAGCCACCGGCGCGATGGGTGACGGCACCCACGCCGGGGACGTGGATTACACCGTCTCCACCACCCGCTTCACCACCAAAGGCTACCGCGACCACAGCGGCGCGCGGAAAAATCTCGCTAACGCCAAACTGGGTGTACGCATTGACGACGCCAGCAAGCTGACGCTGATTTTCAACAGCGTGGACATGAAGGCCAACGATCCGGGTGGACTGAATTACCAGGAGTGGCGTGACAACCCGCGTCAGTCGCCGCGCGGCGATCAGTACAACACCCGTAAGACCATCAAGCAGACCCAGGCCGGCCTGCGCTACGATCGCCAGCTCAGCGCTCAGGACGACCTGAGCGTGATGATGTACGCCGGCGAGCGTGAAATGACGCAGTATCAGTCGATTCCGTATCAGCCGCAGCTAAAAGCCACTCACTCCGGCGGGGTGATTGATATGCAGCGCCACTATCAGGGCGTGGATACCCGCTGGACACACCGCGGCGAGCTGCTGGTTCCGGTGACCTTCACCACCGGTCTGAACTACGAAAACATGAGCGAAGACCGTCGCGGATACGAGAACTTCGTGATGCGCAACGGCGTGCCGGACTACGGCGTCAAAGGCGATAAACGTCGTGACGAACGCAACCTGATGTGGAACGTCGATCCTTATCTGCAAACGAGCTGGCAGCTGACGCAGAAACTCTCTGTCGACGCGGGTGTCCGCTACAGTTCGGTCTGGTTTGATTCCAACGACCACTACGTTACGCCGGGCAACGGCGATGACAGCGGTGACGCGAGCTACCACAAGTGGCTCCCGGCGGGCGCCGTGAAGTATGCGGTGACGGATGCGTGGAACCTCTACGCTGCCGCAGGGCGTGGCTTTGAAACGCCAACCATCAACGAGCTCTCCTATCGCGCCGATAACCAGGGCGGTCTGAATATTGGCCTGAAGCCGTCCACGAATAATACGTATGAAGTGGGCAGCAAAACCCGCATCGGCAACGGCCTGCTGACGGCGGCGCTGTTCCGCACCGACACGGATGACGAGATCGTGGTGGATTCCAGTTCCGGCGGCCGTACAACCTATAAAAATGCCGGGAAAACCCGTCGTCAGGGTGTCGAAGTTTCCCTGGATCAGCAGTTCGCGGAGAACTGGAAGCTGAAGATGGCCTGGACGTACCTGGATGCCACCTACCGGACTAACGTCTGCAGCGACGCAGACTGTAACGGTAACCGTATGCCGGGGATTGCGCGCAACATGGGCTTCGCCTCGTTTGGCTGGCAGCCGGAGGAAGGCTGGTATGCGGGGACAGACGTGCGTTACATGAGCGATATCATGGCCGACGACGAAAACACCGCGAAAGCGCCGTCCTATACGGTAGTCGGGCTGAATACCGGGTATAAATTTAACTACGGCAACTGGGGAATGGACGTCTTTGGCCGCGTCGATAACCTGTTCGACAAAGAGTACGCGGGCTCGGTAATTGTCAACGAGTCCAACGGTCGTTATTACGAGCCTGCACCAGGCCGAAACTATGGCGTCGGGCTGTCGGTCTCTTATCGCTTCGAGTAAGCAAAAAGAAAAGTTTATTTTATAAATGAAATAACCCTCCTGATGGCATTAAGCCATCAGGAGTTATTCACCAGATAAATAATTAGCGGCGGTATATAGTCGCTCTAATAAATAATCTCTCAGTTAAAATATTGTCGCTGTAAAAGAGAATCTGCTTCATCAATCAACTTATCAATCGCCTTCTGGCTCGCATCAACATCTCTCCGCTCAAGGGCCGAAAGAAGCTCGTCATAGTGATACGTTGCCGTTTTGATGTCGTTAAGTTCGTGATGCAGGTAGTTCATGCAGGGCCCGATGCGGACCCATAGCTGTTCAATTAAGGCATTAAGCGTAGGCATTTCCGCATACTGATAAAGCGTAAACCTGAAGATACGATTCGCATGCAATGCCTGCTGAACGTTTCCATTGCGCATGGCATCATGGAAAGCCTCTGACATTTTGCGCAACGCCTCCAGCTTGCCGTCTGACACCTTCTGGCATGCTGCGGCGACCGCCATTGGCTCAAGCTGTTTTCTGATGGCGTTAATCTCGTTATAACGCTCCAGCGTCACTTCAGGGACCAGGAATGCCTGTGCGGGCGTGGCGTGAAGCGCGCCTGAGGAGACCAGGCGCAACAGCGCTTCGCGGACCGGCGTAATACTGGTGCCTAATTTATCAGCAATCTCTTTCGTAATCAGTCGTGCTCCTGGTTTGAGAGAGCCTGTAATTAACGCCCCTTTCAAACTGTGTTCAACCTGCATGGTAAGGCTAACCCTTTGGGCTTTTTCTAAGTGATCCAAATCAAGCATGTGGAATTCCTGTAGCTAAAACTTAATGCTATTTTTAAACGCCAGTTTTAATAAAACGGCGCCGGTACGATATATCCTGTATCGTCATGCCTGGTGGTGGGAAGTACAAAAAACAGCAAAAAAAGTAAACGTCATTTTTTTTATCGTTTTCGGGCTCATCGGGGATGATGGCGCGAAAAGTCATGTCCAGTAATTAAAGACAATATATCGTATCTTCACAAATAAATATGGCGGGAACCCCCGCCATATTGCGCTTTATTTATTGTCACTCGCGACGCGAATCACGACTTTGCCGAAGTTTCGTCCTTCCAGCAGGCCAATGAGCGCCTCGGGGGCGTTTTCCAGCCCGTCCGTGACCTGTTCGCGATAGTGGATTTTTCCCTCCTGCACCCAGCGCCCCATCTCTTCCTGGAACTCATGGATGCGATGTCCATAGTCCTGGCCGATGATAAAGCCCTGCATCCGAATGCGTTTCTTGAGAAGGGTCGCCATCAGAAGCGGCAGGCGGTCCGGCCCGTCAGGCAAGCCCGTCGCGTTGTAGCCGCTCACCAGGCCACACACCGGCACGCGCGCGGAGGTGTTCAGCAGGGGCAGCACGGCGTCAAACACTTTCCCGCCAACGTTTTCATAGTAGACATCAATGCCGTTCGGGCAGGCCTGCTTGAGCTGGTCGGCAAAATCCGCGGCGTGGTGATCCAGACACAGGTCAAACCCGAGCACCTCAACGGCATGGCGGCATTTCTCTGCGCCACCGGCGACGCCGACCACCCGGCAACCTTTGATTTTGCCGATCTGCCCAACCGTCGCGCCAACCGGGCCGGTCGCCGCCGCCACCACCAGCGTTTCACCCGCTTTCGGTTGCCCGATATCCAGCAGCCCCATATAGGCGGTAAAGCCCGGCATACCCAGTACGCCCAGCGACCAGGAAGGATGAGACGGATTTTCGCCCAGCTTCACCAGGCCGCTGCCGTCCGAGAGTTCATACTCCTGCCAGCCGCTGTAGCCCAGCACCTATTCACCGGCTTTGTAGTCGGGATGGTTTGACTGTTCAACGCGGCTGACCGTTCCCCCCACCATCACCGCACCGAGCTCAACCGGCGGTGAATAGGATGGCGCGTCGCTCATGCGACCCCGCATATAAGGATCCAGCGACAGCCAGACGGTACGAAGCAAAAGCTGCCCCGCCCCTGGTTCCGGAACAGGCTGCGTTTCCAGACGAAAATTTTCCGCGACCGGTGCGCCCTGTGGACGAGAGGCCAGCACCCAGCGGCGGTTATGCGAAACAGAGTGATTCATCAGGATCTCCTTCTGGTACAAATGTCATTACAGCCTGGCTCACGTTCGGCGTTATCGCATTAGCATTACGAGCCAGACTGATTGAGGCGTACAACCAGATAGATGCAGGTTTCGTTCGTCTCGTTAATGAACCGGCAGTCATTAGGCGGCCCCAGCTCAAGACAGTCTCCGGCGTGCATTTCGTGGCGCGTATCGCCCTCCTGAAACACCAGCTCACCGGACTGCAGCCAGATAAGCTGACGCGCCAGCGCGTAAGAAGAGGCCGGCATCGGAACATCGCTGCCCGCAGGCAGTTCAACCTGAACCAGGTCGATGGGCAGATCGGTACGGGGGGAAACATGGCGGCGAAGGTAGTGCGTCTGCGGATCGCGCCAGACGGGCTGATTTGCCAGGCGCAGCAGCTTGCCCTCCTGCATTTCGGCCCGGGCAATCAGCGTTGACATGCTGATGCCAAACGCGCCCGACAGGCGGGCAAGCAAGGTGGCTGTCGGGCTACTGTCCCCGCGCTCGATTTTATGGATCATGGCGCGGGAGACGCCTGCCCGGTCCGCCAGTTCGCTCAGGGACCACCCGCGAGACTCGCGTTCAAGGCGAATTCTTGCGCTAATCCGTTGATTCATTGTGTCTGTTATGGTGTTCATGACGTCATACTATAGTGTATGAACGGCAATTCAATGGGCTTTTGATAACAAAAAAATATGGCTTATACCGTAGCGATCGGGCGATACAGTTGTGTAATATCGTAGCGATAACGTAATACTATAGTGAACAACACACAGAGGCTTCATCATGATCGTTCGTCATGCCTGCAAAGAAGACTGCGCTGCGATAGGCGAGATTTACAACCACGCGGTGCTGCACACTGCCGCGATCTGGAACGATAAAACCGTCGATACCGATAACCGCATCGCCTGGTTTGAGGCGCGCTCGCTTGCGGGCTACCCGGTTCTGGTGAGCGAGGAAGACGGCGTAATCACCGGCTACGCCTCTTTCGGCGACTGGCGCGCCTTTGACGGTTTCCGTCATACGGTTGAGCACTCGGTCTACGTCCACCCGGCCCATCAGGGCAAAGGGATTGGCCGCACGCTGATGAAGGCGCTGATTAACGAGGCCCGCGCCATCGGGAAACACGTGATGGTGGCCGGGATTGAAGCGCAAAACCATGCCTCGATTCATCTCCATGAAACGCTCGGCTTTGTGACGACCGGACAAATGCCGCAGGTGGGAACCAAGTTTGGCCGCTGGCTGGACTTAACCTTTATGCAGCTGCAGCTGGACGAGCGCAGCGACCCGGACGCGATCCCATGAATCAGTCACTGACGCTGGCGTTTCTGGTGGCGGCGGGCATTGGCCTGGTGGTGCAAAACACCCTGATGGTGCGTATCACCCAGTCCTCCTCCACCATTCTAATCGCGATGCTGCTGAATTCGCTGGTCGGCATCGTGCTGTTTGTCAGCATTCTGCTGCTGAAACAGGGCGTCGCCGGGTTCAGCGAGCTCGCCGCAACGGTGCGCTGGTGGACGCTTATCCCGGGGCTGCTGGGGTCGTTTTTTGTGTTTGCCAGCATCAGCGGCTATCAGAACGTTGGCGCGGCGACGACCATCGCCGTGCTGGTGGCAAGCCAGCTGATTGGCGGGCTGGTGCTGGACGTGCTGAGGAGCCAGGGCATCCCGCTGCGCGCCCTGATCGGCCCGGTGTGCGGCGCGGTGATGCTGGTGGTCGGGGCCTGGCTGGTGGCGCGACGCCAGTTTTGATGGTTACAGTATGGTGCCGCCTTTCGTCAGCTGTTCCTCACGCGCGTCCATCTCCTCTTTATGCTGCTTACCGTGGTGCGAAATCGCGGTGCGCAGACGCTGCTGCTGAGTGTAGCGCTCTTCACGGCTCAGCTCCGCATCATCGCTTAATTCAATCAGCAGTTCGTTCATGTGGGTAATCACGCTCTCTTCGATGGCGGCATCGACGCGGGCGATAACTTCGTTTAAATGTGACATTGTCACTCCTCGTTATGTGCCCGGTGGCGCTACGCTTACCGGGCCTACAGGTGCCAAATGTAGGCCGGGTAAGGCGGAGCCGCCACCCGGCTAAAAAGGCTTAGTTCAGCTTCGCTTTTGAGAAATCGCTGCCCATCAGGCTTACGCTGTACCCGCTCACGTTGCTGCGGGTCGCGTAGAACGTTTTCCCGTTGGCCAACGCGATCCACGGCGCCTGCTGATAGAAAATCTCCTGCGCCTGGCCATAGAGCTTCGCGCGCTCGGCCGGGCTGCTGGTCAGCTTCGCTTTTTGTACCAGGGCATCATACCCCTTATCGCACCAGCGCGCGGCGTTTGAGCCGGTTTTAATGCTGTTGCAGCCGAGCAGCACGTCGGCAAAGTTGTCCGGGTCGCCGTTGTCGGACATCCAGCCAAACAGCGCGGAGTCATGCTCGCCTTTACGCATTCCGGAGAGATATTCGCCCCACTCGTAAGAGACAATTTTGGCCTTCACGCCGACTTTCGCCCAGTCGCTCTGGATCATCTCCGCGATACGACGCGAATTCGGGTTATACGGACGCTGCACCGGCATTGACCACAGCGTGACTTCCGCGCCCTTCTCCAGACCCGCCTGCTTCAGCAGGGCTTTCGCTTTTTCAGGATCGTAGCTGTAGTCCTTCAGGTCTTTATTGAAGCCCAGCATATTTGGCGGGATCGGCGATTTTGCCACCGTGCCCGATCCCATAAAGACCGCATTAACGATGGCCTTCTTGTCGGTCGCGTAGTTGAGCGCCTGACGCACCAGCACGTTATCAAACGGTTTTTTCTCGGTGTTAAACGCCAGATAACCGACGTTCAGCGCATCGACGGCGTGCAGCGTCAGGTCTTTGTTGTTCTTGATGGCGTCAAACTGAACCGGGGATGGCGCAGGAACGATCTGGCACTCGTTGGTCTGCAGCTTCGCCAGGCGGGTTTCCACGTTTGGCGTAATGGAGAAGATGAGATGCTTCGTCGGCACCTCACCTTCCCAGTAGTTCGGGTTCGCGACGTAGCGGATCAGAGAATCCACTTTATACTGCTGCAGCACGTATGGCCCTGTACCAATCGGCCAGGTGTCCACGTTTTCAGGCGTGCCTTTTTTCAGCATCGCGTCGGCGTATTCCGCGGAGAGAATCGAGGCGAAATCCATCCCCCAGTCGGCCAGAAACGCGGCGTTGGGTTCGCTGAGTGTGAACTGGACGTGGTAGTCATCGACCTTTTTAACGTCCTGGATCAGCTTATCGAGACCCACATCGTTAAAGTATTCGTAGTTGCCCTGCGACACGTTGTGGTACGGGTGTTTAGGGTCTTTCTGGCGCATGACCGAGAAAATAACGTCATCGGCATTAAAATCGCGCGTCGGTTTGAAGTATTTGTTGCTGTTGAACTTCACCCCTTTACGCAGGGTAAAGGTATAGGTCTTGCCGTCCGGGGAGATTGTCCAGGACTCCGCCAGCGACGGCACCGGGGTGTTTTTCACCGGGTCGAAATTGATCAGACGATTATACAGCACCTGAGAGCTGGCCACAAAAGACGGGCCAGAGCTGGCGATTTGCGGGTTGAAGGACTCGGGGGAGGCTTCTGAACAGTAAATAAGGGTGTCGTTATTTGCCGCCCATGCGGCACCGGCTGGTAACAGCGCGCTCAGCGCAAGGGCGAGCAGTGTTTTCCCTGTAGACATGGTTATAACCCTGACAGTTTTATTATATAGGACAGTAATAACAGCACAGGCGTTTTGACCTGGCAAATAACGAAACACTATCAGGTTATTCTAAAGCCGCGGTTTTTGCTGTTTTAACCGCCAGCACCCAGAAAGACGATTTGTCTTAAGTGCCATTATTCGTCAAGCACAACCGTCACTTTCTATGCCGCAAGAAATCGGCGCTTTTAGCGTCTCTTCCTCCGTTTGGTTGCGTCCTCGGTTCGTTAAAGTAATGGTGTGAAGAAGTATATGGGATCAAATCGTGGCAAAAACTCTTTTACGCAGCGGTAATCTGGATGATTTTCAGGCCGTTGGCGGCGGCGGACAAGCCGTTTTCGAATCAGCGTTGCAAATCCGGGAAGCGCTCCGGTTGCGCAAACAACAGGCCATCGTCGACTGTCTGGCGATTCCTCAGGTCAACGACAGCGGCGACCGCGTGGACTGGTATTCCCCGGTTGAAGGGAGCGTAACCAGCTGGAAAGCGGCCGATGAAGATGATCGCTATCGCGCCCTGCGCTATCTGGAAAACACGCTCGCCAGCGTCGAGTCATTAAGCAAGAAATGCCTGCAGTCGCCCAAAACCGCGCAACAGCTCTTTGGCTCTCTGCTGTCGAAGGCATTTCAGTTCCCGGGCGAAAACTTCCTCTTCCTGGTGGACGGAAAGCCGGTCATCAGCTTCTGGGGATTTGTAAACCTCAACGAGAACGCGCGCGACGATGTCCTCGACTGCCTGCGTGAGTCCCTGATCCCTGAGCCAGCCCCCGTTGTGATTGACGATCCTGAACCCGAGCCTGAGCCAGAGCCGGTGATGACCTTTGAGCATGCTGACGAGCCGCTGATCGCCCCATCCACGGTGGTGCGTATTACGCCGGAGGAGCTGTATGAGCCCGAACCGGCCCCCGTCGTTGCGCAACCAGTCCAGGAACCTGTTCCGGCGAACATCGTGAAAAAGCGCCGCGTTCCCCTGTGGACCCTGCCGGTTGCCGCCGTGATCGTCGCCGCCGTTGCCGCCCCGCTGCTGTGGCCGAAACAGGCGCCTTCCGCTGAGCCCGCCCCGGCACCCGCACCTGAACCCGTGGAGATTGCGCCAAAGCCGATCAAGGCGGTTGAACCGCTGGCGCTGAAGTTACCGCTGCATCAGGCAGAGGTCGTGGCCAGCAAAGAAAAAGAAGCGGCTCCGTCTGAAGCTGCGCCACAACCTGCTCCGGTGGTGATTGTCGCCATTCCGAAAGACGCCATGGTGATGGAAGCGAATCAGGTGAAAGCGGGCTCGACGCGCTTCCTGAACGGCACCTGGCGCGCCATCCTCGACGTGAAGGATCCGGTGACCGGCAAGCCGCCGTCGCTGCGCTATCAGATCCAGAACAATAAAGGTTTCGCCCGCGTTGTCCACGGCGACAACATTGTCTGCCGCGCGGAGGTCTTCTCCGGGCTGCACAGCAATGGCGAGCTGATGATTAAGAGTCGCGGTACTGCCCGCTGCACCGACGGTTCCCGCTACCCGATGCCGGAAATTGCCTGTAAAGCAGGCACCAGCGATATCGCAGAATGTCGCGCCCGTTATGATGCCAACACCGTCGTCCCACTGACGTTCAAGAAAGCAGGTGCCTGATCTTATGCTGGTAAATCTTTGCGACTATAAACAAAGCGTCACGCTTATTGCCAACAGCGGCGTGCAGTTCCTCGATTTCGGTCTGACGCCGCAGGACTCCGCCAGCAACGGGCGCTTCGTACGTAAAACCGCGAACGGCCCGCTATTGCGCCTCGATTTCGACCTGGTCAACGGTCGCTATACCCTGCCCGGCATGAACGGCGGCCAGCCTGAAGTGGTCAAGCCGGAAACCACTATCCCGCTGCATCAGTCGCTGACGGTACTGGATGGCGTCTGGCTTCCGGTTCCTTTCCTGCGCTTCAACCCGCCGCGGACGTTTGTGGAAGGGCCGGATAACTGGGCCCGCGTTCAGGTGCGCAAGCTTGAGACCCCCGACACGGCAGGCAATACCCACCGCGTGACCCTCGCGCTTGACAGCCAGATTGCCGACCATGCCACGTCCGCGCTCTCTCCGGTGGAAAACGATATTCTGAACGGCACCCGCTTCGCGCTGGCGTGGCGCGATAGCGAGGTAGACAGCTTCCTCGATCAGACCTGGATTGACGGCTGGCTGCGCGAGGCGTTTACCCAGTATGCCGACGGCGTTGAGAACCGCTCTGAACGCGACCTGCAGCAGGCGATGCGCAGCTTTGAGTATCAGGCCCACTGGCTCAACCTGCTGACCATGCTCGGTGAACAGCTCACCGTGCCGGAAGTAAAATTTGTCACCCATACGCTCAGCACGCCTGCCATTCCGGTCGACCTGATCCTCGACGTGGGCAATACCCACACCTGCGGCGTCATTATTGAAGACCACGGCGATGCCAACGATGGGCTGCGCCAGACCGCCGAGCTGCAGGTCCGCTCGCTCAGCGAGCCGCAGTTCCTGAACGAACCGCTGTTCACCAGCCGTCTCGAGTTTTCGGAAGCGCGTTTTGGCAAGCAGCACTTCTCGGTGGAAAGCGGTCGCGAAGATGCCTTTGTCTGGCCGTCGATTGTCCGCGTCGGCGATGAGGCCCGCAAGCTGGCGATGCAGCGTCTGGGCACCGAGGGCAACAGCGGTATCTCCAGCCCGCGTCGCTACCTGTGGGATGAAACCCCGGTCGTGCAGGACTGGCGCTTTAGCCAGATGAACAGCAAGACCCAGCGTGAACCGCTTGCCACCGCGTTCCCGCTGATGAACCTGATGAACGATGACGGCGAGCCGCTCTTCACGCTGCCGCAGGACGAGCGCCTGCCGGTCTTCTCGCCGCAATACAGCCGCAGCACCCTGATGACCCATATGCTGTGCGAGCTGCTGGCACAGGCGCTGGGGCAGATCAACAGCGTCGCCACGCGCCTGCGCCTGGGCTTCCCTGCCTCGCCGCGCCAGTTGCGCACGCTGATCCTGACGCTGCCCTCCGCCATGCCAAAGCAGGAGCGCGAGATCTTCCGACGCCGCATGTTTGAAGCCATCGCCATTGTCTGGAAAGCGATGGGCTGGCACCCGCAGGATGAGGATTTTGTCACCCGCAAACAGCAGGAAAAAAGCGTGGTGCCGGTACCGGAAATCCAGATGGAGTGGGATGAAGCCAGCTGCGGTCAGCTGGTCTGGCTGTATAACGAAGCCATCTCCCGCTTTGGCGGCCAGACCGAGGCCTTCTTCGCCTCCCTTGCCCGTCCGGACCGTGAGCCTGAGCCGGGCAGCCAGCCGGGACGCGCGCTGCGCGTCGCGTCCATCGACATCGGCGGCGGCACAACGGATATGGCGATCACCCATTACCAGCTGGACGACGGCTCCGGCAATAACGTCAAAATCACCCCGCAGCTGCTGTTCCGGGAAGGGTTTAAGGTCGCGGGCGACGATACGCTTCTGGACGTGATTCAGCGCTACGTATTGCCCGCCCTGCAAACGCAGCTGCAAAAATCCGGTATCGCAGACGCCTCGCTCCTGATGGCTTCACTGTTCGGCGACTCCGGGCGCATTGATACCCAGGCCGTACTGCGCCAGCAGACGGCGCTGCAGCTGTTTATGCCGCTTGGCCATGCGATTCTTGCCGGGTGGGAGTCCAGCGACGTTGACGATCCGCTGGCTGGTCTGCACGCCACCTTTGGCGATCTCCTGCCGCAGAAGCCGACCCGCAACGTGATGAACTATCTGCAGCAGGCGATCGACCATGCCCTGCCTGCGGGTTCTGACGCTTTTGACCTCTTCGCCGTGCCGCTGCACGTCAATTTCCGCGAAATGCAGGATGCGATGCTGGCCGGGCAGTTTACGCTGGCCTCCCCGCTCCACGCGGTGTGTGAGGCGATCTCCCATTATAGCTGCGACATTCTGCTGATCACCGGACGCCCGGGCTGCCTGCCTGGCGTTCAGGCGCTGATTCGCCACCTGCAGCCGGTGCCGGTCAACCGCATCGTCTGGCTGGATAAATACCAGGTGCATGAGTGGTATCCGTTCAGCCAGCAGGGGCGCATTGGCAACCCGAAATCGACCGCTGCCGTGGGGGCCATGCTCTGCAGCCTGGCGCTTGACCTGCGTCTGCCGCGCTTCAACTTTAAAGCCGCGGACATTGGCGCGTATTCCACCGTGCGCTATCTGGGCGTGCTGGATAACACCGTCAATACCCTGCGCGAGGAAAACGTCTGGTATCAGGATATCGATCTTGATAAACCCGGTGCGAAGCTTGACGCGCGTCTGCACTTCCCGCTGCGCGGTAACGTCACCCTCGGCTTCCGCCAGCTGGCGAACGCGCGCTGGCCTGCCACGCCGCTCTACACGCTCAGCATTAACTCGGCCGAACTGGCAAAAGCGATTGCCGGCGACGGCGTGCTGAACGTGCGGCTCAAACTCTGCGGCGGCAGCAAGCATGAAGGCCCGGAGGCCTTCGAGCTGAGCGATGCCTGGCTGCAGGACGGCACGCCGGTGGCGCCTGACGCCTTAACCTTCAAACTGAATACCCTGGCCGACCGCCGACACAGCGGCAGCCACTACTGGATCGACAGCGGGAGCGTATACCTGAAATGACAGCGACGACCACCACCACTCAGGCCTTAATCGGGTGGATCAACGAGACGCGCCTGAACGCCCCCGTGCTGGATAACGATGCCGACGCCCTGCTTGCCCGCATCAACGCGGCGCAGGCGCGCGAGCAGGCCATTGAACGCGCCATGACCCGTCAGAGCAGCATCGGGCTTTACGGCCATTCGCAGAGCGCGAAAGCGCACCTGCTGTTGTCGCTGTGCGGCAGCGGCAATGGACGCCTGAACGTGACGCCAGGCCAGCGCACCTTTGACTATTTTTCGCATATCAATCCGGGACATGCCCTGACCAACATGGCCGTCCGCTTCACCCGGAAAACCCCGGAAGCGCTTGACGAGGCGTTTCCGCTGCGCCTGAGCCTGGTCACCGAGGCCGAGCTGGTGCAGCTGTTTATTGCCCGCACGACGCTGCACCCGCAGATGCGCGCGGTGGATAAGGCGGTCATTGAGACCCGCCTGGAGAAATGGCGCGGCCTGCGTCAGCCGCAGAGCGTGCCCGGCATCACGGCGCAGGACGTGGGGGCGATTGCCCGCTTCTGGCAGAGCACGGTACCCGCCGCGAAACAGCAAATTGATGATGCCCTGTGGCACGAGTTCGCCCAACTGGTGCCTTCGCTCGATCTCAGCACCCGCGCCAGCGTGTGGTCGCTGCTGTGGGGCGAGCAGCAGGAACTGACCCAGCAGTGGTTAAATCTGGCCCATGTGCTGCACCAGACCAGCCATGCCAGCGAGATTGCTGCCCCCCTTAGCCTGCTGGTGGATAGCTTCGGGCTGCCTGGCGAAGGGTTCCTGACGCACGACGGCTCGGTAGCGCTGCAGAATACGCAAGAGACGCTTCTCCATCCGCTGAACAACGGTGAGATGCTGAACGCCATCAGCCTCCCCGTCGATGTGCTGGCCTTCCTGACCCGTGAACTGGTGCTTCCGGTTGAGAACGGCGCGCTGGATAGTGTCGATATCATTGATATCCCTGTGTTTGAAGACCGCCATGCCGATCCGCTACGCCAGGCAAAATCCCAGTGGCTGCTTGAGCACTATCGTCAACAGCTCCAGCCGGATGTGCTGGTCATCTGCAACGCGACGGCGCAGCACGAACAGACGGCCAAAAAAGCAAAAGTGTTAATGAACTGGGTCAGGGAGACGCAGCCTGCGGAAGAATCTGCCCTGCCGGGTCTGGTATGGGCGATCACCCCGCACGACGCTCGCTTTACCACCCGGCAGAATCTCGATGAAGCCGTACAGCATCTGCTCGGGAAGCCCGGTCTGCGCTGGGGCACGCTGCAGGCTCTGGACAGCCACAGCATGCAGCGCGTCATTGAGTGGCTGTCTCAGGCCACGCTGCCCGCGCAGCGACAGAAGCGTCTCGGCACGCTCAAAAACGCGCTGCGTCTGGAGCTCTCGGCGATGATGCAAAGCTACCTGGCACCGCTGGTTGAGGAGCCAGGTATTCGACGCACTCAGGCAGAAAACATGGTGCGCACGCTGCAAAGCAGCGCCGCCCGCCACGGCGAGCTGCTTGAAGGCCTGCTGCCGCCGCTGAAGGCCTTTGAAACGCTGTTGGCCGTTCAGCAGCCGCGCGAGGAGCAGGTTAACGGGCTATTTACGGATACCATTGACCTGTTTGCCGAGAACGCCCAGGAAAGCGCCGGTCTGTACCAGACCAAAGACAAAGCGCGCCTGGCGCACAAAGTCTGGATAAATCATCTGCGCCAGTGGAGCCGCAACGAGGCGACAGCCGCCCGTCTTGGGCTGGATCCTGCGGTGTTACAGCAAATTGCGGATGTGCTGGTGGTCACCAGCTACCGGCTGGATCTGCCTCAGCAGCTGCAGCGAATTGTCGAAGCGGATAAGAGTAGCGCTGCGCAACTGCATGCCGTGATGGGCAATTTCGTTGGCTGGCTGGGTTACGACAAGACCCCCGTGGCGACGCGCCCGGCAAGCCGCATCCGCAAGGGGCAGGCCATCTTCGTCACCCCGGTGGTGAGCAGCGCCGAGCCCCGCCTGACGCGTCTGGGCGAACAGCCGGTCCATGCGGCTACCGCGTACGTTTACGACTGGCTGGTCGCGCTCTATAGCCGCGCGATCGAGAGCATTGATTACCATCACCCGCATGATGTTCAGCCTGACGCTCGTCAGGCACTACGTGCTTTAATAATGTAGCCGCCTTCTTGCCGGGTGGCGCTGCGCTTACCCGGCCTACATTTCGCAACGATGATAAATTGTACAATAATTACATCGTCATACACCCGGCTAATGCCTGCGCCAGTGCAGAGGGGTTTTCCCACGACATAGAGTGCCCCGCCGCAGGGATAATTTTTACCTCAACGCCTTTCTGTTGCAGATTTTCCACATCGTCATCCGGCAGAGAGAGCTCGCCAAAAATCAACGTTACCGGGCAAGGAAGTGACAGGAACTGCGCTTCCCATTCCGGTTCAACGCCCGCCACCAAGCCAGATGCACCGCGCCAGACGGCATAAGCCGCATTGCTCTGCAGGCACCCTGCCCACGCCGTTTTTTCTGCGCTGAGCATGGCGTCGTAACCCTGCTCCAGAAACTGTTGCTCGCTTTGCGCCGCGATTGACCGGCTGAACATGCCCCCACCCGCATGAAAATTGGGTTCTGACACCATCAGCCCCTTCACGCGCGTAGCCAAAAGCCCCGCCGTTTCGATAGCAATACTGCCGCCCATGCTGTGGCCGTATAACCAGAAGGAATCCAGTTTAAGATGGTCAATCAGCTCCGCCACAACGTGCGCCTGGTCGGTGGTTTTATAGCTGTAGTGCTCAGGCTTATCGCTGTAGCCGCTGCCGGGCAAGTCGATGAGAATGGCTCTGCGTGCGCCAAACAGCGGGTCACGAACGACGCGGGGATATTCATAGGAAGCGGCGCAGCCCAGCCCGTGAATGAACACCACGGGATCGCCGGAGCCGGGCAAGTCGTGCCAGCGTACGGTGCAACCGGCCTGCTGCGAGTAAAAACTGTTCATAAGCACTCCTTTTATGATGCACTGTGTATTTATACAGTTATCACATCAGGAATGCTATGTTCATCTTTTAAAACTGGAAGCGTGCTTCAGAAAAGCGAGACCAACAGCGCAACGGGAAAGCTCATTGGCCAGGTTGACCCCACCAGGAAAGCGCTCAGCAGGCGGATACGTTTGCGGTCTTTTGAGAGGAACCAGGTGATTAACGCGCAGATGGAAGCCATGATTGCGTAAAAAACCAACATCTTTTGATACAACGTCATTCTGTATACCAGAGCCGAAAAAATAACCGCACGCAATATGCGTCATATGTTGACACAGATCAAGTTTTTTCGTTACAGAATAACCACTTAAAAATTATGGCTAATAACAATTGAGTATCTTACGTAACACATCTGGCGGGCAAAGAGAACGCCTGACCGCGCAAGCGGCCAGGCTAAGCGGATCAGTGTTTGATCATGACATGCCGGACAACCGTATAATCCTCAAGCCCGTAGACCGACATATCTTTCCCGTAGCCCGATAATTTCATGCCGCCGTGCGGCATTTCGCTCACCAGCATAAAATGGGTGTTCACCCAGGTGCAGCCGTACTGCAGGCGCGCGCTCAGGCGATGGGCGCGCCCCACGTCTTTGGTCCAGACCGATGACGCCAGGCCGTACTGCGAATCGTTTGCCCAGGCCAGCACCTGCGCCTCGTCATCAAACTCGGTGACGCTCACCACCGGGCCAAACACCTCGCGCTGAACGATGGCGTCGTCCTGTTTTGCTCCCGCCAGCAGGGTTGGCTGGAAGTAGTAGCCCGCCCCCTCTTTTTTGCTCCCGCCGGTGACAACGCGGATATGGCCGAGCGCTTTCGCCTCATCGACGGCCTGACAGACGCGTGACAGATGGGCGGCCGAGCTGAGCGGTCCCAGTTCGGTCGAGGTGTCTTCCGGCGCCCCCATTTTAAGGCTGGCGACTGCGGCACCCAGTTTTTCAACCAGTTGGGCATAGATTCCCTTCTGGGCATAAATGCGGCAGGCTGCCGTACAGTCCTGCCCGGCATTGTAGAAGCCAAACGTCCGCACGCCTTCAACCACCGCATCCAGGTCAGCATCATCAAACACGATCACCGGCGCTTTGCCGCCCAGCTCCATATGGGTGCGTTTAATCGAGGACGCCGTATGGCCGATGATATGTTCCCCGGTCGCGATCGAACCGGTCAGCGAAACCATGCGGACCTTCTCGTGCCCGGTGAGCGGGTCGCCGACCGTTTTCCCGCGACCAAACAGCACGTTCAGAACGCCCGCCGGGAAGATATCTTTTGCCAGCTCTGCCAGCTTCAGCGCGGTCAGGGGCGTGATCTCAGAGGGCTTTATCACCACGCAGTTCCCTGCCGCCAGCGCGGGGGCCAGCTTCCAGGCTGCCATCATCAGCGGGTAGTTCCACGGCGCGATAGAGGCCACCACGCCCACCGGATCGCGGCGAATCATCGACGTGTGACCGTCAAGGTACTCGCCCGCTGCCAGACCGTTCAGGCAGCGGGCGGCCCCGGCAAAGAAACGGAAAACGTCGACCACCGCCGGAATTTCATCCCCCAGCGCGCAGTGCAGCGGCTTGCCGCAGTTGAGGGACTCGAGCCGGGCAAACGCCTCACCGTGCGCTTCAATCGCGTCCGCCAGCTTCAGCAGGCACTCGGCGCGGGTTTTCGGCGTCGTTTGTCCCCACGCCGCAAAAGCACGGTCAGCCGCCAGCACCGCCGCGTCGACCTGGGCCGCTGACGCCTCAGCAATCTCCAGCAGCACCTCTCCGGTGGCCGGGTTATAAACCGGCTGTTTTTCACCTTCTCCGGCAACCAGCTCACCGTTTATCAGCAGATGTTTTTGCATAGCATTTTCCTGTTGAATTCACTGTTATTTCCCGCTGCCGGCAATGTTTTCGCCGTCGCGGGTTAGCCACCAGGCTCCCAGAATGGGGAGAGTTGTCACCAGCATCACCAGCAGAGCCACGACGTTGGTGACCGGCACGTCGCGTGGACGCCCGAGCTGGTTGAGCAACCACAGCGGTAACGTGCGCTCGTGTCCCGCCGTAAACGTTGTGACGATGATCTCGTCAAACGACAGGGCAAACGCCAGCATTCCCCCGGCCAGCAGCGCGGAACCCAGATTGGGCAGCACCACATAGCGAAAGGTTTGCCACCCGTCAGCCCCGAGATCCATCGACGCTTCCACCAGGCTCCAGGAGGTGCGTCTGAACCGGGCAATCACGTTGTTAAACACCACCACCACACAGAAGGTGGCGTGTCCGACCACGATGGTGAAAAACCCCGGCTCAAGATTGATCGTTTTGAAAGCCGTCAGCAGCGCCAGGCCGGTGATGATCCCCGGTAACGCAATCGGTAACAGCAGCAGCAGAGAGATCGCATTCTTGCCAAAAAACGCGCTTCGCCACAGCGCTGCTGCAGCAAGCGTGCCAAGCACAAGGGCTATAGCGGTAGAAAGCGCGGCAATCTGAAGTGACAACGTCACGGATTCGATGATATCGCCGCGCCCCGCCGCCACGCTAAACCACTTCAGCGTCAGCCCCTGCGGCGGAAAGCTGAAGGCGGCGTCCTCGGTGTTGAAGGCATAGGTCGCGATGATCAGCAGCGGGAAGTGCAGGAAGATGACGCCTCCCCATGCTGCCACTTTCAGGAACAGCGGTGCGCGTTCAGAGTGCATCGAATGCTCCCAGACGTTTCACGAACGCCAGATAAAGAGAAATCAGCACGATGGGAACCAGCGTGAACGCGGCGGCCATCGGCATATTGCCGATAGCGCCCTGCTGGGAGTAGACCATGTTACCGATGAAGTAGCCCGGCGGGCCGACCAGCTGAGGAACGATGAAGTCCCCCAGCGTCAGGGAAAACGTGAAAATGGACCCCGCCGCAATGCCCGGAATGGCCAGCGGCAGAACGACATAGCGGAACGTCTGACGGGGACGCGCGCCGAGGTCGGCCGAGGCCTGCAGCAGCGAGGCCGGCAGGCGCTCCAGCGCCGCCTGGACGGGCAGGATCATAAACGGCAGCCAGATGTAAACGAAGACCAGAAACCGTCCCAGCCCGGAGGTGGACAAGGTGTTGCCGCCAATTGCCGGGAGCGTCAGGATTGAGGTCAGAATCGGCTCCAGGCCGAGATGGCTGAGAAACCACTGGGCCACGCCGTCCTTCGCCAGCAAAAGCGTCCAGGCGTAGGCTTTAACGATATAGCTCGCCCACATTGGCAGCATCACGGCGATATAGAAGAAAGCCTTCCACTTGCCGCTGGTGTATCGCGCCATGTACCAGGCCATCGGGAATGCGAGGATGGCGCTGGCAATGGTCACCGCAATCGCCATCGTTAACGTGCGCAGGATGATGTCGTAGTTTGCCGGGTTGAAAAGCGCCTGAATGTTCGCCAGCGTGAGATCCGGCGTGACCGCCATGGTGAAATCGTCAAAGGTGTAAAACCCCTGCCACAGCAGCGTCAGCAGCGATCCTAAATAGACGATGCCAAACCACATCAGCGGCGCAAGCAGAAGCAGGAACAGACCGAGCGACGGCTTTCGCCAGAACAGGGCCGTCATGCGGCTCAGGCGGCCGCGTGGGGCGGGAGGATGCGCAACGCTCATATCCATTTCACCTCTCCTCGTGAAGGCGGATCATCGCATCGCGTGACCATGACGCCATGACCGCCTGCCCCGGCGCAATGCCGCTCAGCGGCGAGGCGTCACTGAAGTTAGCCTGGCTCACCAGCAGTTTGGCGCCATCGGCGAGCTTCAGCTCCAGACGCGTGGCAGCCCCCTGATACTGTACGGCCTGCACGACGCCCTGAACCTGAACGTCACCCTGTTCATTAAGGCGAATATGCTCCGGGCGCAGGGAAAAGATGCCCTCCATGCCGCAAAGCGTCTGCGCAAGGCCCGCATCAAAAACGTTGGAGGTGCCGACAAAACCGGCGACAAACGGCGTGCGCGGACGCATGTAGAGATCGCGTGGGGTATCCACCTGCTCGATGCGCCCGTTATTGAACACCGCCACCCGGTCCGACATGGAAAGGGCCTCGCCCTGATCGTGGGTGACAAAAATGAAGGTGATGCCGAGTTCTTGTTGAAGCTTCTTCAGCTCGAACTGCATCTGTTCCCGCAGCTTGAGATCGAGCGCCCCTAAAGGCTCGTCCAGCAGCAGGACGCGCGGTTCGTTTACCAGCGCGCGGGCGATGGCGACACGCTGACGCTGGCCGCCGGAAAGTTGCGAAGGTTTGCGGGCGATGGCAAAGCTCAGGCCCACTTTTTCCAGAGCATCGCGGGCCTGCGCATGGCGTTTTTTCTTGTCGACGCCTTTGACCATCAGCCCGTAGGCGACATTGTCGAGGATCGACATATGCGGGAACAGCGCATAGTCCTGAAAGACGGTGTTCACGTCCCGTTCCCAGGGGGGCAGTTCGCTCGCCTCTTTGCCGAAGATGGAAATCGTCCCGCCTGACAGCTGTTCAAAACCGGCAATCAGACGCAGGCAGGTGGTTTTGCCGGAGCCCGAAGGCCCCAGCATGGAGAAAAACTCTCCGTCGCGGATCGCAATGGTGACCCCATCCACCGCCCGGACGTCGCCGTACAGACGGGAAACATTGTTAAACTCGACTGCGTACGTCATGTTCTGCTCCCGGGCAATTAACGACCGCCCATGATGGCGATGTAATCCTGCGTCCAGCGGCTGTAAGGGACAAATTTGCCGCCTTCTGCGATGGGGGTTTTCCAGAACATGATTTTGTCGAACTCGTTATACCCGTTTGTTTCGCAGCCTTTATCGCCCAGCAGCGTGCTGGCTTTACACCCTTCCGGCACCACGGGCAGGGAGCCAAACCATGCGGCCAGATCGCCCTGCACTTTCGGCGTCAGCGACCAGTTCATCCATTTGTAGGCACACATCGGATGTTTTGCCTGCGCGTGCAGCATGGTGGTGTCCGCCCAGCCTGTCACCCCCTCTTTCGGGAAGACGGTGGCAATAGGCTGGTTCTCGGCCTTCAGGGCATTCGCCTGATACGGCCAGGCGCTGGAGGCCACCACGCCCTCGTTTTTGAAATCGCTCATCTGGACGGTGGTGTCATGCCAGTAGCGGTGGATCAGGGCATGCTGGTCGCGAAGTACCTTAAGCACAGCGGCATACTGTGCTTCGGTGAGCTGGTACGGGTCTTTGATACCCAACTGCGGCTGGGTCGCTTTGACGAACAGCGCCGCATCGGCGATGTAAATCGGGCCGTCATAGGCCTGCACGCGTCCCTGATTGGTTTTACCGTCCGGCAGATCCTGTTTGGTAAAGACGACGCTCCAGCTGTCCGGCGGCGTCGGGAAGGTTTTGGTGTTGTACATCAGCAGGTTTGGCCCCCACTGGTACGGCGTGCCGTAGACTTTACCGCCGACGTTAAACCATTCCCCTTTCACAATCCGCTCGTCGAGGGTTTTCCAGTTGGGGATAAGATCGGGGTTAATCGGCTGGACGCGTTTGCCCATGATCAGCCGCAGGGAGGCATCGCCTGAGGCGGTCACCAGGTCATATCCCCCTTTCGCCATCAGGCTGACCATTTCATCCGACGTGGCCGCCGTTTTGACGTTAACCGCACACCCGGTCTCTTTTTCAAACTGGGTGACCCAGTCGTAGTTTTTATCCGTCTGCCCCCGCTCGATGTATCCCGGCCAGGCGATAATATCCAGTCGACCTTCCCCGTCGCCAATCGCCTTTGGTGGTTCTGCGGCTTGCGCTGTCATGATAGTCATGCCGAGCGCGCACAGGCTGCTGCGGGCAAATTTTTTGCTCATAAGAGTTACTCCTGTCGCAATGAAATTTAGCGGCAGCCGTGCCGTAAAAATATCTCCCTTATTAAACGTAGACCGCGCAAATGCGCCGCACCGTTCGGCTTCAGGAAATTTCATCAAGGTGTGACCGAGGGCGCATTCCCCGTTAACTGGATTATAGACAAGGGGTTAGGCGCGAGAGACGGTATGCAGATTTCCTATGACGGGTCACCGCGAAATAGTCGCAGTGCCGTCATCAGGATAAGAATTGATTATTTAAATAACGGAAAAAGGATTATTCCAGCATCGTGCTAATTAATTTTCCTAACTGAATGACCGCCTGCTCTTCCCGCTCTCCCCAGGCCCAGGAGGTATTAAAACGAAAGAACGGCGTCCACGCGTCAGAGGTGGAAAACATTTTTCCGGGAGCAATGCTGATATGGTGCGTTAAGGCCTTTTCGCTCAGCAGCCCCGCGTCCAGCGGTGCCGGCAGTTCCAGCCATAAAAAGTAGCCGCTGTCGTTATGGTGAATTTTAACGCCCGCAGGCATATGGCGATGAAGTGACTGCCAGGCCTGCTGCTTTCGCTCGGCCAGCGTACGCCGCAGGCGGCGCAGGTGGGCGTCGTAGCGTTTGGTCGCCAGGTAATCCACCAGCGCCAGCTGCATGGGAGAACTGGTTGAAAGCGTGCTCATCAGCTGCAGCTGCTGAATGCGTCGCGCGTGTTTTCCTGCCGCCACCCAGCCGATGCGAAAACCGGCCACCAGACATTTTGAAAAGGACGAGCAGTGTAGCGTCATGTCCTGACGATCCCACGCTTTCGCCGGGAGCGGCTTTTCACGTTCAAAATAGAGCTCGCTGTAGACGTCATCTTCAATCAGCGGGACGTTGTGCTGGGTTAACAGGGCGACAAGCTGGGCTTTTTTCTCCGCGCTCAGCGTGAAGCCGAGCGGGTTTTGGCTGTTAGTCATGATCCAGCAGGCTTTAACCGGGTATTCATTCAGCGCCTGCTCAAGAGCGTTGAGATCGATCCCCTCGCGGACGTCTGTCGCAATCGACAACGCTTTAAGCTTCAGGCGTTCCAGTGCCTGCAGCGCACCGTAGAAACAGGGGTTTTCGACAATCACCCAGTCACCCGGCTCGGTTACCGCCTGAAGGCTAAGATTCAGCGCTTCGAGCGCGCCTGCGGTGATCACGATCTCTTCCGGGGAGATGTTCATCCCCTGCTGCGCGTAGCGGCGGGCAATGGCGTGGCGGAGATCGACGTTTCCCGGCGGCAGGTTCTCAATCACGCTCATCGCCGTCGCGGTTTTGCTGACGTTTGCCAGCGAACGGTTGAGCTGCTGAAGCGGGAAAAGCCTGGGGTCGGGAAACGCGGAAGCAAAAGGAACAACGGACGGGTCGCGGCTGGCCTGTAAGACGTCGAAGATGTAGGTATTGATATCCACCGCTTCGTCACGCATCACCTGAGCGGGTGGCGCAGGCTGTTGTGCGGTCGGGCGCGAGGCAACGTAATAGCCCGACTGCGGTCTGGCGACAATGCGCCCCTGACTTTCCAGCATCTGATACGCGTGGCCAACGGTCATAAAACTCATGCCGCTGCTTGCCACCTGCTCTCGCAGGGAAGGCAGCTTATCGCCCGGCAGCCATACGCCAAGCTCAATCTGCGAGATAATTTGTTGCGCCAGACGCTGGTATTTTTTCATCAGATTCTCCTTAAGACCGACAGTGTATATCAGCAGGAGAAAAAGAGAAGATTTAGCGAACTGTTATAGTCTGGAAGATGAATTACTTACGGTATTCGGTCACGTGGCTCTGAGCGGAACGCGCGGCGGCCAGGTGGTCGAGCGTGATCATCGACGATTTGCAAAAAATGCATTTCGCGCCAAACGGGTTTTTCTCAGACACGTCAAAGGCTGAGGTACGGTACTGCGAACCATGGCAGCATGGGCAGCGAAAATGGATATAAGAAGTCATAGGATTCTCCTGAAACGTAAAAACGTAAATTACTAATGGGCCGATTGGGCATAATGGTTTTAAACAAAACGAATCGGAATGTAGATAAAGACCCAAGAGAGGCTGCGGAGAGGCACAACGTGATGAGAACTGCTTTATAAAACTACGTCAGATATTTATTTGGACTCAAAACCAGAAGGCCATTAACGCACGACGCTGACGACAAAGCAAGCGGTTTAATGCGGAAAATTCATAAAAAGAATGTTTTTATTCCACAACGGCGAGGTATATCAGATGGCTAAAGCGTGAAATTTACGCCAACTGTTATGGTTAAAATTCGCTTTTCTGCGTCTGCTCGTCCGATCTTCGCCCCTATACCATAACAGCACACCGTTTGACATTGAGGTTGTGCATGTTTGGTTTGGATGCTTTTCACCTTGCGCGGATACAGTTTGCCTTTACCGTATCCTTCCACATTATTTTCCCGGCCATCACCATTGGTCTCGCAAGCTATCTTGCCGTGCTCGAAGGGCTGTGGCTGAAAACAAAAAATCCGGTCTGGCGCTCGCTATACCATTTCTGGTCGAAGATTTTTGCCGTCAATTTTGGCATGGGCGTGGTCTCCGGGTTGGTGATGGCCTACCAGTTTGGCACCAACTGGAGCGGCTTTTCGCAGTTTGCGGGCAGTATTACCGGCCCGCTTCTGACCTATGAAGTGCTTACCGCCTTCTTCCTCGAAGCCGGGTTCCTCGGCGTGATGCTGTTCGGCTGGAATAAAGTCGGGCCGAGGCTGCACTTCTTTTCCACCTGCATGGTGGCACTGGGGACCATTATTTCCACCTTCTGGATCCTCTCCTCCAACAGCTGGATGCAAACCCCGCAGGGCTATGAGATCGTCAACGGTCAGGTGGTACCGGTGGACTGGTTCGCCGTGGTGTTTAACCCCTCCTTCCCTTACCGCCTGCTGCACATGTCGATAGCCGCGTTCCTGAGCAGCGCCCTGTTTGTTGGCGCATCCGCGGCATGGCATCTGCTGCGCGGGAATAATACCCCCGCCATCCGGGCAATGTTTTCAATGGCGCTGTGGATGACGCTGATTGTCGCGCCCCTCCAGGCCATGGTGGGCGATATGCACGGGCTGAACACCTTAAAGCACCAGCCCGCGAAAATTGCCGCCATTGAAGGGCACTGGGAAAATCCGCCGGGCGAGCCGACCCCGCTACTGCTGTTTGGCTGGCCGGATATGGAACAGGAGCGCACCCGCTTTGGGCTGGAGATCCCGGCGCTGGGAAGCCTTATTCTGACACACAGTCTGGATAAACAGGTTCCGGCGCTCAAAGAGTTTCCAAAGGAAGACCGCCCAAATTCCACCATCGTCTTCTGGTCGTTCCGCATTATGGCGGGCCTGGGCATGCTGATGCTGCTGCTTGGGGTAACGGCACTCTGGCTGCGCTATAAAAAGCGCGTTTATTCTTCCCGTCCTTTCCTGTGGTTTGCCCTGCTGATGGGGCCCTCCGGGCTGATTGCTATTCTGGCCGGGTGGATCACCACCGAAGTGGGCCGCCAGCCGTGGGTGGTCTATGGGCTCCAGCGCACGAAGGATGCGGTTTCTGCCCATGGCGATTTGCATATGAGCGTGAGCCTGCTGGCCTTCTTCGTTGTTTACACCTCGGTATTTGGCGTGGGTTACAGCTATATGGTGCGCCTCATCCGAAAAGGCCCGCAGCCGCATGAATCTTTCGCCACCGAGTCCGACGGACGTCCGGCGCGCCCGCTTTCTGCCGTCACAACTGAACATAAGGAGCAGCCGTAATGGGTATCGATCTTTCCATTATCTGGTTTGTGATCATCGTCTTTGCCACGCTGATGTATATCGTGATGGACGGTTTTGATCTGGGGATTGGCATTCTGTTCCCGGCCACGCAGAACGCCGACGATCGCGATGTGATGGTTAACAGCGTCGCGCCGGTCTGGGACGGGAATGAAACCTGGCTGGTGCTTGGCGGGGCCGCCCTGTTCGGCGCCTTTCCGCTGGCCTACGCCGTGATTATCGATGCCCTCACCATTCCGCTCACATTAATGCTGATCGGTCTTATTTTTCGTGGCGTAGCGTTTGAGTTTCGCTTTAAAGCCACGCCAGCACACCGTCCTTTCTGGGATAAGGCGTTTATAGGCGGTTCCATTCTGGCGACGTTTACCCAGGGCGTGACGGTGGGCGCCGTCATTAACGGCTTTACCGTCACCGGCCGGGCCTATACCGGCGGCCCCTTTGACTGGTTTACCGCGTTTAATCTGTTTTGCGGCGCGGGCCTGGTGGTGGCCTACGCGCTGTTAGGCTCGACCTGGCTGGTAATGAAAAGCGAAAATGCATTGCAACAGCGGATGCGTCAGGTATCGAAAACCCTGTTACTCGTACTGCTGGCGTTTATTGCGGCGATCAGCCTCTGGACACCGCTGGCGCAGCCGGCCATCGCGGCGCGGTGGTTTACGTTGCCGAACCTGTTCTATCTGCTGCCCGTCCCGGCCCTGGTGGTGATTTTTAGTTTGTATCAGTGGCGCTGCCTGAATAATCCCGACAGCCATAGCCGACCGTTTATCCTGACGCTGGGGCTGATCTTCCTCGGCTTTAGCGGGCTTGGGATCAGCATCTGGCCGCACATCATTCCACCGTCAATCACCCTGTGGCAGGCCGCCGCACCGACGCAAAGCCAGGGCTTTATGCTGGTCGGCGCGCTATTGATTATTCCCGTTATCCTGGTCTACACCTTCTGGAGTTACTACGTATTTCGCGGCAAAGTTCAGCATGGGGAGGGTTATCACTGATGCAACAACCGGTCTGGAAAAGATTACTGTGGCTGGCCATTATCTGGGGCGGCAGCGTACTGGCGCTGGCTGCGGTCAGTATGCTCTTCCGTATGCTGATGACGGCGGCAGGGTTTAAATCACATTAACGTCATCCCGGGCAACCGCTGCGTTGCCCGGCTCCTCCCCGCACTTTCAGATAAACCCCATTAACGCATGGCAGAGTATCGTTACACTGGAAAAAGATTCACAGTGTTTATAGTTTGAGAAGAAAAATGAAAAAGCTCATTGCGTTAAGTGTTATCAGTCTTGTCCTTACCGGCTGCGTTAATCCGGGTAAAGCCTCCGTTCAGCCGGAGCAACTTAAGAACCACCGCTTTGTGCTGGAAAGTGTGGACGGTAAGGCCGTGAAGACCGCGACAACGCAACCTGAGATCGGTTTTAGCGCACTGCCAGATATCAGCCTGGTGAATAACATCAGCGTTTCTGGCCAGATGTGTAACCGCTTCAACGGACAGGGGAAATTGTCCGAAGGCGAGCTGAAGGTGAAAACGCTGGCCATGACGCGCAAGCTCTGTAGTGAGCCGCAGCTTAACGAGCTGGATCAGGCCATCGGCGACATGCTGCGCAAAGGTGCGCAGGTCGACCTGACGGAAGACCAGTTAACGCTGGCGACAGCCGATAAAACGCTGATGTTTAAGCGTGCAGAATAATCAGTAGTTACCGCAGGTTCCAACGGCAAGCGACTGTTCACTACAGCGTTTGCCGTTTGGCAAGGCGCACATCCCAATAGCTGAACCATCAAGCTGGCGAGCTACCGACAGCGAACCGCCAATCATCGCGCAGTTGGCCTGACCGGAGCTGGACATCGCGGCTTTCATACCCGGCACCACGTGCGCGGCCGTTGCCTGCTGGACAGGTTCACTGCTGCATGCCGACAACAATAATGCGGCACACCCTACCAAAAATGCTGAGCGCATGCTCTCTCCCCCATGAATAATGCGAAACCTATGCATAATAGGCATCCCATCCCGTGTCGTCGAGAGCGGAAGTGCGTATTTATGCGCTCCTGAAACAATTTCTCGCAATTTTTCTGCCAAAAGTTTGATCTACACATTGATGGCAGGAATAACGAGGACACAAAAGCGAAAATCGAAAAATCCCCCGTTTGCTAGAATACACAGATAATATTCAGGGTTTGTTGCCGTAATACAGACCCCTATTTTTTTGCGCAATGTAAGGGTGTTGTCCTATGCAAACTATTGACGGTAATGGTGCAGTTGCCTCAGTCGCGTTTCGCACCAGTGAAGTTATCGCCATCTACCCGATTACGCCAAGTTCTACCATGGCTGAGCAGGCGGACGCCTGGGCGGGTAACGGGTTAAAAAACGTCTGGGGCGATGTCCCGCGAGTGGTTGAAATGCAGTCGGAAGCCGGTGCGATTGCCACGGTCCACGGCGCGCTTCAGACCGGCGCGCTTTCCACGTCGTTTACCTCTTCCCAGGGATTGTTATTAATGATCCCGACGCTGTACAAACTTGCCGGACAACTGACTCCCTTCGTTCTGCACGTCGCTGCGCGTACCGTTGCCACCCACGCGCTCTCTATCTTTGGCGATCATTCTGACGTGATGGCCGTTCGCCAGACCGGCTGCGCAATGCTGTGCGCCAGCAGCGTTCAGGAAGCCCAGGACTTTGCCCTGATTTCGCATATCGCCACGCTCAAAAGCCGGGTGCCGTTTATTCATTTCTTTGATGGTTTCCGTACGTCCCACGAAATTAACAAAATCGTCCCGCTGGCTGACGAGACAATTCTGAATCTGCTTCCGCAGGCGGACATCGACGCGCATCGCGCCCGCGCCCTGAATCCGGAGCACCCGGTGATTCGCGGCACGTCGGCGAACCCGGATACCTATTTCCAGTCACGCGAGGCCACCAACCCGTGGTACAACGCGGTTTACGACCATGTTGAACAGGCGATGAATGACTTTGCTGCCGCAACGGGTCGGGAATACAAACCCTTTGAGTATTACGGCCATCCGCAGGCGGAACGGGTCATTGTGCTGATGGGATCGGCCATTGGCACCTGCGAGGAAGTTGTTGATGAGCTGCTGACGCGCGGCGAAAAAGTTGGCGTGCTGAAAGTGCGTCTCTATCGGCCGTTCTCGGCGAAACATCTCCTCTCTGCGCTGCCGGAAAGCGCGCGTACCGTTGCGGTGCTCGATCGCACCAAAGAGCCGGGCGCGCAGGCGGAACCGCTGTATCTGGATGTGATGACCGCCCTGGCCGAGGCCTTTAATCATGGCGAACGTGAAACGCTGCCGCGCGTGATCGGGGGGCGTTACGGTTTGTCCTCCAAAGAGTTCGGACCGGACTGCGTGCTGGCGGTCTTCAACGAGCTCAGCGAAGCGAAGCCCAAGCCGCGCTTTACCGTCGGCATTTATGATGATGTGACGAATCTGTCCCTGACGTTGCCGGAAAACACCCTGCCCTCGACCGCCAAACTCGAGGCGCTGTTCTATGGTCTGGGCAGTGACGGCAGCGTCTCCGCGACCAAAAACAACATCAAAATCATCGGGAACTCCACGCCGTGGTACGCCCAGGGGTACTTCGTCTATGACTCCAAGAAAGCCGGCGGCCTGACCGTTTCCCACCTGCGGGTGAGCGAACAGCCCATCCGCTCTGCGTATCTAATTTCTCAGGCTGATTTTGTTGGCTGTCACCAGCTGCAGTTCATTGATAAGTACCAGATGGCCGAGCGCCTGAAGCCTGGCGGTATTTTCCTCCTGAATACGCCATACAGCGCGGATGAAGTCTGGTCGCGCCTGCCGCAGGAAGTGCAGGCGGTGCTGAACCAGAAAAAAGCCCGTTTCTATGTGGTTAACGCGGCGAAAATTGCCCGCGAATGTGGCCTTGCCGCGCGTATCAATACCGTTATGCAGATGGCCTTCTTCCATCTGACGAATATCCTGCCGGGCGACAGCGCGCTGGCGGAACTGCAGGGCGCGATTGCCAAAAGCTACAGCAGCAAGGGCCAGGAGCTGGTCGAGCGTAACTGGCAGGCGCTGGCCCTGGCGCGCGAGTCGCTGTTTGAGGTCCCGCTGCAGCCGGTCAATGCCGCAAGCCCGAACCGCCCTCCGGTGGTATCCGATGCGGCACCTGATTTCGTGAAGACCGTGACGGCGGCGATGCTGGCCGGGCTGGGTGATGCCCTGCCCGTCTCTGCCCTACCGCCGGATGGCACCTGGCCGATGGGCACCACCCGCTGGGAAAAACGCAACATCGCCGAAGCGATCCCCATCTGGAAAGAAGATCTGTGTACCCAGTGCAACCACTGCGTGGCGGCCTGCCCGCACTCTGCCATTCGCGCCAAAGTGGTGTCGCCGGAAGAGATGGAGGCCGCCCCGGCCAGCCTGCATTCCCTGGATGTAAAATCCCGCGATATGCGCGGACAGAAATACGTTCTGCAGGTCGCGCCGGAAGACTGCACCGGCTGTAACCTGTGCGTCGAGGTTTGTCCGGCGAAAGACAGGCAGAACCCGGAGATTAAAGCCATCAATATGATGTCGCGTCTGGAGCACGTCGGAGAAGAGAAAGTGAATTATGACTTCTTCCTGAATCTGCCGGAAATCGATCGCAGCAAACTGGAACGCATTGATATTCGCACTTCGCAGCTGATCACGCCGCTGTTTGAATACTCCGGTGCCTGTTCGGGCTGCGGTGAAACACCGTATATCAAGCTGCTTACCCAGCTGTACGGTGACAGGATGCTGATTGCCAACGCTACCGGCTGTTCGTCTATCTATGGCGGCAACCTGCCCTCTACGCCGTATACCACTGACGCCAACGGCCGCGGTCCCGCGTGGGCCAACTCGCTGTTCGAGGATAACGCCGAATTTGGTCTGGGCTTCCGCCTGACCGTTGACCAGCACCGCGCGCGCGTGATGCGCCTGCTGGAGCAGTTTGCCGGGCAGATCCCCGCCGGGCTCAATGACGCGCTTCACGCCGACGCGACGCCAGAGGTACGTCGTGAGCAGGTTGCAGAGCTGCGTCAGGCGCTTCAGGGCGTGGCGGGCGCTGAACAGCTGCTGACCGACGCGGACGCCATGGTCGAAAAATCGATCTGGCTGATTGGCGGTGACGGCTGGGCTTATGACATCGGCTTTGGCGGCCTGGACCACGTGCTGAGCCTGACCGAAAACGTCAATATCCTGGTGCTGGATACGCAGTGTTATTCCAACACCGGTGGTCAGGCGTCGAAAGCCACGCCGCTGGGTGCCGTCACGAAATTCGGTGAGCACGGGAAACGCAAGGCACGCAAAGATCTCGGGGTGAGCATGATGATGTACGGCCACGTTTACGTCGCGCAAATCTCGCTGGGGGCACAGCTTAACCAGACGGTGAAGGCGATCCAGGAGGCGGAAGCGTATCCCGGCCCGTCGCTGATCATTGCCTACAGCCCGTGTGAAGAGCATGGCTACGACCTGGCACTCAGCCACGATCAGATGCGACAGCTAACCGCGACCGGCTTCTGGCCGCTGTACCGGTTCGATCCGCGCCGTGCGGACGAGGGTAAATTACCGCTGGCGCTGGATTCGCGTCCGCCGTCAGATGCTCTGGCCGAGACGTTAATGCAGGAACAGCGCTTCCGTCGCCTTAACGCGCAGCAGCCGGAAGTGGCCGAACAGCTATGGAAAGACGCTGCGGCGGATCTGCAAAAACGGTATGACTTCATGGCGCAGCTGGCGGGTAAAGCCGAAAAATCGACCAGCGACTAGTCTCTCTGCCCGGCGCGTCCGGGCATTTTTTTGCCATAAAAAAACCCGGTGTATTCACACCGGGCGAATCCAGATAATCATTAAATATCTATTTAGTTCCCTAAATATTATTCATGCGAATTATGGATAAATAATCTTAAAGGCATATAACGCCATCAAGAATAGCTTAACTCACACCTGATTAATAATTTTAATTTATTATGTATAGCCTTAAAACATTCACCAAACCAATGACCATTACCGTTGATGTATTCAGTTTAGATTTTACTTAGTTCGTAACAATTATAATTTATTACTCTTACACGGGAGTGATTTAGCATGAGACAACTTTCGTATTCGGAAAGTTCAACAGGTAATTAAATAAAAACAACCGCAAAGGAATATCAAAATGCAAAGAAAAGTACTGGCCCTGATGATTCCGGCTCTGTTAATGGCTGGCGCAACTCATGCAGCAGAGATTTATAATAAAGACGGTAACAAATTAGATCTGTACGGAAAAGTAGATGGTCTGCACTATTTCTCCGATGATAAAGGCGCTGACGGGGATCAAACCTACATGCGTCTGGGCTTTAAAGGCGAAACCCAGATCAACGACATGATGACTGGCTACGCACAGTGGGAATACAACATTCAGGCCAATAACACCGAAGGGTCTGATAACCAGTCCTGGACGCGTCTGGCCTTCGCCGGTATCAAAGTGGGCGACTACGGTTCCTTCGATTACGGTCGTAACTATGGCGTACTGTACGACGTGGAAGGCTGGACCGATATGCTGCCTGAGTTCGGCGGCGACTCCTACACCAAAGCCGACAACTTCATGACCGGCCGCGCCAATGGCGTAGCAACCTACCGTAACACCGACTTCTATGGTCTGGTGCAGGGTCTGAACTTTGCGCTGCAGTATCAGGGCAAAAATGAAGGCAGCAACTGTGACGAGAATGGTTGTTCTCAGGAAGGAACGAACAACCGTTCTGATAACAACATTCGTAACCAAAACGGTGACGGTTTCGGTATCTCCACAACCTATGACTTTGGCATGGGGATTACTGCGGGTGCAGCGTATACCTCTTCAGATCGTACTAATGACCAGGTGATCGCAGGCACCGGTGCAGCATCTCAATATGCTGGCGGCGATAAAGCGGACGCATGGACCGCGGGTCTGAAATATGACGCTAACAATATCTACCTGGCGGCAATGTACTCTGAAACCCGCAATATGACGCCATACGGTTCCAGTGACAGCACTTCAGGCGGCGGTATTGCCAACAAAACCCAGAACTTCGAAGTGACCGCACAGTACCAGTTCGACTTCGGCCTGCGTCCGTCCCTTTCCTACCTGCAGTCTAAAGGCAAGGACCTTGGCAACGGCCAGGGCGACCAGGATCTGGTTAAGTACGCTGACGTCGGCGCAACCTATTACTTCAACAAAAACATGTCCACCTACGTTGATTACAAAATCAACCTGCTGGATGAAGATGACAGCTTCTACAAAAACAACGGCATCGGCACGGATGATGTCGTGGCACTGGGCCTGGTTTACCAGTTCTGATTGCCAGAGCCCGCATCAGTATGCGGGCTCACCCATCTCTTGACGTTCATCACAAAAAGCAGGTTCTGAAATCACGTGGTTGAGGGTAAGTTGAGGTAAAGCTGTTTAAACTCAGGTGAAAGCCTTTCCATCACTAAGGATAACAGCGTTGTTTGGTCGTGTATCCGTTGTCGTACTAACTCTTTTAGCGCTCATCTGGATGGCGTTAATTTTTGATTTTGCTGATATTGTCGGGCATCTCAGTGCTGTGTTGAACCACCTGGATGGCGGTTAACAGTATTCCCTGAGAAATGAAAAGCCACCAGCAGTGCCGGTGGCGGGAAAACGCACAGGTTGCGTTATTTTTTTACGGGTTGAGGCTTTTTATCACCTGATTCAGGGGCCTCACGCGGATCGTCTTTTTCAACACAAAGCATAGTTTCTCCTGTTTCAGATAACCACCCTCCACTATAGCCAGGCTAATTACAGAGTGGCCAGGCGGCAATTACGCCTGACCTGTTCCTTTCTTGCGAAAAGAGAGGTAGCCAAACACCCCGCTATCTCCATCCGAGGGATGGTTAACCCCGTCCATCACCGTCACTTCAGGGAAATCGAACGGTGAGACGTTATCAAAGCAGGCCACATTCACGCCATATTCGTTTGGATTAGAACGCCGCTGATGGAACGTGTAAATTCCGCACACCGAGCAGAAAAAGTGCCGTGCCGTTCCCGTATTGAAGCGGTACTCCGTGAGCTTATCCTCACCTTTGGTCACGGTAATCCCTGACAGCGGCGCAGAGACGACGACCGCCCCCCGCATGCGACAAAAGGAACAACTGCAGCGCCGCGCGGTATTCAGGCCATCCGTTAGCGCAACGGTAAAGGCCACCGCGCCACAATGGCACTGCGCATGACGAATATCAGCCATGGCTAGATCCCCTTCCTCACCAGGTCAGCAGCCTTGACGAAAACCTCATCTTCTACACCATCGCCTTTCTGCCTGCCGAGCCTGACCAGCTCATCAACAATGCTGTCGCGATCGATTGGTTTCTGGGCAGAAACCAGCCCAATAACGGCCGCCCCAATCGCCAGCCCCACTAATCCTGTTTGTTCGTCTTTGTTCTTCATACTCATGCTCCTGATACAACAAACAAGCGTAGCATGATTTTAAAAGCGCGGGGTTAGCCCGTATTTTGGCGCTTTGATATTTGCTGCCCAAATTTTGATATCGTTTTGCAGGAGAATAGTGAAATCAGATTTCAGATGCGTCACCATGCCATTGACGCTTTCCGCATCCACCACTGAAAAATGTTCAATTCTGTTCTTTCCTATTTGAACACAATTATATTTGGCGGGCAGCACTTTACCATTCACATTAAGCGGCAGGTTATTCTCACCACAGCGGCCTTCCGTAATATATGACACCAGCAAATTAGCGGATTTTTTCCCAGGCTGGGATACGCTCACCATGACGGGAAAACCTTCTGAGGTCTGCGTCATATCGTAAAGCACCGCATTTTTCATATACCAGGTATTATATTCCCGCTCCTGAAAAGCGGACCAGGCAGGTGCAGAATAAAGCACCAGCGCTGCCAGCGTAATAGAGACTATTTTCATGGGATGTTGTCGTCCGTGTAGTTGCACGTATTATTCAGATTGTGCAAAAAACAGCAACAACTTAAGAATAGTCCTACTACTATTGGCAGTGATGGAGGATTTATTCACGACGCGCTATCCGAATGACCGTTCTTATCAACGTAGTGCTGGCATCTGAAAAACTCAGGTTAACTTGATGTCAAAACGGCCATAAAGAAGAAACAGGCGAGAAATGGTAAACCGCCGCCATCACGGCGATGCTAACGACAATGCTTAAGAAAAAGTAGGTTTTAAACGGCTGCTTTTGTGTTTTATGGCGAAAGAGCTGTTGGCCCACAATCGCGCCAGGCCAGCCGCCCGTTACGCCAAATACCAGCAGCGTGGCTTCCGGAACCCTGCGCATGCCTTTCCGCGCCGCTATTTTATCGGCGCCATACATGACCAACGTCAGCATATTGATCAGCAGAAACCACATAGCCAAAGGGCTCGAGGTAAAAAGACTGCCGATCGCAGCAAAGAGCAGGAGTAAATAACAAACGCGATTGAGGGTCATAGTACTGGCCAGAGAAGTGTTGAGCGGTTTTCGACGCCGCATTATACGCTACTTATGAATGTATCGGGCGGGAATTGCTGACAACGGGACAAAGTCACTCCACCCTCACTTTAACCTTTGGCTTCGATAACAGAATTTTTATCAACTCCTTAAAAGGAACGGGTTTGTAGAAGAAGTAGCCCTGTAAAAACGTGATGTTATTGCGCATGAGGTAATCAAGCTGTTCCTGGGTTTCAACCCCTTCCGCCACAATACGGATTGACAGTTTTTTTGCCAGTTCCAGTACCGAATCCAGGATCAGGGTGGAATCCTCATTCTCATTAACCCTGGCAACAAAGCTTTGGTCGATTTTGATGTAATCAATGTGCAGGTCCTGCAGGTAGGACAGGCCGGAATATCCCGTTCCAAAATCATCCAGGGCAATGGCAAACCCTATTTCATGTAGCGCATTCAGGGTCTTAACGAGATGTTCATCTACGTGGAGAGGTTCACGCTCGGTCACCTCCACAACGAGATTAAGATCCTGTTGAACAAAGCTGCGCTTGTAATTCAGACACTCTTCAAAAAAGGTAGAGGCAACGATATGAGACGCACTGAAGTTAATCCCGACATGAAATCCTTCCGGCAGCAGCGTAGAAATAGCATTCATCTGCGTTGCAACCTGACGCATTAAGCTTTGGGTTAGTGGAATTATTAGCCCTGTTTTCTCAGCAAGAGGAATAAATGACGAGGGAGAAATAAACCCGGATTGCGGATGCTTCCATCTTGCCAGCACCTCTACACCGCGCAAGGTGCCCTCTTTTCCGCTCACGACGGGCTGGTAATAGGGAATAATTTCATTTCTGTAGATGGCGGTACGCAGCGATTCTTCCGGTGAAATATCCTTAGACAGATATCGCTGCAGAAGATAAGCAGAAAGAGAGGAAACGAGCAGTAGAAATAACACCACTCCACCGGCCTGGTCGAATAATCGCGTCAGGCTAAAAAGAGGCGGAGCGTTAAATTGAATCGCGAAGGCATAATCAGCGGCTTTTACCGTCAGAACATCGTTGTTTGAATGGGCTGCCGTCAAGACATCGCCTGATTGGCCTAAACGACGATTGCCGACCAGCAGCGAATACGCCACGCCACGTAGTGGCATATTCAGCGCATCCCGGATATGGCTGTCGCTGATGCTCACCATGATTCGGCTGCCGGCATGATTTGTCTGGTATAAGAGAACCGGCAGGCCGTTGACCGTACTTTTCGATGGAACAAGTAGCAATGGCGCTTCAGGCAGCGCTGAGCCGTTAACCAACAACACGCGGTTTCCCGGCAAGGAGGAGCACCATACCACATCTTTTTTCAGAATAACGATCGTTCTCAGATGGGGTTGTAATGCCGCTTCAGTGCCGAGCCGATACTGTCCTTCAGCATCACACTCATTCTCAGCAAGCCGCATTGCAACCTGGGTCGCATGATGCGCTTCTGTAAGAATAACGTGCATATTCCTGACGACGTAGTGCGCCCCGGCAAGGCTGTCAGCCCGCGCCGAGTACCAGACCTGGATATTGATGATAAAAACGCCCAGCACAAAAATTGCCGTGGCTGCAGCTATGGAGATAGGTGCATGGCGCATTCAGGGTTCTCGACTCGAGTGACGTTGCCGCTTCGGTGATGCTGAAGTGATTGAATTATCTTCGCCTTAAGCATGGTTGATAAAGAAAGAAATACCATGTCCGCCGTCAGAAATTTTCCCCAAACCAGGCTCCGTCTTTGCACCTTCTCAAATGGGTAAATAAAAAGGCCGCCGAACGGCAGCCCTGGTTGTTAAGTGCTTATCAGTATTGCTTTATTGTCTTGACCGGCTTTCTTTCTGACCAGTCAGGCCGCTCGCCAGCCATGATTGCACGCTGTTGTGATGGCGTCACAGACTGCGTTATTTCAGGCATCGACTTGTATTCAGGTTGCTTAGGTGGGTTGAGAACCAGATCGGAGCTACAGCCTGACAGCAGCAAAACCGCCAGTAGAGATGTATTAAGCTTGAACACGCTAACCCCTTCCAATGGGATAAAAGTTACAGAAAATGCGTGGTGCCGATAGCATCCCGATGACTCGTTACTGATTATAACGTCACGCGCCGGGCTGCAGGCAGCAGATTCACCACACAGATACCCCCATAAGAATATATTTACACAACCAATGCATGCAACCCTTTGTATTCCAGCCAGCCTGTGTTCAAAAGTAGAAGTAAAGCCGATTACGCTTCAAATATCGAGGGAGTTTATGCTAAAACCGCTATTATGTTTCTTATGGTCAAGGGTTGAGAAGGGATTTCAATGGTTAAGGTTGAGGAATTAAAAATGAAGTACCCAGGCGCAGCGGCCTGGCAAATGGGTGACAGCCCGGAACTGGCGAACGCGCTTGCGGACCTGATTAAAAAAGGGCTCAAAACGGCCACCTGCGGATCTTTTGCCTCGTACTCGCAGGATGTCTCTGCTCCACGGATAGGAAGCTACAACATAATCCTTGATGGTCAGAATGTCCCGGTCTGTGTGATCCGGCTGGTTTCCATGCGACTGGTGCGTTTTTGCGATGTTAATGAGGAATTCGCTCGCAAAGAGGGTGAAGGTGATTTAAGCCTTGAATACTGGCGGAAAGAGCATCAGCGATTTTTCTTCCGCGAAGGCCATTTTTCTGAAGATATGGAACTGATCGCAGAAGAATTTGAATTGGTTGAGGTGCTGTAAGCTGAGATAAAGTGGCAGTGATGTGTCGCTTAATTAAGCAGGCTTACTCATGTTAAGCTCGTACACAACGCATTCCGTATCGTAATGCCGCTCTATGGCTTTATAAGACATACCTAACCTTTTCATTACACGCTGCGATGCGATATTTTCTGGATCGGCCACGGCCACCAGATAAGATGCTCCCACCCGTTCTACAGCGTAATCAACGATCGCTTTCGCTGCCTCTGTAGCATAGCCTTTGCCATTGTGTTCAGGCACGAGGCGCCAGCCAATCTCTAATGGTGCCCCCTCCACGTTCGCCAGGTGCTGGAGGCATGCCGCACCAACGATCGCACCAGTAGATTTCTCTCTGATAGCCCACCACGAGAAGTGATACTTATCCCAGCGAGCCTGCACCTTTCTGATGTCCTCCCAGGTTTCTTCGGGCGTTTTAACGATACCCTTATTGATATAGCGCATCACCTCAGCATCACTATCCATTACCCTTAAGCCTTCATAATGTGAATCATTAAAGGGTTCCAGGATTAAGCGGACCGTTTCTATATTCATCTTAAATTCCTCTTACATTAAGCCAGTGCCTTCATTGAACTCGTCCCGATAAAACACCATGACGCCGGAGGTAGCTTATTGGAATCGTTTTAATCTAGTAGAATTCAACTTTCGTATGTGCTGTCATTGAAACTGGTTTCGGTGCCGGATTACCTGCGTTCTGTACTGTGGCATTACATATTTCAGGCACAAGCATTTCGTTATAATGACAAGAGCTGGTTGCTGTATACCCCTCCGAGAAAACTGATGAGTTTATTAGTTTATAATCAAGAGGCTTTCTTTTTTTATCAACATAAGATATTTCATTTTTAGACATAACGCTTTCTGAACTATAAAATTCAGAGCGCGTCAAATTATCGTCTTCATCATAAAAATGTTCAGATATTTTTTTGCCTAAAAAATAGGTGTCTTTAATTAATCCATTCGGGTAAAGAGTGTAACGCAACTCGTCACCATTTTCATTTTCACTCAAAATGTGACATTTTTCATCAAGTTGTATTGAGAAAGGCTTGCCATCTCTATGGCCAATAAGACTTCCATTTGTATATTTTAGAATGGTTTCATGCCCAGAAGAAACATTATCAAGGTTTAAGCTATCAACACAACCATTTTTATTCAGTCTGATGGAGATTTTATAAGTGATTTTTCCATTCTCCTCAACATCAGTATCTAAGGATTTAACAGCCCCCTTAACTGGATTGAAATCAAACCTAGTCGATAAGTTATAAAGTAGAGGTATGTAGTAATTTTCTGCAAAAGCCATACTTGAAAATAAGAAAGTACAAAGGAAAAGAGTAGAAGTTTTTATCATTTTTAAATCTAAGCTCAAGTTACCCTCAAATTAAGTAAGCTCATTACAGCATGCTTACTGCTAATCTTCAACATTGATACTGGCGGAGATGATTGCGCCACAACTGCGCCGTTTGCCGTAAAGTCGCTATCGTATCCAAACGTCTGAACGCTACCCTTTATCACGTATCGGCGCCAGATTTCACGCAACAGTAAAACGTGCTGGCATTCGCCGCCGGAATCCGTACCATACGCGGCATACAATTTTTGCCCCTGCTGGCTCCGAAGGTATTACTCAATGCAACAGAATCAAGAGATTAACAAAAAAGAGCAATACAACCTGAATAAACTGCAAAAGCGACTGCGCCGTAACGTGGGCGAAGCCATTGCAGACTTCAACATGATTGAAGAAGGCGACCGCATCATGGTTTGCCTGTCAGGGGGTAAAGACAGCTACACCATGCTGGAGATCCTGCGTAATCTTCAGCAAAGCGCGCCGGTGAATTTTTCCCTGGTGGCGGTCAACCTTGACCAGAAACAGCCGGGCTTCCCGGAGCACATTCTGCCGGAATACCTCGAAAATCTGGGCGTTGAGTACAAAATCGTCGAAGAAAATACCTACGGTATTGTGAAAGAGAAAATTCCTGAAGGGAAAACCACCTGCTCTCTGTGCTCTCGTCTGCGCCGCGGTATTCTGTATCGCACCGCGACCGAGCTGGGCGCGACCAAAATTGCCCTGGGCCATCACCGCGACGATATCCTGCAAACGCTGTTCCTCAATATGTTCTACGGCGGCAAGATGAAAGGTATGCCGCCTAAGCTGATGAGTGATGACGGTAAACATATTGTGATCCGCCCGCTTGCCTACTGCCGTGAAAAAGACATTGAGCGTTTCTCTCAGGCGAAAGGGTTCCCGATCATTCCATGTAACCTCTGCGGCTCTCAGCCGAACCTGCAGCGTCAGGTGATTGGCGACATGCTGCGCGACTGGGATAAGCGCTATCCGGGTCGTATCGAAACCATGTTCAGCGCCATGCAGAACGTCGTCCCTTCCCATCTCGCGGATGTGGAACTGTTCGACTTTAAAGGCATCAATCACGAGTCAGAAGTCGTGAACGGCGGCGATCTGGCATTTGACCGGGAAGAGATCCCGATGCAGCCAGCAGGCTGGCAGCCGGAAGACGATGACAATCAATTTGAAGCGTTGCGTCTGAACGTGCTTGAAGTGAAGTAAGCGGTTAGCGTCTCAGAAACGCCTTCTGAGACGCTTCATGCTTTATTTCAGCAGACGTACGCGGCAGGTTTTACCCTTAATTTTCCCGTTTTGCAGCTGCTTCCATGCCTTATGGGCAACCGCCTGGCGAACCGCGACGTAGACATGCGCCGGATGGACAGCAATCTTACCGATATCCGCCCCGTCCAGCCCCACATCCCCGGTCAGTGCACCGAGTACATCACCAGGACGCATCTTGGCTTTTTTACCGCCATCAATGCACAGGGTCGCCATTTCGGCCTCCAGCGGCACAATGCTGACGCCGGCTGGGGGATTCATCCAGTTCAGCTTAATCTGCAGCATCTCAGAGAGAATATTGGCGCGCTGCGCCTCTTCAGGTGCGCAGAAGCTGATCGCCAGACCGCTGTTTCCTGCGCGCGCGGTGCGGCCAATACGGTGCACGTGTACTTCTGGATCCCACGCCAGCTCAAAGTTCACCACCAGCTCAAGCGATTTGATATCCAGACCGCGCGCAGCGACGTCGGTCGCCACCAGCACGCGGGCGCTGCCGTTCGCGAAACGGACCAGCGTCTGATCGCGATCGCGCTGTTCAAGATCGCCATGCAGCGACAGTGCGCTCTGCCCGGCGGCATTCAGAGCATCACAAACCGACTGACAGTCTTTTTTGGTGTTACAGAACACCACGCAGGAGGCAGGCTGATGCTGGCTCAGTAATTTCTGCAGGAGCGGGATCTTCCCCTGCTGCGAGGTTTCAAAGAACTGCTGTTCGATGGCCGGCAGCGCATCTACGCTGTCGATTTCAATGGTAAGAGGATTTTTCTGCACGCGCCCGCTGATGGCGGCGATAGCCTCCGGCCAGGTTGCGGAGAACAGAAGCGTCTGGCGATCGGCCGGTGCGAAACGGATCACTTCGTCAATGGCCTCGCTGAAGCCCATATCCAGCATCCGATCGGCCTCATCCATCACCAGCGTTTGTAGCGCATCCAGCGAGACCGTGCCTTTTTGCAGGTGATCGAGCAGGCGCCCCGGCGTCGCGACAATAATGTGCGGCGCATGCTGAAGCGAATCACGCTGGGCACCGAACGGCTGCCCGCCGCAGAGGGTTAAAATCTTGGTGTTTGGCAGGAAACGTGCCAGGCGACGCAGTTCACCCGCAACCTGGTCTGCCAGCTCGCGGGTCGGACACAGCACCAAAGACTGGGTCTGAAAAAGCGCCGCATCGATATGCTGCAACAGGCCAAGGCCAAAGGCCGCCGTTTTCCCACTGCCCGTTTTCGCCTGCACGCGCACGTCACGGCCCTCAAGAATGGCGGGTAAGGCGGCCGCCTGAACAGGCGTCATCGTGAGGTATCCCAACTCGTTGAGGTTAGCGAGTTGGGCATCGGGCAGAACATTCAGGGTAGAAAAAGCGGTCACAATTGTCTCTCGTGGTGATCTTTGCGGTCAGATGGCGCGTATCCTCGCAGATCTCGCGGTCCGATGCGACAATTTAATCGGTTCTTCATCGGGCGGCGGGTCGGGCATCGGCTGGGGACGCGGGATGGGATCGGGCATAGGTACCGGATCGCTGGGGATAGGATCGGATTGACGCGATTGTGGCAGTAGCAGAGCGTTAAGGATGCTCATCATTCCCTCCATAATTTGCTGTCATCCCTTTTAGGGTAGACGCTCAGAATCAGGAGGCAAAAAAAAGCCGACTATGAAGTCGGCGTCGTACGAATCAATTGTGCTATGCAGTAATTCAAAAAAGGAAGTAAGACAATATGGAGCGCAACGCCCATCGCTTGACGTTGCATTCACCTGCGGGAGTAATATTGCACCTTACGGGGTAGAGGTTTATTGACTTCGCTCAATTAAAAGAGCGTTTTAATCCCGGAAAAAGATGAGAAAAGCGTAAATTTACAGCCATTTACTACGATGCAACCACCATGCAACACCCCCAATCAAAACAACTAACATCACGCAAAACGCCGTAAAACCGTAGCGATAAGCGCCACCCGGAATTCCGCCCAGGTTGACGCCAAACAACCCGGTCAGAAACGTGCTCGGTAAAAACACCATCGCCATCAGGGACATCGTATAGGTTCTTCGCGCCAGCGACTCCTGCATCACCTGCGCGATTTCGTCCGCCATCACCGCCGTTCTGGCAATACAGGAATCAATTTCATCCAGCCCGCGGCCCAGCCTGTCGGCAATATCCTGCATTCTGCGCCGATGGTCGTCGTTCATCCAGGCGAGCCTTTCGCTGGCCAGCCGCGCATACACGTCGCGCTGCGGCGTCATGTAGCGGCGCATAACAATCAGCTGCTTGCGCAATAAGGCCAGAAAACCGCGCGGCGGGATCTGCTGATCGAGCAGGTTATCTTCCAGGTCGATGATTTTGTCGTGCAGCTCTTCAATAAACTCACTGGCGTGATCGGTAAGCGCGTCACAGACGTCCACCAGCCAGCTGCCGCAGTCGATCGGCCCTGTGCCCTCTTTCAGATCGTTGACGATGTCATCCAGCGCCAGGACCTTACGCTGTCGGGTGGAGACAATCAGCCCATCGTCCATATAGACCCGCATCGCCACCAGCTGATCCGGACGTTCATCCGTGCTGCCGTTAATACAGCGGAGGGTAATCAGCGTCCCGTCACCCATGCGGCTTACGCGGGGCCGCAGGCTTTCACCCGCCAGCGCATCGCGCACGTTATTGGGCAAGAGCGGGGTCGACGCCAGCCAGTCAGCGCTGTCCGGATGGGTATAGTTCAGATGCAGCCAGCAGGGATGCGCACTGTCGATCACATCATTATCTTCCAGCGGTCGAGCACCGCCGCGGCCGTCCAGCACCCACGCAAAAACTGCGTCAGGAACGTTAAGTTCAGATCCTTTAATGCTTTCCACAGCACCTCCACCTTTTTAACTCTTTCGGTGTCAGTCTAGCTTTCATGAGGGGTTAAGCAACAACTATGTATTCCATCGCGCTGAAATCGCTCGGGAATTGAGCTGGGTGGGCAGATGTATGAAAAAAGCCTGGCATGCCAGGCTTCGTGTCGCTTTCAGAGAGAGTGTTCTGGCTGCTGGAGGAAGGAGGGTGAGCAGGTCGGTAATGGGGACGAAGACCCGTGATCCAATCTGAAATTCCGCGTGCGGGCCTGGAGTTCAATCACCTGATTGCGCAGTACATCCGAGGAGCCGTTGAGTTCCTCCGCCATCGCCACGTTGCTTTGCGTGACCCGCTCCAGCTCCGATAGCGCCAGCGTGATCTGGGAAATACCTTTCTCCTGCTCAGACGTCGACGCGGAGATTTCATCCATTAAGCGACTGACGTTTCCCGAGCCCGTCACGATTTCATGCATATTCTTCTCTGCCTGCGACACCACGGTCGCGCCCTGCGTGACGTTACTGCTGGTGACTTCAATCAGCGCTTTGATATTCTTCGCGGCCTCTGCGCTGCGGTGCGCCAGGTTTCTGACCTCTTCCGCAACGACAGAAAAACCTTTTCCATGGTCGCCCGCTCTTGCCGCCTCAACGGCCGCGTTGAGCGCCAGAATATTGGTCTGGAACGCAATGCCGTCAATCAGCGAAATGATCTCCGTCATCTGCTGGGCGCATTCGGTTATGGACTGCATATTGTTGGCAACCTGCCCCATCAGCTCCCCGCCCTTACGCGCCTGCAGCGTCGCCATATTCGCCTGTTCACTCGCCAGGCGGGTGTTATCGGCGTTATTTTTAGTGCTCGCCGCCATTTGCTCCATGCTGGCTGCGGTTTGCACTAAAGACGCGGACTGCTGTTCGGTTTTTACCGAGAGCTGAGCGCTACGTGTCGAGAGCTGATCCGATAAGGTCATGGCGGTTTGCGATGACGCCCTGATCTCACGCACCAGCGTCGCAATGTTGCCGGACAGGCTGTTGATCCCGGGAATGAGTCGCCCCGCACAGTTATTGCCAAACTCCGGGATAGAAACCCCCAGGTTGCCGGCAGTCACCTCTTCAATACTTTTCTTCACCGTATTGATCGGCGTCACAAGATACCGGGTCATATAGACCCAAAGCAAAAATAGCGCAACGAAATTGATAGCGTTAAGGGAAATAAAGAGAGAGGGCTTGCTGGAAATTAGAACAACGACACCTGCGTTTACCAAAAATAGCGATAAAAGGAACCCGATAATAAAGGTTCGGACACTAATATTTCTTAGCATGATGATACCCACATTTTATATTTTGGTCGGCATCTAGACTTATAGCATTGGCACAAACGTTTTTCCTCGGAAACTTCACGGGTTTGTTGTTTCGCCGTTAGCAACCTGGGATTTAGCTTAAGTCAGATGAAAAAAGCGTATTAGTGAAAATGTTCTTCGCAGCATGCTGTGATACTGGTCTGCCGCCACGTTAAGCGATACCATCCGCTGCGGCGAACCGATACAATCGCCGTTATATTTAAGGAGCTTTGCTACTTTTATTCGCTCTTGTTTAGCAATGCTTAATACGTTAACAATGAGAATATATTTTATATTCTTAATGCGATGTAGAGTATTAATATGACTGGTCACGCTTCACGATAAATAACTAATATTGTTTGAATGCGCATGTTCGTTGCCAGATTAAGATGTGCCCGGCAGGCGAAATCGGTAACCCTCTCAGGCGTGGGATTGCATAATGCTCAATATATCGTGGGACCCTGTGTTAATCGCTATCTCTTATCTGGTGGCCTTTATCGCCTCCTTTGTGGCGCTGGACAGTGCCGGAAAGATTCCCCTTTCCAGCCGAAAGGCTGCCCTGTTCTGGCGCATTGCCGGGGGTATGACGCTGGGGATCGGCATCTGGTCGATGCACTTTATCGGCATGCTGTCGATGCAGATGCCGATGATGATGCGCTATGACCTCTGGTTAACCCTTGCGTCTCTGGGCGTCGCGATTATTGCGTCGACCACGGCCCTTGATATTGCCGTCGCGGGAAAAAAACGTTCTTCGTTTCGACCGATCGTTGCCACGGCTATCCTGAGCGCAGGCGTGGTATCTATGCACTATATCGGTATGGCTGCCCTGATGCTGGATGGCAGCATTATCTGGGATCGCCGTATTGTGGGGTTGTCGGTGGTCATTGCCGTGGTGGCGTCCGGCACGGCGCTGTGGCTGGCTTTCCGCCTGCGAGACAAAGGGGTTTTTATCGAGCGCCTTCTCGCCGCCCTGGTCATGGGCGCCGCCATTTGTGCGATGCACTATACCGGCATGAGCGCTGCGCATTACCCGGAAATGTCGCATACCCTCCCCGGCGGGATCGGCGAGCTGGGGTTATCCATCTGGGTTTCTGTCACCACGCTCTGCCTGCTTGGCGTGATGTTAATTATTTCCCTTATCGATTCTCACCGTCGCACCGGCCGGCTGACGGATAATCTTCGACAACTCAATCGGCAGCTTGAGCTCCAGGCGCGCTTTGATGCGCTCACCGGACTCGCGAATCGCCATCAGATGGATCTCCGCATGCAGGACTGCCTGCGCAGCGCGTTGCTGAGCAACAGGCAATTTGCCGTTATTTTCCTGAACGTCGATCACTTCAAACGCGTCAACGATACCTGGGGTCACAGCGTCGGCGATGAGTTATTGATCACCGTCGCACAGCGCATCACTTCCCGGCTCTCGCGTGAGATGACCCTGGCAAGGCTGGGAGGAGACGCTTTTATCCTGCTGGTGCCGGAATGTGACGACGACAAACTCAACGCCCTGCTCGCGTCGCTGCTCGAGGATGTGCGACGTCCTCTTTCGATCTGTGGTCATACGCTTAACACGACAATGAGTGCGGGCGTCAGCCTCTATCCTCAGGATGGCGAAACGCTGCATGAACTGAAACTCAAAGCAGATGCAGCCCTGCATCACGTCAAAGACGACGGCCGCAACGGCTGGGCGCGTTACAGAACCGAGATGTCGACAGCAATCCCGGCAAAACCCGGTTTTCTTCAGGAGCTCTCTCAGGCGCTTGAGCGCGATCAGTTTGAACTGTGGTACCAGCCAACCTGGTATGCGCAAGAGAAGACTATCCATGGTTTTGAAGCCCTGTTGCGCTGGCGGCACCCTGAGCAAGGCGTTGTGCTGCCTGGTCTGTTTATCCCCTCGCTGGAGCAAACCGGCTTAATTATTCCGGTGGGCAACTGGGCCATTGAAGCGGCATGTCGACAGCTGCATTTCTGGACTGAACAAGGGTTCAGCCAGTGGACGTTATCGCTCAACTTATCCCCCGTCCAGTTCGAGCAGCCAGACATTTTCCACATCGTATCGTCGATGCTGGAAAAATATAACTTGTCCCCGTCCAGGCTGATCCTTGAGGTCACGGAGAGCACCGCGCTGAAAAATCTCGACCGCAGCATTGAGTTGCTCAACGCTTTTAATCATGCGGGGATCACCGTCTCGATTGATGATTTTGGTACGGGCTACTCCAACCTGCTGATGCTGAGCGTGCTGCCGGCAAAAGAGCTCAAGATTGACAAAAGCTTTGTAACGTCGATGCTGGAAAATGAAAAAACCTACAAGCTGGTTGAAACCATCATGAGTATCGCCCGCACCATGGAGATGAACGTGGTGGCAGAAGGGATTGAAACGGAAGAACAGCAGGCGGTTCTCACCCGTCTCGGCTGCGACTACCTGCAGGGTTACCTCTTCTCCCGCCCCTTACCTGCCGAACAGGTGCCGTGGTTGCTTCTGCAGATAAACTCAGAAAGGCAAATTATCCCCCTTAATAAAATTCAAACGGACGCCGCATTTATTTCACAAAAAAACCATGCCTGACGGGGTTTAGTAGAGTATGTTTCAAAGCAGAACACACGAGTCACGTCTGTCATGATTGTCAGGCGTATTAAGCCGATGAACAGGAAATGCCTATGTCGCAAAACGGTTTTGAAGCGCTGAACGTTATTAAAACACCCGTGTGGCTTATTTCACCCGTTTCGGAAGAGATCGTTTTTGCGAACGTGGTCGCAACGCAGCTTATGGGAGATAAGACGCTCGATCAGCTGCGTAAAGGCATCTATTCCGCGAATGCACAAGCTCTCCTGTCGATGTATGTACCTGAACTGAAAACCGAGCAGGAGATCGTCGAAATCTGGACAATAAGAAGCCGGGATGGGCAGGATACGCCGTTAAGCTGTCGTCTCTCGCTTGCCCGTTACGCCCCCTGGGGAGATGTGATTGTCTTCGAGGGGATCGCCCAACATATCCTCTCAGGACTGAAGGCCAGCCGCTCCGCAACCTACCGGCGAAAAAAACAGGGGTTTTACGCCCGTTTTTTTCAGACCAACAGCGCGCCGATGCTGTTAATCGATCCTGCCCGCGATGGTCAGATTGTTGATGCCAACCTGGCTGCGCTCAATTTTTACGGTTACTCGCATGATGGTATGTGCAGCAAGCATACCTGGGAAATCAATACCCTGGGGCGAGACGTGATGCCCATTATGACTGCGATTGCCGCGCTGCCCGGCGGCCATAAGCCGCTCAACTTTGTTCACCGCCTTGCCGATGGTTCCACCCGCCATGTTCAGACGTATGCCGGACCCATTGAGATCTACGGTGACAAGCTGATGCTGTGCATCATCCACGATATCACCGAGCAAAAAAGACTGGAGCAAGAGCTGGAACATGCCGCGTTACGTGACTCCATGACCGGGTTACTCAACCGACGCCAGTTCTACGCGATTACCGACCCCAACAATCTCAATAATCGACCTGCCCAGCAGCAGTTTAGCCTGCTGCTGGTTGACACCGATCACTTCAAAAACATCAACGACCTGTTTGGTCATTTGAAGGGCGATGAGGTGCTTATTGCCCTCTCCCGAACGCTGGAAGCCTGTAGTCGGGAGAACGACATGGTGTTCCGCTGGGGGGGCGAAGAGTTCGTCATCCTGCTGCCGCATACCTCTCTCGACACCGCGTTGCAGATTGCCGAGTCGATCCGTGCAGCCGTTGCCCGCATTACGATTCCGGGCTTACCACGGTTTACCGTCAGCATTGGCGTGGCGCGACATAACCCGGGGGAGACGATTGATGAGCTGTTTAAGCGTGTAGACGATGCGCTGTATCGCGCTAAAAATGATGGGCGCAATAAAGTCCTTGCAGCATGAAACTGGAGTATACGGGAAAGCCCCGCTACAATGCCTGCCTCGAATAAATTAACGTCAGGTGGGTAAAATCTGCAATGGGCAAAACAGAAATAATACTCACCTTAATTATTTTGCTCCTTATTATATTTGGCTTCTGGTTTATTTTTAGCGGGGAAATCTGGTATCTCGTCGAGTTTCTCGAAAATAGTCTTTACCCGACCTTCGACGCCCCTTAACGCACGTTTAATATCGTGTTTCACCTACCGAATTTGTCAGGTATCTGCCAGCCTGACGGCCGCGTAAGATACGCGTCGTTATCCTCCAACTACGTTGATAACGAATCACTTATTCACTTGCTTATGTTGCCCGTGTTCTGACGGGCTTTTTTATTTCCGGCATTTCAGCCACGCCAGGCTATATCTTAATCATCTTTAATGACAAGGGAGAGGAATGATGAGCAAGAAGATCCTGATGCTGGTTGGCGATTACGCCGAAGATTACGAAACCATGGTGCCTTTTCAGGCGTTACAGATGGTTGGTCATCAGGTGGATGCCGTCTGCCCCGACAAACCGAAGGGCGACTACATCATAACGGCAATCCATGATTTCGACGGCGCCCAGACCTATAGCGAAAAACCCGGTCACCGCTTTACCCTCAACGCCGACTTTTCCGCCGTAAAGGAGCAGGACTACGACGCGCTGCTCATCCCCGGCGGGAGAGCGCCCGAGTATCTGCGGCTAAATGAGGATGTGTTAAAGCTGGTACAGGCGTTTGACGCCGCGCGCAAACCGATTGCAGCGGTGTGCCATGGCCCGCAGCTGCTTGCCGCCGCGGGCATCCTGAAAGGCCGTACCTGTAGCGCCTACCCGGCGTGTGCACCTGAGGTCCGTCTCGCGGGGGGACACTACGCCACGATCGGCATCGATCAGGCACATGTCGACGGCAACCTGGTGACGGCTCCCGCGTGGCCCGCCCATCCGCAGTGGCTGGCGAAGTTTAATGCGTTGTTAGAATAATACGTCCCGGTCTCATCGCTGCCGGAAAGCACAGCGCGGTATCATCCATGGTAAAACTGGCGCTCACGTGCGCCAGTTCGCATTAACCATCAGTGCTTCTCAATATACATCGTCCGGCTATACGCCACGTCTTCAGGGTTATTAATCGGATACCCTTTCACCCACGGCTTAATAAGACGACCGTTGGTGTACTGGTAAATAGGCGCGATCGGCGCTTTCTCCATGAGGATTTTCTCCGCCATGTTGTAGTCCGTATTACGCGCTTTCGCCGTGGTTTCGAGCGTCGCCTGGTGGATAATTTTATCGTAAGCCGGGTCGTTGAAACGCGAGATATTGCCGCTGTGGGTAGAGGTCAGCAGGGACAGGAAGGTCGAGGGCTCGTTGTAATCCCCCACCCATGACGCGCGGATCACATCAAAATTGCCGGTGTTGCGGCTGTCGATGTAGGTTTTCCACTCCTGATTTTGCAGCTTGACATCCACACCGAGGTTTTTCTTCCACATGGACGCCACCGCAATGGCGATTTTCTGGTGGTTTTCCGACGTGTTGTACAGCAGGTTCAGCTTCAGCGGACGCTGAGGGCCGTAGCCTGCGGCCTGGAGCAAGGTTTTGGCCTGAGCGTTCAGCTCCTGCTGGGACATCTGCTCAAACGGTGAAGGTTCAGGCGTGAAGCCCGCCGTCACGTCAGGGGTGAAATGCCAGGCCGGTTTCTCGCCGGTACCCAGTACCTTATCCGCCATAATGCGGCGATCGATAGTCATGCTCAGCGCAAGACGGACCCTGGCATCGGCGGTCGGGCCCTTTTGTGTGTTAAACGCGTAGTAATAGGTCCCGAGCTGAGGCGGCGTATACACCTGGCCAGGAATATCCTTCAGGAGCTTCTGATACATGTTTTTCGGGAACGATTCGGTAATATCGATATCCCCTGCCAGATAGCGTTTCGTGGCGGACGATTCCTGATTAATCGGAATAAAGGTCACTTTTTGCAGGACAGTTTTCGCATTGTCCCAGTAGTGGGTGTTCGGCACGACAACCAGTTTTTCATTCACCACGCGCGCGTTCAGAACGTAGGCCCCGTTACCGACCAGCGCTCCCGGACGCGTCCACTCTTTCCCGCTTTCAACATTGGCTTTTTGCACCGGATAGAAGGCGAAGTTTGCCGTTAGGTTGCTAAACCACGGTAGCGGTTTATCCAGCTGGACGCGCAACGTTCTGGCATCCACCGCCGTCACGCCCAGGGTATCTGGCGCCGCTTTACCATCAATAATGGCCTGCGCGTTGCTGATGCCTGCCAGCGCCGCAAACCAGGCAAACGGAGAGGTCGTTTTCGGATCAACCAGACGCTGCCAGCTGTAGACAAAATCCTGCGCGGTAACCGGCGTACCGTCAGACCATTTTGCGTTATCGCGCAGGGTGAACGTCCAGATTCGGTTATCGTTGCTCTGCCAGCGCGTCGCCACGCCCGGAGTCAGTTCCCCTTTCTCATTCTGATTTACCAGCCCTTCGAAAAGATCGCGAATCACCTGAATCTCTGGCAACCCCACCGCTTTTGCGGGATCGAGCGAAGCCGGTTCGTCTTTAATGTGTCTGACCAGCTCCTGTTTTTGCGCCAGCACCGTGCCCTGTGGCACATCAGCAGCGTATGAGAGTGAAGAGAGTCCGCACAGGCACAGTGCGGCAAAAAGACGCGAAACAGGATGCTTCATAAGATCCCCTTTAAAAAATTCAGGTAAAAAGCAGATGCGTAATTATTTGTTTCGACAGTAAGAAATGCAAACAACTTACGCCTGAATAGTGATTTAAGGCAATTCTCAGCCGTTAAGGAAACTATTTGATTAACAGCGGCTTTTGCACAACACTGCCTGTAGAGACTTCGTTATCAGGATATCGTATGGCAATCACCCGACCCCGCGCGGAACGCGGCGCCTTCCCTCCGGGCGCTGAACAATATGGCCGCTCATTTTTAGGCGCATCGCTGATCTGGTTCCCGGCCCCCGATGCCGATCGCGACAGCGGTTTGGTTATTGCCGGCACGCACGGAGATGAGAACTCGTCTGTCGTCACGCTCTCGTGCGCGCTGCGGACGCTGACCCCGGCATTGCGACGTCACCACGTGATTCTTGCCGTGAATCCGGACGGCTGTCAGCTTGGATTACGGGCGAATGCGCGAGGAATCGACCTGAACCGTAATTTCCCTGCAGCAAACTGGCGCGCCGGAGAAACGGTTTATCGCTGGAACAGCTCCGCCGAGGAGCGGGACGTGGTGCTGCTCACGGGCGATAAACCCGGATCGGAGCCGGAAACGCAGGCGCTGTGCCAGCTTATCCATAAGATCCACCCCGCCTGGGTTGTCTCCTTCCACGATCCGCTGGCCTGCATTGAAGATCCGCGCCACTCTGACCTGGGCGCATGGCTGGCCCAGGCGTTCGACCTGCCGCTCGTCACCAGCGTGGGCTATGAAACACCCGGTTCATTCGGCAGCTGGTGCGCCGACTTGAGCCTGCCCTGCATCACCGCTGAGTTCCCGGCGATCTCCTCCGACGAAGCCAGCGAAAAATACTTAAAGGCAATGATGGATCTGTTGCGCTGGCAGCCTCAGAGGTGAAGTACGCCGCTTGTAAAATTAAGCGCCGGTGAAACGTCAACGGCCAGCCACGTCGGGCCATCCAGATCGGCGAAACGGACCTGATTGACCAGCGGCAGCGCCGCACCGATCGCCCGCGAGGTGCAAAGCATGCATCCCAGCATCAGGGCGAACCCCTGCGCCCGGGCGTCCGCCGCCAGGGCCAGGGCTTCAGTCAGTCCGCCAGTCTTGTCGAGTTTGATATTGACCATGTCATAGCTGCCCTTAAGCGCGCTCAAATTCTCACGGGTATGACAGCTTTCATCCGCACAGACGGGCAACGGATGGATAAAATTCTTCAGCGCCGCATCCTCTTTTGCCGGCAGAGGCTGCTCCAGCATCGCCACGCCCAGATCGGCCAGCAGCTGGCATCGCGCGGCCAGCCCTTCGGGATGCCACGACTCGTTGGCGTCAACAATGAGCGTGGCTGACGGCACCGCCGAGCGAATGGCGACCATCCTCTCGCTGATCAGACGATCGTCGAGCTTCACTTTTAACAGCGTGGCCCCGGCGTCATAGAGCGCTTTCGCACTGGCGGCCATCTGCTCGGGCTCCCCAATCACGACCGTTTGCGCGGTCACGACGGACTCCGGCACGACCACGCCCAGCAATGACGTCAGCGATTTTTGCTGCTTAGCGGCTTCAAGGCTCCAGAGCGCACAGTCGATGGCGTTGCGCGCCGCCCCGGCGGATAAGCGCTGCTGTAACGCCTCGCGCGTGAGGCCTTTTTGCAGGTCAGGTACCAGGGTCATGATCTGCGCCATCACGGATGCCAGACTTTCCCCATAGCGCGGGTAAGGCGTACATTCCCCGACGCCTTTAAACCCCTCTTCTTCGATTTCGACCACGACCACGCTGGCTTCACTTCGGCTGCCGCGAGAGATCACAAACGGGGTATGCAATGGCCAGGCTTCTTCATAGACCTTAACGCTTCTCATCACTGACTCCTTGCGGCCCGGAAAGGCGAAAAATTTGGTTTGCCGTGTTATCTGCTGATGGCATACACTAGCCACGACGTTAACTATATGTAAACAGGAAGATATCTATGTCACAACTCGTTCATTTCCAGGGCAACCCGGTTGCTGTAGCAGGTTCCATTCCGCAGGCTGGCAGCAAAGCGCAGGCTTTTACTCTGGTGGCTAAAGATCTGTCTGACGTCACACTGGCTCAGTTTGCGGGCAAACGCAAAGTACTGAACATTTTCCCAAGCATTGATACCGGCGTTTGTGCCGCATCCGTGCGTAAATTCAACCAGCTGGCGACTGAAATGGACAACACCGTGGTGCTGTGCATTTCCGCTGACCTGCCGTTTGCCCAGTCCCGTTTCTGCGGTGCCGAAGGCCTGAGCAACGTTATCACCCTTTCCACCCTGCGCAGCGCTGATTTCCTCGAGAACTACGGCGTCAGCATCGCGGAAGGCCCACTGAAGGGTCTGGCAGCACGTGCTGTACTGGTTCTTGATGAAAACGACACTGTCGTTTTCAGCGAACTGGTTAACGAAATCACCACCGAGCCGGACTACACTGCCGCGCTGGACGTGCTGAAAGCATAATAAGTCCTTAGCATTCTATACAACTTATTCTCAACCTCGCCACGGCGGGGTTTTTTATTAGAAAATAGCTGAATCGTTAAAGCTAAAATATTCATCGATCACAAAAATCATGCAATAAAGACAGCAACACGTAACATCCACGTGATCATTAACGCATTCTAATTGTTAAAATCACCTAATTTTAACCTCAGTGAAGCCCATCACATTTCCCTTTTTGTCTAAACATTAGATTTGCTTACGAAAGTAAATAATCGTTTCAGCAAAAAGGATAAAATATGAAGATCAAATTCGCTTTTACGCTCCTGGCGGTCCTGGTTTCTGGCCATGCCGCGGCTAAAACCTGGGTGCTGACAAGTGCTGAAAGCAGCGTAGAGAAAGGAAACTGGAAGATTTCCAGTGATGAGCTGAAAGTTAAAGATCAGACGTTCAGCATTGAGCAAAAAGTCTTGCACGGCGGCAAGCAGGAAGGCAGTAAAGTCATCATTATTAGCAGTAAAGATGGCCTGACGATTACCCTGAGCCCGACACGCGGCATGAACCTTCTACACGTTGAAGGGTTTGGCACCCGACTGGGGTGGGATTCCCCTGTCAAAGAGGTCGTGAATCCGGCTTATATCAACCTTGAGAGCCGCAACGGTCTCGGCTGGCTGGATGGTTTCAACGAGATGATGGTGCGCTGTGGCTACGAGTGGACAGGTCACCCTGTCACGGCGGACGGGCAAATTTACACCCTGCATGGCAGGGCCGGGAATACCCCGGTATCACAGGTGGAAGTTGAGGTGGCGGATGCCGCCCCGCATGAGATCCGCGTTCGGGGTTTGATCAAAGAGAGCACGTTCAAAAAAGTGGATCTGCAGACCATGACCGAACTGCGCTACGTTCCCGGAACCAACCAGTTCAGCCTGCATGATGTTCTGACCAACCATGCCGATTACCCTCACGATTACCAAATCATCTATCACAGCAACTTCGGGACGCCGATCCTCGAAGAAGGCGCACGTTTCCTTGCGCCAGCGGCGAGCGTGAGCCCATTCAATGACTACGCCAAAGCGGGCGTTAACGACTGGCAAACCTATGCCGGGCCGACAAAAGGCTTTGATGAGATGGTCTTTAACATTCAGCCGCTCGCCGACAACAACCACGAAACGCTCGCGGCGGTGGTCAATAAAGCCGGAGATAAAGGCGCATCCATCCAGTTTGATACGCGCCAGCTGCCCGTGCTGACCTTATGGAAAAACACCGATACGCTGAAGCAGGGTTATGTCACGGGCATCGAACCGGGTACCAGCTACGCCTACCCCGTGACGATTGAACGCCAACAGAAGCGGGTTAAGCAGCTGCAGCCTGGCGCCAGCGCGCAGTTTGATCTGACCTATACCCTGCTCCACAGCCCGCAGCAGGTGAAAGAGGTTGAAAGCAGGATTGCGTCGATTCAGGGCGAGACAAAAACAGACATCGTTAACACGCCGCTGGCGAAGGAATAAATCTAAAGTGAAAAGTAAAAAGCCTCTTTGCAGAGGCTTTTTTGTTATTCGTCACCTTTCTTATGATTCAAACCATACTCACGTAGCTTATTGGCGATCGCGGTGTGCGAGACGCCCAGGCGTTTTGCCAGTTTGCGGGTGCTGGGATAGCTGCGGTACAGCTGCGTCAGCACAGAACGCTCGAAACGGCTGGTGATGTCATCAAGCGACCCTTCCATCGCCTCTTCCCCTACCGATACCGTTCCGGCGTCGTAATCCGGCAACAGGATATCCTGCGGGCGCAGCTCATACCCTTCAAGCTGGGTCAGCGCACGATATACGGCGTTTTTGAGCTGACGAATGTTCCCCGGCCAGCCGTAGCGCATAAGCACCGTGCCCAGATCGGCAGACAGCTTCGGACGAGGAACCCCCTGCTCATCGGCAAAGCGGGCGACGAACAGCTCCGTAAGCGGCATGATGTCCTGCGGGCAATCGCGCAGCGGCGGAATGTTCAGCGTCAGGACGTTAAGGCGGTAATAGAGATCCTCGCGGAAGATCCCCTTTTGCACCAGTTCCACCAGGTTCTTCTGGGTGGCGCAAATGACGCGCACGTCCACATGCACTTCGTGATCCTCACCAACGCGGCGGAACGTGCCGTCGTTCAGGAAACGCAGCAGCTTAGCCTGCATACGCGGCGACATTTCGCCGATCTCGTCTAGCAGTACGGAGCCGCCGTTAGCCTGCTCGAAGAACCCTTTCTTGCCCTCCGGCGCGTGACCAAACAGCTCGCTTTCAACGGCATCTTCCGGGATAGAGGCACAGTTAAGTGCCAGATAAGGCTTAGCCGCACGCGGGCTCGCCAGATGCACGGCGTGAGCCAGCAGGTCTTTCCCGGTGCCGGTATCGCCGGTAATCAGCAGCGGCGCGGTCAGGCTTGCGAGCTTACGCGCCTGATCAACCACATGACGCATTTTCGGGCTGACGGCAATAATCTGGCTGAATGCGCCAACGTCCTGACTGGAGAGGTTTTGCAGCTGACGACCCATGCGTAGCGTCGAGCGCAGCATGATCACCGCCCCGGTCAACACGCGAGTATTCCCTTCCCCTTTCAGATAGACCGGCGTGATCTCCATCAGGAAATTCTGCCCGTTAATCACCACATGCTCGCTGTGCGTGTTCTGCGGATTGCTGTCCAGCCAGCGCTGGAAGTTAAAACCGGGGATCAGCTGCGCGGCGTTATGATTGCTGAGCTTCTCCTGGCTCTGCGCGAAAAGCTGGCAGCTCGCGTGGTTAACGCGCTCAACTTTGCTTTTCAAATCCAGAGAGAGGAACGGTTCAGGCATGGCTTCCAGCAGCGCGCTCAGCGCCAGGTGCTCACGCTCGGACGGCATCCAGGGAATGGTGCGTACATCCGTAACGCCAGCGATACGGCGGATTTCCGCCATCAGGCTGCTGAAGGTATTAAATTCAATTTCGGCAAAATTGAGGTAAATTCGCCCGACAGGATCGATCTCAATGCCACGTAAATCAATGCTACGTAAAACAAGAAGATCGAGTAATTCGCGGGTCAGACCGAGACGGTCTTCACAGAAGACTTCAAGACGCATGGGAAATTCACCGTTTTAAGCCAATAACAGTAAAATGATATGTCAGAACACGGTGATCGGGAAGATGGCTGTCAACAAATATTGACAGCCAGCACGATTAGTGAACAAAACCTCACGGCGAAGGTTTTTTATTGAGCGTCTCTTTGAGCTGGCCGATCAGTTCACGCCTGAAATCCCCCAGCCGGGGCTTATCGCCGTCAATCCAGGGCAGCGGACGGCAGACTTCCATCGCTTTAATCCCCAGGCGTGCGGTCAATAATCCCGCACCGATGCCCTGAGCCGCACGGGCAGAAAGACGCGCCGCCAGATCCTGCGACATCCAGTCCATGCCCACTTCGCGCACCAGCTCACTCGCCCCGGCAAACGCGATATTGAGCAGGACCAGCTTAAACAGTCTGATCCGACTGTAGTAACCCAGCTCTATGCCGTAAAGGTTCGCAATACGGTTGATCAGGCGCAGGTTACGCCAGGCGATAAAGGCCATATCGACCAGCGCCAGCGGGCTGACGGCAATCATCAATGTAGATTCCGCCGCAGAACGGCTGATTTCGCGCCGCGCCTGAGCATCCAGCACCGGCTGTACCATGTGGGAATAGAGCGTCACTACTTCCCGATCATTCTGAGTTTCATGGATGGCGGCATACCAGCGCTGAAGCGCCGGATGCGACTGATCGATTCCGGCCTGGCTGGCCAGCTTTTCACAGAACGCGCGCCCTTTCCCGGTGCCGTGACTGTGGAGCAGATCCCGCGCTTCATCACGCTCGTGCGCGCGCTGTCGCAGACGCCAGAGTCGACGCCATTCGGTGGCAACCGACCCGACGCCAGCCCCCACAATCAGCGCGCCTGCGGCACATCCGCCCAGCGCCACCCAGTCCTGCGTGTGCCAGGCATTCATCGTCCACTGCACGCCCTGACCCACCACGCTTACACCAAACAGCGCCAGACCGGCGGTGACCATCCTGCGCCACAGGCTGCGTTTTGGACGCAGCGCGGCGTCCACGACCGCCTCCGCCGGACCATCCTCAACAGCCGGCTCGTCCTGCAGCGCCGGGGCAAAGTTATCGGCCTGGGTACCGCTGAACGTCTGCGCCGTTTTGAACGCCTCCTGAGGGTTCTGCTCAAGCGTTCCGGTAAAGTCAATGCGCGGTTTTAACGGTTCCGTCATCGCAATTTATCTCCAATCAAAAACTCCAGCGCCGCATCCAGACGGATATGCGGTAAAGGCCTGTCGACGCTCATGGCCTGCGGGCGGAAGGCTTCAAACTGGAAGCCCTGATTCTGCCAGAAGGCCTGGCCCGGCAGCCGCGCAGGCACTTCGCCTGGGTAGACAGTAAGCGGTTCACCGTCGCTGAGCCGGTTCCCGCGTAATGCCGGTATTTTCTCGCCGTTAAGGTCAATTAGCCCGCTTTGCGTCGCCTGCACGGACGCGAGCCCAAGGCAATCCATGCCGATCCCTTCGAAGGCGGCGTTTTGCCAGGCGTCCTGCACCAGCTGCTGTAGCAGCGACACCATATTGGCATGCTGGTCGACGGTGACGTGATCGGCTTTTGTGGCCGCAAAGAGCAGTTTGTCGATCACTGGTGAGAAAAGACGGCGGAACAGCGTCCGCTGCCCGTAGTGAAAACTTTGCATCAGCTGCGTCAGGGCAAGGCGCATATCGTTGAATGCCTGTGGCCCGCTGTTGAGCGGCTGCAGACAATCCACCAGCACAATCTGGCGGTCAAATCGTAAAAAGTGGTTCTTATAGAATCCCTTGACCACCTTCTCACAGTAGTAATGGTAACGCTCGCGCAGCATACCGGCGTTAGTGTGCTTATCAGCCTGCGCCAGCGTCGACTCGCCAACCCCATCCACATCCGGCCAGGGGAAAAACTGAAGCGCAGGCGCGCCCGCTAAATCACCCGGCAGAACAAAGCGCCCCGGCTGAATGAAGTGTAACCCTTCCTGTTTACACTGGTGTAAATACGCCGTCCAGGCGTCGGCAATGGCCGCCAGACGGTTTTCATCTGCTGGGGCAAGCGGGTCCAGCCCTTCGCACAGCTGTCGCCATTTGCCCGACCACCCGGCGCGTTGCCCCTGCAGCAATCCCGTCATCTGGCGTGACCAGCTGAGGTAATCCTGCGCCAGCATCGGCAGGTCGAGCAGCCATTCGCCGGGGTAATCGACGATTTCAAGGTATAGCGTGGAGGTATCCTTGAAATGGCGCATCAGGGATTCATTCGAGCGGAAACGCAGCGCAAGGCGAATTTCACTGACCCCTCGCGTCGGCGTCGGCCACGCGGGCGGGTCGCCATACAGCTGTGCCAGCCCTTCGTCATAGGTAAAACGGGGAATGCCAAAATCATGCTGTGGAACGCGCTTAACGCCCAGCAGACGCTCTTCCCGCACCGCGCCAAGCAACGGCAGACGCGCCCCGGCGTGCAGGTTCAGGAGCTGGTTCACCATCGCAGTGATAAACGCCGTCTTACCGCTTCGGCTCAACCCCGTCACCGCCAGTCGCAGATGACGGTCAACGCCGCGGTTTACCAGTGAATTGATTTCGTTTTTAAGTCGCTTCATCGCCGTCCTTCGTTGCCTGGAAGCCTTGAATGCATGGCTTCAGAATACAATAAATGGGGGCAGATCGTTGATTATCAATTCTTATTTATTGCTATTGCCGTTTTTTCTCCAGTAAGATGAACGCCATTGCTGTCAGTCCTGAGTGAGTAAGGTGTATGTCACCCACCATTTATGATATCGCACGGGTTGCGGGCGTATCGAAATCAACCGTTTCCCGCGTTCTGAATAAACAAACGAATATTTCTCCTGAAGCGCGTGACAAAGTGCTGAAGGCGATTGACGAATTAAATTATCAGCCCAACAAACTGGCCCGTGCCCTGACCTCTTCAGGATTCGATGCCATTATGGTTATTTCGACCCGTTCAACCAAAACCACTGCCGGCAATCCTTTTTTCTCCGATGTTCTTCATGCCATTACGGCAAAAGCGGAAGAAGAAGGATTCGATGTTATTTTACAAACCTCAAAAAGCAGTGAAGACGATCTCCTGAAATGCGTGAGTAAAATAAAACAGAAGATGATCAAAGGGATCATCATGCTGAGTTCGCCCGCAAATGAATCCTTTTTCACCACGCTGGACGCGTATGGCGTACCGGTAGTGGTTATCGGCAAAGTGGAAGGTGAGTATCAGAATATTTATTCCGTGGACACGGATAATTTTCATGACAGCGCCACGCTGACGGAAACCTTTATCAAAAACGGCCGCCGGAAAATTGCCTGCCTGCATGCGCCGCTTGAATATCATGTTTCGATCGATCGCCTGGCGGGTTATAAAGCCAGTCTGGAAAAGCACCATATTGCGATTAACCCGGACTGGATCATGGATGGTGGTTATACCCATGAGAGTGCGCTTAAGGCGGCTCTGGAACTGCTCTCTTCACCCACGCCGCCTGATGCCGTATTTGCTACCGACAGCATGAAGTTACTCGGCCTTTATCGCGCGGCGGACGAGTTAAATCTGATGATACCGGAACAGGTGGTGATAGCCGGATACAGTGACCCGATGCTGTCTCTCATTTTAACGCCCGCACCAGGCGGCTTTGATATCCCCACCCGCAAACTGGGGGAAGAGAGCTGCGATCTTCTCTTCAGGCGTATTGCGGGTCACCCCGCCCCGCAAAAAGTGTTGGTTGATACCCATTTTTTACTGGCGGCCTCGCTGCGCTAAAACCAGGGGCACCAGGCCCCTGGAAGACCCACGGGTCAGAACGCGTAATTTACCCCAACGCCCGCATAGTGGAAGCGGTCGTTTTTACCCTCGTCATGGTTTTCCCATTCGTAGGCGTATTCTAGCGTCATGGATAAACCGTTGTTGAAGTCATAGGCGTACTGCATACCCAGACGGTTGAAATCATGTCCTTCACGCTCAGGATCGTCTTGCCAGTCCCAGTTCGACCAGCGATCGAGCCCCAGTCGGGTGTAAGGCGTTAAGGTCGTCTGACCCAATGAAATAGGCAGGTAGGCGCGAATTTCCTGAGTGGAGAACTCGCCATTATTACGTGAACCGTCCATATTGAAACCGCGCTCTAAATAGTAATTCACTTTAGCGGCAAAGGTGTCGTTAATGGTCCAGGTAAAGCCCGTTTCGGTTTCGACGCGGCTGTCTGAATAGCCTGTTTTTTCCAGATCGTTGGCAAACTGGTACATGGCAAACCAGCCGCCGAAACGCCAGTCGTCGGTTAATTTAATATCCCAGTCCGGCTGAATTTTGTAGCGCTGCATATTTGCGCTGCCGTCTCTGGCGCCGTGTTCATCCTTAAAGTGATAGCCATAATTACGGAAACCACCGGTCAGACCGAACGTGAAATCATCGGTACCAATAAAACGATAGCGTAATTCAAATTCCGGGCGGTCGAAATAGGTCCCACGGGTCATGCTGCTATAATCAACCGGTCCTTCCTGATACATCGCCAGCGAAATAGTCCAGGCATCCCAGGTCGCATTAAACCACACGGAGGGTTCATATAATCCGTCTTTATCTTCTCCCTGGCCTTCGACGTTTTCAATTTCATACATCGCGCCAATATTAAATTCCCATTGTTTAGCCGTTTCTGTTGCATGTGCGCAGCTCACCCCTGCGCACAGCACGAGCGCAGCACTTTTTAGTAGAGTACTCATAAAATATTCCCTTTATAATTAACAAACAAAAAACCGGAAATTTGCATTTCCGGCAAACACCTTTCTTATCTAATAGCCGCTTCGGTATCGGCGTCGAAGAAATGGCACTTATTCATATCGAACTGGATACCGATATTATCCCCTGCGGCATAATCATTCGCTGCTCCCGCGCGAACCACCAGCTCATGGCCGCCAACGGTGGCGTAGAGCATGAACTCCGCACCGGTCAGTTCGGCTACGCTGACTTTCGCCGCGATATTTTCACCGCTACTCTGCTGGGTGAGAATATCTTCCGGGCGGATCCCAAAGACCACAGCTTTACGCTGATATCCAGCGGCTCGCAGTGCAGCGAGCTTATCTTCCGGAATCGCCAGGCGCAGCGTTTCCGTGACGAAATAGCGGTCGTCGATGGCACCACGAACAAAGTTCATGGCTGGCGAGCCAATGAACCCCGCAACAAACATGTTTGCCGGCTCGTTGTATACCTGCTTCGGTGCACCGACCTGCTGAATAATGCCGTCTTTTAAGATCACAATGCGGGTCGCCATCGTCATGGCTTCCGTCTGATCGTGGGTCACGTAAATCATCGTGGTATTGAGCTTCTGGTGAAGCTTGCTGATTTCAGCCCGCATCTGCACGCGAAGCTTGGCATCGAGGTTGGAGAGCGGTTCATCCATCAGGAACACGCCCGCTTCCCGCACTATCGCCCTGCCCAACGCCACACGCTGACGCTGGCCGCCGGACAGCGCGCCGGGTTTACGCTTGAGGTACTCCCGTAAGCCGAGGATTTGTGCGGCCCAGTTGACGCGCTCTTCGATAACCGCCGGGGCGATTTTCTGCATCTTCAGGCCAAACGCCATGTTGTCGTAGACCGTCATATGCGGGTAAAGCGCATAGTTCTGGAACACCATGGCGATGTCGCGTGACTTGGCGGGCACATCGTTCATACAAACGCCGTCGATCACCAGTTCACCGGCGGAAATCTCCTCCAGCCCGGCAATCATGCGCAGCGTCGTCGATTTACCGCAGCCAGACGGGCCGACAAAAACGATAAACTCCTTGTCCTCGATTTCGAGGTTAAAATCCTTCACCACGTGGACCTGGTTATCGTAAATTTTCTGAATATGTTTCAGTGACAGTTGTGCCATTTTTAATTCCTTATCAATACGCCCGGGAGGCCCAGAAATCGGTCAGGCATTTCCAGGTCAGTTCCTGCGTCGAATGAAGCTGTAGTCCCGCATGGGCCAGGCCTGAGCCAATCCCGACCGACAGCATGCCCGCCGCGTTGATCGCCGCCACGCCCGCGGGCGCATCTTCGACCCCAATGGCCGCCTCGGGGCGGACGTCCAGGCCTGCACACGCGGCGAGGAAGATCTCCGGGTCCGGTTTTGAACAGACGATACGGGAGGCATCGGCGCAAAAATCAAAGGCGCGATGAATACCCAGGGCATGCAGTATTCCAGGAGCGTTGAGGGAAACGGAGGCGAGCCCAATTTTGACCTTCGCCGCCCGAATGTCCGCCAGCACCTCCCGGATGCCCGGCAGCAGTGACGCCTCGGTCAACGACGACAGCGATGCGACGTAGAGCGCATTTTTCTTCCCCGCCAGCGCCAGGCATTGTTTGTCGTCAAACGCCCCCTCTTTCCCACCGTGTCGCAGGATCCGCTGCAGGGATTCCATGCGGCTAATTCCCTTCAGCTCCTCGTTAAACACCTCATCGATAGTGATGCCGATCTCCTGCGCGACCGAACGCCAGGCGAGAAAGTGCAGATGCGCCGTATCGGTGATGACCCCATCAAGATCGAATACAACAGCTTCAGGCTTCATGGCTGGCCTCCGTGGTAGCGGTCCCATTAAAAGACGTAAGAAATTCCCTACGGGACACTGCCTGCCGCTCCGATACGCATACCGTTTTTCCCCACAGGGTTAACGTGACGGGCGCGGTGGTCTCGATGGTTAAAACGTCATTTTCAAACGTGAAGTGCAGGCGAGCGTTCTGCCAGCGCAGCGGGAAGGCAAGTTTTCGCCAGCGAGCGGGTAGCTTCGGCGCAAGGTGCAGCTCGCCCTCAACAATCTGCATGCCGGCAAACCCCTGAATAACGCCGGACCAGATAGCCCCCGTGGCAGCGGCATGAATGCCGTCATCGCTGCTGTGCGGATCGTCGCCCAGATCGATAGCCACGCCAGCGCGCCAGAAGGCGTAGGCCCCTTCCGTATCGCCACAGCGGGCGGCCACAATACCGTGAATAGCCTTGCTCAGCGAAGAGTCATGGATCGTACGTGGCTCGTAAAACGCCAGGTTGGCCGCGCACTGGGCGGGGGTAAATTTCTCCGGCAACAGGTAGTTAAGCATCACCACGTCAGCCTGCTTGAGGATCTGCATCTCGTTAACTTCCGCGCGAGAGTAATCCAGCAGGATGGTCTGCTTACCCGCTTTGGCTTTATAGCGGCTTAAATCGATCGCTGGTTTCGCCATGAACGAATCGTCCTGCGGGATAACGCCCCCGGCGTCGGCTTCCGGCAGCCACAAGCGGGCCAGGAAGGTGGTCGCCTTCTCCATGAAGCAGGCATCTTCACGCTCAAACATCGACATAAACCGACATGCGCTGGCCACGTTGTACCAGGCCAGATAGTTGGTGTAGGCGTTGTTATTCACATGTTCGGTGTATTCGTCCGGCCCAATCACATCATGAATTTCCAGGCGCCCGTTAATCTCCGTAGCGCGGCCCATCCAGAACGTTGCCGTCTCCACCAGCAGGGTCAGCCCTTCATTGCGCATAAATGCGTCATCACGCGTGGCCTGCCAGTAGGCCACAACGGCCCAGGCAATGTCCGCCACGATGTGGTGTTCGGCCAGGGCGGAGGCCACTTTCTGCCGTAAGCCCGTACGGATGTTGATGGCTGCAAACTCCGGCGTCTCCTCTTTGCCGCTTGCGGCGCTCTCCCACGGGAACAGCGCGCCCGGCCAGCCGTTGCGGCGGGCTTTTTCCCGGGCCCCGGCCAGGTTCAGCCAGCGATAGCGCAGCAGACTGCGGGCCACCTGCGGACGGGTGAAAAGATGGAAAGGCAGCAGGAATATTTCGGTGTCCCAGAAGACGTGGCCTTTATACCCCTCACCGGTCAAGCCCTTAGCGGCAATGCTGCTCCGCTCATCATGGGCTGGCGTCATGGTGGTCAGATGCCAGACGGCATAGTCCAGCGCCATCTGATCGTCAGGGGCTGCAGAAGCCACTTCCACCCTGGCGTCACGCCATACGTCTTCCCATGCGCAGGCTGAACTTTCCAGCAGCGAGGCATATCCCCTTGCCGCACAAACCTTGAGATCCGCCAGCGCGCCGCGCGCGAAAGATTCCTGCGACAGGGCTTTATCGCTGCGATGGGCCACCCAGACCAACTTATCCAGCGTGACAGTGTCACCCTGCGGTATCGTCAGGGAATAGTGAGCAGAGAGCCGACGATTTTTAGCGGTAAAGCAGCTTTCGCTGTCGGCTGATAGCTGACAAAAAGCCGAGATAACAACATCAGCGGCCCGGTCCTGTGTTTCATACACACCCTGCATATAGTGCTGGTCGAATACCCTGACAGAAATTTCATCCAGATGCTGACGGCCGGTATTGGTTTGTGTGGCATCAATACCGGTTTTCATCACCACCTGCGAGGCTGCATCCAGCGGGGTGATCGCAAGCTGCATGGCCACAAGCGGCAGCTGATCGAGAGAGACAAAACGACGACTCTCCAGGCGATAGCGCTTTCCGTTGGGCGAACGCCAGACGACGCGGCGATGCAGTTCGCCGTTGGCAAATGCCAGCTCGCGCTGCCACTCAAGAATGTCCCCGGCCAGAAGGGTGTAATTCACCCCGTCCAGCTCAACCTCGATACCGGTGATATCGGGCAAATTGATCAGCTCAGTGGTCTCGTTACGTCCCGCCTGATGATAGAGGCCCGCAAGATACATTCCTCGGGTTTGCTGGGTGTAATCTTCTTCATGCGCAGCGCGAATGCCCATGTAGCCGTTACCGCATGCCATAGTGGATGCGTACTTATTCAGACTGTGCGGACAAAAGCCCGGATCGGTTAATACAGACACGCTCAGCATAATGTTACGCTTTCTCCTGTTTCTGCCGACTGATAAAGCGCCGCGACAAGCTGCTGAATCACCAGCCCCTGTTCAGCATCTGCAATCATTACGGGCTCTCCCTGCACGTGGCGGACAAAGGCCTCCATGCTGCGTAAATGGCGCTGATCGTCAGCCTCTTCACGCTGAATCAGGGTCTGTAACGCCCCGGCGTCATCCTGATAAATATGTGCCGGGAAAAGCGTCGCCCCCGCTTTTTCACCGCAAAACGCGACATTCATGATCGACTGCTCGCGGATATTCAGCGCAAACGAGGTATCCAGACGCAAAATGCCGCCGTTGCAGAATTCGATGGTGCCAAACAGGGCATCTTCCACCGTAAACTGAGCAGGATCCCACTCGCCAAACTGGCCGCTGCTTTTCCGGGTTCCCAGCCTCTGGAAACCGTGCGCCGTGACCCTTTTGACCGCCGGGAAACCCAGCACGTACATCGCGGCATCCAGCATGTGAATACCAATGTCAATCAGCGGCCCACCGCCCTGCAGCGCTTTATTGGTGAAGACGCCCCAGCCCGGCACGCCGCAGCGCCGCAGCGCCTGCGCCGAGGTGAAGTAGATTTCGCCCAGCGTTCCGTTCATCACGGCCTCGCGCAGCAGCTGCGTATCGAGCGCAAAGCGGTGATGGAAGTCATATGCCAGCACTTTGCCCGCCTTGCGGGCAGCGATCCGCATCTCGTCGGCCTCTTGCGGCGTCATGGCAGGCGGTTTTTCGCACATCACATGACAGCCGGCCTCCAGCGCTGCCATCACATGCTCAAAATGGAATCGGTTTGGCGAACAAACGCTCACCACGTCCGGCTTAACCGCCTCCAGCATGGCGCACGCGTCCTGCCACGCCGACGGTATGGCATGGCGCTCCGCAAAAGCCTGTGCCTGTTCGAGGCGGCTGTCCATGACAGCCACCATCTGAACATCACTGCGCGTGGCGTAATACGAGGCATGCACTTTGTCCGCAACCTGCCCGGCGCCAATGATGGCGACGCGCAGTGGCGACGTTGTTGAAGCACTCATCACGCTCGTCATCCTTAGCATTCACGTAAATAAGTGAGGGAATCCCGATAAGCCTGAGCGGGATCTTCAGCACGTACGCGGCACTCGTAAACTACATAGCCCTGGTAATTATCCGCACGCAACTGATCGAACAGGCTGGCAAAATCGAGGCTACCGCTTCCCGGCTGGTAACGATGGTTATCAGCGATGTGCACATGGCCCAGCAGATCGCGATGCTGATGCAGCGCCTCCGTCAGCGAATCTTCTTCAATGTTCATATGATAGAAATCGCCGATGATCTGCACGTGCTTGAGGCCGTTCTCTTCGATATAGCGTCGTGCGTCAGCCAGGGTGTTGATCATGTGATCCTGATAGCGGTTCAGCGGCTCCAGGTAGACGGTGGTTCCGGTGCGCGCGGCCACCTCATCCAGCCAGCGCAGCGACGCACTCACCGCTTTGCGGTCGCCTTCCAGGCTGCGTGGAGAGGTCATCGGCGGCAAACGGAAGGTAAACATTCCCCAGGCTGCAGGCACGATAATGCCCTTGCCGCCCACTTCGGCCAGGGCTTCCAGAATGCGTTCAATCTGCGCTAAACCGTTCAGACGACGCTCTTCGATAAAGTCACCAATCCAGCCATCGTATCCGCCGCAGGCGGTCGTGACCGGCAGGCCGGTGGCCTTAATCGCCGCTTTCACCTCGGCGAGATTTTCCACCAGCAGCTTGCCGTCAATCTCATAGCCATCAAAACCCATCGCCTTGATGTACTCGAATTTCTCCAGAATGTTTGACGGGAAAAAGGCCTGATTTTGTGTTGCGATTTTCATGAGTTGCTTTCCTTAGCTTAAAAAGTGACGCCCATTTTGATGCTCAGTTCCGGATGTTGATCCACATATTTCATGTAGCTTTCAGCGCTGGTGGTGAAGGTCACAACCGGGTCGATCAGATCTTCACAATTCAGATAACCGTTCATCAGCAGTTCCCAGCAGGTCTCTTCAATACGCTTGCGGCTCCAGCGCGGGTAATCCGGATTTGGCTCACTGCAGGCGCGGGAGAAGACAATCTTCGCGTTGTTGAAATGCGCTTCACGCCCCAGGTTAAAGCCTGCAGCGAACGGTTTAGCGAACGCAACGTAGGAGATGGTGCCGCCGTAGGCGAGGCCGCGCAGCGCGGACTGCAGCGCATCGGCAAAGCCGCTGGTCTCGATGATCACGTCTGCGCCCTGCTTTCCGGTCAGCTTTTTAATTTCCAGACCAACGTCTGTGCCGATTGGGTTCAGGCAGTGGTCCGCACCGTGACGACGGGCGATCTCGCAGCGGTGTTCGATCGGATCCACGCCGATAACAACTGACGCGCCAGCTTTTTTCGCCAGCTGAATCGCAATCTGTCCGATGGCTCCCAGGCCGACCACGACAACAAAGTCGCCCACGCGGACGTTGGCATCACGCACGCCGCTCATGGCAAACTGTGCCGGATCGTAGCAGACGGCGTTCTTCCACGAGGCGCCCTGCGGCATTTTGCGCAGCTTGTAGTTGTTGACGGCATTCACGATAACCGTCTCCTGCAGCGGACCGTAGCAGCAAACGCGATCGCCAGTCTGGTATTCCGTGACGTCCGCACCGCATTCAATAATGTCGCCAACAATCATGTTGCCCAGCTGGAACTTACCGAACTCGATTCCGCGCGCTGCGCCCTCTTCACGCGGCGTGAACATCTGCCACTCCGCGTTGAACTCTTCATCGATAAACGGGCTTGCGGCGCGGAAATCGACCACTTCAGTGCCGTGCTTCGGGGCACCAAAGCGGGCACGAATTTTCACTTCATGTGCTTCCACAGCACGATCTTCATATTCCACCAGCGCCGCCACGCGTGGCGCTGTCGCAACTAATTTTTTCATGATTGACTCCTTGTTAAAATTGGCCGCCTCAGCCCTTCACGCCACCGGCGGTCAAACCATTTTTAATAAAACGTTCAGACAGGGCGTACATAATGACCACCGGAAGTGCCGTCACCAGCGATGCCGCCATCATGCGACCCCAGATATAATCGGGTGTGCTAAAGAGCGTGTTCAGCCCGACCGGCAAGGTGAAGTTGCTGGCGCTGGACAGGAAAATGGACGCAAACAGATAGTCGTTCCACGCCACCATGAAGCAGTAAACAAACACCGATACGAGCCCGGATATCGCCAGCGGTACGGTAATACGGAAGATGATTTGCAGGCGGTTAAGGCCGTCCATCATTGCGGCTTCTTCTATTTCGTCCGGGATGGTGTCGAAGTAGCTGCGCAGCATGAACACCGCCGTCGGTAACGTCTGCGTCACCATGGTGATAATCAGCGCCAGCTCGGTGTCGTAGATCCCAAGCGCGGTGATGATTTTGAACAACGGCACCACCAGCAAGATGCCGGAGAACATGTAGACGGTGTAAAAACTCGCGTTGATCGTCGTGCGTCCCTTAAAACGCAGCTTGGACAAGGCGTAAGCGCCCAGCGTACCGAGAAACACGGCAATCACCGATGAGGTCAGCGACACCACCATGCTGTTTCTGAAGTAATCCACAAACGGGAAGATCAGCGGGTTAAAGATGTCGATGTAATGCTGCAGCGTCCACGCCTGCGGCAGAATGGTCGGATGGAGCGAGATTGCCTCTTTCGCACTCTTAAACGACGTCATTAGCATCACGAAGAACGGGAAAAGCGTGATGATCAGAAATACCGCCAGCCCGAGATAAAAACCAATACGGCTCAGTACGCGTTTATTTGTTGCCATTGAGGTTCACCCTTTTTCTGGTCAGCAGAATCACAGCGAAGATGATCACGAACAGCACCACAGAGATGGCCGCTGCTTTACCCAAGTCGTTGAAAGCGAATGCGGTTTTGTAAAGATAGACGCCCAGAATATCGACCTTCGTGGTCAGCAGGTAGACGTCAGCAAACATGTAGAACATCCAGATGGTGCGAAGCGTGACCACCGTGGCCAGCACCGGCATAATCGCGGGCAGCGTGACGATCCGAAAACGTTGCCAGGCATTCGCGCCGTCCATTTCCGCCGCTTCATACAGGGATTTATCAATCGTCTGTAAAATCGCCAGGAACGAGATAAACGCGTACGGGAAGTAACGCCAGATCGCGAACAGCACCACCAGTACGAAGCTGCTGTTCGGGTTGTCGAACCACAGCGGCGCCTGGTCATACAGATGCAACAGGTCTACGCCCAGATAGTTCACAATGCCGTAGCCGTTGTTGAACATGTATTTCCAGGCAAACACCAGCGAAATAGACGGCGTGACGTAGGATAAAATCACCAGTGAACGTGCCGTCTTACGCAGGCGAAACTCGCGATTAAAGAAGATGGCCACGGCCAGCCCCAGCACCGTGCTGCCAATCACCACCAGCGCGGTGTACCAGAAGGTCATCCACAGCGAGTGCCAGAAAGCGGCATCGCCGAGGATGCGAATGTAATTGTCCAGGCCGACAAACACGGCGCTAATGCGCGGATTGAGCGGCAAGCGTAAAAAACTGATTTCAATATTGGAAATCATTGGCCAGGCCACCAGGCCCCCCAGCAGAATCAGGCTGGGGGCCAACAGCAGCATGGCGAAAGGCATATCTGAACGACCAGAAAACAACGTCTTCATAATTTCCTTCCGCAGAGCGCTCCTATCGTTGTGTAATGAGATCAGTCAGTCGCTTCTGGCTGCTGCTTAACGTTGTGTTAAGGTCCTTCTGCCCCACCGTGACGTTATGCACCATGGAGCTGATAATGCCGGAGCCCGTCACGTCGCCCATGCGGGTGAAGTTTTTATCCCCAACCGCGCCAAACACCTGCACGTTCGGGAACTGTGCGATCAGCTCATATGGCAACTGCCCAAACGCTTTAATCACGTCGTTGTTTTTCCAGGTATCCGTGCCCACCACCCCTTTGTTTACCGGCAGCGCCGCGCCCGGCGACATCATGACCCAGTCCGTCGCGTTTTGAGCCTGTTCCATCCAGGTAACAAACTTCTCGGCCGCTTTGGTCTCCTCTTCGGTTTGTCCGGTGGTGATCGTCAGCGAGGTGATCATGCCGTACACCGCCGAAGAGTTTTCAGTCGGGACAACGAAGCCCAGGTTGGCAGGGTTTCCGTCCTTGTAGACGGCGGGCAGGATGTAGGTGGAGTAAACCGCCATCGGCGCAGAACCGTTCATGAAGGCGTCTTTGATCTCCATAACATCGTTCGAACCCGGCATGGTGGTCGCAGCCAGCGCTTTATAAAACGCCAGCGCTTTGGCCATTTCCGGGGTATCGATGTCGACATTCCCTTTTGCATCAAACACGTTCGCGCCACCGGAAAGGGCAAACTGAGAGAACGACTGTTCGGTCATCACGCTTTCCGCAGTCGGTAACGCGATGCCGTAATGTTTTTTAGCCGGGTCGTTCAGGCGCTGGCTGGCTTGCAGAAGCTGTTCCCAGTTATGCGGCTCCTCAATGCCCGCCGCGGCCAGCACATCTTTGTGGTACCACACGCCGGAGAGCCAGGCGCTGATCGGCACGCCCGTCCAGGCTGCGCCATCTTCCGTGCGAACAACGCGCAAGATGCCGTCATAGAAGGTGTTTTCCCCCACCGCCTTAATTGCTTCAGCGATTGCGTCACGATCCAGAAGCTGTTCTTTATCCATCACTTTTGCATAGTCATGGCTGACCTCAATCACTTCAGGCAGCGCGCCGGTTCGCGCCAGCGTAATCACCTTGGTGTTGTAGGCATCCTCTTCTACCGGTACCTGTTTTATCGTGATGCCCGGGTTCTCTTTCTCGAATTTTTCGATCAGTTTCGTAATAACGGCCTGACGCTCCTGCTCTACCGACGAGTGCATAAACTCAATGGTGACAGAGGACGCTTTGTCATCCTTACAGCCTGATAACAGGGCGCACGAAACCAGTGCTGATATCAGCACAATTCTGGGTATTTTCATGTTTAAGGTCCTTTTTAGTTTTCTTTAATCCACAATACCTGCCATGGATTTAGGATCAGAGTCGTGTCGGTAATATCTTTTCCGCTAATCAATTCCCTTCCCGAGTGAATATCGGACTCAACCGTTTGAGAATTATCACTGAAATTAAACAACGCTGTTATTTTCTCACCACAATCCGCCACGCGGACAATTTTTAAAACATGCTTCCCTGACGCACTGAAATAAGCCTCACTGTCAGGATGGAATGTTTTTTCCGCCCGGCGCAATACGATTAATTGACTTAACGCACTGTAAACCTGATAACGGAGACTATTTTTATCTTCAAGCGCGAAATCAATTTGACCCGCGGCATATTTTTCACGATTTATCGCACGGTTATATCCCAGGCACTCTACGCCATCATAATCATTTCGGGAGCCGAGAATACTCTGAATATAAACTGCAGGCACGCCGGGGAAGCTTAACAGGACAGCGTGGGCCAGAATAAACCGGGCAATGCGTTCGCTATCATGACTTTCTCGCGTACTTAAGGCATCAAGATAGGTCACGTTAATTTCATACGGGCTTCGTGTGCCATCCGGGTTATTTTTCCAGTTAACCAACGCACCTTCGGTCTGGAGCTTTTCTACAAGCGAGAGGATCTCCGACTCCGGTAAAATTCCGCGCAATGGGTTAAGACCAATGCCGTCATGTGAGGCCAGGAAGTTGAACCAGGTGGTTTTTGTGGAAGGCAACGCCAGCGACGCAGCCCACTGGCTCAGCGTGGTGACATCCTGGCTGTGCACCGCATGCAGCACCAGCGGAGGCAACGAGAACTGATAAACCATCTGCGCTTCATTTTCGCCGTTACCGAAGTAAGAGACGTTATCTTTATGCGGAACGTTCGTCTCGGTGATAATTACCGTGCCGGGGGCAACCGCCTCGGTAATGGCGCGGAAAAGCTGGATGAGCTGGTGGGTTTGCTCAAGGTGAATGCAGCTCGTTCCAGGTATTTTCCACATGAACCCTACGGCATCCAGTCGAATATACCGCGCCCCTTCAATAAGGTAATGCAGCAGAACGTCGACCATCGCAATCAGCACCTGCGGAGAGGCGAAGTTGAGATCGATCTGGTCCTCACTGAAGGTGGTCCATAGATGTCGCACGCTGCCATCATGAAGTGTGAAAGGCGTGAGAAGCGGTAAGGCACGCGGACGCGTCACCGCGGATAAATCTGTCTCAGGATCGACAGAAATGAAGAAATCATCATATCCCGGCATTTGCTTCAGATAATTAGCAAACCAGGCACTTTTGGCCGACATATGATTGCAGACGAAATCAAACATCAAACTGGTTGACTGTTTTAATTCAGCAACGTCTCGCCATGTTCCCGTTTCAGGCGCAACTTCATGATAATCAATAACAGAAAAGCCATCGTCCGAAGACCATGGATAAAAAGGCAAAAGATGGACATGAGAAAAAGAATGCGAAAGCCATTTGTTATAAAAACGTGTAAAAACAGGGAGTGCTTTCTCCCCTTTCGCGGAAAACTGATCGGCATAGGTTATCAGAACGATATCTTTTTCATCCCAGCCCATTTTACGCCTTTCCGTAATAACAGAGGCGGCCTTTTCAATATTTTCCAGCAGCATATGAAGATGTGCTTCAGAAAACGTTTTTCCATAAACAAGATTAATGAGTGCTTTAATTTTTTCGTTCACTTGATTTTCCATGGTAGCGGTCCCACGGAATGGCAATCTACTCCCATGAAAAATATCTGTCAACGGACCGGGCAGGAGAAAAATGCGATTGCAAAGCAGCTCAGCGCAATATTGTGAGCTGCCGCAAAGAAAGCAGGTGAAATGAGGAAGTGCGGGTCATCATCGCCAGCCCCTCTCCTGGAAGAGAAAGGGCTGCTGCGAGCGGAAACTACTGGGATAAGTAGCGGCGTGACAGCCGTTTCGCCACCTTTTGCAACAGCGGTTCGAGCGCCACGGCCAGTACCATTCTGACCGGCTTGCGGGCAACCGATTTAATCGCCCACCCCGCTACCCCAGCCGGACCGTAACGTAACGCGGTCATCAGGACCAGCTTACCTGCGATTTTCAGGCCGGGTTTTACCTTCTGACCGGCCTGTTGCCAGTGTTGTTTCATCTCATTTTTCTCTTAAAGCTGACGGAAACGACTTCTCAGCGTAAAGGTATCGGATGTGACATAACGTTCCATTTCCCGTAACCGCTTCTCACCGGCGGCGAGTTGCGCATCCACAGCATTGAGGAGATCGCTGCTGGTGGGAGCGCCTTCCGCCGCCAGTTCTCCTTCCGGCATCGGGTCAAGCACAAACGACAACACGATGTACGCAACCAGGGTAATAAATGCCAGACCGAAGAAGATCGACAGCACCGTCACCACGCGTACCAGCTTAACCGGGACGTCAAGATAGTGAGCCAGCCCGGCGCAGACGCCGCGCACCATGCCCTGCTGTGGAATTCGCCACAGCTTTTTGTTCAGATTCAGTCCAGACATTAACGGTCCCTCCAGTTTGGATGTTCAGCATCCAGGATGGCTTCCAGCGCCTGAATGCGTTCACGCATTTTGTTCGCCTCATCGGAGAGCTGTATCAGACGCTGTTGTTCACTCTGGGAAAGTTCGCCCCGTGAGGAACGGTTGCTGTAGTGCAGCCATAACCAAATCGGCAAAACGAACAGCACGAAAATCGTCAGGGGAATAGCCAGAAAAAGCGCGCTCATGTGTACTCCTTGTCTTACGATGCGGCACGTTCAGGTGCCGCAGGCATTATTATTGGTTGTCTTGCTTCATTTTGGCTTTCAGTGCCGCCAGCTGCTCGCTGATTTCATCATCGGCCTTGAGGTCAGCAAACTGCTGATCCAGGGACTTCTGCTTACCGATGCCGTGGCTTTCGGCTTCCGCTTCCATCTGGTCGATACGACGCTCAAACGATTCAAAACGGGCCATCGCTTCATCCAGCTTACCGCTGTCGAGCTGGCGACGCACGTCGCGGGAGGAGCTTGCCGCCTGGTGACGCAGGGTCAGCGCCTGCTGACGCGCGCGGGTTTCGCTCAGCTTGTTTTCCAGCTCGCCAATCTCTTTCTTCATGCGGGTGAGCGTGTCATCCACCAGGGTCACTTCATGCTCGAGCGTCGCGACCAACTCTGCCAGCTTCTGTTTTTCGATCAGCGCCGCACGGGCCAGATCCTCTTTGTCTTTGCGCAGCGCGAGTTCTGCTTTTTCCTGCCATTCGTTCAGTTGAACGGTGGCCTGTTCAATACGACGCGTAAGCTGTTTTTTCTCAGCCAGCGCGCGGGCGGAGGTAGAGCGGACTTCAACCAGCGTGTCTTCCATCTCCTGAATCATCAGACGCACCAGCTTCTGCGGATCTTCCGCTTTCTCCAGCAGTGAGTTGATGTTGGCGTTCACGATGTCGGCAAAACGAGAAAAAATACCCATAATTGACTCCTCATAGTTCTGTTATCGGGCGATGCCCTGCTGTACAAATAATACAAATCTCATGCCAACTTTTTATCTTATTGATTTAACAGGCCATGGTTGATTTTCATGCAGTGAAGAACTATTCTTACCTGGTGAATATCGCTAAGGAGTGGTTAATTTCATCATGCCCGGATACAAAGACAATTTACTCGGCGAAGCAAACAGCTTTCTGGAGGTGCTGGAACAGGTGTCTCGCCTGGCGCCGCTCAATAAACCGGTGCTGATTATCGGCGAGCGCGGTACGGGTAAGGAACTCATCGCCAACCGTCTGCACTACTTATCCGGGCGCTGGGACGGCCCCTTCATTTCCCTTAACTGCGCGGCGCTGAATGAAAACCTGCTCGATACCGAGCTCTTCGGCCATGAAGCGGGCGCGTTTACCGGTGCCCAGAAGCGCCATCCGGGACGGTTTGAGCGCGCCGACGGTGGTACGCTGTTTCTTGATGAACTGGCCACCGCGCCCATGCTGGTGCAGGAGAAACTGCTGCGCGTGATTGAATACGGCGAACTGGAGCGCGTTGGCGGTAGTCAGCCGCTGCAGGTGAACGTGCGCCTGGTGTGCGCCACTAACGCCAACCTGCCGGAGAGGGTGGCAGAGGAAAAATTCCGTGCCGACCTGCTCGACCGCCTGGCCTTTGACGTCGTGCAGCTTCCTCCGCTGCGCGAGCGAAGAAGCGACATTATGCTGCTGGCAGACCAGTTTGCGATTCAGATGTGCCGCGAGCTCGGACTGCCGCTGTTCCCCGGCTTCAGCGATTATGCACGGGAGACGCTACTTGCTTACCACTGGCCGGGCAATATCCGCGAGCTGAAAAACGTCGTGGAGCGTTCCGTCTATCGCCACGGCAGCAGCGAAACGGAGCTGGACAACATCATTATCGATCCTTTTCAGCGCAGCGCCCCGCCCTTGCCCGCACCAGCATCTCCAGGCGACGCCCCTGCTCTTCCCCTTGATTTGCGCCAGTTCCAGCACGACCAGGAGAAACAGCTGCTGGAGCAAAGCCTGAAGATGGCGAAATACAACCAGAAACGGGCGGCTGAACTGCTGGGTTTGACCTACCATCAGTTAAGGGCATTGCTTAAAAAACATCAAATGCGCTAACAATATCAGCATTTAACAGCAGACATTTTACAAAACCAAGCCTGGATAACTGCTCCACTCCTTAGGACAACATACAATGCCATTCAATAATAAAAACATACTTATTACTTTCCTATCCCTCTGCTCATTTCAGACTTATGCCGCACAATGCACAGCGGAAACTTTCGCTAAAAACAAATTGAACAACCTCATCCTCCTGAACCAGCAGACAAGAACCGAAATCCCTAAGTCAGTCGAAATCACTGTTGATAGCCCTGATGGGTATATCCGCGCATCGGCTCAAAGCAACTTTGATCAATGCGGTGAACTCACTGGCAGCAGTGTTAAAGAGGTCAAAACCTCACCGGGACCGAAAAATGTTTTCACGACTACCAATGAAATTCAGTTAAACAGAACGGAATTTGGCTGGCGCATTCAGTTGGATGCGAACGGCGTAATAGTCGATAACAACAGTCAGAAGGCCACACAATTATATCGGCAGACGCTGGAGGGGATGTACCAGCTGAACAACAATGGACTTATCAGCCACGTGGTTAATCGTTCGATTATTGCGGCCACAAAACCAGGAGATAAAGATAAAACCACAGTGGGCGCAATAGACTACGTATTCAATTCATCAGGGTTGCTGGCAAGGGTGGTAAGCAAAGGAAGTTTGGCGATAGATAACTATACAACTGTATACAGCTATGATGACAATGATCGCCTGATCAAAACCGAGTCCCCCTCAACCATAGAAGAGTATACCTACGATAACGAGGGCCGTGATCTGTCCCTGAGCAAGACCCAGACGTATTTCACCATTGAAAAAAACCTGACAACGTGTGAGGAGTGGAACTCGCATGGAGAATGCACACGCGCCAATATGGATACCACGATTGTCCCAGCCGATCGGACGGGTAAACAGTATGTGGAAAAACATAAGGCCGTGATGACGACGAAATATGAATACTGGAACTGACCATTCAACCCGCCAAATAGGGTAGCCAAAATGGTATTGGAATCGAAATTGATGTTCGTGGTGTACCTGACTTCAGTAAATGTGGTGTGAGATGAAAATCATAATATTCGTTGTTTTACTTATTGCCAGTTTTATCCTCGTCCCGGACAGCTGGATTAATGATGTTATCATGCAACATATCCAGATATCAGGCGATGGTGAAGAAGCCATGAATAACTATGATTTCACAGCAATTCTGATCAATTTTGGCCTGTCTGCAATGATAGCGTTTGTACTGATGATGCTTATTAAAGTGCTGAAAAAATGAACCAGGGTGGCAGGTACGCACGTAACAACAAAGTGAGCATTTTTACTCTATGCTATTTAGACTGTTCGTATGCCATTGCCTTACCCGTACTTGATCTGCTCTCAGATCTGGTGATAAACGGCCGCATTTTACCGGCTATTTTTCTTCAGAAAGTATGATCCCAGATCTGATAGCGACAACATGTCTTCCTGTCATTCACGGCATACATTCACAAGCTTGATGCTATCCGCCGGAGCGAATCCTTCGTTTATAGCGAGTCAGATGCGCCACGAAAATGCTAAGATAGTCCATGAGGTATATTCAAAGTGGATTGCAGGTATGAACGTGCATCGGGTTGTGACGCTGAGTGACCGACTGCAAACGTTACTGCCCCATTATGCCCTCAGGCTTAAACGATACTGGATAATGTCGTTTAAAATTAGTAGGATAGCCACTTCATATTTAATACCTTAAAAATTATGCGTCTGGTTTTATCGTCCTTTTTTGCACTTGGTCTGTTTAGCAGCCAGGCCTTTGCCGCGCCCGGGCAAACGCCGCAGCCTGACATTCGTGACAGCGGCTTCGTCTATTGCGTAAGCGGCCAGGTGGATACTTTCAACCCGCAAAAAGCGGGCAGCGGCCTGATTGTGGATACCCTTGCCGCGCAGCTTTACGATCGTCTGCTTGATGTAGACCCGTACACTTACCGTCTCGTGCCCGAGCTTGCGGAAAGCTGGGAAGTGCTGGATAACGGCGCAACCTACCGTTTTCACCTGCGCGATGATGTCGCGTTTCAGCGTACGCCGTGGTTTACCCCCTCGCGCAAGCTGAATGCGGATGACGTGGTCTTCACCTTCCAGCGTATCTTCAACCGCAATCACCCGTGGCATAACGTTAACGGCAGCAATTTCCCCTATTTCGACAGCCTGCAGTTTGCCGACACCGTGAAAAGCGTGCGCAAGCTGGATAACCGCACGGTTGAATTTACGCTGACGCGCCCGGATGCCTCATTCCTGTGGCATCTGGCAACCCACTATGCGTCCGTCATGTCGGCCGAATACGCGGCGAAGCTGACGAAAAAAGATCGTCAGGAACTGCTCGATCGTCAGCCGGTCGGCACCGGTCCGTTCCAGCTGGCCGAATACCGCGCCGGGCAATATATTCGTCTGCAGCGCCACGAACACTTCTGGCGCGGTACGCCGCTGATGCCGCAGGTGGTGGTCGATCTCGGCTCTGGCGGAACGGGACGTCTGTCAAAACTGCTCACCGGGGAATGTGACGTGCTTGCCTGGCCCGCGGCCAGCCAGCTCACGATTTTGCGCGACGATCCGCGCCTGCGTCTGACGCTACGTCCGGGGATGAACATCGCCTATCTGGCCTTTAACACCGATAAGCCGCCGTTGAATAACCCTGCCGTTCGTCACGCCCTTGCGCTGGCCATCAACAACCAGCGCCTGATGCAGTCGATTTATTACGGTACGGCGGAAACCGCCGCCTCAATTTTACCGCGCGCCTCGTGGGCCTACGACGGTGAGGCTAAAATTACGGAATACAATCCGGCAAAAGCACGTGAACAGCTGAAAGCGCTGGGCGCAGAAAACCTCACGCTGCAGCTTTGGGTGCCGACCAGCTCCCAGGCGTGGAACCCGAGCCCGCTCAAGACCGCCGAACTGCTGCAGGCGGATATGGCGCAGGTGGGCGTAAAAGTGATCATCGTACCGGTAGAGGGCCGTTTCCAGGAGGCGCGCCTGATGGACATGAATCATGATTTAACCCTCACCGGCTGGGCCACCGACAGCAACGACCCGGACAGCTTCTTCCGGCCGCTGCTGAGCTGTGCGGCGATAAACTCGCAGACCAACTACGCCCACTGGTGTAACCGGGAGTTTGACGCCGTGCTGCAAAAAGCGCTGGCTTCCCAACAGCTGGCCTCGCGCATCGACGCCTATGATGAAGCGCAGAAGATCTTAGCCCAGGAACTCCCGGTGCTGCCGCTGGCCTCTTCCCTGCGCCTTCAGGCGTATCGCTATGATATTAAAGGCCTGGTGCTGAGCCCGTTTGGCAACGCCTCGTTCGCCGGCGTGTCGCGTGAAAAAGAACAAGAGGTGAAAAAACCATGATTATTTTTACCTTGCGCCGGCTCCTGTTGCTGCTGGTGACGCTCTTTTTCCTGAACTTTGTCGGCTTTAGCCTGAGCTATTTCACGCCCCACGCCCCGCTCCAGGGATCGTCGCTGTGGGATGCCTGGCTCTTCTGGTTTAACGGGCTGCTGCACTGGGATTTCGGCGTGTCCAGCATTAACGGGCAGCTGATTTCCGAGCAGTTGAAAGAGGTTTTCCCGGCCACGATGGAGCTGTGCATTCTGGCCTTCGGGTTTGCCCTGATGGTCGGGATCCCCGTGGGCATGCTGGCCGGGATATATCGCAACAAATGGCAGGATAAGTTTATTAGCGCCCTCGCCCTGCTCGGCTTCTCCATTCCGGTCTTCTGGCTGGCGCTGCTGCTGACGCTTTTCTTTTCGCTGACGATGGGCTGGCTCCCGGTTTCTGGCCGTTTTGACCTGCTCTATACGGTTAAATCGGTGACGGGCTTTGCCATTATCGACGCGTGGCTGTCCGATTCCGTGTGGCGGCATGAGATGATCGTCAGCGCCCTGCGCCATATGGTGCTGCCGGTACTGACGCTGGCGGTTGCGCCAACAACCGAAGTGATCCGCCTGATGCGCCTGAGCACCATCGAGGTCTTTGACCAGAACTATGTCAAAGCCGCCGCCACGCGCGGACTGTCGCGCCTGACCATCCTGCGCCGCAACGTCCTGCACAACGCCCTGCCGCCGGTTATTCCGCGTCTGGGATTACAGTTTTCCACCATGCTGACGCTGGCCATGATCACCGAGATGGTCTTTAGCTGGCCGGGCCTCGGACGGTGGTTGATTAACGCTATCCGCCAGCAGGACTATGCCGCGATTTCCGCAGGGGTGATGGTGATTGGTTCGCTGGTGATTATTGTTAACGTGTTGTCCGATATTCTGGGTGCCATGGCTAACCCGTTGAAGCATAAGGAATGGTATGCCCTACGATAACGTATACAGTGAAAAGCGCACGCCCGGTGTGCTGCGTACCGTGTGGCGTAAATTCTATGGTGATACCACGGCGATGATCGGCCTTTATGGCTGCGCCGGTCTGGTGTTGCTGTGCGTCTTTGGCTCCTGGTTTGCGCCGTACGGCATTGACCAGCAGTTCCTTGGCTATCAGCTGCTGCCGCCGTCCTGGTCCCGCTACGGGGAAGTCTCCTTCTTCCTGGGAACGGACGACCTCGGACGTGACGTGTTGAGCCGCCTGCTGAGCGGTGCGGCCCCGACGGTGGGCGGCGCGTTTGTGGTGACGTTCGCGGCCACGATCTGCGGGCTGGCGCTGGGTATTTTTGCGGGATCCACGCATGGCCTGCGCTCGGCGGTGCTTAACCACATTCTGGATACACTGCTGTCGATTCCGTCTCTGCTGCTGGCGATCGTTGTGGTTGCCTTTGCCGGTCCGCACCTGTCGCATGCCATGTTCGCCGTCTGGCTGGCTATCCTGCCCCGCATCGTACGCTCGGTTTACAGCATGGTGCATGACGAGCTGGAAAAAGAGTATGTCGTCGCTGCGCGCCTGGACGGCGCGACCACCTTCAACATCCTGTGGTTTGCCGTGCTGCCTAACATCGCGTCCGGGCTGGTCACCGAGATCACCCGCGCCCTGTCGATGGCGATTCTGGACATCGCGGCGCTCGGCTTCCTCGACCTCGGCGCGCAGCTGCCGTCGCCTGAATGGGGCGCGATGCTCGGTGACGCGCTGGAGTTAATTTACGTGGCGCCGTGGACGGTTATGCTGCCGGGTGCGGCCATCATGGTGAGCGTGCTGCTGATCAACCTGCTGGGCGACGGTATTCGCCGTGCAATTAACGCGGGGGTGCAATAATGCCGCTTCTTGATATTCGCAACCTCACCATTGAATTCAAAACCGGTGAAGGCTGGGTTAAAGCCGTCGATCGCATCAGCATCACCCTCGCGGAGGGTGAAATTCGCGGGCTGGTGGGGGAATCCGGCTCAGGCAAAAGCCTGATCGCCAAAGCCATCTGCGGCGTGGCGAAAGATAACTGGCGCGTCACCGCAGACCGTATGCGGTTTGATGATATCGACCTGCTGCGCCTCTCTCCCCGCGAGCGGCGTAAGCTGGTCGGGCACAACGTCTCCATGATTTTCCAGGAGCCGCAGTCCTGTCTCGACCCGTCCGAGCGCGTGGGCAAACAGCTGATGCAGAACATCCCCGGCTGGACCTATAAAGGCCGCTGGTGGCAGCGCGTGGGCTGGCGCAAGCGTCGCGCCATTGAGCTTTTACACCGCGTCGGGATCAAAGATCACAAAGATGCGATGCGCAGCTTCCCGTACGAGCTGACCGACGGCGAGTGTCAGAAAGTGATGATTGCCATCGCGCTGGCCAATCAGCCGCGTTTGCTGATTGCGGATGAACCGACGAACGCGATGGAACCCACCACGCAGGCGCAAATCTTCCGCCTGCTGTCGCGTCTTAACCAGAACAACAACACCACCATTTTGCTGATCAGCCATGACCTGCAAATGCTCAGCAAATGGGCGGATAAGATTGACGTGATGTACTGCGGACAAACGGTCGAAACCGCGCCGAGTGAAGACCTGATCACCGCGCCGCACCACCCGTATACGCAGGCGCTAATCCGCGCTATTCCCGATTTTGGCAGCGCCATGCCGCATAAGAGCCGCCTGAATACCCTGCCCGGGGCGATTCCGCTGCTGGAATCGTTGCCGATAGGCTGTCGTCTGGGGCCGCGTTGCCCGTATGCTCAGCGTAAATGTATCGAGACGCCACGCCTGACCGGGGCCAAAAATCATCTTTACGCCTGTCATTTCCCGCTGAACATGGAGAGAGAGTGAAATGGTCGAAACCTTGCTGGAAGTCCGCAACCTGAGTAAGACCTTTCGCTACCGCACGGGGCTGTTTCATCGTCAAACTGTCGACGCGGTAAAACCGCTCAGCTTTACCCTGCGTGAAAAACAGACCCTGGCAATCATCGGCGAGAACGGTTCCGGGAAATCCACCCTTGCGAAAATGCTCGCCGGTATGGTTGAACCGACTGCAGGCGAAGTATTGATTGACGATCACCCTCTCACGTTCGGGGATTACTCTTTCCGCAGCCAGCGCATCCGCATGATCTTCCAGGATCCGTCGACCTCGCTCAACCCGCGCCAGCGCATTTCGCAGATCCTCGATTTTCCGCTGCGTCTGAACACCGACCTGGAGCCCGAGGCGCGCCGTAAGCGTATCTTCGAAACACTGCGCATGGTTGGGCTGTTACCGGATCACGAAAGCTACTACCCACACATGCTGGCACCCGGCCAGAAACAGCGTCTGGGTCTGGCGCGTGCGTTGATTTTGCGCCCGAAAGTGATCATTGCTGACGAAGCGCTTGCCTCGCTGGATATGTCGATGCGTTCGCAGCTGATTAACCTGATGCTGGAACTGCAGGAAAAACAGGGCATCTCGTATATCTACGTCACCCAGCATCTGGGGATGATGAAGCACATCAGCGATCAGGTGATGGTTATGCACCAGGGTGAAGTGGTCGAACGCGGCAGCACGGCGGATGTGATGGCCTCCCCGCTTCACGAACTGACAAAACGGCTGATAGCCGGTCATTTCGGTGAAGCATTGACGGCCGATGCGTGGCGCAAAGATCGGTAAACAAACGTTGCACCGCTTAATAAGGATTAAATAGCCTTAACACGCTGTTTAATCCTTAACTTTTTCATCTCCATAGCTGCTCCATATTCTCAGCAAAATACATCAACAGTTCTTCTCCAGAATATCCGGACATTATGGAGGAGAAGAAATGAACAACGCCACTTACGTTCTCAAATATACCGAGTACCTCATCAAAAAATGTCGTTCATTTTTAATGACGGACCTGTACTTTCATACTGTGAGGCTCAAGAAAACATCGGGGAAGCACCCTGACATTAAATCACCCACGACGTTGAGTGAAAAAATATGTCATCGTCTGGTCTATGACCACAATAACGTCTATACCCTGCTTGCCGATAAACTCGCCGTTCGGGAATACGTAATCTCCAGAACAACGCGTGCGAAAACGGTGCCATTACTTGGCGTGTACAGCAAGGTGTCCCAGATTGATTTTTCGACGCTCCCTGAAAAATTTGTCCTTAAGTGCAACCATGACAGTGGCAGCACAATAATATGTACGAACAAAGCGCAATTTAACATCAGGGAAGCGTGTAAAAAACTCAGTCTCGCGTTAAAGAAAAATATGTACTACACCACGCGCGAATGGCAGTACAAAAACATTACGCCAAAAATACTTTGCGAACCGTATGTCGATCTCTTCGATGATGCAGACAGGAACACAGCGCCCGAAATGCTAAGGATCCATTGCTTTCATGGCGTTGCCCACTATGTTGAAGCGGATTTTACGGATGACAGCGGCAAAGGTTTCATCAACGTTTACGACAGGTACTGGAACTTACAACCCTTTCAGATGGAATATCCGAATACACCGTTGGCGCCAGGCGAACCGGCCTTGTTCCGACAAGCGTTGCTGGCATCCCAGGAGCTGGCGGATGGCATTGACTACTGCCGCGTTGACCTCATGCTAAAAAAAGATGAAATCTATTTCAGTGAAATAACCTTAAGCCCGAGACGCGGTAAACTGTCGATTACCCCGCAGGAATGGGATGCTAAGCTAGGAAAAATATGGCATTTACCGCCGGCAGGCACATTTGACCTGCCGCTGACGCTCACGAGTCGGGCCAGGTGAGTTTAAATATCGAGTGGTTTTGCGTTGATAAGGTATAGGTAACATCGCCACCATGCGCCAGCATGATGGCTTTTACCACCGACAAGCCCAAACCACAGCCTTCCGGGTTCAACTGTCTGGCGCCGTTATCGCGCTGAAAGGGCTGAAACAGGAAGTCATGAAACTCCCTGGGGATACCCGGTCCCCCATCCTGAATCAGGATAAAATTGCCTTTATCCGAAACACCATTTTTTACGGTGAGCTTGCGCGAGGTGGAATAGTGTAAGGCATTGTCAAATAAAACGGTCAGACACTGATTGATGCGTAAGGGATCGAATGCGCACTGCTGCTCCCTCAGTTCGGTATGGACGGTAAATGCCTTACGGTTGAACTCGGGCATGAAGGTATCGAGCGCGTCCTGTAGTGTCCCTTTCAGATCCGTTCTGGCCTGGTATAACGTGTATCCTGCCCCGCCATCCGAACTGATAACCCGGAGATCTTCAATCAGACGGGTTAATCCTTCCGTCTGTTTGAGGAGGTTAGTAAACAGCACCGGGTCCGGGGTAAACACACCGTCAACCAGCCCCTGAAGCCTTCCGCGTAAAATGGTGACCGGGGTTCTGAGTTCATGCGCAATCGCAGCATTCCAGGATTTCCGCTGGATATCCAGCGTTTGCAGCTTTTCTGCCATTTCATTGAAATCCGTAACCAGGTGATTGATCTCTCCCAGCCGGGAACTGGCACAGAATGCCCTGGCGTCCAGATCGCCCTGAGAAATTTTTTTCAGGCTGGACGCGACCGCGTTTAGCGGGGTGAGTATTCGCGATGAAAGTTTGACCGTAAAGAATACGGCAATGATCAGGCTGATCGTTGTCGCGGTCCCAATCCATACCCAGTCCCACATCGTCATCTGCTCGTCATCGCCCGCAGCAGGGCCGCCGGGAAGATGATCCAGAATAAAGGAGTAAAAAAACCAGGAGCCCAGTATGGCGATGGCAATTATCGTAAACGTCAGCAACAGCATATACGTTAAGATCTGACGACTCAGGACAGACTCTTTATTCATTTCTTTTCCCCAAGCCGGTAACCCATGCCCCTGATGCTCTCGGGAACGCCATAAAGACCGGCCAGCTCCAGTTTTTTTCGCAGCTTGCTCATATGGCTGTCGACGGTTCTGTCGAGCGTATCGCCTTCCGGCAAACACGCGTTGAGCAACTCTTCACGGGAACAGACCTTGCGCGGATACCGCACCAGGTAAGAAAGCAACTTAAATTCGGTCGTCGTTAAGACCGGGGAGATAACCTCGGGCCCCGCAGTAACCTCCACGTAGAAATCATCCGGATAGACCGTAATGAATGGCGTTCTGAGCGGCAGGGCCCCCGCCTGCTGAAGCGCAGGCTTTGTTCTACGCAGCACCGCCTCAACCCGCGCGACAACTTCCGAAGGGTTGAAGGGTTTGATGACGTAATCATCCGCGCCGAGCCTCAGACCCATAAGTTTATCGACGTCCTGATCGAGAGCGGAAACCATAATGACGGGGACAGCGCTTTCATGGCGAAGCGTGGTAAGCACGCTCCAGCCGTCACACACGGGCAGGTGAATGTCCAGCAAGATGAGATCCGGTTTATGGAGGCGATTGAGCGTTATCGCCTGCTCGCCCTGCCTGGCCCTGAGCGTTTTCATTCCCGAACGCTCTAAGTAGCTCATCAGTATATCGGCGATTTCGTCTTCATCTTCAACAACAAGGATAAGCGTATTTTTGTTCATATTATCTCCGCGGGTGAAATCCCTTTAAGCACGCTATCAGATATCTTGAGCACAATAAGACACAGCCTCCGGGAAAAAGTGCCGTAGTCACGAAAATTTCCCGGTTGATTTAAATGCCCGGTTATTTCTCCACACAGCCTACACATTCAGTCAATAAAGACTCGACAATGTCCGTTCAAAATCGCTAATGAGGCATAACGCGTTGTGCATTGCGGGCTGCAAATTACCACTGTTTCTTAAAGATTTTATGAAGTTGGCTGAAATAATGAACATGGAACTTTCTAAATATTTTTCTCCTAAAAAACTGGGTATATATTTCCTGTTTCTGCTGCAGTCGTGGGGATTACTTTATACCTGGCTGATGCTGGTACACAGAGTGGATGAGAAAGTCGCCTCGACGCTGCTCTCTTCACCCCTTATCTATGGCTGCATCGCATTGTCAGTGGTTTCTCTGGTCATACAAAATAAAGCCGGCGCGTTCATTGAGCTTCTTATCATCGCCTTCTGGCTGATGGTGATTTTTGTTTATCTCATTATTACGTTCACCGTGCTGTTAAACGCGATGCCCGATATTGAGGATCTGATCTTTTACTATGAATGTTATTTGATCATTTTTTTTGGTGGAGCACCGCTGTACCTCATTATGAGAATGATCTGAGCCCTTGCTCCACACATCCTCCATAAACCGCCCACTTCCGCTAAACAGGTGCGCGGTAGAGTCTCTGCCTCACTCTTTTGCACAAAAAAACCAATGCCTCATTTTTTTATTGACCGCCCTATTTTCGCCTGGGTCGTGGCGCTGTTTATCGTCCTGACGGGTCTCCTGTCTATTCCTCGTTTGCCGGTTGCGCAGTATCCGGCGGTGGCACCGCCGGGCATCATTATTTCCGTCAGTTACCCGGGGGCCAGCCCCGATATCATGAATACGTCGGTGGTATCGTTAATCGAGCGCGAAATCTCTGGCGTAGATAATTTGCTCTACTTCGAATCATCCAGCGACACAACCGGTTCGGCGTCTATTACCGTCACGTTTAAACCCGGCACGGACATCAAGCTGGCACAGATGGATCTGCAGAACCAGATTAAGATCGTCGAGCCTCGTCTTCCTCAGGCGGTAAGACAAAACGGCATTAACGTCGAGGCCGCTAATTCTGGATTTTTAATGATGGTGGGGCTGAAGTCCACCAGCGGTCAATTCGAGGAAGCCGACTTAAGCGACTATTTTGCCCGAAACGTCAGTGACGAGCTTCGTCGCGTGCCCGGCGTAGGGAAAGTTCAGCTGTTTGGCGGCGAAAAAGCGCTGCGTATCTGGTTGGATCCGATGAAGCTCCACAGCTACGGCCTTTCGGTGAGCGATGTACTTACTGCTGTTGGCCAGCAAAATGCCCTGGTTTCGCCCGGCAAAACGGGAGATGAACCAGCATCTGCGGGACAAGGCGTAACGTATCCCATCACCGTGAAGGGGCAACTCACTTCGGTAGAGGCGTTCAGAAACATTACCCTGAAATCAGATGCATCGGGCGCGAGGCTGAAACTGTCCGACGTCGCGCGCGTTGAGTCCGGCCTGCAAAGTTACGCTTTCGGTATCCGCGAAAATGGCGTGCCTGCAACGGCTGCGGCAATCCAGCTCTCGCCGGGTGCCAACGCAATGAGTACAGCTTCAGGCGTACGCGCGCGCATCGGCGAGCTTTCCCAGGTATTACCGGAAGGAATGGCGTTTACGGTTCCCTTCGATACCGCGCCGTTTGTGAAACTGTCTATCATGAAGGTGGTTCAGACCTTTGTAGAAGCGATGGTCCTGGTCTTCCTGGTGATGCTTCTGTTTCTGCATAAGATACGCTGTACGCTTATCCCGGCGATTGTTGCTCCCGTCGCACTTCTTGGCACCTTCACGGTGATGTTATTGAGCGGATACTCCATCAATATTCTGACGATGTTCGGCATGGTGCTGGCGATAGGGATTATCGTTGATGATGCCATTGTGGTAGTGGAGAACGTCGAACGACTGATGGCGGAAAAAAGCCTCTCCCCACGGGACGCTACCCGACAGGCCATGCAGGAGATCGCCCCGGCGATTATCGGGATCACGCTGGTGCTCACAGCCGTCTTTATCCCCATGGGGTTTGCTGAGGGTTCGGTCGGGATTATCTATCGACAATTTTGTATTTCTATGGCGGTCTCCATACTGCTGTCCGCGTTTCTGGCCCTGACGCTGACGCCTGCCCTGTGCGCAACGTTACTCAAGCCGCACAAGGCAGGAAAGAGCGGAAGTGGAAGGTTCGCGGCCAGGTTTAACGCGCGCTTCCGTTTGCTCACCGTCTGTTACGAAGCCGGGCTGGGTGCCGTTCTGAAGCGAACCGGGCGTATGCTGCTCCTGTACGTTGCGCTCTGCACGGCGCTGTTTGTTGGATTGTCTTCGCTACCGTCGTCCTTTCTGCCGGATGAAGATCAGGGCTACTTTATGTCCTCTATCCAGCTGCCTTCTAATGCCACGATGCAGCGCACCCTCGACGTGGTCAAAAAATTTGAAGCGGAAATTGCGGCCCGGCAGGACATTGAAAGCAACATTATGATCCTGGGGTTTGGCTTTTCAGGTTCAGGACCGAATTCGGCTATGGCCTTCACCACGCTGAAGGACTGGAAAAATCGGCAGGGCTCGACGGCTCAGGATGAAGCCGACCACATACAGGCCAGCATGACGAACGTCTCTGATGCCGTCACGATGAGCCTGCTCCCGCCGGCCATTTCGGATATGGGCACCTCCTCGGGCTTCACATGGTACGTTCAGGACAGAGCGGGAGCGGGCTATGACGCTCTAAAGAGGGCCGCCGACGCGCTGGTTCTGCAGGCTAATCAACGCCCTGAACTCAGCGATGTCTATATAGACGGTCTGCCGGAAGGAACCAGCCTTGCGCTCCAGGTTGACCGGGAAAAGGCGGAAGCGATGGGCGTCTCATTCGATGAAATCAACCAGACGCTCTCCGTCACCCTGGGCTCAAATTACGTCAACGACTATACGAACAACGGCCGCGTTCAACAGGTGATTATGCAGGCCGATGCCCCTTACCGAATGCAGCCCGAGCAGATACTGAAACTATCAGTGAAAAACCGGATGGGTGAGATGGTGCCGGTATCATCGTTTGCGACGATCTCCTGGAACGTGGCACCGCAGCAGTTGACGCGCTACCAGGGTTATTCTGCTATACGGATTACCGGAAGTGCGGCGTCAGGCGTATCCAGCGGCACTGCAATGAAGGCCATGGAAGGCTTGTCCAGGAGCCTGCCTCAGGGCATGGCGGGTGAGTGGGCCGGGAGTTCGCTACAGGAGATAAAATCGGAATCGCAGCTTCCGGGCCTGATCGCCCTGTCGATACTGGTCGTATTTATGGTGCTCGCCGCGCTGTATGAGAGCTGGTCTATCCCATTCGCGGTCATGCTGGTCGTTCCACTGGGTCTTATCGGCGCGGTAGTAGCGGTGTCTGTCGCCGGTATGACGAATGACGTTTTCTTCAAGGTGGGTCTGATTACGCTCATCGGCCTGTCGGCCAAGAACGCCATTCTGATTGTCGAATTTGCCAGGCAGCTCCATCGTCAGGGGCAGCCCCTGCTGGCGGCAACCGTTCATGCCGCCAGCCAGCGCCTGCGCCCCATTCTGATGACATCGTTAGCCTTTACCTTAGGAGTTGTTCCTCTGATGCTGGCCACCGGTGCGAGCGACAGTACGCAGCATGCCATCGGTACCGGAGTTTTTGGCGGCATGATTAGCGGCACGCTTCTCGCGATCTTCTTCGTACCGGTTTTCTTTATCGTTATTGCGCGCTTCATCGGCAACATCAGGAAAGCGTGAACACCCTTGCGGGATCGCGCCTCCTCGCTGGTTGGATGAGGCGAAGCTGTTGCCGGGTGATATACTGGACGAATGCTGAAATTTCGCGCCCCCGCGAGTCCGCGGCGCATTCTTCGGGGCATGCGACTTCGGAGAAGTGCGAGAAATATCGTGACACAAAGGGCCGTGAGTGGGCTATAATTTCGAGCTAATTTCGAATGATTTTGAAATACTGCCTGTAACGCTATGAATTACAAGGCAAAATAAGCAATGAATATAAGGATTAAAGCTATGGGTTTTCTTTCCGGTAAGCGCATTCTGGTGACTGGCGTTGCCAGCAAACTGTCCATCGCATACGGCATCGCACAGGCAATGCATCGCGAAGGCGCTGAGCTGGCGTTCACCTACCAGAACGACAAGCTGAAAGGCCGTGTTGAAGAGTTTGCCGCGCAGCTGGGTTCCAGCATTGTTCTGGAATGTGACGTTGCACAAGACGAAAGCATCGACGGCATGTTTGCTGAACTGGCAAAAGCATGGCCGAAATTCGACGGTTTCGTTCACTCCATCGGCTTCGCGCCTGGCGACCAGCTGGACGGCGACTACGTGAACGCGGTAACCCGTGATGGCTTCAAAATCGCGCACGACATCAGCTCCTACAGCTTCGTTGCGATGGCGAAATCCTGCCGCGCGATGCTGAACCCGGGCGCAGCCCTGCTGACCCTGTCCTACCTGGGCGCAGAACGTGCGATCCCTAACTACAACGTAATGGGTCTGGCTAAGGCGTCTCTGGAAGCCAACGTACGCTATATGGCGAACGCAATGGGTCCTGAAGGCGTGCGCGTTAACGCCATCTCTGCGGGTCCAATTCGCACCCTGGCCGCTTCCGGTATTAAAGATTTCCGTAAAATGCTGGCACACTGCGAAGCGGTTACCCCGATTCGTCGTACTGTTACCATTGAAGATGTGGGTAACTCTGCAGCATTCCTGTGCTCTGACCTTTCCGCGGGTATCTCCGGCGAAGTGGTTCACGTTGACGGCGGCTTCAACATCGCTGCAATGAACGAGCTGGAAATTAAATAAGCTGTGACTCTCTTCCCGCCCGGGAAGAGAGTATTTCCCCCCGCGTCACCCCTTCGTTATTCCGTTCTGCTATTTGTTATCACCTAACAATATTTTTCCCTTTATCTGCCTTACGCCAGGATATTGATCGCCATTTTGAGATCAAGGAACGCACATGGAACAACGCCGTTTTTCCGGCAAAGGCCACTGGTATCATGAAACCCAGTCAAACCACGCGCAGACGGATGTTCTGCCCCTGGTACCCGAAGCCGCTAACGTCGACGATCGTTTTTTGCTCGATTTAGCCCTGCCTGATGAGATTGTCGCCGCCTGTTCTGGCTGGCTTACCCCTGCCAGAGCCTTATGCCACCAGCTGTTTCCGCTCTCAATTCCCGTGAACCGACTGCATACGCTCAGCGCTTACGATCGACTCAGTACCGCGCTAACGGTCGCTCAGGCCTGCGGCGTTCAGCGGCTCTGTAACCACTACGCCGCCCTCCTCGCCCCGCTTCCCGGCCCGGACTCCTCGCGCGAAAGCAACCGCCGCCTGGCACAAATCACCCAGTATGCCCGCCAGCTCGCCAGCTCACCTGATGTCATTGATGATAAAGCCCGGAACCAGCTTGATGAGGTGGGCCTGTCCACGTACGACATCGTGGTGATTAACCAGATTATCGGCTTTATCGGTTTTCAGGCGCGCGTGGTCGCGATTTTTCAGGCCCTGTTGGGACATCCTGTTCGCTGGTTGCCGGGACATCATATTCAGCCGCACACGATCCCCGCGAGCCACGATGCGTGGATGCCGCTTTTACCCGTCGTCGAACTGCGCTACGCGAATGCGCATCAGCTGGAGTCCCTCTCCCGCTGGCAGGCCGAACCCGCGCTCGAGGCGTTGACGCCGGTGCTTTGTCATGAGCCGACGCTGCTCGACCTGACCGGAGAAATCCTGTTAAACAGCCGCGCGGAGATCCCGCAGACGTCACCCGCACTTTCGGCAGCGGTCGAACTGCTGACCCGCTCGCCGGACCGCTTCAGCGCCGCGCAGTTTACCCCGCTCACGGATCAAGGACTCCAGGGCGAATATGCCATCACGCTGCTTACCCAAAGTGCGTTTGATGGCTGGCTTAATCGTCTGAAAGTGGCGTTTGGTAAAGAGGAATAACCACACTCATTACCCAAAGACCGCTTGCTGAGACAGTGAGAATCGCGTAAAACTGTCAGCCGCTCAATGGCTACGAAAATAGAACATTATGTTTCAGGACAACCCGCTGCTAGCGCAGCTTAAACAGCAACTGCATTCCCAGACGCCGCGTGCAGAAGGGGTCGTAAAAGCCACGGAAAAGGGCTTTGGCTTCCTTGAAGTTGACGCGCAGAAAAGCTACTTCATTCCGCCACCGCAGATGAAGAAAGTGATGCATGGCGACCGCGTCATGGCCGTCATTCATACCGAAAAGGAACGTGAGTCCGCCGAGCCGGAAGAACTGATCGAACCGTTCCTGACCCGCTTTGTGGGTAAGGTGCAGCGAAAAGACGATCGTCTTTCTATCGTGCCGGATCACCCTCTGCTGAAAGATGCCATTCCCTGCCGCGCCGCCCGTGGCGTTGAGCATGATTTTAAAGAAGGCGACTGGGCCGTAGCAGAAATGCGCCGTCATCCTCTGAAGGGCGATCGCGGTTTTTATGCGGAACTGACCCAGTTCATTACCTTTGGCGCCGATCATTTCGTGCCATGGTGGGTTACGCTGGCACGCCACAATCTTGAAAAAGAAGCGCCGAACGGCGTGGCAACCGAGATGCAGGACGAAGGTCTGACGCGTCGCGATCTCACCGCGCTGGAGTTTGTCACCATCGACAGCGCCAGCACCGAAGATATGGACGATGCGCTCTACGCTGAAGAGAGCGCCGACGGCAAACTGCACCTGACTGTTGCCATTGCCGATCCCACCGCCTGGATTGTTGAAGGCAGCAAGCTTGACGAAACGGCGAAAATTCGTGCGTTCACGAACTACCTGCCGGGCTTCAACATCCCAATGCTGCCTCGTGAACTGTCAGACGATCTCTGCTCGCTGCGCCCAAATGAAGTGCGCCCGGTTCTCGCCTGCCGCATGACCATTGCCGCGGATGGCGCGATTGAAGACGATATCGAGTTCTTTGCCGCCACCATCGAGTCGAAAGCCAAGCTGGCCTACGATAACGTCTCCGACTGGCTGGAAAATACCGGTAGCTGGAAACCAGAATCAGACGCCATTGCCGCGCAGATCCGTCTGCTGCATCGCATCTGCCTGAACCGCAGCGAGTGGCGTCAAATCCATGCGCTGGTGTTCAAAGATCGCCCGGATTATCGCTTTGTTCTGGGTGAGAAAGGCGAAGTGCTGGATATCGTGGCCGAGCCGCGACGCATTGCGAACCGCATCGTTGAAGAAGCGATGATTTCCGCCAACATCTGTGCCGCACGCGTGCTGCGCGACAAGCTGGGCTTTGGTATTTACAACGTCCATACCGGCTTCGATCCGGCGAATACCGAAGCGCTGGCGGCCCTGCTGAAGAATCACGACGTGCACGTCGATCCGGAAGAAGTGCTGACCCTGCCGGGCTTCTGCAAGCTTCGCCGCGAACTGGACGCGCAGCCATCGGGCTTCCTGGACAGCCGCATTCGTCGCTTCCAGTCCTTCGCTGAAATCAGCACCGAGCCTGGCCCGCACTTTGGTCTCGGCCTCGAAGCCTACGCGACCTGGACGTCACCGATCCGTAAGTATGGCGATATGGTTAACCACCGTCTGCTGAAAGCGATTATCAAAGGCGAAACCGTTGCCCGCCCTCAGGAGGAGACCACGCTGCAAATGGCCGATCGTCGCCGTCTGAACCGCATGGCAGAGCGTGACGTTGGCGACTGGCTGTACGCGCGCTTCCTGCAGGATAAAGCCGGTACGGATACCCGTTTCGCCGCCGAGATCATTGATATCAGCCGCGGGGGGATGCGCGTCCGCCTGGTCGATAACGGTGCTGTCGCGTTTATTCCGGCGCCATTCCTGCATGCTGTTCGTGATGAAATGGTCTGTAGTCAGGAAAACGGTACGGTGCAAATTAAAGGTGAAACAGTTTACAAAGTCACCGACGTGATTGACGTCACTATCGCTGAAGTCCGTATGGAAACCCGCAGTATTATCGCGCGTCCTGTCGCCTGATAACCTGTTCAATTGTCGGTCATTTCCTTTCCGGAAAGGCCGACAATTTTTCTTTTTATCCCCGCCACAAAATCATTATTTTTTCTTACTATTTTCAGCCTCTCCTCGCCCAAATTCGCCATAATTATCTACAGTAAAAGAGTGTTGTTATATTCGGTTACGTGAATTTTTATACGCTTAGTATCCTTTTAAATCTGACTCGTTTTATTATAAGAATTCAGGGAAAAACAATAAGTTCACTTCGGTTTTGCCGCTGCTTCTCAACGGAAAAGTCGACTGCAAATGAATAATTGGTGCGCTACTGAACAGCTGCGGGAGAAAACATGATGGACGATCTGGAGCAGAATTTGCTGTTTCGCTACATGGGAACCCACAGCCCATGGTGGCGCTTGTCAGCTGACAGCAACGCTCTGCACCTTGCCGCCAGTGAAAATGCCGATGTCACCCAAGTGATTGCGCTGGACGACGATCAGGCCGATCTTATCCGTCATTTAACCGTTATTACCTCCAGCATTTCCATGACGCTCTCGTTATTCGGGGAAGATGTCCCGGTTCACCTTGTAGGCCGTAAAATTACCCGTAACGAGTGGGCCGGTACGGCTTCCGCCTGGAACGATACGCCCTCCGTGGCGCGCGACCTGGCTCAGGGACTCTCTTTTGCGGAACAGGTGGTGTCAGAGGCTAACTCCGTGATTGTTATTCTCGATCAGAATGGCAATATTCAGCGTTTTAACCGACTGAGCGAAGAGTATACCGGCCTCAAAGAGCAAGAAGTGATTGGCCAGAACGTGTTTAAGCTCTTTATGAGCCGCAGCGAAGCGGCTGCCTCAAAGCGCAATATTACCGGTTTCTTCCGCAACGGCAGCTCCTACGAAGTCGAACGCTGGATCAAAACGCGTAAAGGGCAACGACTGTTTCTGTTCAGAAACAAATTCGTTCACAGCGGCAGCGGTAAAAATGAAATTTTCCTTATCTGTTCCGGTACCGATATTACCGAGGAACGCCGCGCTCAGGAGCGGCTGCGCGTGCTGGCCAATACCGATACCATCACCGGCTTACCAAACCGCAATGCGATCCACGACCTGATCTCTGACGCCATCAGTCACCGCGGCGACACGCAGGTTGGCGTGGTGTATCTCGACCTGGATAACTTTAAAAAGGTCAACGACGCTTACGGGCATATGTTTGGCGATCAGCTGTTACAGGCTGTGGCGCTCGCCATTTTGAGCTGTCTGGATGAGGGACAGGTGCTGGCACGACTTGGCGGAGATGAGTTTATCGTCATGGCCACCCATACTTCTCAGGGCTCTCTGGAAGCGATGGCGTCGCGCATTTTAACCCGCCTGCGCCAGCCGTTCCGAATCGGCCTGATCGAAATTTACACCGGCTGTTCCCTGGGCATCGCCCTCGCCCCGCAGCACGGTAACGACCGGGAAAGCGTCATTCGTAACGCCGATACCGCCATGTACACCGCTAAAGAGAACGGCCGGGGCAAGTTCTGCGTCTTCTCGCCCGAGATGAACCAGCGCGTGTTTGAGTATCTCTGGCTGGATACCAACCTGCGTAAGGCGCTGGATAACGACCAGCTCCTGATTCACTACCAGCCTAAAATCACCTGGCGCGGAGAGGTCAGAAGTCTTGAAGCGTTGGTCCGCTGGCAATCGCCCGAACGCGGGTTGATCCCACCGCTGGAGTTTATCTCTTATGCCGAGGAGTCAGGGTTGATTGTGCCGCTGGGCCGCTGGGTGATGCTGGATGTGGTTCGCCAGGTGGCGAAATGGCGCGATAAGGGAATTAACCTGCGCGTGGCCGTGAACGTCTCTGCGCGTCAGCTGGCCGACCAGACTATCTTTAGCGACTTAAAGCAGGCGCTGAAGGATCTGAACTTTGAATACTGCCCGGTCGACGTTGAATTAACCGAAAGCTGTCTCATCGAGAACGAAGAGCTGGCGCTCTCCGTGATCCAGCAGTTCAGCAGGCTGGGGGCGCAAATTCATCTCGACGATTTTGGTACCGGATACTCCTCCCTTTCTCAGCTGGCCCGCTTCCCTATTGACGCCATAAAACTCGATCAATCGTTCGTCAGGGATATTCATAAGCAGTCCATCTCCCAGTCTCTGGTGCGCGCCATCGTCGCGGTGGCGCAGGCGTTAAACCTGCAGGTGATTGCCGAAGGGGTGGAAAATGCAAAAGAAGACGCCTTTCTGACCAAGAACGGCGTCAACGAACGGCAGGGTTTTCTGTTTGCTAAGCCGATGCCCGCTGCCGCATTCGAGCGATGGCTAAAACGATATCAGGCGCGAAAACAGCATTAACTGGCTTTACGCAACCCCGCCGCGTGATGGCGGTTTTGCAGCATGACCAGACGCTCCATGTAGGCGATATCTTTCGGTTCCAGACAGAAAGCCGCGTCTACCCAGTCTTCCGTGATGTCCATTAATTCACTGCGCGGCAATTGCAGAACGCGCGTACGGGCGCGCAGCATCGCCCTCACGCCATTCATTTTTGGCCGTAGCGTGTCGATGAAGGTTCGTGTGGAGACATAGCTTTGTCCGGGTTCAAACAGGAGATCCACCAGGCCATGCTGTTCGTACCATTCCGCCGTATGGGATTCCCCCTTGTAGATGAGTTCCTCCGCCAGCTTCATGCCTGAACGGCGAGCTACCAGAGAATATCCCCCCATGCCCGGGAACAGGTTAAAAGCAATCTCGGGAAAACCTAAACGTGCATCGCGCTGCGCCAGAACGAAATGGTGCGCAAGAGCGGCCTCAAACCCGCCCCCTAACGCGCTGCCTTCGACCATAGCCAGCGAGATGGCCCCCGTATCAAACCCCCGCGATGCGGCATGCACGCAATCAACGCAGGCGCGCGCATAGGCCCGCAACGCTTCACGTCGACCGTGCTGAATACACTCGACGAAGAACTGCAGGTCACCGCCCGCATTATACATCTCGGGAACCAGCGATCCGGTCACCCAAAAATCGACCGCAAAACCAGACTGGCGGACGAGCCATGAAAGGTTCATGATCTCCTCTATTAACGCATGGTTGAAGCAAGGACGTGGCTGAGCCCGCAACATCATCCAGACTGTATGTCGCTCTGCCTCGTAATAGCCTGACAGCTGGGTGAACCGTTCAGTGTCGGTAAACAGTGTGCAGGTAGGCTGATTGATAACTGTCATAGTCTAATTCCTCTTATAAAAAAGCGCGTTGCGCGCAGTTTTAGACTAATCCACTCAATAAGCCCGCAGCATGAGGGGGAATAATTTTATCACTTCCGTTTATGGAATTTGGTTATTGCATTTTTTCCCTTCTCTTTTGAAGCCAATTTCTGCATCATTGAAAATATTAACTTTTCGCGCCTGGGGTAAGATTATGTCAACTATTGACGCACAAGCTGTAGCACAACGAATTGATACCGTGCTGGATATCCTGGTGGCGGGCGATTATCACTCTGCTATCCGTAATCTTGAGATCCTGAAGTCTGAACTTCTTGCTCAGAATGGCGCTGACGATGCGCCCGAAAACAGACAGCCAAAAGCGCCGTGGGAAGTTTAACCCCCACCGTTTCCGACCTCGTTTCGCTTTATTAAATGGATGCTATGAATTCCCGACAACAACTCATTTTGCAGATGGTCATCGATCAGGGACGCGTAAGCGTAGTCGATCTCGCTAAAACCACTGGCGTTTCTGAAGTCACCATCCGTCAGGATCTTAATCTGCTGGAAAAACAGAGCTACCTGCGTCGCGCGCACGGCTATGCGGTCCCGCTGGACAGTGATGACGTTGAGACGCGCATGATGAACAACTACGCGCTCAAACGTGAACTGGCGGAATTTGCTGCGTCCCTGGTGAACAACGGCGAGACCGTTTTTATTGAAAACGGCAGCAGTAATGCCCTTCTGGCGCGAACGCTTGCCGATCAAAAAGACGTTACCATCATCACCGTCAGCAGCTATATCGCGCATTTACTTAAAGAGACGCGCTGCGAGGTGATTCTGCTGGGCGGCATCTATCAGAAAAAAAGTGAAAGCATGGTTGGCCCGCTGACCCGTCAGTACGTCCAGCAGGTCCATTTCAGTAAGGCCTTTATCGGGATTGACGGCTGGCAGCCGGAGACAGGCTTTACCGGCCGGGATATGATGCGCTCTGACGTGGTGAATGCCGTACTGGAAAAAGAGTGCGAAGCCATTGTGCTCACCGACAGCTCTAAATTTGGTGCCGTTCACCCTTACACGATGGGTCCCGCTGCACGCTTTAGCCGCGTGATTACCGATGACCGTTTGAGCGAAGCGCATCGCAATAAACTCGAAGAGAGCGGTTTGATCGTCAATATTATTAAAGCCAGCGCCTGATTTCCCTCCGCGCCCGTATTTCGGGCGCACACGTCTTTCTCTGAGATGATTCTTAACCCTGCTTTAAGAGTTTTTACCTGTTTAACCTGCCCTAAAGTCGTAAAATTACTATTAGCGATATAACAGGAAGTGACTATCACCTGCGTGATGAAGTAACGCCTGCGCGACCAGCTTTCACGGGGAAAAGAATTAAGTATTCGATTAGTCTATACTTAACGTGTACATCTTTCCGTGAATCGATAATTCAGGAGAAAGTATTATGACCTTAACCAGCAAAAAATTAGCCGCCGCTGTTCTGGCAATCACTGTCGCTATGTCCCTGAGCGCATGCTCTAACTGGTCTAAACGTGACCGTAACACCGCGATTGGTGCCGGTGCCGGTGCTCTCGGTGGTGCAGTATTAACGGATGGTAGTACGCTGGGTACATTAGGTGGCGCTGCTGTCGGTGGTATTATCGGTCACCAGGTTGGCAAATAACTATTATCTAAGCCTTCCTCGATATTGCGATATTTAAACGCATTTCAGGTCTGACATACGCACGTATATAACACGAGCCACGGCATTTGCCGTGGCTCATTTATTTTAGCCGCCTGCCAGTTTGACTTTCATGCCTTTGGCTTCGAGCAGTGATTTAATTACATCACGTTTATCACCCTGGATTTCGATAATGCCGTCCTTCACAGCCCCGCCGCATCCACATTTCTTTTTCAGTTCGGCAGCCAGCTTTGTCAGTTCAGCATCATCCAGATCAATACCGGAAATAAGGCAGACCCCTTTCCCCTTACGTCCGCTGGTCTGACGCTGAATGCGCACGATACCGTCCCCCTTAGGACGTTCCACTTTCGTTTTCGGTTCGTCGATACGCCCGCTCTCGGTTGAGTAGACCAGACGGCTGTTGGAATCGGTCATTACGCCCCCTTTTTCAGCGATGCGTTGATAGCCTTAAGCGTCTCTGCCGGGTTTGCAGACTGCGTCACCGGACGTCCAATGACCATATAGTCAACGCCCGCCGCCAGCGCCTGCTCAGGCGTCATGATGCGACGCTGATCGCCCACGTCGCTGCCCGCAGGACGGATCCCCGGCGTAACGAGTTTAAAATCCTGGCCCAGCGCTGATTTGAAACGTACCGCTTCCTGCGCGGAGCAGACTACGCCATCCAGGCCGCACTGCTGCGTCAGACGCGCGAGACGTTCGGCATGTTCCGCAGGTGACAACGTCACGCCAAGGTCGCGTAAATCATTTTCGTCCATACTGGTCAGCACGGTGACGGCGATAAGCAGCGGCGCGTCGTTACCGAACGGCAGGAGCGCCTCACGGGCAGCGGTCATCATTCTTGCCCCACCCGACGCATGGACGTTGACCATCCATACGCCCAGCTCGGCGGCTGCAGCAACGGCGTGGGCCGTGGTGTTCGGAATATCATGGAATTTGAGGTCGAGGAAAACGTCAAAGCCGCGCTGTTGCAGATCGCGAACGATTTGCGGTCCAAACAGCGTGAACATCTCTTTGCCAACTTTCAGGCGGCAATCGCGAGGGTCGATACCGTCGACAAACGCCAGTGCAGCGTCACGCTTATTGTAATCAAGCGCAACAACAACAGGAGAATCCGTAATTACGCGGGAAGTGGAGGATGTAACAGACGTCATGACCAGCCCTTTTCGTCTATGGGCGCGCAGCGGCGCGGAACAGATAAACGGCCAGCATTCTACCTGCCGACGCCGCAAATTGACAGAATCCATTTATCTGCCTGCCAGGCCGGCAAACCGCACGGTGCTCAGAAAGCGTTAAATACCATCAGTATGTTGTAACTAAAATGAAGGCTTTTAAAAAATTACTGCCCGTCCAGGCCGCGGATGGGCTTGATGGTGGACCAGGCCCGGCAGGACGGACAATGCCAGTAGAGCGTGTAGGCGGTAAAACCACACTTCTGGCAACGGTAGCGCGGTTTGCTGCGCACCTGCTCGCCAACCATGTCGCGCAGCACCATCAGGCTCTCTTTCGCGCGCCCTTCTTCCGCGTCGTTCAGGTGATAATCCATCAGCTTATGGAAGACCCGCATGGTCGGATGACGCTGAAGCTGTCGGGTGATATAGACCTGCGCGGTGTCGCCCCCCTCATACTGCTCAACAACGTCAGCAAGCATCAGTTCCGCGGTTGCGCCGGTATTCTCTTCCACGCAGCGACGCAGAAATGCCACCCACTCTTCCCGCTTGTCCAGCTGTTGATAGCAGGTTTGCAGCATTTCCAGCGTTTCACTGACCAGCTCTTTGTCCTGGTCGATAACCCGCAGCAGGCTTTCAACGGCTTTGGCGTAGTCGCCATTCGCCATAAAAACGCGCCCCATCATGATGGAGATACGGGCGCTGTTGCGGTCCGCGGCGGCACCTTTCTTCAGCAGCGCCATGGCTTTGTCCATGTCGTCATTGCCCATCTGCTGAAGGGCAAGCTCACAGTAGAAATGGGCGATCTCAACGCGCTGCTTATCTTTACCCAGCTTCACCAGACGTTCAGCCGTATCAATGGCTTTCTGCCAGTCGCTGGTGGCCTGATAAATCTGCAGGAGCTGCTGCAGCGCGCCGATGCGGAAATCTGTTTCATCTACCAGCTGGGTGAACATATCTTCAGCGCGATCGTACAGCCCCGCGGCCATATAGTCTCGGCCCAGCTGTTGTACCGCCAGGAGACGCTGTTCGTAAGTCAGAGACGCGCTTTCCATCAGGGTCTGGTGGATACGGATGGCGCGGTCAACCTCGCCGCGAGAGCGGAACAGGTTACCGAGAGTGAGATGGGCTTCTACGGTCCCCGTGTCCTCTTTCAGCATGTCGAGGAACAGGTCTACCGCTTTGTCCTGCTGATTGCTCAGGAGGAAGTTCACCCCCGCAACGTAGTCGCGGGAGAGCCGGTTGGCCTCATCCTGTTTTGTTTGTTGCGCACTTCTGCGGCCCATATACCAGCCATAGGCTGCGGCGACAGGCAAAAGCAGAAACAACAACTCCAGCATCGTCGATTATTCCTTCACGACCGGCACGCCAGAGCTTTCCGGCATGTCGGACGCAGGCGCAATGTGATGTTCGAGTCGTTTGATTTTACGTTCAGCGCGCGCAAGCGAAACACGGACTTTTAACCAGAACAAACCGCAAACCAGCCAGCCAATGGCAAAGCCTGCAGCAAATAAGACCGCGAGCAGGCTCGACACGCGATACTCGCCCTGAGCCAGCAGATAGTTAAACGTCACCTGCTGATCGTTTTGTGCACCCAATGTGACTGAAATGACAAAAATCGCCAATACCAGTAAGAAAATGAGTAAATATTTCACATTACTTCCCGTTATGTGGTTCAAGCGAATAAAGTATGTTCAACTTACCGCAATCAGCCTTATAAACTACCATTTTAGTGACGGGCGCGAAATGGAAAAAGTGACGCGCCAGTCATGGATCTATGGGCAAAATGCGCAATATCAACCTTCAGGCGTCCGTTTGGTCCCTTTCGGCTATTTCTTCTTTCTCTTCCGGCGGTGGTGTTAGCGGGCCGCAGAATCGTTCAGCCAGCCAGGTCGCCAGCATAACCAGCATCCACGAGATGAGCGTGGCGACGACCAGGTCCCGTGGCCAGTGCATCCCCAGCAGTAAGCGGCTGCCCATCACTCCCGTCGCCCAGACCAGTAAAATCACGATGGTGACCGTTCGACGTCTAGGCCAAAGCAGCCCAACCCCCAGCAGCGCCCAGCTGGCCGCAAACATGGTGTGGCCGGAGGGAAACGCGAACCCGGTCTCTTTCTGCCAGTGTTTACGCAAGAATTTCGGGATATCCTGCTGTTCCGCAAGCTGTTCTTTCACCAGTGCGCCACGATCTTTACGCTTTAAAGTGTAGAACTCATCCACCGGAACATGGTGCGTTTTTTCCAGCCAGACGACAAAAGGACGCGGCTCCTGAACGCGATCTTTCACCCAGGATTTTACGCCCTGACCGATAAGGATAGCGCCACCGAGGATCGCAAAGAGCATTAGCGCCGCGCGCAGACGAAAGCGCAGGCACCACAGAAACCAGGCGCACAGGAGGACGTGGGTGATAATTCCCCAGGGCTGGGTGACCGTTTCCGTAATCCAGTATAACGTTTTCAGCCACGTGGCGTTCTGCCCGGGCTGCCACATCCACCCTGAAAGCCATACGGCCAAAGGCATAATCAGTAAAATGGCCGCACCTGCTGCCGTACGTCTGGCGATTGAATGCATGTCTTCTCCTTTTTGCTAAGCGTCACAATCATAACTGAAATTTGTTCGCTGGGTGGAGATGTCGGATCGTGCTTTTAACGGTCATATCGCATGGTGCCCATTAGGCGAACCTGCTGAGCTTGTGGCAAAATAAACTGATACAGAAAGCAAAACAGGGCACAGGCACGAAACGTGTCAGCCTACTCTGGAGAATCACATGCAGCTTAAACGTGTGGCAGAAGCCAAACTGCCAACCCCATGGGGCGATTTCCTGATGGTGGGTTTTGAAGAACTGGCAACCGGACAGGATCATGTCGCACTGGTGTATGGCGACATTTCAGGGCAGACGCCGGTGCTGTCCCGCGTCCATTCAGAGTGTCTCACCGGCGACGCGCTGTTCAGCCTGCGCTGTGATTGCGGTTTCCAGCTGGAAGCGGCCCTTTCTCACATTGCTGAAGAAGGCCGCGGCGTGCTGCTTTATCACCGTCAGGAAGGGCGTAACATTGGTTTGCTGAATAAAATTCGCGCCTACGCGCTTCAGGACCAGGGCTACGATACGGTTGAAGCCAACCATCAGCTCGGTTTTGCCGCTGACGAACGTGATTTCACCTTATGCGCCGATATGTTCAAGCTGCTGGGCGTAGACGAAGTTCGTCTGCTGACCAATAACCCGAAAAAAGTGGAGATCCTGACCGAAGCCGGGATCAACATCGTTGAACGTGTACCGCTGATTGTCGGCCGTAACCCGAAAAATGCCCACTACCTTGATACCAAAGCCGCCAAAATGGGCCATCTGCTGAAAGAGTGATATAAAAAGCCCGGCACGCGTGCCGGGCTCGTTTCATCAATCCAGCATCTTACGAATCACGTAATGTAAAATGCCGTCGTTCTGGTAGTAGGTCAGCTCGGTTGCCGTGTCAATACGGCACCGACAATCCAGCACCTCGGTTTTCCCGTCTGCCCGCGTTAACGTTACCGGCACCGTTTTACCCGGCTGCAGGTTTTGCAGGCCGCTAATATCAATCTGCTCTTCCCCGGTCAGGCCCAGCGTTTTACGCGTCACGCCCTGCGGGAACTCAAGCGGCAGGATCCCCATGCCGATCAGATTCGAACGGTGAATACGTTCGAACGATTCGGCGATGACCACCCGAACGCCAAGCAGGCGCGGGCCTTTCGCCGCCCAGTCGCGGCTGGAGCCGGAACCGTACTCTTTCCCGGCAATCACCGCCAGCGGCGTCCCTTCCTGTTGGTATTTGACCGCCGCATCATAAATCGACACGACTTCCGTCCCCGGCAGATGGCGCGTCATGCCCCCTTCCACGCCAGGCACCATTTCGTTACGAATGCGGATGTTGGCAAAGGTCCCGCGCATCATGACTTCATGGTTACCGCGGCGCGAGCCGTAGGAGTTAAAATCGCGGCGTTCCACCCCCCGGCTTTGCAGATAGCGGCCTGCCGGGCTATCGGCTTTGATGCTCCCCGCCGGAGAGATATGATCCGTCGTGACGGAATCCCCCAGCATGGCCAGGATACGCGCGCCATGGATATCCTTAAGCGGCGCCGGCTCGGCCTGCATCTCATCAAAGAACGGCGACAGACGAATATAGGTCGAGTCATCCTGCCAGCCATAGGTATCCGAACCTGCAACGTTGATGGCTTTCCATTCCGGCGTGCCTTCAAAGACTTCCGCGTACTCTTTGCGGAACATCTCGGTAGAGACCTTCTCAACGGCCAGCGCGATTTCACGCGAGGAAGGCCAGATATCTTTCAGATAGACAGGATCATTCTTACGATCGTGACCAATCGGATCGGTCACCAGGTTGATATTCATGTTCCCGGCCAGGGCATAAGCCACCACCAGCGGCGGCGAAGCAAGCCAGTTGGTTTTCACCAGCGGGTGAATGCGCCCTTCAAAGTTTCGGTTACCTGAAAGGACGGCGCCGACCGTCAGGTCACCCTGCTTGATCGCCGTTTCGATAGGTTCAGGCAGTGGCCCGGAATTACCAATACAGGTCGTACAGCCGTAGCCCACGAGGTTGAAGCCCAGCTCGTCCAGGTACGGCGTCAGTTTGGCCTGAGCCAGGTAATCCGACACCACTTTGGAGCCCGGCGCCAGCGAGGCCTTAACCCACGGCTGAGGTTTTAGCCCAAGCTCTACCGCCTTCTTAGCCAGCAGACCGGCCGCCATTAATACGCTGGGGTTGGAAGTATTGGTGCAGGAGGTAATCGCGGCAATCACAACTGCACCGTCCGGAAGCTGATACTGATGTCCGTTCAGAACATAGTCGACGGGACGATGGTCTTTCTGCGCCACGTTCACTTCCAGGGCATTGCTGTCGGCAAACGCTTTCGGCACGTCGGTCAGCGCAACCCTGTCCTGCGGGCGTTTCGGCCCCGCGAGGCTCGCTTCGACGCTTCCCATATCGAGTTCAAGCGTGCTGGTGAAAACAGGCTCATCGCCCGGATTGCGCCACATGCCCTGCGCTTTGGTGTACGCTTCCACCAGCGCGACCTGCTCTTCGCTGCGGCCGCTGAGGCGCATGTACTCCAGCGTGACGTCGTCAATGGGGAAAAAGCCGCAGGTGGCACCGTATTCCGGCGCCATATTGGCAATGGTGGCGCGGTCGGCCAGCGGCAGCGAATCCAGTCCGTCACCGTAGAATTCGACAAACTTGCCTACCACACCATGCTTGCGCAGCATCTGGGTGACGGTCAGCACCAGGTCGGTGGCGGTAATGCCTTCAGAGAGCTTTCCGGTCAGCTTGAAGCCCACCACATCCGGAATAAGCATGGATACCGGCTGGCCGAGCATGGCGGCTTCCGCTTCAATACCGCCGACGCCCCAGCCCAGCACGCCCAGACCGTTGATCATGGTGGTATGTGAATCCGTGCCCACCAGCGTGTCCGGATAAGCCACCCACTCTTTATCCTGCAATTCGCTCCAGACGGCTTTACCCAGATATTCAAGGTTTACCTGGTGACAAATGCCGGTGCCTGGCGGGACCACGCTAAAACGGCTGAACGCCTGCTGTCCCCACTTCAGGAAGACGTAGCGCTCGTGGTTACGCTCCATCTCGAGACGAACGTTTTCACCAAAGGCATCGTCATCACCGAAGTGGTCAACGGTCACGGAGTGGTCAATGACGAGGTCAACGGGGGAAAGCGGGTTAACCTTTGCCGTATCTCCGCCGAGACGCTTCACGGCTTCGCGCATCGCGGCTAAATCAACCACGGCCGGAACACCGGTAAAGTCCTGCATCAGCACCCTTGCCGGGCGGTAGGCGATTTCTCTGTCGGCATGGGCCTTCTCAAGCCACCCTGCCAGCGCCTGGATATCATCGAGCGTGACGGATTCACCGTCCTGCCAGCGCAAGAGATTTTCAAGTAAAACTTTCAAGGACTTGGGTAAACGCGAAATGTCCCCAAGCGTTCTGGCAGCCAGCGGCAGGCTGTAGTAATGCCAGGTTTTATTTTCTGCCTGTAATGTGTCCTTACTGGCTTCGCGTAGGGTTAACGACATAAGCTCCTCCTTAATCACAGAGATGTCCCGACAATCATCAGGGCTGTAATTAAAGATAACACAAAGATGTCGTAACGTTTTGATAACAACCCAAATTGATAAATTTCGGATTGGTCCACAAGGGGGAAACAAAAAACCCCGCCGTAGCGAGGTTTTACAATTTAGTGGAGCGCCAGCCAGATGAGCTGACTCCAGAACAGAATCGACACGGTAAAAACGCCGATCCACGACCAGTATTTGTGAGACGTCATGTTATTCATCATAGGGACACCAGGCATTATTTATAAAAATTCCGAGGTTGTTCCTCAGTGCTATATTGCTGATGTGTATTTATTAAAGAGTACAAAAGTGCAGAGTCGATATTCAGACTATTTGCATCATTAGGCAATAAACTAAATTATTGTTTTTTGGGTTCGTCTTCTGCGAACACATCAATAAACGCTTGCTGCTGCGGCGTCAGTTTCCAGGACGCAGGTACAACAGTTGCAGGTGCTTTACGCCCTCTGTGGCCGTTGTCACGATGCTGACACATCTGTTTTACCGAAGCGGTACGTACCGTCACTGCCATATTTAACCCCAATATCTCCAGGCCAGGAGAGCAACAGCCACCCAAAACAAGGCGGAGACGAGAAAGACCGCCAGCCAGGCTTTACGCTTGAGCGCATGATCCCTTTGCGGTTCTTCACTTCCTGAAGGCATTGCTAACCTCATACAATCGACATCGCTTATCATTTAGGACCAAACAATTGGTACAATTAATCATCTGTTGAGATAAATCCTAAAGAAACTTTAGCCGAAAAGCCAGTGAATTTACGCACCGGGAGGTATGAAATATTCAATCTTTTGACCAGAAATAAATTATTGAAAAGAAAAATTTGCGGAGGCGTAAATTAGTTTCTACTTTTGTCGCCAATTCACGACATTAAAACCTTACAAAGCAAATGGCTAATGACATTATATGGCAGGGAAAGCAGATGATGATAATTCTAATTTAGCTTTGAGGCGTTATTTCGGTATCTTTCCCTGGGGGAAAGATAACGGGTGTGATTATTTTTCGGGGAGTTTGATGTCTTTAAACATCTCTTCAATATCTTCATTTGAGCGTAATGCCACGGCGGTATCCACCACGTCACGCGTTAAATGAGGGGCAAAGCGCTGAATAAAATCATACATATAGCTGCGCAGGAAGGTGCTGCGGCGGAACCCAATTTTTGTGGTGCTATGGCTGAAAACGTCGTGCGCATCAAGACGCACCAGGTCAGGGTCTGACACCGGATCGACCGCCATGCTGGCGATGACGCCCACACCCAATCCAAGCCGGACATAGGTCTTAATCACGTCCGCATCGGTCGCGGTAAAGACAATGCGCGGCGTTAACCCTGCCCGGTTAAATGCCGTATCAAGCTCGGACCGGCCGGTAAAGCCAAACGTATAGGTCACCAGAGGATACTGGGCCAGCTCTTCGATAGTGACCGACCCTTTACCCGCCAGGGGGTGATCGGGGGTCACCACAATAGAACGGTTCCAGTGGTAGCACGGGAGCATCACCAGATCGTCATACAGGTGAAGCGCTTCGGTGGCGATGGCAAAGTCTGCATTCCCCTTAGAGACGGCTTCAGCGATTTGCGTTGGCGAGCCCTGGTGCATATGCAACGAGACGCGAGGATAACGCTCGATAAAGCCTTTGATCACGCCGGGTAGCGCATAGCGCGCCTGAGTATGCGTCGTGGCAATATACAGCGAGCCTTTATCCGGCCAGGTATGCTCCCCCGCCACAGACTTAATCGCATCGACTTTAGAGAGGACTTCCCGCGCTATGCGGATGATTTCCTGCCCTGCAGGCGTCACCTGAGTGAGATGCTTACCGCTGCGGGCGAAGATCTGAATGCCTAACTCATCCTCCAGCATACGAACTTGTTTGCTGATGCCCGGTTGCGAGGTATAGAGCCCCTCGGCGGTAGAAGAGACGTTAAGGTTATGATTCACCACCTCAACAATATAACGAAGCTGCTGTAATTTCATGCCAGACCATCCGATTTAGCGCATGCGGTCATTCGCTTAAGACGATTTAATAATAAGAAACGGGTTAACTATAACCACTATATCATTTATAGCCTGACTGTATAGTACGGAACAAAAAATAATAACAAGGTAATAAAAAAGGGCCGGAAATCCGGCCCTTTTACAGGTAAGTTACGGTTAGGGAAGATTATTTCTTGCCTTCAACCCATTTGCCATCGACAAAGAAGGCTGACCATCCGGTCGCTTTACCCTCTTTCTCTGCCGCAACATACTGCTGCTTTGTTTTACGGCTAAAACGCACCACGGTTTTGTTGCCTTCCGGATCCTGCTGCGGCGCATCGGCCAGATAACGCAGTTTCTCCGGCAGACGATCGCGGAAGCGATATAGCTCTTCCACCAGCGGCGCGCGGGTTTCACGCGATTTCGGGAAGGTGTTGGCGGCCAGGAAGACACCTGCCGCGCCGTCACGCAGCACGAAGTACGCGTCGGATTTCTCACACGGCAATTCTGGCAGCGGAACCGGATCTTCCTTCGGCGGGGCCACTTCACCGTTACGCAGAATTTTGCGCGTGTTTTTACATTCGTCGTTGGTACAGGCCATGTACTTACCGAAACGTCCCATTTTCAGGTGCATTTCAGAACCACACTTCTCGCACTCCACAATCGGGCCGTCATAGCCTTTAATGCGGAACTCGCCCTCTTCGATCTCATACCCGTCACACGTTGGGTTATTACCGCACACGTGCAGCTTGCGTTTTGGATCGATCAGGTAGCTGTCCATTGCCGTGCCGCATTTTTTGCAGCGGCGCTTGGCACGCAGAGCGTTCGTTTCCGCATCGTCACCTTCCAGCACGTTGAGAACTTCGTTCTCCGGCACCAGGTTGATGGTGGTTTTGCAGCGCTCTTTTGGCGACAGCGCATAGCCGGAGCAGCCCAGGAACACGCCCGTGGTGGCAGTACGGATCCCCATCTTGCGGCCACAGGTTGGGCAGTCGATGCTGGTCAGTACCATCTGGTTAGGCAGCATGCCGCCCTCTTCAGGGTCTTTCTCCGCTTTTTCAAGCTGGTCGGTGAAGTCGCTGAAGAAGCTGTCGAGGACCTTTTTCCATTCCGCCTGGTGGCTGGCGACCTGGTCGAGACTGTCTTCCATTTGCGCGGTGAAATCGTAGTTCATCAGTTCGCGGAAGTTAGCTTCCAGACGGTCGGTGACGATCTCACCCATTTTTTCCGCATAGAAACGACGGTTTTCAACACGGACGTACCCACGATCCTGGATCGTCGAGATAATAGACGCATAGGTCGACGGACGGCCAATACCGCGTTTTTCCAGCTCTTTTACCAGGGAGGCTTCACTGAAGCGTGCCGGTGGCTTGGTGAAGTGCTGAGCCGGGATCAGCTCAACCAGAGACAGTTCATCACCTTTGTTCACCGCAGGCAGCGTTCGGTCTTCATCACCTTTACGCAGCGCAGGCATCACTTTTGTCCAGCCGTCGAAACGCAGAATACGACCGCGCGCCTTGAGACGGAAATCACCCGCGCCAACGGTCAGCGTGGTGGAGTCGTACTGGGCTGGGGTCATCTGGCACGCCACGAACTGACGCCAGATCAGCTGATACAGCTTCTGCGCGTCGGCTTCCATATCTTTCAGCGATTCAGCCAGCACGGAGACATCAGAAGGACGAATCGCTTCGTGCGCTTCCTGAGAATTCTCTTTACTGGCGAACTGGTTAGCGCTTTCCGGCAGGTATTTCTTACCGAAGTTGTCGCTGATGTAGCCACGCACCATGTTGACCGCGTCCTGACTCAGGTTGGTTGAGTCGGTACGCATGTAGGTGATGTAACCTGCTTCATACAAGCGCTGGGCCATCATCATGGTCTTCTTCACGCCGTAACCCAGACGGGTGCTCGCCGCCTGTTGCAGGGTGGAGGTGATAAACGGCGCACCAGGCTTGCTGCTGGTCGGCTTGTCTTCACGTTCCAGCACCTGATAGCGTGCCTTTTCCAGCAGCGCCACGGCGGCCATGGTCTGGTCGCGGTTTTCCGGGCGGAAAGGCTTATCGTTCTGGTGGCTTACCTGCAGCGGCAGAGCGTCACCGCCCGGCGTGGTCACACTGGCATCGACTTCCCAGAACTCTTCCGGCACGAAGGCTTTAATTTCGCGCTCGCGCTCAACGACCAGACGCACGGCGACGGATTGCACACGACCTGCGGACAGGCCACGGGCAATCTTTTTCCACAGCAGTGGAGAAACCATGTAGCCCACAACGCGGTCCATAAAGCGACGCGCCTGCTGGGCGTTAACGCGATCGATATTCAGCTCGCCCGGCTTCTCAAACGCCTGACGAATCGCATTCTTCGTAATTTCGTTAAACACTACGCGGCTGTAGCGTTTGTCATCACCCCCGATCACTTCCCGCAGGTGCCACGCAATGGCTTCCCCTTCGCGGTCAAGGTCGGTTGCGAGATAGATGTGGTCTGCTTTTTCAGCCAGCTGCTTCAGCTCGTTAACGACTTTTTCTTTCCCTGGAAGCACTTCATATTGTGCATCCCAGTTATGCCATGGGTTAACACCCATGCGGTTGACAAGCGCGCTACGTTCATCCTTTTTAGGCTTTTTAGCCCCTTTGGTGGAGGTAGAGTCTGCGCTCTTTTTGCTGGCTGAGCCACTGGTCGGCAAATCGCGGATATGACCAACGCTGGACTTAACCACGTAGTCATTACCCAGATACTTATTGATCGTTTTGGCTTTTGCCGGGGACTCAACGATGACGAGAGCTTTACCCATATTCACCTTTACCTAATTTAATTCTTCCAGGAATACGCCGCACGTTGATTTCCCTTCCGCTGACGACGAGCCAATGATATTGCGACTGCGTCAGGAGATATCAACCCCTTTGTCTTACCGGGCGTTAAAGAAAAGACGCCCAGGTGATTGAGTTCTCGGGTATTTTTCTCACATCTCGTGTAATTCGTGACGAATTCCCGGTTGAATGTCAAGCAATTCTGTTGCCAGAATGACGAAAGCGCACACTCTACCTGATAAAATTCGTTACGCAACTTTATTAGCATGCAAAAGCAAATCCTGCCAGCCAGGCCCCTGCACCTTATCCCCTCACATTACAGGGAAAATTTGCCCCCAAAGCGCCCTCGGCGTAGACTATTGTCACTGTTTAAGGAGTGGATTATGCAGAATACGACCCAACCTATTGACCGAGCCTCTCTGCTTGTCGAAGCAAACAAGCTTATTCGTGACCATGAAGATACGCTGGCAGGCATTGAAGCCACCGGCGTTGAGCAGCGTAATGGCGTGCTGGTTTTCAGCGGCGAATACTTCCTTGATGAACAGGGCTTACCGACCCCGAAAAGCACCGCCGTGTTTAACATGTTTAAATACCTGGCACATACGCTTTCCGAGAAATATCACCTGGTCGATTAACGTAAAACGCGAGGCATAAGCCTCGCGTTTTTGTTTACAGCAGCGGTTTTTGTCCACGCTGTAGCCAGCGGAGCAGCAGGCGGTCCGCGCTTTCTGCCGCACTGTTGGTAAAGCGGTCAAGGAGTCGCTTGCGCTGGGCAAAGCGGACGCCCACCAGTTCCCGGCCTTCCATCAGGTTGAGCAGCAGATCGTCGCTGGTTCCGACTTCATCTACAAGCCCTTTCTCCTGCGCCTGAACGCCGTACCAGTGCTCACCCGTTGCGACCTGCTCAATGTCCAGCGTCGGGCGCATACGGTGCACAAAGTCTTTAAAGAGATGATGTGTTTCGTTGAGATCCTCACGGAATTTTTGGCGCCCTTCTTCCGTGTTTTCCCCCAGCAGCGTCAGGGTGCGTTTGTACTGACCCGCAGTGTGAAGCTCGATATCAATCTCTTTATTTTTCAGGAAGCGGTTAAAGTTCGGGATCTGTGCGACCACGCCGATCGAGCCGATAATCGAGAACGGTGCGGCCACAATTTTGTCCGCCACGCAGGCCATCATGTAGCCACCACTCGCCGCCACTTTATCTACGGCCACGGTCAGCGGGATCTGTTTTTCACGCAGGCGCTGCAGCTGAGAGGCCGCCAGGCCGTAGCCGTGCACCACGCCTCCCGGGCTTTCAAGACGAACAACGACCTGATCCTGCGGCGTGGCCACGGCCAGCACGGCAGTGACCTCTTCGCGCAAAGACGCGACTTCATGCGCATCCATGCTGCCTTTAAAATCGAGCACGTAAACCCGTGGCGTGACCTTATCCTGTGGCGTATTGAGCTTCGCCTTTGCCTTTGCCGCTTTGGCTTCCTGCTTATGCTTTTTCTTCTGCGCTTTGAGCCACAGCTTCTGTTGATGACTATCAAGCAGGGCCAGAGACATCTCTTCCTGCATCTCTTTATACTGCTCGCTCAGGCGGGTGATGCGTAACTCCCCACGCTGACGCTTGCGCTGCGTCAGGTTGACAATCAGAACGGCAACCACCGCAATGGCAATCACCACCGTCGCGATTTTCGCCAAAAACAACCCATATTGAGAAAGTAATTCCACGCGTTCCACCTTGATTTAACCACGAATCTTTCACGGCAGTGTACAACACCCCTGCCCATGCGTCTCGCTCGTGACACTACCTCTGCGAGGCGCCTTCAGGAATCCCCGGTCTGGCGTTTAAATATTTGCAAATTGTTAATTTTACAGCAATGCGTCCTGTAGACTGATTGAATTATCAGGCGAATTCGGGCATAAAGCCGAAAAGTCACAAAAGAAGGCGTGTTTTAGTCACCGTGCGCCGAGGAGTCACCTTGCATTATCAACCGCAAAAAAATCTGCTGCAGAACCGCATCATTCTTGTCACTGGGGCCAGCGACGGGATTGGCCGTGAAGCGGCGCTGACCTACGCTGAGTATGGCGCGAGCGTCATCCTGACCGGCCGCAACGAAGAAAAACTTAAAGGGGTGGCGCAGGAGATTGAAGCCGCAGGGGGTATTCCTGCTCGCTGGTACACGCTCGATCTGCTCACCTGCACGCCCGCGTCATGTCAGGAGCTTGCTCACCGGATCAGCACCCATTACCCGCGCCTGGACGGCGTACTGCATAATGCCGGCTTGCTTGGCGAAGTTCGCCCGATGGATGAACAGGATCCCGAGATCTGGCAGGAGGTCATGCAGGTCAACGTCAACGGGACGTTTTTCCTGACCCAGGCACTGCTTCCTTTATTACTCAAATCGGATTCGGGTTCACTGGTGTTCACCTCCTCCAGCGTAGGCCGTGAGGGGCGTGCAAACTGGGGTGCCTATGCCGTATCAAAATTCGCAACCGAGGGCATGATGCAGGTGCTGGCAGAGGAGTACCAAAGCCGCCATCTTCGCGTAAACTGCATTAACCCGGGCGGTACGCGCACAAAAATGCGCGCCAGCGCCTTCCCGACGGAAGACCCGCAGAAGCTGAAAACGCCGGCAGACATTATGCCGCTCTATCTCTGGCTGATGGGCGACGACAGCCGCCGCAAAACCGGGATGACCTTTGACGCCCAGCCGGGCCGTAAACCAGGAATCTCGCAATGAGTGAAGAACGTCATCAGCAGCGCCAGCAGCGGCTGAAGGAACAGGTCGATGCACGCGTCGCGGCCGCTCAGGACGAGCGCGGGATCGTCATCGTCTTTACCGGCAACGGCAAAGGGAAAACCACGGCCGCATTCGGCACGGCGACACGCGCCGTCGGCCACGGGCAGAAGGTCGGCGTTATCCAGTTTATTAAAGGTGAGTGGCCTAACGGCGAGCGTAATCTGCTTGAGCCTCACGGCGTTGAGTTCCAGGTGATGGCGACCGGCTTTACGTGGGACACCCAGAACCGCGAAACCGATACCGCAGCCTGCCTGGCCGTCTGGGAGCACGCCAAAAGAATGCTGGCCGATCCCTCGCTGAATATGGTTCTGCTGGATGAGATCACCTATATGGTCGCCTACGACTACCTGCCGCTGGAAGCCGTGCTGGACGCACTGAAAAACCGTCCCGCCCATCAGACGGTCATCATCACGGGGCGCGGGTGTCATCGGGATATTCTGGAGCTGGCAGATACCGTCAGCGAGCTGCGTCCGGTTAAACATGCGTTTGATGCGGGCATCAAAGCGCAAATAGGGATTGATTACTAAAGAAAAAAGCCCGGTGTCTTCACCGGGCTTTTACATTAACCGTTGTTATTACGGCTGCCAGAGCGGCGGTTGCTGCTCACCTGGCTGTGACGCTTCACCGCACGGCGAATCTGGTTCGCCTTCATGCGGCGACGATCTTTCCCCACCGCCACTTTAGAAGTGGTTTCCGGCGTCAGGCCGACCAGCTCGCGCAGGTAGTTGGTCTGGGTCAGATCCAGTTCGGTATATCCCCCACGCGGCAGGCCTTTTGGCAGCAGGATGTCGCCGTAACGGACACGGATCAGGCGGCTAACCTGCACGCCTACCGCTTCCCAGAGACGACGCACCTCGCGGTTGCGGCCTTCGGTCAGGGTCACGTTGTACCACTGGTTGATGCCTTCCCCACCGGTAAATTTGATGGTTTTGAACGCCGCAGGACCGTCTTCCAGCTGAACGCCACGCGACAGGTCGCGCAGTTTATTCTCATCAACCTGGCCGAACACGCGCACCGCGTATTCACGTTCCACTTCACGGCTTGGATGCATCAGACGGTTTGCCAGTTCACCATCGGTGGTAAACAGCAGCAGACCGCAGGTGTTCACGTCCAGACGGCCAACGGCAATCCAGCGAGCGCCACGCAGTTTAGGCAGACGGTCAAACACCGTCGGGCGACCTTCCGGGTCATTGCGGGTACACAGCTCGCCTTCCGGCTTATAGTAAGCCAGCACGCGGCAGATCTGCTCAGCGGACTCTTTCACGGAGATAAGATGACCGTCGATGCGGATCTTCAGCCCCGGTACGATTTCTACGCGGTCACCCAGCGTGGCGATTTTACCGTCCACACTCACGCGGCCCGCTTCAATAATGGCTTCGATTTCACGGCGTGAACCGTGGCCGGCACGCGCCAGCACTTTCTGTAACTTCTCGCTCATTGAGCTTCCTCAGGTGTCGCCTTCACAGGCGTCGAATCAGGTCAAAAGAGGGCCGAGCCCTGCTTTGATGGCCGCGTAGTATATCTGCTTATACCATTACAAGAAAGGCTTTACGTCACCCACGCCTTCACGAATCACTTCCGGTGCATCTTCGGTTAAGTCGACCACGGTGGTCGGCTGCTGGCCGAGATAACCGCCGTGAATAATCAGCTCGACCACCTTCTCCAGACGATCTTTGATCTCTTCCGGATCGGACTCGGTAAACTCGCTGCCGGGCAGCATCAGCGAGGTAGACAGCATCGGTTCACCGAGGGTTTCCAGCAGCGCCTGCGCAATCGGGTTCGACGGCACGCGCATGCCGATAGTCTTACGCTTTTCCTGCAGCAGACGGCGCGGCACCTCTTTCGTTCCTTTCAGGATGAAGGTGTAGTTGCCCGGCGTGTTGTTCTTAATCAGGCGAAACGCCACGTTATCCACATAAGCATAGGTGGACAGCTCAGAGAGATCGCGGCACATCAGGGTAAAGTTATGGCCGTCCGGCAACTGGCGAATACGGCAAATGCGTTCCATCGCCCCTTTATCTTCAATTTTGCAGCCCAGCGCGTAGCCGGAATCGGTCGGGTAGACAATCACGCCGCCTTTGCGGACGATCTCCACGGCCTGGTTAATCAGGCGTGGCTGCGGGTTATCCGGATGGATATAGAAAAACTGACTCATACTTCCCTCTCTTCAAATTGCTGCGGCTGTTCCCAGAGCTGCCAGACCGGCTCAACGCCAGCGGGCAGCCAGAGCTTGCGCCCCAGTTCGATCCAGGCGCAGGGCTGATGGAAATCAGAACCCTGTGACCCAAGCAGGCCGTACTGTCGGGCATAGGTCGCGAGCTGCGCGCGCTCATTGGGCGCCTGCTGACACTGGGCGACTTCCATCGCCTCACCACCGTTTTCGGCAAAGTGCGCCAGCAGCCTTTTCAGCCATTTAGCAGAAAGATTATACCGCCCCGGATGGGCCAGCACGGCCTTACCGCCAGAATGATGAATCACATCAATAGCTTGTTTTATTGTACACCACTGTGGCGGAACGTATCCGGTTTTCCCGCGCGCCAGATACTTTTTAAAGACATCCGCCATCGTCGTGGCTTTACCCGCCTCTACCAGAAAACGGGCGAAATGACCGCGCGTAACCGCCCCGCCGTTCGCCAGCTTTTGCGCACCTTCCAGCGCGCCAGGAATATGTGCCTTTTCCAGACGCTCGCCGATCATCTCTGCGCGCTGGTTGCGGCGCGTTTTTTGTTCTTGCAAAAACTCAATAAGTGCCGGATGGTCTATATCGATGTTCAGGCCAACGATATGAATCTCATGGTTTTCCCAGACGGTCGAAATCTCGACGCCGGACACCAGATTGAGTGCCAGCCCGCAGCGGGCAATCTCGGCGCGCGCTGCCGGAATGGCATCCGTCGTATCGTGATCGGTTATCGCCAGCGTGCCGATGCGCATTTCAACGGCACGATGAACCAGGGCTTCGGGTGTCAGCAGGCCATCAGAGGCCTGAGTATGGCTGTGTAAATCATAAATAATCGCGTAGGTGGTATCGCTCAAAGCACTTCCCATAACAGGTTGAAGACATCCGAAACCGCCATGATACCGACTTAACGTGAAATTCTGAAATCAAGGGTTGACAACACGCCATCGAACTAGTTAACTAGTACGCAAGTTCACACGAGAAAGGTATCTGAAAATGACAGCACATTTCACTCTGCACGGCTGGTGGCGTACTCCCTGATCTTCGGGCAGTGTCACGCGTCTGCGAAATGCAAACAGATACCCGCCCGCTACTCAGCGGGCTTTTTTTTGAACAGAATAAATGAGAACACCAACATGCAAACAGCCAAACCCCATCTCGAATTGCTGACCTGCGAGGCGGCCTATCGCCACAACCCGACCGCGCTGTTTCATCAGGTGTGCGGGGCTCGCCCGGCAACGCTGCTGCTGGAATCTGCGGACATCGACAGCAAGGACGATCTGAAAAGCCTTCTGCTGGTCGACAGCGCGTTGCGCATTACCGCCTTAGGTGACACTGTCACTATTAAGGCTTTGTCAGACAATGGCGCATCGCTGCTGCCGCTGCTGGATGCCGCCCTGCCTTCAGGCATCGAAAACGAACGTCATCCAGAAATGCGCATTCTGCATTTCCCGCCGGTTAGCCAACTGTTAGATGAAGACGCGCGCCTCTGTTCCCTGTCCGTCTTTGATGCCTTCCGCCTGCTGCAAAACCTGGTCACCGTTCCGCACGATGAGCGTGAAGCGATGTTCTTTGGCGGGCTGTTTGCTTACGACCTGGTCGCGGGATTTGAAGATTTGCCGGAAACCGAGCAGGGCAATCGCTGCCCGGACTACTGTTTCTATCTGGCCGAAACCCTGCTGGTGATCGACCATCAGAAACAATACACCCGCATTCAGGCCAGCCTGTTCACGCCTTCTGGCGCTGAGAAAACCCGTCTGGAGCACCGCATAGCGCAGCTTCAGCAGCAGATGACGGAAGCGCCACCTGCGCTTCCTGTACAGCGCGTGGAAAAAATGACCTGCGAAGTGAACCAGACCGACGATCAGTACGGTGCCGTGGTTCGCCAGATGCAAAAGGCGATTCGCGCCGGAGAAATTTTCCAGGTGGTACCGTCCCGTCGCTTCTCGCTGCCCTGCCCGTCTCCGCTGGCCGCTTACGATGTGCTGAAAAAGAGCAACCCAAGCCCGTACATGTTCTTTATGCAGGACAACGACTTCACGCTGTTCGGCGCTTCGCCGGAAAGCTCGCTGAAATATGACGCCACCAGCCGCCAGATTGAGATCTACCCGATCGCCGGAACCCGTCCACGCGGACGTCGCGCAGACGGCTCGCTGGATCGCGATCTCGACAGCCGTATCGAGCTGGAAATGCGTACCGACCATAAAGAACTCTCCGAGCACCTGATGCTGGTTGACCTGGCGCGTAACGATCTGGCCCGTATTTGCACCCCGGGCAGCCGCTACGTGGCGGACCTGACTAAAGTCGACCGCTATTCGTTCGTGATGCACCTGGTCTCCCGCGTGGTGGGCGAGCTGCGCCACGACCTCGACGTGCTGCACGCCTACCGCGCCTGCATGAACATGGGCACCCTGAGCGGTGCGCCGAAAGTGCGCGCCATGCAGCTGATTGCCGCCGCCGAAGGACGCCGTCGCGGCAGCTACGGCGGCGCGGTGGGCTATTTTACGGCCCACGGTGACCTCGATACCTGCATCGTGATCCGCTCCGCCTATGTCGAAGACGGTATTGCCACCGTCCAGGCGGGTGCCGGGATTGTTCTTGATTCCGTTCCGCAGTCTGAAGCTGACGAAACGCGCAGCAAAGCGCGTGCGGTCCTTCGCGCCATTGCTACCGCACACCATGCACAGGAGATTTTCTGATGGCTGAGATTCTGCTGCTCGATAATATCGACTCCTTTACCTATAACCTGGCAGATCAGCTGCGTGCGAATGGCCATAACGTCGTTATCTATCGCAACCACGTCCCGGCGCAGACCCTGATTGACCGTCTGGCAACCATGCAAAACCCGGTGCTGATGCTCTCCCCCGGGCCAGGCGCACCGAGCGAAGCGGGCTGTATGCCGGAGCTGCTGACCCGCATGCGCGGCAAGCTGCCGATTATCGGCATCTGTCTCGGCCATCAGGCGATTGTGGAAGCCTACGGCGGCTACGTCGGCCAGGCGGGTGAGATCCTGCACGGTAAAGCGTCCAGCATTGAACATGACGGCCAGGCGATGTTTGCCGGGCTGCCGAATCCGCTTCCGGTCGCGCGCTACCACTCGCTGGTCGGCAGCAACATTCCCGCCGGGCTGACGATCAACGCCTCGTTTGAAGGGATGGTGATGGCGGTACGTCACGACGCGGATCGCGTCTGCGGGATGCAGTTCCATCCGGAATCCATCCTGACCTCCCACGGTGCCCGCCTGCTGGAACAGACGCTCGACTGGGCCTTACAGAAGCTGGAGCAGACCAACACCCTGCAGCCGATTCTGGAAAAACTGTATCAGGCGCAAACCCTGAGCCAGCAGGAGAGCCACCAGCTCTTCTCCTCCGTGGTTCGCGGTGAGCTAAAGCCGGAACAGCTGGCGGCCGCGCTGGTGAGCATGAAGGTGCGCGGCGAAAGCCCACAGGAGATCGCCGGTGCCGCTACGGCCCTGCTGGAAAATGCCGCCCCGTTCCCGCGCCCGGACTATCCGTTTGCCGATATTGTCGGTACCGGCGGTGACGGCAGCAACAGTATCAATATTTCAACCGCCAGCGCCTTTGTGGCCGCAGCGTATGGCCTGAAGGTGGCGAAGCACGGTAACCGCAGCGTGTCCAGCCGGTCGGGCTCGTCTGATTTGCTCGCGGCATTCGGCATTAATCTCGATATGAACGCCGAACGTTCCCGTGAAGCGCTGGATGACCTGGGCGTCTGCTTCCTGTTTGCGCCGAAGTATCACACCGGTTTCCGCCACGCAATGCCGGTTCGTCAGCAGCTGAAAACCCGCACGCTGTTTAACGTGCTCGGCCCGCTGATCAACCCGGCCCATCCGCCGCTGGCGCTGATCGGTGTCTACAGTCCGGAACTGGTCCTGCCGATTGCCGAGACCCTGCGCGTGCTGGGTTACCAGCGTGCCGCCGTGGTGCACAGCGGCGGAATGGACGAAGTGTCTCTGCATGCCCCGACGCTGGTAGCCGAACTGCGCGACGGTGAAATCCTGAGCTACCAGCTCGAAGCCGCTGACTTTGGTTTAACTCCGTATCACCAGGAAGCGCTGGCAGGCGGTACCCCGGAAGAAAACCGTGACATTCTGACGCGCTTATTACAAGGTAAGGGAGAGGTCGCCCATGAGGCCGCCGTTGCCGCCAACGTCGCCATGCTGATGCGTTTGCACGGTGAGGAAGACCTTAAGGCCAACGTTCAAAAAGTTCTGGATGTACTGCGCTCCGGTGCAGCTTACGATCGCGTTACCGCACTTGCGGCAAGAGGGTAAAGAATGCAGACCGTTTTAGCGAAAATCGTTGCCGATAAGGCCATCTGGGTGGAAGCCCGCAAGCAACAGCAGCCGCTTGCCAGTTTCCAGAACGACGTCGTCCCGAGCAGCCGGCGTTTCTATGACGCCCTGCAGGGTGCGCGCACCGCGTTTATTCTTGAGTGCAAAAAAGCGTCCCCGTCCAAAGGCGTTATTCGTGACGATTTCGACCCGGCGCGCATTGCCGGTATTTATAAGCATCATGCCTCAGCCATCTCCGTGCTGACGGATGAGAAATATTTTCAGGGCAGCTTCGATTTTCTGCCGATCGTCAGCGGCATCGCGCCGCAGCCGATCCTGTGCAAAGACTTTATTATCGACCCTTATCAGATTTGGCTGGCGCGCTTTTACCAGGCCGACGCCTGCCTGCTGATGCTCTCGGTGCTTGACGACGAGCAGTACCGCCAGCTCTCTGCCGTCGCGCACAGCCTGAAAATGGGCGTGCTGACCGAAGTGAGTAATGAAGAGGAGCTGGAGCGCGCGATTGCGCTGGAAGCCAAAGTGGTCGGCATTAACAACCGCGATCTGCGTGACCTGTCCATTGACCTGAACCGCACGCGCCAGCTGGCGCCGCGTCTGGGATCTGGCGTCACGGTCATCAGCGAATCCGGCATTAACAGCTACGCCCAGGTGCGCGAGCTGAGCCACTTCGCCAACGGTTTCCTGATTGGCTCCGCCATGATGGAACATGACGATCTCAATGCGGCAGTACGTCGCGTGCTGCTGGGTGAGAACAAAGTCTGCGGTTTAACCCGCGAACAGGACGCCCAGGCCGCGTATGAAGCCGGAGCGATTTATGGCGGGCTGATTTTTGTGGATTCCTCTCCTCGCGCGGTCAGCGAAGAGCAGGCGCGTAAGGTCATCGCCGCGGCTCCACTCAGCTATGTTGGCGTGTTCCGCAATGCGGATATCGCCGAGGTGGTTGAAAAAGCCGACGCGTTATCCCTGAGCGCGGTGCAGCTTCACGGCGATGAAGATCAGGCCTATATCGATGCCCTGCGCGCCACGCTGGCGCCGCAGGTACAGATCTGGAAAGCGCAACGCGTTGACGATACGTTGCCCCCGCGTAACCTGAACCACGTGGATAAATACGTTCTCGATAACGGTCAGGGCGGAACCGGCCAGCGTTTTGACTGGTCCCTGCTGAACGGCGAAAAGCTGGACAACGTTCTGCTGGCGGGCGGATTAAGCCCGGATAACTGTGTAGAAGCCGCGAAAACCGGCTGCGCAGGCCTCGATTTCAATTCAGGCGTAGAGTCCCAGCCGGGTAGTAAAGATGCCAGCAAACTGGCCTCGGTTTTTAAAACTCTGCGTGCATATTAAGGAAGAGAAGATGACGACATTACTTAACCCGTATTTTGGTGAGTTCGGCGGGATGTACGTCCCGCAAATCCTGATGCCCGCGCTGCGCCAGCTGGAAGAAGCGTTTGTAAGCGCGCAGAAGGATCCGGCGTTTCAGGCTGAATTTACCGACCTGCTGAAAAACTATGCAGGCCGCCCAACGGCCCTGACCAAATGCCGCAATCTGACAGAAGGCACGAAAACTACGCTGTATCTTAAGCGTGAAGACCTGCTGCACGGCGGCGCGCACAAGACTAACCAGGTGCTGGGCCAGGCCCTGCTTGCGAAGCGTATGGGCAAAACCGAAATTATCGCCGAAACCGGCGCAGGCCAGCACGGCGTGGCCTCGGCGCTCGCCAGCGCCCTGCTCGGCCTGAAATGCCGCATCTATATGGGGGCGAAAGACGTTGAGCGTCAGTCTCCAAACGTTTTCCGTATGCGTCTGATGGGTGCGGAAGTGATCCCGGTGCACAGCGGATCCGCGACGCTGAAGGATGCCTGTAACGAAGCGCTGCGCGACTGGTCTGGCAGCTACGAAACCGCGCACTATATGCTCGGTACCGCGGCGGGCCCGCACCCGTTCCCGACCATCGTGCGTGAGTTCCAGCGCATGATCGGGGAAGAGACCAAAGCGCAGATCCTCGAAAAAGAGGGTCGTCTGCCGGATGCGGTCATCGCCTGCGTCGGCGGCGGGTCAAACGCCATCGGCATGTTCGCAGACTTTATCGACGACACCCGCGTGGGTCTGATTGGCGTCGAGCCTGCGGGTCACGGCATTGAATCGGGTGAACACGGCGCGCCGCTGAAGCATGGCCGCGTGGGGATCTACTTCGGCATGAAATCCCCGATGATGCAGACCGATGAAGGCCAGATTGAAGAGTCTTACTCTATCTCCGCTGGCCTCGACTTCCCGTCCGTCGGGCCGCAGCACGCCTATCTGAACAGCACCGGTCGTGCGGACTATGTCTCCATTACCGATGACGAAGCGCTGGAAGCGTTCAAAACGCTGTGCCGCAGCGAAGGGATCATCCCGGCGCTGGAATCTTCACACGCTCTGGCCCATGCGCTGAAAATGATGAAAGACAATCCGGAAAAAGAGCAGCTGCTGGTGGTCAACCTTTCCGGACGCGGTGACAAAGATATCTTCACCGTTCACGATATTCTGAAAGCACGAGGGGAAATCTGATGGAACGCTACGATAACGTATTTGCAGAACTGAAATCCCGCCAGGAAGGCGCGTTCGTTCCCTTCGTCATCCTGGGCGATCCGGGCCCTGAACAGTCGCTGAAGATCATCGACACCCTGATTGAATCCGGTGCCGATGCGCTGGAGCTGGGGATCCCGTTCTCTGACCCGCTGGCGGATGGCCCGACTATCCAGAATGCGACGCTGCGCGCGTTTGCTTCGGGCGTGACGCCAACCCAGTGCTTCGAAATGCTGGCGGCGATCCGTCAGAAGCACCCCACTATCCCGATTGGCCTGCTGATGTACGCCAACCTCGTGTTCAACCGCGGTATCGATGAATTTTACGCCGAGTGCGCACGCGTGGGCGTCGACTCTGTTCTGGTCGCCGACGTGCCGGTCGAGGAGTCCGCGCCGTTCCGCCAGGCGGCGATGCGTCACAACGTCGCCCCGATTTTCATCTGCCCGCCGAACGCCGATGACACACTGCTGCGCCAGATAGCCTCTTACGGGCGCGGTTACACGTATCTGCTCTCCCGCGCAGGCGTGACCGGTGCCGAGAATAAAGCGGCCCTGCCGCTGCATCATCTGGTGGAAAAGCTGGCCGAGTACCATGCCGCGCCGCCGCTGCAGGGCTTCGGGATCTCCTCTCCAGACCAGGTCACCGCGGCGATTGACGCGAAGGCCGCAGGTGCCATTTCCGGCTCTGCGATAGTGAAGATCATTGAGAAGAACGTGGACAAGCCCGAGCAGATGCTGGCCGAGCTGAAGGCGTTTGTGACCGCCATGAAGGCGGCAACGCGTAAAGCCTGACCCCTCCACCGTCTGGCACCCTTGCCAGACGGTTACCTTTTCTTCCCCGTCTTCAACAAAGAATGACATCAAAATTGATCCTATCGATATTTTCGGTGTGAATGGCTTTTCAAACTGTCGTGTAAGCGTATGATCTGGACTCTTTTTTATCTTTAATCCTTCTGAGTTCAGAGGCTTATTCATGTCATGGCAATCCTTCAAACAGGCTTACCTGGTTAAGTTCTGGTCACCCGTTCCGGCCGTTATCGCGGCAGGCATTCTCTCTACTTATTATTTTGGCATTACCGGCACCTTCTGGGCCGTGACCGGCGAGTTCACCCGCTGGGGTGGTCAATTGCTGCAACTCGCTGGCGTGCATGCCGAAGAGTGGGGATACTTTAAGCTCATCCACCTCGACGGTACGCCGCTCACCCGCATCGACGGGATGATGATTATCGGCATGTTCGGCGGCTGTTTCGCGGCCGCGCTGTGGGCAAATAACGTTAAGTTGCGTATGCCCAAAAGCCGGATCCGCATTTTGCAGGCGGTTGTCGGCGGCATGATTGCCGGTTTCGGCGCGCGTCTGGCGATGGGGTGTAACCTTGCCGCCTTCTTTACCGGGATCCCGCAGTTTTCGCTTCACGCCTGGTTCTTTGCCGTCGCCACGGCCATCGGCTCTTACTTTGGCGCAAAATTCACCCTGCTGCCGCTGTTTCGTATTCCAGTGAAAATGACAAAAGTCAGCGCAGCGTCTCCGTTGACCCAGAAGCCCTCTCAGGCCCGCCGCCGTTTCCGCCTCGGAATGCTGGTCTTTTTCGCCATGGTGGCATGGGCGCTCTGCACCGCCCTGAACCAGCCTAAGCTCGGTCTGGCGATGCTGTTCGGTGTGGGTTTTGGTCTGCTCATTGAACGCGCGCAGATCTGCTTTACCTCCGCGTTTCGCGATATGTGGATCACCGGGCGGACGATGATGGCGAAGGCGATTATCGCCGGGATGGCAGTCAGCGCCATCGGCATCTTCAGCTATGTTCAACTGGGTGTTGAACCAAAAATCATGTGGGCCGGTCCTAACGCGGTCATTGGCGGCCTGCTGTTCGGCTTCGGGATCGTGCTGGCTGGCGGGTGTGAAACCGGCTGGATGTATCGCGCCGTCGAAGGTCAGGTGCACTACTGGTGGGTGGGGCTGGGCAATGTGATTGGCTCGACGATCCTGGCGTACTGCTGGGATGACGTGTCACCCGTCCTGGCTACCCGCTGGGACAAGGTCAACCTGCTGAATACCTTCGGACCTCTCGGCGGCCTGCTCGTCACCTACGCCCTGCTGTTGGTCGCTTTTTTACTGGTCGTCGCACAGGAGAGACGTTTCTTCCGCCGTGCGGGCGTTAAAACAGAAACGCAGGAGAATGCAGCATGAAAGAGATCGTGCCTGATTATCGTCTGGATATGGTTGGCGAGCCCTGTCCATATCCGGCGGTGGCTACGCTTGAAGCGCTGCCGCAGCTTAAGAAAGGTGAAATTCTGGAGGTGGTCAGCGACTGCCCGCAGTCCATCAACAACATACCGCTGGATGCGAAAAACCACGGTTATACGGTGCTGGATATCCAGCAGGATGGCCCAACCATTCGCTATCTGATTCAAAAATGATCGCTAAGGGCCTCGTCAGGGGCCTTTATCGTATTGAATTATAAGACATCTTGATCCACGGCAAAAACGTTATTTATGACTTAAGTAAAATCTCATTTCCCTTTTGAAGGAGGTTTTCGCGGTTTGATGTATTTACGAGCTTTACTGGTCTTCGCCTTATTGATTCCCTTCCACGCGCTGTCCCTGAATTTCTCTTCTACTTTCCTGCGTCTTAATTGTCCGCAAAGAGGACTTGTCGAGGTTATTCTGCACGTTTATGACCACACTCAGGAACGGTGGCGCGGCCATTTTGAAACCGGTGCGGGGCATAAACGTGCGGGTGATACCGAAATGATCCCGTTTGCCAACGGCGATATTCTCTTCCATTCCGTATCCAGCGACGCTTTCAGCTATTTATATGATGGGGAAACGATCCTGAGGCACTGCGTAAAGCTCGATGAGCGGCCGGTTTATCCGTCGTTTTGACGTGAGCAAAGCAAACTGGCCACCCTGTGGCCAGTTTGACGGGGATCAGAAACGATAACCCGCAGAGAACATAAACACCCACGGATCCAGGCGAGTGCTGATACTTTGCTGCTGACCGCCCGCCTTGAAGCGTACGTCCGTATCAATATCCATATACCAGACCGAGGCGTTGATCAGCCAGTCGCGGTTAATCAGATAATCCAGGCCAACCTGCCCCGCCATGCCCCACGAATCTTTCAGGCTGAGATCCGTCAGACCCGCCTCTTTACCGGTATCGTTGAATTTCTCATCAAAGAAGGTGGTGTAGTTCACACCGGCGCCAATATATGGACGCACCTTGCTGCTTGAGTCGCCGAAGTACCACTGCGCCATCAGCGTTGGCGGTAAATGGTGAACCGTGGCGATATCACCGGTTGGCCCGAGGCCCACGCGATGACGGAACGGCGTTGCGGCCAGAAGCTCAACGCCCACGTTATCCGTCGCCATATAGGTGAAGGTTAAACCTAACTGGGTGTTATTACTGACGTTAAAACCGCCCATTCCCAGCACGTTATCCGAACCTTCAGTTGGGCGAGCCGTAGCCGAACCGGCACGAATAAAGAATTCGCCTGCTTCATGCGCATACGCGCCGCCAGAGAGACTGCTTAATACAAGGGCTGCCACCGCTAATTTTTTCATATCCGCTCCATCGTTGTGGTTTTAATCGCGGATGAGAATATACTCACAAAAGAGTAATAAGTGATCTGCCACAGATCACATTAAAACCAGTAACTTAACATTCATTGATCTGGATTAATTTTTTGTTACGCACTCAAAACCAATAAGTTGTTTCCATGTCAATTTTTGGCATTTCACGGTTACAAAATTTCCCCTTTTCCCCCTCTTGCTCTTCCTCTGGCGGCTGGATAATTTATCGCTCTCACAAATTGATTTGATGCGTTCTTCTTTTGCAGGTGTGCCATGAGTGATATCAACCCGTGCATGACGTGCGGAGCCTGTTGTGCGTATTTTCGAGTCTCTTTCTACTGGGCCGAAGCCAGCGATGGCGGTGGTACCGTTCCGGTTCATCTTACCGAGCCGTTAACCCCCTTTTTGCGCTGCATGAGCGGCACGAACCAAAAGCAGGCCCGCTGTGTGGCGCTCCAGGGTGAGCCTGGGGTCTCGACCCGATGTTCCATCTATGAGGATCGCCCCAGCCCGTGCCGGGAATTTGCCATGTCGGGGGAAGATGGCCAAGTCAACGAAGCCTGTAACCGCGCCCGCGCGCGGGTTGGATTACCGCCGCTTTACAAAGATATGCTTTTCCATACAAGCCTTGATGCTGCCACAGCAGGTGCATCCGGTGTACAATTGCCGGCTAATTAACACCTGCAATACTCAAGGAGAGTGCATGTCTATCACGGCGAAGTCTGTCTACCGTGACACGGGAAACTTTTTCCGCAATCAGTTCATTACCTTTTTACTGATCGCGTTGCTTTGCGCCTTTATCACGGTGGTGCTGGGCCATGCCTTCTCACCGAGTGAAGAACAGATTGCCAGCCTGAGCCAGGGCGACCATCTTGCGGGTAGCGTGGGGTTGTTTGAGCTGGTGCAAAATATGACGCCAGAGCAGCAGCAAATCCTGCTGCGCGCCTCTGCCGCGTCCACGTTCTCAGGCCTGATTGGTAATGCAATTCTGGCGGGCGGCGTTTTGCTGATGATTCAGCTGGTATCGGCGGGTCACCGCGTCAGCGCCTTACGCGCGATTGGGGCGAGTGTACCGGTCTTACCTAAGCTGTTTATCCTGATCTTTTTAACCACGATGCTGGTGCAAATGGGGATTATGCTGGTCGTGGTGCCGGGCGTTTTACTGGCTATCGTGCTCGCATTTGCGCCGGTGATGGTTGTGCAGGATAAGATGGGAATTTTTACAGCGATGCGCAGCAGCATCAGACTGGCATGGGCTAATATGCGTCTGGTGGCGCCCGCCGTGATCGGCTGGCTGCTGGCCAAAACGCTCCTGTTATTGTTTGCACCGAATTTTGCGGTATTAACGCCTAACGTCGGCGCCGTGGTGGCGAATACGCTGAGCAATCTCATTTCAGCGGTACTGCTCGTCTATCTGTTCCGCCTGTATATGTTAATTCGTCAGTAATCCCGAGGCGGGGGGTATCTCTGTCTCCCGCCCCGCTCAGAAGATGGAATCACAGAATGAAGCAGTTTCTTGATTTTTTACCGCTCGCGGTGTTTTTCGCTGTCTATAAGTTGTACGACATTTTTGCTGCAACAAAAGCGTTAATCGTCGTGACCGCCGTTGTGCTGATCTACAGTTGGATTCGCTATCGCAAAGTCGAAAAAATGGCGCTTATCACGTTCGTTTTAGTAGCGGTGTTCGGTGGATTGACCATTGCCTTGCATGATGTTGAATTTATTAAGTGGAAGGTGACTGTTATTTATGCGTTGTTTGCAGCAGCGCTATTGTTCAGTCAATGGTTCATGAAAAAGCCCCTTATCCAGAGCATGTTAGGTAAAGAACTCACGCTTCCGCAGGTGGTCTGGTCGCGTCTGAATACCGCCTGGGCAATCTTCTTTATTCTTTGCGGTCTCGCTAACATCTATATTGCCTTCTGGCTGCCGCAGGATATCTGGGTCAACTTTAAGGTCTTTGGCCTGACCGCGCTGACGCTTATCTTCACGCTGTTAAGCGGCGTATACATCTATCGTCATATGCCGCAGGACGACAACCACTGATTACTGACTGACCAGAACGTCAACGACGGGCGTTCTGGTCTGTTCTCTCCGCACGCGAATCATAGTAGCATCCCGCCTGAAGTCTTCCGTTACGAGTTAATACAATGACAACAACTAACGCCCCTCAGGGCGAACTGGTTTTACGCACACTGGCAATGCCCGCTGACACCAATGCCAATGGCGATATTTTTGGCGGCTGGCTGATGTCGCAGATGGATATGGGCGGCGCAATTCTGGCAAAAGAGATTGCCCACGGGCGCGTGGTCACCGTGAGAGTGGACGGCATGACCTTCCTGCGCCCGGTTGCGGTGGGTGATGTGGTTTGCTGCTACGCGCGCTGCGTGAAGCGCGGCAATACCTCCATTTCCATCAATATCGAAGTCTGGGTGAAGAAAGTCTCTTCTGAGCCGATTGGGCAACGCTATAAGGCCACTGAAGCGCTGTTTATTTATGTTGCCGTGGACAGCGAGGGTAAACCTCGTCAACTTCCGCAGGCCTGATCGACAGGCAAAAAAAAGCCTCCTTTCGGAGGCTTTTTTTATTCCATCTGCGCCCCGCCGTTCAGGCGGAAAACAATATTGACGATCAATCCGCTGCCCGGCTTGCCTGGCTCATAGCGCCATCTGCGCATGGCAGATTTCACTTCGCGCTCAAACATATTAGAAGGTTGCGCAGACAAGATTTCCACATTATCCACGCGGCCATCCGCAGTGACGTCAAATTTCACCCGTACGCGGCCTTCAATACGCAAGGCCTGAGCTCGCGCCGGATACTGAGGCTGATTGCGGCTTACGGCGCGCGGGCCCGCTGGTGCGGTTACGGTTGGCTTTGACGTCGTTGCCGTATTGTTCATCACCGGACGTGAAGGCGCTGCATTTTCGACTGGCTGGGTCGCGCGCGGTTCAACCGGACGTTCCTCGCGTTTCGGACGCTCCTCGACCTTCTTCACCGGCTTTGGCTTCGGCTTAGGTTTTGGCTTCGGTTCAGGTTTGTGGATCACCACCGGGGCTTCCTTCGGTGGCTCCGGAACGGGCTCGGGTTCTGGCTCCGGTTCAGCCACCGGCTGTGGCGGCGGAGGGGCAACCTGCGGCGGTTCAAGATCCGCTGGCGATACCATCGTCACCGAAATCGGCTGCGCGGGCGCGGGCATTTCAATAACCTGATGAACCGAGGTATACAGCAGACCCGCCACAACGGCACCGTGAATCACGACAGAAAGCAGCGTCGGCCAGGGAAAGCGGCGAGGTAAATCAAGGGTCATCGAAGTCATAGTCATCAACGTTAAAAAACCGAACCCTGATTTTAAATGCAAATAGCAATCATATTCAATAAGACACTTTGCTCTGGCGCAACTTTAGCGCCTGAGAGGCCAAAAAAGGCGCATACAGATCAGGGTATTAACATTGTTTTTATTTTACATTGCAGTCGTTTGCCCTTTCACATAACGTAACTGACACTTTTACCGGTTAAGGAGCTTCGCCGTGTTTTACGTGATTTACTCTGAAGATGTTGCTGATTCGCTCGAAAAACGCCAGTCTGTGCGCCCTGCGCATCTGGCACGTTTGCAGTTACTTCAGGATGAAGGCCGATTACTGACCGCTGGCCCCATGCCTGCGGTAGACAGCAACGATCCGGGTGCTGCCGGTTTCTCCGGCTCCACGGTCATTGCTGAGTTTGAATCCCAGGAAGCCGCTCAGGCCTGGGCTGACGCAGACCCGTACGTTGCAGCGGGCGTGTATGCAAAAGTGACGGTGAGACCGTATAAAAAAGTGTTCTGACACCAAAGCGGCTCCGAAAGGAGCCTTTTCTAGGGTGGCGACTACGCGCCTCTGTGCCGGGTAAACTGCTGCTCTGTAATAAGGCTTCCCCACTGATCGCCTTCCCACTCTTTTACCAGCGTAAACCCATACGACTCGTACAGACGCCTGGCGGCGGTCAGCTTATTGAACGTCCAGAGGTGCACAGCTGAAAAACCGGCGCTGTCGCAAAACCGCATGGCTTCATTCAGCAGTTTTTTCCCCACGCCGTGCCCCCGGCAGCCATCATCAAGAATAAACCAGCGAAGATGGGCTTCACCCGGCGCCAGATCCTCGCCATCGATCGCCACCGAGCCGACAATTTTGTCGTTGAGCACTGCCAGCCAAATCTGGTTACAGGGCTTCTCCAGTCTTTCACTAAACTCAGCCAGCCCCGAAGCCACTTTGGCCTCGAAGAAGCGACCAAAATTATGCTCCCGCGAATAATAACTGCCATGCATCTCCGCGATACGGCCAATCATGCCCGGGATATACCCCTGCACTATCTTCAGCTCATCGGGCTGCATATCGTTGCCCACCTCCCGACACGCCAGCAGCGCGTTGGCATAAAGGGAGAGACCCTCAGAAATGGTCAGCTGCTGGGCAGGAGCAAGACGCTTTATTGCTGTGACCACGCGCTCATTGCTGAAGGAATTAATTTTGCTGACCGTCTCGTGACCTTTCGCGGTCAGCCTGAGGCTCTTTGCTCTCGCATCCTCGGTAGAAATGACCTCCTCGAGTTCGCCTGCGGCAATCAGGCGAGCCAGCATCCGGCTGACGCTGGACTTTTCCAGGCCCAGCAGCTGTACCAGCTGACTCGCCGTCATCTCTTTTCGTAGGGCAATTTCGACCAGAGTATGGACGGCCGAAGGCGAGTAATTCGTTGAGGCCAGGGTAGAACCCATAAAACCTAACTCTCGCACCATCAGGCGCGAGGAACGTCGAATAACACTGACTACCGGGGTTTCGCTGTGCATGTTATGCCCTCACCATTTAGTTGTACTATACAACTAAATGGTGAGGGATTGTCAAACACAATGAAAAAAGGCTCCCGCAGGAGCCATTTTAAACGCTTCAACACAATGAAATAAAAGGATTTATTTCATCCTATGCCCACTTATTGACCACATTGATGATACGATAAGCCCCGCAAAAGCGGGGCTTATATAAATAATATTTGATGTACGGTCGCCTACCATTGGGGAGCCTGTTCTTGACTTCCCAATTGTAACGTGCATATGTTTTATAGTGTGGAAAGCGTATGAAATTAATCATCTAATATCCTCGCGAAACACTTCAGTTTTGTTACTCTTAGTTTCATCGAATTTAGGTTAGAGAGATTTAGCGCAAGCGATCATAACAAATAATCTTTTAATAAAGTCATTACGCTGTTAAGGTAAAAAAACGTCGGTAAGTTAAACCTCTTTTTATAAGGACAAGAATGATGCTCAATCGTCAGGTTCAGAATAACAATATAACGTTTGCTTTTTCTTTACTGAGCACTGTCATAACATTCAATAGTAAACAAGGACTTTTTGATATAAATAAAACACTCGAGTCTGTGTTAATCCAGATACTTAACAAAACATATAATTTATCTTTAAATAACTTAAATATAGAAAAACATAATCACCCTGCTGTTGACTTAGGCGATATCAGTAGCGGTTTAGCTATTCAGGTCACTTCCGACGGTTCAAAAGATAAATTTGTCAAAACCATGGATATGTTAGTGAAACATGACTTGCACAATATATACAATGAAGTTTGGATGTTAATAATTTCTAACGATCCTATACAACATCATACAAAAAAAGGATTCATAACTCATGTCAGAAATTTATCCGACCTTGCAAAATCCATTTGCGAAAAACCCAGCCCTGAATTTGATTACTTATACAATATATGTGAAAAAGAGTTTGGAGTTTACTTTCCGGGAAGAAACGCTTCTATATTAAAACCAACGCAGATAGCCAGCATTAATCCTAACATTAACATTGATAAGTTTATTAGCACCAATGGAATAGACCTCGTCTATGAGTATGCCAACATTACAATTGAAGATATTAGAGACGATTTGATACTATTAAAAAACACAATATCTCAACTTAATGAAGAACAACGCTGGTTTCTCTTTAGGGCTTTAGAGCACACAATAAAGAATGAAAACGGGAAATATATTGAAACGTGTAAAATACCTAAAAGCATAATTTATAGCGGCAAAAGCCAAAGTGAAAGATTAGCTATATGGGAAATTATAGACTCCCTCATACATATGAATCTGGCTTATTACGATGAAGAGGATTATAATTTGCAGACTCCCGTCTTTGGCATTTACTTCAAAAAAGGAAAATATGAGGATTTCGATTATTTCCCGGCTCTCTCAACCTTTATAAAAAAAACGTCACAACTACACAACCTTGAAAAATTAATAGTTAACTGTGATTTTTCGTTTATCGTATAGTTGAACTAACCTCATACATTTGAAATGTCTAAGTGAGATGTCTTTAGATTAAAAATTACGGGTTTTATTAGAAGGGAATAAAACATAACTTATAATTAAGCCCTGTGGTAGCAGGGCTCGTATTTAGTTACTGCCAGTGGATTTGTTGCTGACCTGATGATGTCGGGTGAGGTGCCGCGGGCACAACTATCCCCGGCGATACGATAAAGCGCTCTTCCGTCTCAGTTGTCACAAACGTCGCGCTGCAGTTGATGTTTGTGCACTGGTGATAGCGCTCTTTGGTCGTGTCGGTAAAATAGCGACTTGTGCGGGCGTGAGCGGCAAAATGGCATTTTGGACAGTGAAACATGGCGAGCACTTCATTTAATTTTCGATGCGTTAATTTTATCAAATTTACCCCTACAAAACAAATAGTTAAAAACACATCACTACGTTAATTCTTCGCTTTCGTACTCCACACCCGAAACCTTCACCTCAAGCTCTAAGCCCGTCGTGTAGCCGTTCCCGTTGAGGTTATGCACAACCCGGCTGATTATCCATGCCTGCTCGTCTATAACGCGCTTAAAGCCTTTCACCGCGATGGGCGTTTCAGGAAATAAATCTGCCCGGCCAATTGCCAGCGAGATTGAAAACTCCGCAACGCCGCGCTGCAGCTTGTCCCACTTCGCCTGAGCGGCGCGCATGGCCTGCGCCTTAGTCGCGTAGATGGTCGTCAGCTCCAGCACGTTGTCAGCCTCACCGGCCATGTACTCACCCTCGCGCGCTTGCTACTCTTTTAGCTTTAGTCTTTGCCGGGGCTTTTGTCGCTTTCGGGTGCTGCAGCGCGCGGAGGTGCTTCACTTTGGGCTTACGCCTGAGCTTCACCTTCTGCTTTTGCGGTTTCGGGTCTTTAGTGTGCAGCCATTTTGCCGTAACGCCGGTGTAGGCTTCCCGGTCAGCAATGGCAAACTGATGACGATCGCCGTCGCCGCGCTCAAGCGTCATCTGCGGAATGGGCTTTCCGCTGGCCGTCTTACCACTCCCCGCTTTCAGGAATAACAGTTTCCCCGCTTTTACCGAAACCGCCGCACCGTACCGGTCAGCCAGGCGGGAAAGAAACACCGCGTCCGATTCCTGCGACTGGTCAATGTGAGGCACGGCGACGGCTTTCAGCGTGTCGGCCACGCTGGCCATCAGCTTATTGCGTGCCGCAATCGTCTCGACAATTTGCCCGAGCGTGGTGTCATGCCATGACTGTTCCCGGCGCGAGTTCAGCGTCCCGCGAAAATCGGCGCTGCGCCCCCGGATGGTCAGCGAATCAGGCGCGCCCCTGTGCTCGATTTCGTCGACCGTGAACGTCCCTTTTTTTATCAGCGCGGAATCCTGCCAGCCTAACCACAGCGTCAACGTTGCGCCGCGCGGTGGCAAAGCTATCTGGCCGTCAGTGTCATCGAGCTCGATATCGAGCTGGTCGGCCTCGAATCCGCGATTGTCGGTCATGGTCAGACTGATAAGGCGATCACTAAAATCCTGCGTGATATCCTCGTTATCCAGCTTGAGCATAAACGCCGGGGCTATTTTCGCCCCGGCCTGAATATCCATTCCCGTAATCATCCTGCCAGCCCTCCTAGCCAGTCACCGGCTGACGTGACCAGATTGTCGGCCTGCGTTTTCAGGTCGCCATACATGGCCGCCAGCGATTTGTCGATCCGCTTTAAGGATTACAACATCGAGGCCGAGTAATCCCCGTTAAAATGCCATCTTCGGGCGGCACTTCCTCAGAGCTCACCAGACGCCACGTAACCCCGCCGCCGGCACGATTCAACCTCACCGCTCAGCACGCCGCCACGACGCGCACAGACGCGCAAAATAAATCCTGTCACCAAGTCTGGCGCTCAGTGTTATCCCCGCCTCGCCTGCCCGCTTCATGGGGGGTTTTAATGCAGATGCACGAATAGGCTTAGACCGCATAAGCCCTGATACTATATGACGTATGAGAGGACCTAATAAAATGCATTTTAATGCAGCATACACATGCACAGATGATTGACCCCAATAATCAAGTTTATTAGCATCTTATGTTTTAGGATTTTTTCATGTACATAGACAACTCAGCACTGACATTACGAAATTTTTTCATCAGCCTCAAAGACCAAAATACTAACATAATAGTAAAAAATGCCTTATTGGTAGCGTTTGAGTTAGAACATACTAAAGATAATCAAATTTTATTATGGGATAAGATCTCTAAACTTATGAGCTTGCCTAAAAAAATAGAGGATGCATTGCAAGATTATTTCCCTGATGATGAAATTACCGCACCAAACTGGAGACCCTGTGTTGATAAGTTCTTTGCACAATTAAGCCTTGTCGAACCTCTTCCAAATGCCACACAAAGAATATCTGACGCTGCATTAAATGATTTAGGCATGATCTCTTTATTATTCAAAACTAAGGGGCAAATTGGAAAAATCAAAGATGAGCAATTAATTGAGATAAAGCAACAATTGTTAGAATTGAAGGATTCGATAATCAATTCTGATTTCTCAATAGAGCTTAAAAAAGAAATATTACATTATGTTAATAATATGATAAGGGCTTTTGACGATTATGAAATAACAGGTATTGAACCAATAATTTCTGCAACAGAGGCAACTATGGGACATGCTTGCATGTCTGAGTCATTTAACCAAGTCGTGACCACGACAGAGGAAGGCTCTAAACTTAAGAACATTTTGAAAAAGACAATCTCATCAATTAATAGTGTTGAAGGCCTTGTCAGTCTTGGAGCTAACGGCGTTACCCTCCTGGAGTTCCTTGATAAATAACACAAATTAACTCCTCGCGGTGCGAACTGTTCAACCCCGCCAGTACTGAAAACAAGCTTCAGCACCGGCGGTGTTTCCTATGGTCGATTTGGCAACGGGATTATCGGACCTCTCGCTGGTGTGAGCGACTTAATTTTCTAACTGTTGTTTTCATGCAGCCGCCCGTAATTACCCATTACAATTTCGGCACAACCTACCAGCTCGACGGACATCAGATTTTAATTAATTATTTATCGCTGAGATAGGTATATTAGCGCCATAAGCTTTATATTTTCGCCCTTATGCTGCGGGATTTTTCGGGGTATTTTGTACATTTAGCAGCCATCCCTAAGAATATAATCAACATTGTTCTATTTTACACCCGCCTTATCCATTGCTGCTTCATAAATTCCCGCCACTTTCGAACCGGAAGAGTGCTTCAATATGCTAGGAAGTTTCCTGAGGCCAGTTATGCTGAATTCAGGCGAACCCACAAAGTGGTTAAGCCCGATTTACCGGCCGGACAAGCAACACATGCGCTACGACACTCTTTAGCCACGCACTTTATGATTAACGGAGGCAACATCATTACACTGCAGAGGATCTTAGGTCATACGAAAATTACCCAGACAATGGTCTATGCGCACTTCGCTCCCCAGTACCTGCAGGACGCGATTTCACTTAACCCGTTGAAGGGTGCTAAAGGTGGTCAGAGTGTCCACAATGTGTCCACACCCTAGCCGCTTTTTATGGCTTTTGACTGCTAGTAGTAAAACGTGAAGCCTTGTCTGGCGCGGCTTTCCAGTTACGCCAGACATTAAAAAGGCTCCCGCAGGAGCCTTTCAAACCATCAATGCAGCGACGCCAACCTCGCCGCAAACCCGACAAACAGCAGCCCTATCAGCCCGTTCCCCAGCTTTGCCAGTTTCTTTTTCGTTTTGAGATAGCGCGTGACAAATGCACCGGAGAAGATCAGGAAGCTCATGTACATGAAGCTTATCAACTCAAGCGTCGTCGCGAGGATAAGGAAAGAGGTACCGGTGTTCTGCGCATTCACGTCAATGAACTGAACAAAGAACGATACGTAGAACAGAATCGCTTTTGGATTCGTCAGGCTCAGCACCAGCGAACGTTTCATGATCGTGCTGGCAGGCTCGGTGCCGCTTTCCTGAGCGTGATTCTGGCGGGTAATGACCGACCAGAGCATTTTGCCGCCCAGCCACAGCAGGTAGAAGGCGCCGAGATAACGCACGATATTAAACAGTACCGGTGTGGTCTGGATTAATGCCGCGACGCCCGCCCAGGCAAGAAACATCAGCACCGCATCGCCGATAAATACACCCGTGGCGGCCAGGTACCCTTTTTTAACGCCGTGTCCAATTCCAGTTTTAAGCACAAACAGGGTATTTGGCCCCGGTACCAGCACGATAAAAAACGCGCCAACAACATACGTCCAGAAATTCAGTACGCCAAACTCCGCAAACACTTCTTCTCCCTCCTTTTGCTCAACACAACAGGAATAGCGCTGCAACCACGCTACTCCCAAAAATCAGACCTTATAAAATCAGCGGGCACCATTACGGTGCCCTCATGGTACTCAGATATCCTGGACGGCGAACAGCAACGCGTTGCGGTGCCGGGTCATTCCACATTTTCTGATGGCGTGAATACGCATATTGCGGCGGGATTGTGCTTCCAGCCAACGAGCCTTGCGACGACTCACCTGTCGCAACATGCGCCAGCGCCCTACTTCTGTTCTACTGCGCTTCATGTCTACAACTCTTTCTCAAACAGAGACGCCATTATAAACCCAACCCGGCTGCAAACCAGCGCTTTTACCTGGCGTTTTTATTTGCCAGATGAATCCTGATGCGTACACTCATAACATTACGCTTTCAAAAGGATTTTTTTACCTATGACAACCTTCTACACCGTGGTGAGTTGGCTGGTCATTTTGGGATACTGGCTGTTAATCGCGGGTGTGACGTTACGCATCCTGATGAAGCGCAGAGCCGTACCCTCTGCCATGGCCTGGCTTCTGATCATCTATATCCTGCCGCTGGTGGGAATTATCGCCTATCTCTCTTTCGGTGAGCTTCATCTCGGTAAACGCCGCGCCGAGCGGGCCCGCGCCATGTGGCCCTCCACCGCGAAGTGGCTGAACGACCTTAAAGCCTGCAAGCATATCTTTGCCGAGGAGAACAGCAGCGTCGCCTCGTCACTGTTTAAGCTGTGCGAGCGCCGTCAGGGGATTGGCGGCGTTAAGGGTAATCAGCTCCAGCTGCTAACCTCGTCCGACGACGTTATGCAGGCGTTAATCCGCGATATCCAGCTGGCGCGTCATAATATCGAGATGGTTTTCTATATCTGGCAGCCCGGCGGGATGGCTGACCAGGTCGCGGAATCCCTGATGGCCGCGGCGCGACGCGGCATTCACTGCCGTCTGATGCTTGACTCTGCGGGCAGCGTGGCATTTTTCCGCAGTCCCTGGGCAGGGATGATGCGCAATGCCGGTATCGAGGTGGTTGAGGCGCTGAAGGTTAACCTCCTGCGCGTGTTTCTGCGCCGGATGGACCTTCGTCAGCACCGTAAAATGATCATGATCGATAACTATATTGCCTACACCGGCAGCATGAACATGGTTGACCCGCGCTTCTTTAAACAGGACTCGGGCGTGGGCCAGTGGGTGGATTTGATGGCGCGCATGGAGGGGCCGATTGCCACCTCAATGGGCATCGTCTACTCCTGCGACTGGGAGATAGAGACCGGCAAACGCATCCTCCCGCCACCACCGGACGGCAATATTATGCCGTTTGAAGAGGCCAGCGGTCACACTATTCATACCATTGCTTCCGGGCCGGGCTTCCCGGAGGATTTGATTCATCAGGCGCTGCTGACGGCGACCTACTCGGCGCGTGAATATCTGATCATGACGACGCCCTACTTTGTTCCCAGCGATGACCTCCTGCACGCGATCTGTACCGCGGCGCAGCGCGGCGTCGATGTGAGCATTATTTTGCCGCGCAAAAATGACTCCCTTCTGGTGGGCTGGGCCAGCCGGGCATTCTTTAGCGAACTGCTGGCTGCAGGGGTGAAGATCTACCAGTTCGAAGGTGGATTGCTCCACACCAAAAGCGTGCTTGTCGACGGCGAGTTAAGCCTGGTGGGAACGGTGAACCTGGATATGCGCAGCCTGTGGCTCAACTTTGAAATCACGCTGGTTATTGATGATGCCGGCTTTGGCGGCGATCTCGCGGCGGTGCAGGATGATTATATCTCCCGCTCGCGGCTGCTGGATGCCAGACTGTGGGTAAAACGTCCGCTGTGGCAGAGAATTGCCGAACGACTGTTTTACTTCTTTAGTCCGTTGCTGTAAAACGTGCCCAACGATGTTAAACAGGTAGTCATCATGGAAATGGATCTGAACAATCGCCTGACCGAAGACGAAACGCTCGAGCAGGCCTATGACATTTTTCTCGAACTGGCGGTTGATAACCTCGATCCCGCAGACGTGATCCTCTTTAATCTGCAGTTCGAAGAGCGCGGCGGTGCCGAACTGTTCGACCCTTCAGAAGACTGGGCTGAGCATGTGGATTTCGACCTGAACCCTGACTTCTTCGCCGAAGTGGTTATCGGGCTGGCCGATGAAGACGGTGGCGAAATTAATGATATCTTCGCTCGCGTCCTGCTCTGCCGTGAGAAAGACCACAAGCTGTGCCATATTCTCTGGCGCGAATAATAAAAAAGGCTGCGATTGCAGCCTTTTTTATTTACTCCGGCAACGGATTCCCACAGCGGTGACAAAAACGCGCGTTGAGTTCATGTTCCCCCTGATGACATCGCGGACATTTGCGCTGCTGCTTGCGGCTCTGAAATGCGCTACTCATGTGCGTGGTAATCAGCCCGGTCGGAATGGCAATGACCGAATAGCCAATCAAAATAAGCACTGAGGCCACAATTCGCCCCAGCGGCGTATGGGGCGTGATATCCCCGTACCCCACGGTCGTTACGGTCACGATCGCCCAGTAGACGGACGCATTGAGCGTCGTAAAGCCATATTTCGGCCCCTCAATCAGATACATCAGTGCGCCAAAAACAATCATGACAATGGCAATAAACGAATAGAACAGAATAAGCTGATGACGGGCGCTGACGATTGCGCTCCAGAATATGCGCAGTGAGGGCATAAAGCGCAGTAATTTCAGAATACGTAATACGCGAATAACGCGCATCGCTCGCCAGGCAAAGACATAGCTCAGGCTGATTTCCGGCCACAGCCACATAACGTAGAGCGGCAGAATGGTGGCTAAATCGATAAATCCCCAGAAGCTGAAAACATATCGGGCCGGGTTAGGCCAGGCAATCACTCGGAGGAGATATTCAGCGGTAAACACCAGGGTAATCGCCAGCTCAAGCCAGACAAAGACATGCCATTCGTCAAACGTCAGGTGGTATTGCGTTCCGGCACCCGATTCAATAAAGATGATAACCACGCTGAGGAGCGCAAATAAACCACAAAGACCCTCGAAGCGCCGTCCGGATACCGTTTCAGGATCGAATAAAACATGATAAAGCCGCCGACGGGCTGACGTGAATAAACGCGACACAGTGACCTCGCAAAAAATAAGGGCTGACATCATGTCAGCCCTTGCGATTATAACGGGTCTACTTTCAGGCAGGAAACCGCATGTCGGAAACTGCCTTCCAGAACCGGCCGCGTTTTCGCACATTCCGGCCCGGCCATAGGGCAGCGCGTGCGGAAGACACAGCCCGACGGCGGGTTAATCGGTGAAGGCAATTCCCCTTCCAGAAGCTGGATGGTCTTATTCTTTTCCAGATCGGGATCGGGGATCGGCACTGCCGACATCAGCGCTTTGGTGTAAGGGTGCAGCGGATTGTGGTACACCTCGTCATAGGTGCCCAGCTCCACGGCGTGCCCAAGATACATCACCAGCACGCGGTCAGAGATGTGTTTCACCACGGCCAGGTCATGCGCGATGAAGATCAGCGACAGCCCCATTTCGCGCTGCAGCTTCTGCAGCAGGTTAACCACCTGCGCCTGAATGGAGACGTCGAGCGCGGAAACCGGCTCATCACAGATAATCAGCTTCGGTTCGAGGATCAGGGCGCGTGCAATACCAATACGCTGACACTGACCGCCGGAGAACTCGTGAGGATAGCGGTTGATGAGGTTAGGCAACAGCCCGACTTTCAGCATCATCGCCTTAACGCGATCGCGCACTTCCTGGCGGGACATCTTCGGATGATAGGTCCGCAGCGGCTCGGCAATAATCTCACCGATGGTCATGCGCGGGTTTAATGACGCCAGCGGATCCTGGAAAATCATCTGGATATCGCTGCGCACGTCGCGCCACTCGTCGGGCTTCATGCCCAGCAGATCTTTACCCAGCCAGGCCACTTTGCCGTCGGTGGCTTTTACCAGACCGATAATGGCGCGCGCAAAGGTCGATTTACCGCAGCCGGACTCGCCCACTACGCCCAGGGTTTCCCCTTCATACAGGCGCAGCGTGACGCCGTCCACCGCTTTCAGGGTCTTCGACGGCTGCCAGAACCACTGTTTGCCGTCCTTGATGTCGAAATGCACTTTAAGGTCAGCAATTTCGAGCAGGACATTGCGTTTTTCATCTAATGCGTTCATACCAGCTCCTCCTGCGGCTTAAAGCAGGCGCGCAGACGGCCTGGTGCAAACTCTTCCAGCGGCGGTGCGCTATTGCAGATTTCCATCGCGTGCGGACAGCGCGGCTGGAACGGACAGCCTTTCGGCAGGCGCAGCAGGTTTGGCGGGTTGCCCGGAATGGTCAGCAGGGATTCCCCTTCCGCATCGAGACGCGGCACCGCGTTCAGCAGGCCGATCGAGTAAGGATGGGCTGGCTGATAGAACACCTCACGCGCTTTGCCGTATTCCATGGTACGACCGGCATACATCACCAGCACTTTGTCACAGATGCCCGCCACCACGCCCAGGTCGTGGGTGATCATGATAATCGCCGTGTTGAACTCACGCTTCAGCTCGTTCAGCAGGGTCATGATTTGCGCCTGAACGGTAACGTCCAGCGCGGTGGTCGGTTCGTCGGCAATCAGCAGTTTTGGCCGGCACAGCAGCGCCATCGCAATCATCACGCGCTGGCGCATACCGCCGGAGAACTCGTGCGGGAACATGCGCATACGCTTGCGCGCTTCCGGCATTTTCACCGCATCGAGCATTTTGACCGACTCTTCAAAGGCTTCGGCTTTGCCCAGACCTTTATGCAGCATCAGCACTTCCATCAGCTGCTCACCGACGCGCATGTACGGGTTCAGCGAGGTCATCGGATCCTGGAAAATCATCGAGATCTGCTCGGCGCGCAGCTTGTTCAGCTCTTGCTCCGGCAGGTTGAGGATTTCACGACCGTTGAATTTCGCGGAACCGCCAATCACACCGTTAGCGGCCAGCAGGCCCATTAACGCAAAGGCGGTCTGGGATTTACCGGAACCAGATTCCCCCACGATACCGAGCGTTTCACCCGCGCGCAGGTTGAAGTTGAGATCGTTCACGGCGGTCACATCCCCGTCCGGGGTCTTAAAGGTGACGCGAAGATCTTTTACGTCCAGCAGAAGGTCGCTCCGCTGCTGCGCCTGTGGCGCAGTTGCCGTTTCAATCATTGTCATGACGGCGCTCCTTAACGGTCTTTCGGGTCGAGGGCATCACGCAGGCCATCGCCGATAAAGTTAAAACAAAACAGGGTAACGACCAGGAAACCCGCCGGGTATAACAGCAGCCACGGTGATACTTCCATTGAGTTTGCACCGTCACTCAGCAGCGCGCCCCAGCTGCTCAGCGGCTCTTGCGTACCCAGACCGAGGAAGCTCAGGAAGGATTCAAACAGGATCATGCTTGGTACCAGCAGTGAGGCATAGACCACCACCACGCCAAGCACGTTAGGAACGATATGGCGAACCACGATATTCCCGGTAGAGACACCGCCGACCTGCGCGGCTTCGATAAACTCTTTGCGTTTGAGGCTCAGCGTCTGGCCGCGAACAATACGCGCCATATCCAGCCATGACACCATCCCGATGGCCACGAAGATCAACAGGATATTCTGGCCAAAGAAGGTCACCAGCAGGATGACGAAGAACATAAACGGGAAGGAGTTCAGGATTTCCAGCAGACGCATCATCACCGAGTCCACTTTGCCGCCAAGGTAGCCGGACAGTGAGCCATAGAGCGTCCCGACGATCACCGCCACCAGCGCGGCAGCAATCCCGACCATCAGCGAGATACGCCCACCGATAGCGACGCGCACCAGCAGGTCACGTCCGGATGAGTCCGTGCCAAAATAGTGGCCAGACTCCATATCCGGCGCGCTGGACATCATGCCCCAGTCGGTGTCGAAATAGGTAAATTGCGACAGCATCGGGGCAAGGGTCACAAACAGCGCGATGATCACCAGCACCACCAGACTCGCCACCGCCGCGCGGTTGTGCATAAAGCGACGACGCGCGTCCTGCCAGAGGCTACGACCTTCCACTTCCAGTTTTTCACTGAAGTTTTCCAGCGCCTCGCTGTTTTTCTTACTCAACATCATGGCGTGCTCCAGTTAGTAACGGATTTTCGGGTCGATGACGGCATACAGCACATCGACGATAGCGTTAAAGAGAATGGTCAGCGCACCGACGAGAATGGTCAGGCTCAGTACCAGCGAATAGTCGCGGTTAAGCGCGCCGTTCACAAACAGCTGGCCAATGCCCGGCAGGCCGTAAATGGTTTCGATAACCATCGAGCCGGTGATGATCCCGACGAATGCTGGTCCCATGTAGGAGAGCACGGGCAACAGCGCCGGTTTGAGCGCGTGGCGGAAGATAATCCGACGCATCGGCAGCCCTTTCGCGCGCGCGGTACGAATGAAGTTCGAGTGCAGCACTTCGATCATTGAACCACGGGTGATACGCGCAATACTGGCGATGTACGCCAGGGATAATGCCACCATCGGCAAAATCATGAACTTTAATGCCCCGCCGTTCCAGCCGCCGCCAGGCAGCCACTTCAGCGTAATGGCAAATATCATCACCAGTAATGGCGCGACAACGAAGCTGGGTATGACTACCCCGGTCATTGCCACCCCCATTACGGCATAATCCCATTTGGTATTTTGTCTGAGCGCGGCGATGACGCCTGCGGTGACCCCGAAAACAATGGCCAGAATGAATGCCGCTGCACCCAATTTCGCCGAAACCGGGAAGCTGGACGCCACCAGATCGTTAACGGAATAGTCTTTATATTTAAATGACGGTCCAAAATCACCGTGGGCCAGCTGCTTCAGGTAATTGAAGTACTGGGTAGAGATAGGATCGTTTAAGTGGTATTTCGCTTCGATATTCGCCATCACTTCTGGCGGCAGCGTACGCTCACCGGTAAATGGACTTCCCGGCGCAAGGCGCATCATGAAGAAGGAAATCGTGATGAGAATAAATAGCGTTGGAATCGCTTCAAGACAGCGACGTAGGATAAATTTCAACATTGCCCGTACCTTCTGGCGTGTGCCTATATAATGTGACGTTGGTTAGACACCGTGGGGCGAGCACGCCCGCCCCACTCATTGCCATTAATGCTTGATAATATACAAGTTTTTAACGTAGATATTATCCATCGGGTCTTTACCGGTGTACCCACCTACCCACGGTTTCACCAGACGGGCGTTAACGTAGTAGTAAACCGGAACGATCGCGGAATCTTTATCCAGCTGCTGCTCAGCTTTAGAGTACAGTTCAGTACGCTGTGCTTCGTCAGTGGTTTTCAGCGTGTCGGCAATCAGCTTGTCAAACGCCGGGCTCTTATAGTGCGCGGTGTTGTTTGAGCTGTCGCTCAGCATGGTGTTCAGGAAGGAGGTCGGTTCGTTATAGTCCGCACACCAGCCGGCACGCGCCACGTCAAAGGTGCCCTGATGACGGCTGTCGAGGAAGGTCTTCCACTCCTGGTTCTCCAGCTTCACGTTCGCGCCCAGGTTCTTTTTCCAGATCGAGGCGACGGCGATAGCCAGTTTTTTGTGCAGATCGGACGTGTTGTACAACAGGCTGAAGGTCAGCGGCTTATCGGCGGTATAGCCCGCTTCGGCCAGCAGTTTCTTCGCTTCTGCGTTACGCTGTTCCTGCGTCTGTTTGAACCAGTCTGGCTCGGTCAGTTTTGCGCCATCGGTGTAAGGAGGGGTATAGCTGTATGCCGGCAGATCGCCCTGGTTTTTCACTTTGTTCACGATGATATCGCGATCCAGTGCCAGCTTCAGCGCAGTACGAACACGTACGTCGGTGAACGGTGCTTTCTGGTTGTTGATTTCATAGTAGTAGGTGCACAGGTACGGGTCGACGTGAACTTCTTTCGGGATCTCTTTCTTCAGCTTCTGGAACAGTTCAATCGGCATGTTGTTATAGGTCATGTCGATTTCGCCGCTGCGGTAGCGGTTGACGTCAGTCACTTCGGAAGAAATTGGCAGGTATGTCACCTGATTAATCACGGTTTTAGCGTTGTCCCAGTATTGCGGGTTACGCTCAAGCACCATACGCTCGTTGACCACCCAGTCTTTCAGCTTATAGGCGCCGTTGGTCACGATATTGGCAGGCTGGGTCCATTTTTCACCAAATTTTTCCACCGCGGATTTTGGTACCGGGGAGACGGACGGGTGAACCAGCAGCTTATAGAAGTACGGAACAGGTTCGCTCAACGTGACTTCGAAGGTATTGGCATCGATCGCTTTAACGCCCAGATCGGTGATCGGTTTTTTGCCCGCGATGATGTCATCAATATTGGCAATATGGCCATATTGCAGGTAGCTCGCATACGGGGAGGCGGTCGTTGGATTCGCCAGACGCTGCCAGCTATAAACGAAATCTTCAGCCGTGACCGGCGTACCGTCGGACCATTTCGCATCTTTACGCAGATGGAAGGTCCAGACTTTGAAATCTTTGTTTTCCCATTTTTCTGCCACGCCCGGTGCCGGGTGGCCGTCTACGTCAGTTACCAGCAGGCCTTCGAACAGGTCGCGGTTAACGTTAGACTCAGGAACACCTTCAATTTTGTGCGGGTCAAGAGACTGAACTTCCGCACCGTTGTTACGCACCAGCGTCTGCTTCTCCGCCAGCTGAACACCTGCAGGAACGTCCGCAGCCATTGCAGCGTTTCCCGCGATTAGCGCAGTTAAAATCCCCGCCGCTACCAGATTTTTTTTTGTGATGATGGACATTGTGTTGATACTCCACTCATTATAATGACTGGCCTTCGCCAGCTGTGTAATCCCCTGTTGGGGCCTGTACAGCGCAGGAGTTTTTTTTGCTGCTGTCAGGTTCTTCTTTTACTGCTTGCTATCACCGACTTTTTTATTACTGACCGCTCGTATGGCAGTCTTGCGTCGATTCTTTACAGGCCTCCCCTGTTTGAGACCTGTTCTGGATATCCGAGATGAGAACCATATGAAAATAATTCTCATCTGATTGTTTTATGCTGCAAAATATTAGGCCGGAAAGTATCAAATGGCGTAATCGTGCGCCAATACATTTTGCAAATTTGTTAAGCAATTCTCTTTTACGGTGAGTACCGTATCGTTGAGGGCAGCCCTGCCGGACATCGAACATCACAATAAAGACATGATATTCAATAGGATAGAGAAAATTCTCTCTACAAGCGCGTCACTGCGCTATCATCGCGTGATTTTGTACAAAAATTTAACAACTGGTTATTATTTAGCACATTCATCTAGGGGAATGTTGAAATTACTAATATCATTTCGGTTATCTCTCAGCAAGCCCCAGAGTATCATGTGAGTAAAATAACAGAGCGATCGAAGATTTTCTGCGCAGGCGGGGTAAGGCGGAATTAATAACCTATTGAAATACAAGAAATGAACATTATTAGTAGAATTTATTATGATATGTGAGCATTTCAACTTTAGTTATATGATTTGCTGATAATCACGTAAAAAAACGGAGCCGTCGCTCCGTTCTTTCATATGAAGTATTAATGCAATAATCCGGGGAAAATGCTTTTAATACCCGTTACGATGAATTCGATCCCTAACGCCATCAGCAACAGGCCCATGATACGCGTAATGACGTTGATGCCCGTCTGACCCAGCAAGCGCACCAGCCAGGGTGCCATGCGGAACACGCCCCAACAGCAGAGCGCAAAAATGGCAATAGCCACGGAAAAGCCAATCAGGTGCATCAGGCTATGATAACGCGTGCCCCAGACAATGGTTGAACTGATGGCCCCAGGACCGGCCATCAGCGGTAAGGCCAGCGGCACCACGCCAATGCTTTCGCGGATGGCGGTTTCTGACTTCTCTTGTTTATTCTGCTTATCCTCGCCCAGCTTACCGCTGATCATGGACATGGCGATGGTCACCACCAGGATCCCACCTGCAATGCGGAAAGAATCTATCGAAATCCCGAAAAGCTGGAGAATGGCGTCACCCAGAAAAAGAGAGGTGAGCAATATGATCGCCACCGACAGGTTAGCGGTGAGGTTGGTCTTATTCCTGGCCGCCGCTGTCTGGTAACTCGTCATACTAATGAAGACAGGAATGATCCCCACCGGGTTGACCAGGGCAAACAAACCAATAAAAAATTTAAAATACGTTGGAAAATCAAAGAGCGTTTGGATCACGTTTTGCTCCGCTTATACATATGCCCTGGATTGACAATTTGTCATGAGAAATCGCGCTGAAGATACCCTTTTTATCAGCATACTTCACTTGAAATCTGTACCAAAACGTTATCATTTCAGGATGTTAAACATTTGTATAATCAATGATAGTGCCGCTTCCAATACTTACGTAATTATTTAACACTGGAAAAATCAGCACGAAATAACCCTGCTGAAAGGTATCAGCTTAGGGGAAAATTGACGCAGATCATGATTTCCGTACTCAGAAGTGAGTAATCTTGGTTACACCCCCAGGGAGGCCACCTGCCAAAAAGGGATGATGCTAAGGTAAGGCTCTTTTAGTAAATTAGTGTGCTGGTGTACAAAGTAACTCTTTGTTTTATTTTGTGTTACGCAAGTGCTATCGGCTCTGTCTATACTGTGTGACGTATCGAGCGCTGGTTTACTAAAAGAGTTTAAACATTATCAGGAGAGCATTATGGCTGTTACTAATATCGCTGAACTGAACGCCCTCGTCGAGCGCGTGAAAAAAGCCCAGCGTGAATATGCCAATTTCACCCAAGAACAGGTTGATAAAATCTTCCGCGCGGCCGCACTGGCTGCTGCAGATGCTCGAATCCCTCTCGCTAAAATGGCCGTTGCCGAATCCGGCATGGGTATCGTTGAAGATAAAGTGATCAAAAACCACTTTGCTTCAGAGTATATCTACAACGCCTATAAAGATGAGAAAACCTGTGGCGTGCTGTCAGAAGACGACACCTTCGGTACTATCACCATCGCTGAACCTATCGGCATTATCTGCGGTATCGTTCCGACCACTAACCCAACGTCTACCGCTATCTTCAAATCACTGATTAGCCTGAAGACCCGTAACGCAATCATCTTCTCTCCACACCCACGTGCGAAAGACGCGACCAACAAAGCTGCAGATATCGTCCTGCAGGCTGCTATCGCTGCGGGTGCACCAAAAGACCTGATTGGCTGGATCGACCAACCTTCTGTTGAGCTGTCCAACGCGCTGATGCATCACCCGGACATTAACCTGATTCTGGCGACCGGTGGTCCTGGCATGGTTAAAGCTGCATACAGCTCCGGTAAACCGGCTATCGGTGTGGGCGCGGGTAACACTCCTGTTGTTATCGACGAAACTGCTGACATCAAACGTGCTGTCGCGTCTGTACTGATGTCTAAAACCTTCGATAACGGTGTAATCTGTGCATCTGAACAGTCTGTTGTAGTTGTGGATTCCGTATATGACGCGGTTCGCGAACGTTTCGCCAGCCACGGCGGCTACCTGCTGCAGGGCAAAGAGCTGAAAGCGGTTCAGGACATCATCCTGAAAAATGGCGCGCTGAACGCCGCTATCGTGGGTCAGCCAGCCTACAAAATTGCTGAACTCGCAGGCTTTACCGTTCCGGCAACAACCAAAATCCTGATCGGTGAAGTGAAAGTTGTTGACGAAAGCGAGCCGTTCGCACACGAAAAACTGTCTCCTACGCTTGCCATGTACCGTGCGAAAGATTTCGAAGAGGCGGTAGAGAAAGCGGAGAAGCTGGTTGCCATGGGCGGTATCGGTCACACCTCTTGTCTGTACACTGACCAGGATAACCAGCCAGAGCGTGTTGCTCACTTCGGTCAGATGATGAAAACCGCACGTATCCTGATCAACACCCCTGCTTCTCAGGGTGGTATCGGTGACCTGTACAACTTTAAACTCGCACCTTCCCTGACTCTGGGTTGTGGTTCCTGGGGTGGTAACTCCATCTCTGAAAACGTTGGTCCAAAACACCTGATCAACAAGAAAACCGTTGCTAAGCGAGCTGAAAACATGTTGTGGCACAAACTTCCGAAATCTATCTACTTCCGCCGTGGCTCTCTGCCAATCGCGCTGGATGAAGTGATTACTGATGGCCACAAACGTGCGCTCATCGTGACTGACCGTTTCCTGTTCAACAACGGCTACGCTGACCAGATCACCTCTGTGCTGAAAGCGGCTGGCGTCGAAACTGAAGTGTTCTTCGAAGTTGAAGCTGACCCAACCCTGAGCGTGGTACGTAAAGGTGCTGAACTGGCTAACTCCTTCAAACCAGATGTGATTATCGCACTGGGTGGTGGTTCCCCAATGGACGCCGCGAAAATCATGTGGGTGATGTACGAGCATCCAGAAACTCACTTCGAAGAACTGGCGCTGCGCTTTATGGATATCCGTAAACGTATCTACAAGTTCCCGAAAATGGGCGTAAAAGCGAAAATGATCGCGGTCACCACCACTTCCGGTACCGGTTCAGAAGTCACGCCATTCGCGGTAGTAACAGACGATGCAACCGGTCAGAAATACCCACTGGCTGACTATGCGCTGACGCCAGACATGGCTATCGTTGATGCGAACCTGGTTATGGAGATGCCGAAGTCACTGTGTGCGTTCGGTGGTCTGGATGCGGTAACTCACGCCCTGGAAGCTTACGTTTCTGTACTGGCATCTGAGTTCTCTGACGGTCAGGCTCTGCAGGCTCTGAAACTGCTGAAAGAAAACCTGCCAGCGTCCTACAACGAAGGGTCTAAAAACCCTGTAGCACGTGAACGTGTCCACAGTGCCGCAACCATCGCCGGTATCGCGTTTGCCAACGCCTTCCTGGGTGTTTGCCACTCAATGGCGCACAAACTGGGCTCACAGTTCCACATTCCTCACGGTCTGGCGAACGCCCTGCTGATCAGCAACGTTATCCGTTATAACGCTAACGACAACCCAACCAAGCAGACTGCTTTCAGCCAGTACGACCGCCCACAAGCACGTCGTCGCTATGCTGAAATCGCTGACCACCTTGGTCTGAGCGCACCGGGCGACCGCACTGCTGCCAAGATTGAGAAACTGCTGGCATGGCTGGAAAGCCTGAAAGCTGAACTGGGTATTCCTAAGTCAATCCGTGAAGCGGGCGTACAGGAAGCTGACTTCCTTGCTCACGTAGATAAGCTGTCTGAAGATGCATTCGATGACCAGTGTACTGGTGCTAACCCGCGCTACCCACTGATCTCCGAGCTGAAACAGATTCTGCTGGATACCTACTACGGTCGTGAGTTCAAAGAAGGTGACGTTGCCGCTGTGAAAACAGAAGCCTCTGTCATCAAAGCTGACAAGAAAGCGAAGAAAAGCGCTTAATTGACATCAGCAGATGAAAAACCCGCCTTTATGGCGGGTTTTTTTATGTGTGAATAATAAGCCAGACGTTATTTTCTGTTGTCGTGCTGAATCGCCGTCAGCGAGCCTACAGACAGCGCTTCTTTATAATGCTTACGGCAGACCGAAACATAGCGTTCATTACCGCCTATCACCACCTGCTCGCCATCTGCATAAGGTTTCCCGGCCTGGTCGAGACGAAGCACCATGCTCGCTTTACGACCGCAGAAGCAGATCGTTTTCAGTTCGACAAGTTTATCCGACCAGGCGAGCAAATACTGGCTCCCTTCAAAAAGCTCGCCGCGGAAATCCGTGCGCAGGCCATAACACAGCACGGGGATATCAAGCTCATCGACTACCTCTGACAGGGCATGGACCTGTTCACGCGTCAGAAACTGGCTTTCATCGACCAGGACACAATGAATGGGCTGCGCAGCATGTTCTGCACGAATGTCTTCAAACAGATCGGTTTTCGGGTTAAACAGCCTTGCAGGCGACGAGAGCCCTATTCTGGAGCTCACCTTACCCGCGCCAAAGCGATCGTCAATTTCCGCCGTATAAACAACGGTACGCATCCCTCGCTCCTGGTAATTGTATGAGGATTGCAGCAGCGCGGTGGATTTCCCGGCATTCATTGCCGAATAGTAGAAATAAAGTTGTGCCATTGGCCGTAAAACCCTAATCAATGTGTAATATTCCCGATGAGTCATTGTACCATATTTTGTCTGGTCATCAGCGATGCAACGCACAGAGGATGCAGTTCAGTACGCCGTTCAGTACCGTCTGTTTAACAAAATAACCCGTTAAAACATGAAGTAAACGCATTCAGCCAGACGACGAGGTTATAAGTTCAACCAAACATAACACTTCTTTTTATAGTGGAATCCGTGTTGTTTAAGATTCACTATTTATTAACTATTTCAGGCTTAACACCAGGGGTGAGAACTAATACAAAAGGCTGATATTTCTCCGCCGCAACTATAATTCCTGCGGGAAATGTCACAAAAAAAAGATGCAGGCGGCCTGTTTTAGCATGCTCAGATGATAACAACCGAGACTGCTGGTTGGCGGAATTTAAGTTAGCGTAATTAATAATAGCGGCAATATTTAGTATTTTTTGAATTCCTTACATTCCTGGCTATTGCACAACTGAATTTATGGCTCTATTATTAGGTCAACAAACCACCCCCCATTATAAGTTTGAGATTACTACAATGAGCGAAGCACTTAAAATTCTGAACAACATCCGTACTCTTCGTGCGCAGGCAAGAGAATGCACCCTCGAAACGCTTGAAGAAATGCTGGAAAAATTAGAAGTTGTAGTTAATGAACGTCGCGAAGAAGAAAGCGCTGCTGCGGCTGAAATCGAAGAACGTACTCGTAAACTGCAGCAATATCGTGAAATGCTGATTGCTGATGGTATCGATCCAAATGAATTGCTGAACAGCATGGCTGCCGCTAAAACCGGTACTAAAGCAAAGCGTGCTGCCCGTCCTGCTAAATATAGCTACGTTGATGAGAACGGCGAAACTAAAACCTGGACTGGCCAGGGTCGTACTCCTGCTGTTATCAAGAAAGCGATGGATGAGCAAGGTAAACAGCTGGACGACTTCCTGATCAAGGATTAATCGAGCCTTATTCAGAAAAATCCCGCTTATTGCGGGATTTTTTTTAACCTAAATTTGCCGCAAACATCCTCTTACACTCTGTCATAAAGCATTATTTAGCAATTTCATCGACTGTACTTTAAGACAGGTTTTCGGGAGTGTTGCGGGCATAAAAAAACCGGTGGGCAACGCCTCACCGGTTTGAACATTAGCAGCGGTGGCTTATTTCTTAATACCTACGCTCTCTTTGAGCCAGGTTTTAAATTCTTCGCCGAGGGTATTGTGGCGGATACCATATTCAACAAACGCCTGCATATAACCGAGCTTATTACCGCAGTCATGGCTCTTACCTTTCATATGGTAGGCCTCAACGGTCTCTTTCTCGATCAGCATATCGATGGCATCCGTCAGCTGGATCTCATCACCCGCTCCTGGAGGCGTTTTCGCCAGCAGAGGCCAGATCTCAGCACTCAGGACATAGCGACCTACAACAGCAAGGTTTGAAGGCGCTACGTCGGCTTTAGGCTTCTCTACGACGCCAACCATTGGCACACTCTCACCCGGCTCAAGGTTAACGCCTTTGCAGTCAACCACACCGTATGCCGTTACGTCTTCAACAGGCTCAACCATAATCTGGCTGCTGCCGGTTTCGTCGAAACGCTTGATCATTTCAGCCAGGTTATCCTGAGAAAGATCGGATTCGTATTCGTCCAGAATAACGTCAGGCAGAATTACCGCTACAGGCTCATCACCCACGACTGGGTGTGCGCACATAACAGCGTGGCCCAGACCTTTAGCCAGCCCCTGACGAACCTGCATAATGGTGACGTGTGGAGGGCAAATAGACTGAACTTCTTCTAACAGCTGACGCTTAACGCGCTTTTCCAGCATGGCTTCAAGTTCAAAGCTTGTATCGAAATGGTTTTCGATAGAGTTTTTAGATGAATGCGTAACCAGCACAATTTCAGTAATGCCGGCTGCGATACATTCATTCACGACATACTGGATTAATGGCTTATCAACCAGAGGCAGCATCTCTTTAGGAATCGCCTTGGTTGCTGGTAACATCCTGGTCCCCAATCCCGCTACCGGGATAACGGCCTTTCTGACTTTCGAATTTAGGGCAGCCATTCAAATTCTCCTGAGCTGTTCAAGTTTTGAACTTTTATGCAATAAATAACGCGTTGAGTATATCAGTCTCGCCCCGCAGTCCGGGTCTGAAAAGAACGCGTTGCCGATCAATTAGGATAAATACGCATGAAACCGGGCAGCGATAGTAGCACTCCCCGCAAAACACAGGTAAAGCAATCTTAAAATGACGATCCAATTGCTTATTCCGTGGACAACATTAAGCGTAGCCGCCCCCCGGCGCCCCAAATTTGGCACTGCCAGGAGGAACAGCGGTGGCTAATTTGATTAAGATACGCCGTTCCCAACGTCCCAAGCGGTACACCGTTACTCACCTGAATATGGTGTTCACCGGTATTCAGTGATGCATTGAGACCGGCTGAAACGAGGATCAGATTTTTTAAACCGCTGTGGTAATAGCCGACCAATAGCGGAAACTGTCCAGGCAAATTGGCCTGACGAAAAAGCTGGTTTACCTGTTTGAGTAAACTGCCTAACTCCGGCAACCGTTGTCCCTGATGGGATAACTGTTCCTGCAACAAACCATTAAATAGCGCACGAAGAAGCAACGCCGCTAATACACCGTTATCCCCCGCCCGGGTGACATCCAGGGAATAAAACGCAAGGTCAGAGTCAGACAGTGGCGCAATATCCAGCACCAGCCCTGGCTGGTCAGCGGCCACCAGCTGCCGATAATTTACGCGACAGTGGGAAATAGTTTGCTGGACGGGCGGCTGGAGTTCTTGCAACAGTTTCGCCGCAGCAGGCGGATTACTCACCAGAGCGTCCCAGTCCTGGAAAAGACGCTCCTCTTCCTCTACCCGGGAATTAAACATATTCGGATAAAGGCACGCTAAGACCGTTTCTCGCAGCCGGTTCAAATCTTTAACCGGTTTAAGCAGAATATCCTGTACCCCAAGACGTAATGCTTTTGCGATATCCGCCATGTTTTCGGTGGCAGAGATCACCAGAATCGGCGTCTGATTGCCTTCGTTACGCAGATGCTCAACCAGTTTCAGTCCATTCATGCGCGGCATCGCAATGTCGCAAATCATCAAATCGGGCGTAATGCTGATCATTTTTTCCAGGGCGTCGATGCCATCTTCAGCCAGTGACGTCATTGCGCCCAGCGAGGATAACCACGAATCCAGTAGCGATCGGAAAACGGGCTCGTCTTCAACAATCAAAATGTGTTTTCCGGCCAATGGCTGCGTCATGGTTCCTCCCCTGGCTGACAGTAACTAAATAGTGGCATGCGATCGGCACTATCGCCTGTCAGATTTTGCTGAAGTAGTCAAAAAAAGGTGCTTAACGTGCGGTTTGCACAAAAGGCAACAATTCGTCCATTTTCTTTTCGACGGCTAACGAGCCCGCTGCGATGGCGGCCTCAGCCCGATGGAAATCAAGAGTAGAGATTTGCGGACAGTACGGCTGAATAAGAATATCCGGAGGATCGCCTGCCATACGGTTACGTTTAAGGCGATTCTCGAGTACCTGAATTGACGTGGTCATGATTTCTATCGCCGTCGGCGCAGCAACCGAACGACGTGCGGTCATACGCCCGATTCTTCCGCGCAGGCGCTCGTGCCAGGCCAGTTTCTCGCCCTCAGCATCTTCGCTCTGGAGGTTGACCGGCATGAGATCCTGTTGCATCAGGTGGGCGTCGTGCTGCAGGTCGACGGCAATCACGATGTCAGCGCCCATTGCACGCGTCAGAGAGATGGGAACCGGGTTAACGACGCCACCATCGACAAGCCAGTAACCGTTGTGTGGGACAGGCGCCATGAGTCCCGGCATACTGCAGGAGGCACGCACGGCAAGATGGATATCCCCTTCGGTTAGCCAGAGTTCGCGACCTGTACTGAGGTTCGTCGCGACGGCGCCGAAAGGCATCTGACAATCAGTGAAGTCTTCGAGGGGCATAACCTGGCGGAACTGGTTAAAGACGCGTTCGCCGCGCAGCAGTCCACCACGCTGCCAGGAGAGGTCCATCAGACGCAGCACGTCCCAGTAGCTGAAGGAGCGCACCCACGTCTCGAGCTCCGGTAGCTTTCCGCACGCGTAAGCGGAGCCGACAAGCGATCCGATTGAGCACCCTGCAACAATATCGACAGTAATGCCCATCTGATTTAAGGCATTAATCACGCCGATGTGTGACCATCCCCGGGCGGCACCTGAACCCAGCGCCAGCCCAATTTTAACCTTTCTCATTAGTCCTGTTTTACGTCCCCTGGATTCCTGACATGGCATCAACGCAACGCCTCAGTTAACATAGTGCTACCCGAAGCGTTTTACGCCTTTATTTTTTGTTCCAGGAAGAGAATCGTGTCTCAACTCTGCCCTTGTGGTAGCGCTCTGGAGTATAGCCTATGTTGCCAGCGATATCTTTCTGGCGATCAGGTTGCACCAGACCCGTCACACCTTATGCGTTCACGGTACACTGCTTTTGTGATCAAAGACGCAGACTACCTGATTAAAACCTGGCATCCATCCTGCCACGCAGCCGATTTCAAACAGGACATCGAAGCCGGGTTTGCGAACACGCAGTGGCTCGGCCTCACCGTCTATGAATCCTGTCCAGGCAGTCATGAAGATGAAGGTTACGTCAGCTTTGTTGCCCGTTTTACCGAGAACGCTAAGCCTGGCGCCATTATCGAGCGTTCCCGGTTCTTAAAGGAACGCGGGCAATGGTATTATATTGACGGAACGCGTCCACAGTTTGGTCGTAACGATCCCTGTCCGTGTGGTTCAGGTAAAAAATTTAAAAAGTGTTGCGGGCAGTAATGCCTGACAACCCAGACTTCGCAAATACAAACAGGATTTCCCGGCGATGCAATCATTACAACGTAAAGTTCTGCGCACCATCTGTCCCGATCAAAAAGGGCTGATCGCACGAATTACCAACATTTGCTACAAACATGAACTGAATATCGTGCAGAACAACGAGTTCGTTGACCACCGTACCGGCCGCTTCTTCATGCGTACCGAACTGGAAGGTATTTTCAACGACACCACGCTGCTGGCCGATCTGGACAGCGCGCTTCCGGAAGGCTCCGTGCGCGAGCTGACCCCTGCGGGCCGACGCCGCATCGTGATCCTGGTGACTAAAGAAGCACATTGCCTGGGCGACCTGCTGATGAAAGCCAACTACGGCGGTCTGGATGTCGAAATTGCGGCAGTTATTGGCAACCATGAGACGTTGCGCTCGCTGGTCGAGCGCTTTGATATTCCGTTCGAGCTGGTTAGCCATGAAGGCCATACGCGTGAAGAACACGACGACCTGATGGCGCAGGCCATTGAAGCGCATAACCCGGACTACGTGGTGCTGGCGAAATACATGCGCGTGTTAACGCCGTCTTTCGTGGCGCGTTTCCCGAACAAGATCATCAACATCCACCACTCGTTCCTGCCAGCCTTTATTGGTGCGCGTCCATACCACCAGGCCTACGAGCGCGGCGTGAAGATCATCGGCGCGACAGCCCATTACGTGAATGACAACCTGGACGAAGGTCCCATCATCATGCAGGACGTGATTCATGTGGATCACACTTACACCGCTGAGGACATGATGCGTGCAGGGCGTGACGTTGAGAAGAATGTGTTAAGCCGCGCGCTGTATCAGGTACTGGCCCAGCGTGTCTTCGTTTACGGCAACAGAACTATCATTCTTTAATCTTTCGGAAAATGAATTGATTAGCTTTGCGCCTTTACGGATAAAAAGCAGGCAAACAACTTCATTTCCCTAAAGGAAAGCTTTACAGGGGCGTCTCATTTGATATGATGCGCCCCGCTTCCAACAGGAAGCAGGCCAGTAAAAAGCATTACCCCGTGGTGGGGTTCCCGAGCGGCCAAAGGGAGCAGACTGTAAATCTGCCGTCATCGACTTCGAAGGTTCGAATCCTTCCCCCACCACCATCTCTCAGCACGACCTCAAAATTTGAATTACCCCTGGTGGGGTTCCCGAGCGGCCAAAGGGAGCAGACTGTAAATCTGCCGTCATCGACTTCGAAGGTTCGAATCCTTCCCCCACCACCATCATTTTCAAATAACTCCAAATCTTCTGTTCGCACCGGGCATCATGCATTTCCGTAACGGGGAAGGAAGAGAAGCTTCAACTAAGGTTCGATTCGAGCGCAGCGAGAAAGCGTTGCCGAAGGCAACGACCCGAAGGGCGAGGCACAACGCGCCGGGTCATCCTTCCCCCACCACCATCACTTCCCCAACATAAAAAAACCGAGTCCGCCCTTGTAGGCCGGGTAAGGCGCAGCCGCCACCCGGCGACAGAAACCTACATCGGAGGCAAACGACGCCTGACCGGCGAACTCTTCACAATCGACGTATTACACTGGGCATGTTCCGCCAGGCCGTCCAGCAGCGCATCAAGCTGTTCGATTGACCGCACCACCAGCCTGATGACGAAGCAGTCCTCCCCGGTGACTTTGTCGCTCTCAATACACTCCGGCATCGCCTGAATATACTTATCCACCTTATGCAACAGCCCTGGCAACGGCCGTACGCGCACCAGCGCCTGCAGCGTATACCCCAGCGCCGCCAGATTCACCCGCGCACCATACCCCTGAATCACACCGCGCTCTTCCAGCCGCTTCAGGCGCTCTGCCGTACTGGGGGACGTCAGACCGATGCGGCCGCTGAGCACCTTCAACGACATGCGCGCATCCTCAACCAGGCAGGCTAAAATTTGTCGGTCGATATCATCGATAAGGCATTCCATTCATTTCACCTAATTTTAAAAAGTCATTTACCTTTTCAACCTTATCTCACCCCTGTAAAACCCGACAGCGATTTTCGACAATAGCGTCATTAATCAGGAGGTGGATGATGCGTGATTTCCATAAAGGCGTGTGGCAAATGAGCCTCGCGATGTTAATTTCCGGCTCTATCGGCGCGTTTGTTTTGCTCTCCGGTCTGCCGGTGACGGAAGTGGTGTTCTGGCGCTGTCTTATCGGGGCTATGGCGCTATTTATTTTTATCCGGGCAAGTCAAAAGCCCTTCAGCCCCCTCACCCGCACCACGCTGCTGCTGGCTATTCTTGGCGGCGTGGCGCTCGTGGTGAACTGGCTGCTGCTCTTCGCGGCCTATGAGCGTATCTCAATTGGTCTTTCAACCGTGGTCTATAACACCCAGCCTTTTATGCTGGTCTTGATGGGGATGTTTCTGGGCGAACGCGTCAGCCTGGTGAAATGGGGCTGGCTATTCCTCGCCTTTGGCGGCGTGGTGATCCTGCTCTCCAGCGAGCTGACCGGCGCGCATGGCAGCGAATGGCTCACCGGAATAGGTTTGGCCATGGCCGCGGCCTTCTTCTACGCGCTGACGGCAATCATTGCGCGCAAACTGAAAACAATCGCACCGCAGCATATTGCCTTTATCCAGGTGCTGACCGGCGTCGTGATGCTTTTGCCGTTTGCCAGACTGCCGTCATTTTCCGGTGATTTCCCCTGGCCGATGCTGCTGACGCTCGGCATTGTCCATACCGGCATTATGTACCAGCTGCTCTACAGCGCAATTCAGAAGCTGCCTACGCCCATCACCGGCTCCCTGTCGTTTATCTATCCGGTGGTAGCAATTGTTGTCGATAATCTGGTGTTCGGACACGCGCTTAACCTGACGCAGCTGGCGGGCGGCGCGCTGATCCTGTTTGCTGCCGCGGGCAACAACCTGGGCTGGGGCGAAAAAAAACCCCGCGAGCGCGGGGTTAGTATCAAAACGGCGAATTAGCGACGGGCGCGTACAATCTGGTATTTGCGCGTCAGGTACTCCACCGGCGCGCTCCAGATGTGGACCAGGCGGGAGAACGGGAACAGCACAAACAGCGTCATCCCCAGCACCAGGTGAACGCGGAAGATAAACGCCACGCCGTCCAGGTGCTCAGATGCTCCGCCGTGGAAGGTCACCACGGACTGCGCCCAGCCGACCAGCTTCATCATTTCGCTTCCGTCCATATGCTGCGCCGAGAACGGAATGGTCAGCAGACCCAGCGCGCACTGTACCATCAACAGGGAGAGGATCAGGATATCCGCTGCGGTTGTGGTGGCACGCACGCGCGGGCTGAACAGACGACGCTTGAGCAGCAGCAGGCCGCCAACAAGGGTCATCACGCCGCAGGCACCGCCCGCGATCATCGCCATCTTCTGCTTCACCTCAATCGGCAGCCACGCTTCATACATCCAGTGCGGCGTCAGCATCCCGAGGAAGTGACCGGCAAAAATGCCCAGAATCCCGATGTGGAACAGGTTAGACGCCACGTGCATCCCCTTGCGGTCCAGCATCTGGCTGGAGGCGGCACGCCAGGTGTACTGGCCATAATCGTAACGCAGCCAGCTTCCCACCAGGAACACGGTGCCCGCGATATACGGGTAAATGTCAAAGAAGAACATATTCAGGAAGTGCATTAGTGCCGTCCTCCGTTAGAGATATTCAAATATTGCGGGGCAACCGCGCCGGCAAAACGGCGCTGGTGAGCAGCGATTTCAGACTCGCCGCAGTTCTGGTCAGCAAAGAATTTGACCTGCTCTTCTTCCCAGACCGCATCCAGCGCCTGTGGCGTATCGTCACGGGCCTCATCGGCGATTTTCTCCGCCACTTTTTCACTATCGACAGAGGCGTTGGCGAGCTTCACCAGCAGATCGAACAGCACCGCGTAGCGGCTCTCACGCTGCTGAAGACGCGCGCCGAGCAGCGCCAGGATCGGCGCGATGTCCTGCAGACCGCCCAGCGCCTCTTCTTTTGGCAGCTGCGCCAGATATTCCAGATAGAGCGGCAGGTGATCCGGCAGCTCGCGGCTGTCGAGCTGCAGGCCGTGCTGCTCGTACTGTGCCATCAGGTCAACCATCGCCTGACCGCGGTCGCGGGATTCACCGTGAACGTGTTCGAACAGCAGCAGCGAGGTCGCACGCCCCCGATCAAACAGCTGACTGTAGTCCGCCTGCGCATCAAGAAGATCGCGCGCCAGCAGGTCACGGAGGAAAACGCCCAGCTTCTGGGCATCTTCTTTATCCAGGTTTTCAGATGCCGCAAGCGCATCAAAGAGCTCCTGTTGATGCTGCGCCAGCGCAGCATCCGGGTACTCGAGCAGACGCGAAACAATGACGAGTTCAATCATGAGTGCGGCTCCGTTTTACTGGTCACATCCATGGCGTCGATGCGACGGCTGTTGAACAGGTTGAATTTGCTGTCTGACCCGTGGCAGCCGTCGCCAAAGGTAAAGCCACAGCCGTTTTTCTCCGGGAAGGCCTCGCGGGCCAGCTCACGGTGGCTGCTCGGCACCACGAAACGGTCTTCGTAGTTGGCAATCGCCAGATAGCGGTACATTTCCTGCGCCTGCGCTTCGGTCAGACCGACCTCTTCCAGCGCGCGGGTGTCGGTTACGCCGTCCACGGTTTCGGCACGCTTGAAGTGGCGCATCGCCAGCATACGCTTCAGCGCCAGCAGTACCGGCTGGGTATCCCCTGCGGTCAGCAGGTTGGCCAGGTACTGAACCGGAATACGCAGGCTCTCCACGTCCGGCAGAATGCCGTTGCTGCCCAGCTCACCCGCGTCAGCGGCAGACTGAATCGGCGACAGCGGCGGCACGTACCAGACCATCGGCAGCGTGCGGTATTCCGGATGCAGCGGCAGGGCCAGCTTCCAGTCCATCGCCATTTTGTACACCGGAGACTGCTGCGCGGCGTCGATTACGCTCTGCGGAATGCCGTCCTTCAGCGCCTGCTCAATCACTTTCGGATCGTTCGGGTCGAGGAAGACATCCAGCTGACGCTGATACAGATCCTTCTCGTTCTCGGTGCTCGCGGCGTTTTCAATCGCGTCCGCGTCGTACAGCAGCACGCCGAGGTAGCGAATACGGCCTACGCAGCTTTCGGAACAGACGGTCGGCATACCGGCTTCGATACGCGGGTAGCAGAAGATGCACTTCTCGGACTTGCCGCTCTTCCAGTTGAAGTAGATCTTTTTGTACGGGCAGCCGGTGATGCACATGCGCCAGCCGCGGCACTTGTCCTGGTCGATCAGCACGATGCCGTCTTCTTCACGCTTGTAGATGGCGCCGCTCGGGCAGGTCGCCACGCACGCCGGGTTAAGGCAGTGCTCGCACAGGCGCGGCAGATACATCATGAAGGTGTTTTCGAACTGGCCGTACATCGCCTTCTGCATGTTCTCGAAGTTCTGGTCTTTGGCGCGTTTTTCGAACTCGCCGCCCAGAATCTCCTCCCAGTTTGGACCGCTGGTAATTTTGTCCATGCGCTGACCGGTGATCAGCGAGCGGGGACGGGCGATCGGCTGGTGTTTACCTTCCGGCGCGTTGTGCAGGTTCTGGTAGTCGTAGTCAAACGGCTCGTAGTAATCCTCGATGCCCGGCAGGTGCGGGTTAGCAAAGATTTTTCCCAGAAGCCAAGCGCGGTTACCCATGCGCGGCTGCAGCTTGCCGTTGATTTTGCGGATCCAGCCGCCCTTCCACTTCTCCTGGTTTTCCCAGTCGGTCGGGAAGCCGGTGCCCGGCTTGCTTTCCACGTTGTTGAACCAGGCGTATTCCATACCTTCGCGGCTGGTCCAGACGTTTTTACAGGTGACCGAGCAGGTATGGCAGCCGATGCATTTATCCAGATTCAGCACCATGCCGACTTGTGAACGAATTTTCATTTTACGCTCTCCTGTACCTGGTCATTACCTTCGCCGTCTAACCAGTTAATATTCTTCATCTTACGTACCACCACGAACTCATCGCGGTTCGATCCTACGGTGCCGTAGTAGTTAAAGCCGTAGGCCAGCTGCGCATAGCCACCGATCATGTGGGTCGGCTTCGGCGTAATGCGGGTCACGGAGTTGTGGATCCCGCCGCGCTGCTCGGTGATCTCTGAACCGGGCAGGTTCACGATACGTTCCTGCGCGTGGTACATCATGGTCATCCCGGCCGGTACGCGCTGGCTCACCACCGCACGCGCCGTCAGGGCACCGTTGCTGTTGAACACTTCGATCCAGTCGTTATCTTCAATACCCAGATCTTTCGCATCCGTTTCGCTCATCCAGACAATCGGACCGCCGCGCGACAGGGTCAGCATCAGCAGGTTGTCGCTGTAGGTGGAGTGGATACCCCACTTCTGGTGCGGCGTCAGGAAGTTCAGCGCCTTCTCCGGGTTACCGTTGGATTTTGCGCCCATCACCGCTTTCACGGAGCGGGTGTCGATAGGCGGACGGTACACCAGCAGGCTTTCACCGAAGTCGCGCATCCACTGGTGATCCTGATACAGCGACTGGCGGCCGGACAGGGTGCGCCATGGGATCAGCTCGTGAACGTTGGTGTAGCCCGCGTTATAGGACACATGCTCGTCTTCCAGACCTGACCAGGTCGGGCTGGAGATAATCTTGCGCGGCTGGGCCTGAATATCGCGGAAGCGGATTTTCTCTTCCTCTTTATTCGTCGCCAGATGCGTATGGTCGCGACCGGTGAACGCGCTCAGCGCCGCCCAGGCCTTCACCGCGACGTGGCCGTTGGTTTCCGGGGCCAGGGTCAGGATCATCTCTGCCGCATCAATCGCCGTGTTCAGCATGGGCTGGCCTTTCGCCGGGCCGTCCGCTTTGGTGTAGTTGAGCTTGCGCAGCAGGTCCATTTCGCTCTGGGTGTTCCAGGCGATGCCTTTGCCGCCGTTACCGATTTTCTCCATCAGCGGGCCGATGGAGGTAAAGCGCTCGTAGGTTGCCGGGTAATCACGTTCAACCGGAATGATGTGAGGCGCGGTCACGCCCGGAATCAGGTCGCATTCGCCTTTTTTCCAGTCCTTCACGTCAAGCGGCTGCGCCAGTTCGGCAGCGGAGTCGTGCTGAATTGGCAGCGTTACCACGTCGGTCTCTTTGCCCAGGTGACCAACGCAGACTTCGGAGAAGGTCTTCGCGATGTCTTTGTAGATTTCCCAGTCGCTTTTCGATTCCCAGGCCGGGTCAACGGCCGCAGACAGCGGATGAATAAACGGATGCATATCCGAGGTATTCATGTCGTCTTTTTCGTACCAGGTGGCGGTAGGCAGCACGATGTCGGAGTAAAGGCAGGTGCTGGACAGACGGAAGTCGAGGGTCACCACCAGATCCAGCTTGCCGTCGAGACCGTTGTCTTTCCACTCCACCTCTTCCGGCTTCACGCCGCCCTGCTTGCCGAGATCTTTCCCCTGGATACCGTTTTCGGTACCGAGCAGGTACTTCAGCATGTACTCGTGGCCTTTACCGGACGAGCCCAGCAGGTTGGAGCGCCAGATGAACAGGTTGCGCGGGTGGTTTTTACCGTTTTCCGGCTGTTCTGCCGCAAAGCGGATTGAGCCATCCTTCAGGGATTGCACGGTGTAATCCACCGGTGACATGCCCGCTTTCTTCGCCGCTTCCGCAATGCGCAGCGGGTTCGTGCCCAGCTGCGGCGCCGACGGCAGCCAGCCCATACGCTCGGCGCGGACGTTGAAGTCAATCAGATGGCCGCTGTAGCGGGATTTATCCGCCATCGGCGACAGCAGCTCCTGCGCGGTGACCGTCTCGTAGCGCCACTGGCTGGAGTGGTTATAGAAGTAGGAGGTGCTGTTCATGTGGCGTGCCGGACGCTGCCAGTCAAGGGCAAACGCCAGCGGCTGCCAGCCGGTCTGCGGACGCAGTTTTTCCTGACCCACGTAGTGCGCCCAGCCGCCGCCGCTCTGGCCGACGCAGCCGCAGAAGATCAGCATGTTGATCAGACCGCGGTAGTTCATATCGAGGTGATACCAGTGGTTAAGACCCGCACCGACGATGATCATCGAGCGACCGTGGGTCTTGTCGGCGTTTTCCGCAAACTCGCGGGCGATACGCACGATCTGCGCGCGTGGAACGCCGGTGATCTGCTCCGCCCATGCCGGGGTATAAGCCTTCACGTCGTCATAGCCGGTTGCGCAGTTTTCATCGCCCAGACCGCGTTCCAGGCCGTAGTTCGCCATGGTCAGGTCATAGACGGTGGTGACCAGCGCGGTAGTCCCGTCGGCCAGCTGCAGGCGTTTCACCGGCAGCTTGTGCATCAGAACGTTTTTCAGCTCAACCTTGTTGAAGTGCTCGGAACCTTCGCCGCCAAAGTACGGGAAGCCCACATCAGCGATCTCGTCCTGGCTACCCAGCATGCTCAGACGCAGTTCCGTCTCTTCACCGGTCGTGCCGTTACGCTGCTCAAGGTTCCACTTGCCCTTCTCGCCCCAGCGGAAGCCGATAGAGCCGTTTGGCGCCACCAGCTCGCCGTTGCTGTTATAGGCAACAGTTTTCCACTCTGGGTTATTTTCCTGGCCCAGCGCGTCCACCAGATCGGCGGCGCGCAGCGTACGGCCTGCTGCGTAGTAGCCGTCACGCTCTTCGAGCATCACAAGCATCGGCATGTCGGTGTAGCGACGGACGTAGTCGGTGAAGTACTGGCTTGGTTTATCCAGGTGGAACTCGCGCAGCATGACGTGGCCCATCGCCATCGCCATCGCGGCATCGGTCCCCTGTTTCGGTGCCAGCCACAGGTCGCACAGCTTGGCGATTTCGGCGTAGTCCGGGGTCACCGCAACGGTTTTGGTGCCTTTGTAACGCACCTCGGTAAAGAAGTGCGCGTCCGGCGTACGGGTCTGCGGCACGTTTGAGCCCCAGGCGATGATGTAGCTGGAGTTGTACCAGTCGGCGGACTCCGGTACGTCGGTCTGTTCGCCCCAGGTCTGTGGAGACGCCGGCGGCAGGTCGCAGTACCAGTCGTAGAAGCTCAGGCAGGTACCGCCGATTAAGGAGAGATAGCGCGCGCCGGAAGCGTAAGAGACCATCGACATCGCCGGGATTGGCGAGAAGCCTGCCACGCGGTCAGGACCGTAGGTTTTCACGGTGTAGACGTTGGAGGCCGCAATCAGCTCGTTCACCTCTTTCCAGGAAGAGCGAACGAAACCACCGCGACCGCGCGCCTGTTTGAAGCTTTTCGCTTTGTCGGCGTCCTCGATGATGGATGCCCACGCATCAACCGGATCGCTGTGCTGCACTTTCGCTTCACGCCACATTTTCATCAGGCGTTTACGCATCAGCGGGTATTTGAGACGGTTGGCGCTATAGAGATACCAGGAGTAGCTGGCGCCACGCGGGCAGCCGCGCGGTTCATGGTTCGGCATATCCGGACGGGTACGCGGGTAGTCGGTCTGCTGCATTTCCCAGGTCACCAGACCGTTTTTAACGAAAATCTTCCAGCTACATGAGCCAGTGCAGTTTACGCCGTGGGTAGAACGGACGACTTTATCATGCTGCCAGCGCTGGCGGTAACCGTCTTCCCAGTCCCGGTTGGTATCCAGAACCTGGCCGTGCCCATCGGCAAACGTTTCGCCCTTCTGCTTGAAGTAGCGAAACCGGTCCAAAAACTTGCTCATCGGGTATCTCCTGTATGGAGCCTGTGGCTCTCTAAATCGACATTGCTGATTTGCAGCGAAGGTAACGCCCTGAAAGAGAGGGAGAATTGATAACGATCAAGACGACGAGGGACTTTCAGGCGAGGGATTACACCGAATACCACCAAAGCGGTATCTTTATAAATTTCATATCTATATGAAATATAAAGTCATTTCAATTTCATCCTACAAAAGACCAGGCAAAATTTAACATCTCAGGTATTAAGGGGTAGAGCGCCCTGGAAAGCGATGGCGATCACAGTGTTGCCTGCGGAGTTCCTCAGCTGGGCTTTCAGTATGTTGTAACTATTTCGGCCCCAAAAAAAACGCGGCTCGAAGGCCGCGTAAACGGATAATCACACTTACTTATTTTTTTTGGTATTACGGCCATATACCAGCCACGTAATCACAACGCAGGCGATATAGAAGATGAGGAAGACCTTCATTGCACCCGCCGGAGAGCCGGTCAGATCCAGCGAGATGCCGAACGCTTTCGGAATAAAGAAGCCACTAATTGCGCCAATCGCAGAGATAAAGCCCAGGGCTGCAGCCGTATCCGTTGCCGCTTCACGCATCGCCTGCTCTTCGCTTCCGCCCTGCGCCTTCACGCGGTCCATCGTCAGCTTGCGGAAGATCACGGAGATCATCTGGAAGGTAGACGCACTCCCCAGCCCGGCCGTCAGGAACAGCACCATAAACACGCCGAAGAAGGCGATGAAGCTCCCGCCCTGTCCGTCAGCAGGCAGCGTCAGGAACAGCAGCGCACAGAAGACTGCCATCACGACGAAGTTAACCAGCGTCACGCGGGTCCCGCCCAGACGGTCGGAGATCATGCCCCCCAGCGAACGCGCCAGTGCGCCAATGAAAGGACCGAAGAAGGCGAATTGCAGGATCTGCACGTCCGGGAACTGCGTTTTCGACAGCATCGCGAAGCCCGCCGAGAAGCCGATAAACGAACCGAAGGTCGCCAGATACAGCAGCGCCATCACCCAGAGGTGTCCACGCTTCAGCACCGGCAGCTGTTCGCTCAGCGACGCCTTCGACGCGGACAGGTCATTCATAAAGAACCAGGCTGCAAGGGTGAAGACCACGAGGAACGGCACCCAGATCCAGGCTGCGTTTTGCAGATAGAGGGAAGAACCATCCGCCTGCTCAACGCCACCGCCGCCAAAGGCTGCAAAAATGGAGACCGAGATCGCCAGGGGAGCGATCAGCTGCATCACGCTCACGCCCATATTGCCCAGACCGCCGTTAATCCCCAGCGCGCCGCCCTGCTTTGCTTTCGGGAAGAAGAAGCTGATGTTCGCCATGCTGGAGGCGAAGTTCGCCCCGGCAAAGCCGCACAGCAGGGAGATAATCACGAACACGCTGAACGGCGTGGAGGTATCCTGCACCGCGAAGCCGAGCCACACGCAAGGGACGATCATGATGCCCGTACTGAACGCCGTCCAGCGACGGCCGCCGAAGACCGGCACCATAAACGCGTAAGGGACGCGCAGCAGCGCGCCTGACAGCGACGGCAGCGCGGTCAGCATAAACAGCTGATCGGTTGTGAACGTAAACCCGACTTTGGGCAGGTTTACCGCCACCGCGCTAAACAACATCCACACGCAAAACGCTAACAACAAGCACGGCACGGAAATCCACAGATTCCGGCTTGCTACACGATGGCCGCGCTGTTGCCAGAACGCCGGATCCTCTGGACGCCAGTCTGTAATAACGGCACCATTTTCCCTTTCGGGAGCGGATGAGTGACTCATAGACACCTCTGATTCTCGAATGATGCTGCAAACATTAGGGTTTTAGGGCGGCGGTAAGTTGATATAAATCAAAGGAAAAGTGGGAGGATTTGCGGCGTAAAATAAGGCCTCACCCTTAATGAGTAGGCTAATTCGGTAAAAAAGACGTGGTTTTTCACGGCACTGACGGTTCCCTGCAGCGCCCACCTCTTCCCCCCTACTCCGTTGGCAATTTAGGGGTAATCCTTTATTGGTATGGGTATACTCCAGGGTATGCACCAGAATAGCGCCATTCCTGCAAGCAGGCCACGTCAGGAGCACGCCCACTCTATGTTAAAAAGATGCTTATCTCCGCTAACGCTCGTGAATCAGCTCGCCCTGATTGTTTTGCTGTCCACCGCCATCGGCGTGACCGGCATGGCGATCTCCGGCTGGCTGGTACAAGGGGTACAGGGTAATGCGCATGCCATCAACGAGGCAGGCTCGCTACGCATGCAGAGTTACCGTCTGCTGGCGGCGGTTCCGCTGACGCAGGACGATCGGCCTTTAATCGATGAAATGGAGCGCACGGCGTTCAGCCCCGAGCTGGAAAATGCCGCCATCCGTGCCGGTCAGCAATCCCAGTTGAAAGCCCTTCAGGGGTACTGGCACACCCAGCTGCAGCCGGGCCTGAAACAGGCACGCAGTACAGAAGCCGTTGCCCAGGACGTGGCGGGGTTTGTCTCCCGCATTGACGCGCTGGTCTCCGCGTTCGACCAGACGACCGAATTACGCATCGACCGGGTGGTGATGGTGCACCGGGCCATGGCGCTGTTTATGGGGCTGCTGCTGATCTTCACCATCGTCTGGCTCCGCGCGCGTCTGCTGAATCCCTGGAAACAGCTGCTGGCGATGGCCCGCGCGGTCACCGCACGCGATTTTACCCAGCGCACGCACATCAGCGGGCGCAACGAGATGGCCATGCTTGGCCAGGCGCTCAACACCATGTCAGCAGAGCTCTCCGAGAGCTACGCGGTACTGGAACAGCGCGTTCAGGAAAAAACGGCGGGACTGGAGCAGAAAAACGAGATCCTCTCCTTCCTGTGGCAGGCCAACCGTCGCTTGCACATGCAGGTGCCGCTATGTGAACGTCTCTCACCGGTGCTGAATGGCCTGCAAAAGCTGACCCTGCTGCGCGATCTGGAGCTGCGGGTCTACGATGTGGAAGACGAAGAGAACCACCAGGAATTTACCTGTCAGTCCGATATGTCCTGCGATGACAAAGGCTGCCATCTTTGCCCTCGCGGTCTGCCGCCGCTGACCTCCGGCGGCACGACCCTGAAGTGGCGCCTGACGGACAGCCACACTCAGTACGGCATTCTGCTGGCCACCCTGCCAACCGGACGCCACCTGAGCCACGACCAGCAGCAGCTGGTAGATACGCTGGTTGAACAGCTGACGGCCACGCTGGCGCTCGACAGGCATCAGGAAAAACAGCAGCAGCTGATCGTCATGGAAGAGCGCGCGACCATCGCCCGCGAGCTGCACGACTCCATCGCCCAGTCGCTTTCCTGTATGAAAATGCAGGTGAGCTGCCTGCAGATGCAGGATGCGGAGATGCCCGACAGCAACAAGCAGCTGCTCAGCCAGATCCGCAACGAGCTGAACACCTCCTGGGTGCAGCTGCGCGAGCTGCTGACCACCTTCCGTCTGCAGCTGACCGAGCCGGGCCTGCGCCCGGCGCTGGAATCCAGCTGTCACGAATTTAGCGCCCGGCTGGGGTTCCCGGTGAAGCTGGATTACCAGCTGCCGCCGCGCTTTGTCCCCTCCCATCAGGCCATACATTTACTGCAGATCGCCCGCGAAGCGCTGAGCAACGTGCTTAAACACGCTGAAGCAACGGCGGTCACGGTCACCGTCAGCCAGCACGACAATCAGGTGAAACTGACGGTTCACGATAACGGCCGCGGCGTGCCGGAAAATGCCGAACGCACTAACCACTATGGTTTAATCATTATGCGAGACCGCGCCCAAAGCCTGCGCGGTGATTGCCAGGTTCGCCGGAGAGAGACGGGCGGCACGGAAGTTGTCGTCACCTTTATTCCCGAGAAACCGCTTACAACTGCTCAAGGAGATACCCATGACTAATCAGGAACCGGCATCCATCCTGTTGATCGACGACCATCCGATGCTGCGTACTGGCGTGAAACAGCTGGTCAGCATGGCGCCCGATATCACCGTGGTGGGCGAAGCCAGCAACGGCGAACAGGGCATTGAGCTTGCCGAATCCCTCGATCCCGATCTGATCCTGCTCGATCTGAATATGCCGGGCATGAACGGACTGGAGACCCTCGACAAGCTGCGGGAAAAATCGCTTTCCGGACGCATCGTCGTCTTTAGCGTGTCGAACCATGAAGAGGATGTGGTCACGGCGCTGAAGCGCGGGGCGGATGGCTATCTGCTGAAAGACATGGAGCCGGAAGATCTGCTTAAGGCGCTGCAGCAGGCGGCGGCGGGCGAGATGGTATTGAGCGAAGCCTTAACGCCGGTGCTGGCCGCCAGCCTGCGCGCCAACCGCGCCACCTCTGACCGTGACGTCAGCCAGCTCACGCCGCGCGAGCGCGACATTCTCAAGCTCATTGCCCAGGGCCTGCCGAACAAGATGATCGCTCGCCGCCTGGACATCACCGAAAGCACGGTCAAAGTGCACGTGAAGCATATGCTGAAGAAAATGAAGTTAAAATCTCGCGTTGAAGCCGCCGTGTGGGTGCATCAGGAACGCATTTTCTAAGGATTACTCCTCCGGCAGCAGCTTCCAGCGCGGGTCGTCATCAGGCAATGCGACCAGCGGCTGCACCACAGCAAGCGTGATCTCATTGGACGAGACGCGCTGGCCTTTCTCATCTTCTACCACTGCCGAGAGGTGCCAGCGGTTTGTCGCACCTTCCTGTTCATTCCAGGCAGGTATAATCACGCTCCAGCCGTCTGCGCTGTTACTTTTGGCCGGCGACGTCAGGCTCAATGCCTGCGTATCCCCCTGCCAGTGGATCTGACGGATGCCGTGCGTGCTGCGAACCTGCAGCTTCAGCATAACGGTCTCGCCCCCTTTCAGATCCCACGGCGGCGTGGCCAGCCAGACGGACAGCGTTTTACGCTGGCGGAACTCCATCACCGGCAGGCTAGTGCGCTCCGGTGAATCGTAGCGGCTGCCGCGCAGGGATCGCGTCGCGGCGACCTCATCGGCGGAAAGCTGCTTAGCCAGCGGCACGCCAAAGCGGTAGTTGAGCTTCAGCCCAAGGTTATTCTGGCTCTCGCCGCTTTCGCCCTGCTTGTGCCCGGCGGTCAACGTGACCAGCGGAACGGGGGTATAGTTAAGCCCCAGATTGACCGCAACCGGGTTGTGGTACCCGGTTCCACTGTTGAACAGGTCAACGTTATCGCCAAAGTACTGCTCAACGCTGACGCTGGTGTTCAGGTGATGAAACCACGGCAACCAGGCTTTAGCGGTCACGTCATATCCGCGCGCCATGCGCTGCTCCTGAACGTCAGATCGCGCGCGCCATCCGGCAAAGGGCTGATAGTAGTTCGCTGAGAGGCGCAGATTTTCCCCCCACGCTTCCGCGCCCAGCCCGGCACGCTGCAGGTTTTCATCGAGAAGATTATCGTAAAAGGTGTTGTAGCCCAGCAGCCATTTCCCGGCCACCCAGCGCTGGCCGATTCCGGCGTTACTGACCAGGCCATCCGTCTGCTGCGTCAGGCCAAGCTGGCTCCAGCTGAGGTAACGGTTAGTATCATTCCACGGGATAAACCAGCTCCCGCTGCTGCCGTTAAATTTGCCGTCATTATCCACCAGCACGTTCACGCTGGCGTTTCCCCAGGGCGACAGCCAGGACTCAATCTGCTGGTTCACTTCCCCGCTTACCGCGTCGCGCACCTGACCAAAGGCAAACTGACGCGCCTGCTCGCCGGTCGTCAGCCCGTTGTCGGTCATGCTGGCTTCACCGAAGGCTTTCGCCATTTCGGCGAGGTGTTTCTCCCCTTCGCCCGTTGGCGCCGCCAGGCCGAGATCGGGCAGACTATCCCCATTATTATCAAAGGGGTGCTGCGCCTGATGCATAAAGGAATTCGGCGCACCGTGAACGGCTCCGGCCGTAAGAAGGGGGAGTAAAAACAGCAAACGAATGCGGGACGATACAGCCATCAACGTCGTCAATAAGAACCTGTGTTTATGAATAAACTCTTATTATGTTAACGCGATAAGCCCTGAAATGCAGTTCTGGCGGACATTTCAGGATTATCCTGAAACAGCCCTTTCAGCTCCGGCACGCAGGAACCACAGTTCGTACCACAGCGCAGCTTCGCCCCCAGCGCGGTGACGGAATCACACCCTCCGGCAATCGCCTCCCGTATCGCCTCTTCCCCGACGCTGAAACAGCTGCAGATAATGCGTCCCGGATCCATCGCCTTCCCGACGCTCTGCCCGTTCAACAGGGCGTGGCGTTCTGCGGGCAGCACGGGGGGTGAATGAAAAGCGGCTTCAATCACCGTATGCGCCAGCGCCGGTAACGCGGTACCTTCCCAGAAACCCAGCATAAGCTGGCCTTCATGCCAGGCCAGCACGCTGCTGCGTTCACCGGTCTGCGCAACCTGCAGCTGCCAGCCCCGGCCGCTGGCGTGTTCCATTACCCACGACAGCAGCGGTTTATCGCACGCCACCGTCAGGCGTGAAGCTTTACGCCACCAGTAAACCGAAGAGGGCATTTCCAGCCCTTCGCGGGCATAGAGTTCTCCCTGCCAGACGGGCTGCCAGGGCTGGATTCTGACCGCGGTTTGTTTACTCTCCGGCTGGCCCGAAACCGGATCGCAGCGCCTTTCCACCAGCGCATTCACCTTTCCCTGGCGGGCAAACGCAGCGTTCCAGTGCATCGGGGCAAAAGCGTTCCCTTCACGCTGGGCGTCGCTGATGCGCACTCTTGCTACCATGACGCCGCGCGGCGAATTGATGCGCGCCAGCTGGCCGTCGCACAGGGAAAACCGAACGGCGTCTGCGGGGCAAACCTCAACAAAGGGTTCGGCAATATGCTGCATCAGCCTGGCCACATATCCTGTTCGCGTCATGGTATGCCACTGATCGCGGATGCGCCCCGAGTTGAGAATCACCGGGTATAACGCGCTGACCGTCGCACCGTGCGACAGAGGGTTAACGGGAACAATGTTACGGCGCGGAAAATCCCCCCCAGGCCACTGCCAGGGCTCAAGCCGCTCCCACTCCTCACGGGTAAGCGTAGCCAGGTCATGAAGGTTTAACGCCCGCGCGCCGTCATTTTCAAAGGCCGTCAGCGCCGCATGCTCGCAAAAAATCTCGTGGGGATGCAGCCAGGCAAAGGCGTCGCCGTGCCCCAGCCGTTTCGCCACCTGCGCGACGATCCACCAGTCCGGCTTTGCCTCACCGGGCGCGGGCAGGAACGCGCGCTGGCGCGAAATGCGTCGCTCGGAATTGGTTACCGTGCCGTCCTTCTCTCCCCATGCCAGCGCCGGAAAGCGAATATGGGCAAACCGGCTGGTGTCTGTATCATTCATCACCTCAGAGACAATGACCAGCGGGCAGCGCCCCAGCGCCTGACACACCGCGTGGCTGTCCGGCAGCGAGACGGCAGGATTGGTGCCCATGATCCACACTGCCTTCACCTCGCCGCGGGCAATGGCGTCAAACAACTCCACCGCCATCAAGCCCGGCGTCTGCGCCAGCCGTTCCGTTCCCCAGAAACGCGCCACCCGCGAGAGATCGTCCGGCTCAAAGTTCATGTGCGCCGCCAGCTGATTTGCCAGCCCGCCCACCTCTCTTCCGCCCATCGCGTTTGGCTGTCCGGTCAGCGAAAACGGGCCGCAGCCCGGACGGTTAAATTTCCCGCTGGCAAGGTGCACGTTAATGATGGCGCTGCATTTGTCGCTGCCGCTGGAGGACTGGTTGATTCCCATGGTGTAGAGCGTGATGGCCCGGGGCGCCGTCACAAACCAGTCGTAAAACGTACCAATATCCTGCGGCGAGAGGCCGCAAAACGCCGCCACGCGGGATATCGGCCACGCGTCCGTTCCCTGAATGACATTAAGCAGACCGACGAACAGCCCGGCGTCGCTGCCGGGAGTGAGCGCCAGATGCAGGTCAGCAATATCACAGGTGGCGGTTCTGCGCGGATCGATGACCACCACTTTCATCTGCGGATTGTTGTGCTTTGCCTGCACCAGCCGCTGATAGAGCACCGGATGCGTCCAGGCCGCGTTTGATCCCACCAGCACCACCAGATCGCTGTTTTCCACATCCTCGTAGCTGCACGGCACGACGTCTTCACCAAAGGCGCGCTTGTAGCCAACGACTGCCGATGACATGCAGAGCCGGGAGTTGGTATCAATGTTCGCCGCGCCGATAAACCCTTTCATCAGCTTATTGGCGGCGTAATAATCCTCGGTAAGCAATTGCCCGGACGCGTAAAACGCCACCGCCTGCGGCCCCCATTTGTCGATAATGTCCTGGAGGCGCTCGCCTGCCGCTCCCAGCGCCTGCGCCCAGGCCACCTCAGCACCGTCAACAACGGGGCGCAGCAATCGCCCCTGTAACCCCATTGTTTCCCCCAGGGCCGATCCTTTCACGCACAAGCGGCCAAAGTTCGCAGGATGGGTTTCATCCCCCCGAACGCTGACCGCTTCACCGTCCACGCGGGCGACCACGCCGCAGCCGACCCCGCAGTAGGGACACGTTGTCCGGGTTTCCGTCATGAGGCCTCCGCACGCATTACCAGGGCATCATTACCGACCCACACCTTGCCGTTCTCAATTTTGACCGGCCAGGCGCGCACCGCGGGTTCGCCGTTCTCCACCTGACAGCCGTCGCGCAGGCGGATACGCTGCTTGTAGAGCGGGGAGATCACCACCGGCTCCCCCGCCGCATCGCCAAGAATGCCGCGGGAAAGCACGTTCGCGCTGCTGCCAGGCTCCCGATCGTCGAGGGCGTAAACGGTTTTGCCAAAGCGGAACAGCGCGATCGGCTTACGCCCAAGCCGCGCGCCGATTCCCGCCTGCTCGGGGATATCGTCGATGCCGCAGATTTCCTGCCATCGTTTACCTTGATCCGCTGCGGTGTCGTTCACCGCCGTGCGGAACAGCGCCAGACGGTTCGGATCGTTAAGCGTGGTTTGCCATTCGCACTGGTAGGTTTCCACCACCCGGGCCATCTCCTGCTCCAGCTCGTGGGCGATGCCCAGGCTGTCGTTGAGGATCACCTCCCGCAGGTAGTCGAGACCGCCTTCCAGGTTGTCCATCCAGGTGCTGGTGCGCTGCAGGCGATCCGCCGTGCGGATGTAGAACATCAGGAAACGGTCTACGGTGCGGATCAGCGTGTCATCATCAAGATCGCTGGCGAAGAGATCCGCATGGCGCGGCTTCATGCCGCCGTTGCCGCACAGGTAGAGGTTCCACCCCTTATCGGTGGCAATCACCCCCACGTCTTTACTCTGCGCCTCGGCGCATTCGCGGGTACACCCAGAGACGGCCATTTTGATTTTGTGCGGCGCGCGCAGGCCCTTGTAGCGGTGCTTCCAGCCTGACCGCGAGGCCGGTGGAATCCTGCACGCCGTAGCGGCACCAGGTCGACCCGACGCAGGATTTCACCGTGCGCAGAGATTTCCCGTAGGCATGTCCGGTCTCAAACCCGGCCTCCACCAGCGCCTGCCAGATTTCCGGCAACTGTTCGAGCGTGGCGCCAAACAGGTCAATACGCTGCCCGCCGGTAATTTTGCTGTAAAGGCTATAGCGTTTCGCGATCTGGCCGATGGCGATCAGCCCGTCGGCGGTCACTTCACCCGCAGGCATCCGCGGGACGATGGAGTAGGTTCCGTCCTTCTGAATATTGGCGAAATAGCGATCGTTGGTGTCCTGCAACGGCAGATGCGCCGGTTTCAGCAGATACTCGTTCCAGCAGGAAGCCAATACCGATCCCACCAGCGGCTTACAGATCTCGCACCCGTGCCCCTGACCGTAGCGGCTGATAAGCTGGTCGAAGGTGCGGATATGGTTGACGCGCACCAGGTGGTAAATCTCCTGACGCGAGTACGGGAAGTGTTCGCAGATATCTTTCTTCACCTCCACGCCCTGCTCCGCAAGCTGGAACTCCATCACCTGCTTCACCAGCGCGCTACAGCCTCCGCAGCCGGTCGCCGCTTTGGTGCACTGCTTAATGGCGCCGATATCCGTTGCGCCCGCGCTTACCGCCTGGCAGATATCCCCTTTGCTGACGTTATGACACGAACAGATCTGCGCGCTTTCCGGCAGCGCCGCCACGCCCAGCGCTTTCGGCGCGCTGCCTGACGACGCGGGTAATATCAGCGTTTCCGGCTCTTTTGGCAGGGCTATCCCGTTGAGCATCATCTGTACCAGCGTGGCGTATTCGCTGGCATCACCCACCAGCACGCCGCCGAGCAGCGTTTTGCCGTCGTGGCTGACCACGATTTTCTTGTAGATTTGCTGCGGGCCGTGCGTCCACTGGTAGCTCAGCGCCCCCGGCGTGCGGCCGTGAGCATCGCCGAACGAGGCCACGTCCACGCCCAGCAGCTTGAGTTTGGTGCTCATATCCGCGCCGGCGAAGGTTTTCTCCTCTCCCGCCAGCGCGGCGGCGGCCACCCGCGCCATCTGGTAGCCGGGCGCAACCAGCCCGAAGATTTTCCCTTCCCACAGGGCGCATTCACCAATGGCCAGCACGTCCGGATCGGAGGTCTGACAGCGGTCGTCAATGCCGATCCCGCCGCGTTCGCCAATAGCCAGCCCGCTGCTGCGCGCCAGCGCGTCCTGCGGACGAATGCCGGCAGAAAAGACCACCATGTCTGTTTCCAGCTGTTCTCCACCGGCAAAGCGCAACACCAGCCCGCCGTCCGCGGCGGCGATCTCCGTCGTTGCTTTACTGGTATGCACACCGACGCCCAGCGCCTCGATTTTCTTGCGCAGCATCGCCGCGCCGTCGTTGTCGAGCTGGACCGCCATCAGATTGGGCGCAAACTCCACCACGTGAGTTTCCAGCCCGAGCTGCTTCAGGGCATTCGCCGCCTCCAGCCCCAGCAGGCCGCCGCCAATCACGACACCGCGGCGTGAGCCCGCCGCATGCGCCGCTATCTTGTCCAGATCGTCAAGCGTGCGATAAACAAAACAGCCCGGCAGATCGTTTCCCGGCACGGGCGGCACGAACGGGTATGAGCCGGTCGCCAGCACCAGCTTGTCCCAGTGGGTTTCGTGCCCGCTGGCGCTACGCACCACGCGCGCGTCGCGATCGATAGCGACAATCTGCTGCGACAGGCGCAGCTCAATGCCGTTGTCGGCAATGAAATCCCCCTCCACCAGCGAAAGCGACGCCGCGCTGCGGCCGCCAAAATATTCCGACAGATGCACGCGGTCGTAGGCGGCATAGCGTTCCTCGCCAAAGACAACGATCTGATACTGCTGATGCAGATTGCGGTTAACGCAGTCTTCGAGAAAATGATGGCCGACCATACCGTGCCCAACCACCACCAGAGTAGGTTTTGTCATAGCGTTCTGTCCTGCAACCTGCGGTTGCGTAGTGAAACGATCGAACAGCCAGTCCGCGTGCGCGGGCGCAGCCGTTGCCAGTAAATCGGTAAATGCCGCCGCGCTGCGGCAGTCCCCCATCAGCAGCACGCCAGCCAGCGCCCCCTGATGGATCAGTAAGCGACGATAGTGGCGGGTCAGCGGATCCCATGCGCTCCAGACCACATCGCCCTCCTGCTCTGCCGCGCGACCGAGGCTGAACAGCTCCACGCCGGTCACCTTGAGGCGCATGCCGTTGTCGGTCAGAACAAACGGCGCGGTGACGTCTCCGGCCAGCCGGGCGGCGAGGATATCCGCCTGCGCCAGACAGGGGGCGACCAGGCCAAACGTCTGGCCGTCAATTTCACAGCACTCGCCAATGGCGTAGACGTCCGGCACGGAGGTTTGCATCTGGTGATCCACCACGATGCCGCGCGCGCAGCGAATGCCGCTGGCCTGCGCCAGCACGACGTTGGGCTGCACGCTCGTCGCCAGCACCACGCGCGCGGCGGTGACGCTGCGTCCGTTCAGCAGCGTCACGCTATTCCCGTCAATCGCCGCGATGCCAGAGGCGAGCTCACAGCGCACGCCCCGCGCCGCCAGCGCCTCTTCCAGCAGCACGCCCGCCTTCTCATCCAGATGCCGCTCCATCAGCCACGGACCGCGATGAACAAGGGTGACGTTGTCCCCTGAGCGCGCCAGCGCTGCTGCCGTCTCCACCCCGAGCACGCCGCCGCCCAGCACTACCGCCGGACCGGCGATCGCCCGAATGGCCCGGATATCCTCCAGGGTACGGAATGTGAAGACATGCGGCGCATCGCAGCCGGGAATTGGCGGAACAAAGGGCGTTGATCCGGTGGCAAACACCAGCGCATCCCAGCCCAGCGTGCGGGCGGTGGTTTGCACTTCCCGCGTGTCCACATTCACGGCGAGCGCCTTTTCGCCCCGCAGCACCGTCACGCCCCGTTCCTGGTACCAGTCGTCACTCTGAAGACAGATCCCCGCCGCCGTTTTTTCACCGCCCAGCACCGGCGAAAGCTGGATGCGGTTATAGGCATGCTCCGGCTCGTCACCGATGACGGTAATAGTGAAACGATCGGCAGCACGCCCGGTGAGCGAGGCAATCAGCCGCGTGGCCGCCATGCCATTTCCGATAATGACCAGTCGCATCAACGCCCCCTCGCTACGCCGCTTTCGGCTGCTTTTCGTAGAGGAAATGCAGGATCTGCTGGCGCATGTGGTGATAGCGGCTGTCGTCAGCCAGCTGCACCCGGTTACGCGGGCGCGGCAGGTCAACGTGCAGGATCTCCCCGACGGTCGCCGCCGGGCCGTTGGTCATCATCAGCACGCGATCGGAGAGCAGCACCGCCTCGTCCACGTCGTGGGTAATCAGCACGATGGTGGTGTTTAGCGCCTGCTGGATCTGCATCACCGAGTCCTGCAGATGGGCGCGCGTCAGCGCATCCAACGCACCGAAGGGTTCATCCATCAGCAGGACTTTCGGCTTCATCGCCAGCGCGCGGGCAATCCCGACGCGCTGCTTCATGCCGCCGGAGATCTCCCCCGGGCGCTTGTGCAGGGCGTGCCCCATCTGCACGCGGTCGAGGTTGTGCTCAATCCACTCCCGGCGCTCCGCCTTGCTCATGCTGTGGCGAAACACGTGATCTACTGCCAGGGCCACGTTGTCGAAGCAGGTGAGCCACGGCAGCAGCGAATGGTTCTGGAATACCACCGCGCGCTCCGGACCCGGCCCGGCAATTTCGCGGTTGTCGCAAATCAGCCCGCCTTCCGTCGGCAGCGTGATCCCCGCGATAAGGTTCAGCAGCGTCGATTTACCGCAGCCGGAGTGCCCAATCAGGCTGACGGTTTCGCCCTCATGGATATCAAAAGAGACGTTCTGCAGCGCCAGAAATTCGCCGCTGGCGGTGGAAAAACGCTGGCTCACGGCCTGGACCTGGATTAATGGTTTCATGTTCGCTCCTTATTTTTCCTGCCAGCTAAAGCGACGGGCGATCAGCATCAGCCCCTGCTCCAGCAGCAGCCCGACCACGCCAATGATGACGATGGCGATGAGAATGTTTTCGACGTTGAGGTTGTTCCACTCGTTCCAGATCCAGAAACCGATCCCTAAACCGCCGGTCAGCATCTCGGCGGCGACAATCACCAGCCAGGCGATGCCGATGGAGAGGCGCACCCCGGTCAGCACCGCGGGCAGCACCGCCGGGAAGAGAATGCGGCGCATGATGGTCCACTCGGAAAGCTGCAGCACCCGGGCCACGTTGAGGTAGTCCTGCGGAATGCGGCGCACGCCTTCGGCGGTGTTGATCACCATCGGCCAGATGGAGCAGATAAAAATGGTCCAGCTCGACGCGGGCTCCGCTTTCTGGAACAGCAGCAGGCCGATGGGCAGCCAGGCCAGCGGGCTAACCGGGCGTAACAGCGCGATCAGCGGGCCGAACATGCGCGAAAAAAAGGTGAAGCGGCCAATCAGGAAACCGAGCGGGATCCCGGCGAACGCGGCCAGACCAAAGCCCACCGCCACGCGCTGTAATGAGGCGAGCACGTTCCAGCCGATGCCCATGTCGTTTGGCCCGTCGCGATAAAACGGATCGGCAAACAGGGTAATAGCGGAATCGAGCGTGCTGAGCGGCGTCGGGAAACCTTTGCTGTTAATCGCCGCCAGCTGCCAGAGCACCACCAGCAGTCCCAGCCCCAGAAAAGCCGGAATGATGCGCTGAAGGATCGCGTTAATCCGACGCGCAAACGTCGGCGTACGGCGGCGAACCTGCACCGGAGGCAGGACAATCACCTCTCCACTCTCCGGCGTCTCGTGTGATTTTGTCTTTTGCAGATGCTGCATAATCAGGCCCCTTTACGGTGAATGGCGAAACGGCTGGCGTATCCTTCCGGGTCGGTACCGTTCCAGACGGTGCCGTCCATCAATGTGCTGCTGCGTAGTGGTGAAGTCGGTGTGGTAATGCCCCCCACCGCCGTGGCGGCATCCTGCCAGACCGCCGTCTGGTTAATGCGTTGTGCGATGCCCGCATAGTCCGGGGCGGCTTTGAGCAAGCCCCAGCGGCGGAACTGGGTTAAGAACCACATGCCGTCGGAGAGATACGGGTAGCTGACGGCCCCCTCGTTGAAGAAGCGGATCGGGTGCGCGTCCTGCCAGCGCTGGCCCAGGCCGTTGTCGTACTCGCCGAGCATGCGTCCGGTGAGATACTGCTCTTTGCAGTTGAGCCACGCCCGGCGGGAGAGGATCTGTGCGGTTTCGCGTTTGTTTTCCGGGGAGGCCTCAATCCAGCGCGCCGCCTCCAGCACTGCGCTCACCAGCGCCCGGGCGGTGTGCGGGTTTTTCTCCACCCAGTCGCGACGCGTCCCGAGGATTTTTTCCGGATGGTCGGCCCAGATGGACTGAGACGTCGCAGCGGTAAAACCGATGCGGTCGTTGATGGCACGCGCGTTCCACGGCTCGCCGACGCAAAAGCCGACCATGTTGCCAATGCGCATGTTCATCACCATCTGCGGCGGCGGCACCACCACCGTGCGCACGTCGTCAAAGGGGTGAATGCCCGCGCTGGCCAGCCAGTAGTAGAGCCACATGGCGTGCGTCCCGGTCGGGAAGGTGTGCGCGAAGGTATAGGTGCCAGCCGCCTGCTGCCCAATCCGCTTTTTCAGCCCGTCAAGGTCATGAACGCCCTTCTCTGCCAGATCGCTGGAGAGCGTAATCGCCTGACCGTTCTGGTTGAGGGTCATCAGGTTAGCCATCTGCTGTGGCTTGCCGGCGATGCCCAGCTCCAGTCCGTACAGCAGGCCGTAAAGAATGTGCGCGGCATCGAGTTCGCCCGCCACCAGCTTGTCGCGCACCGCCGCCCAGCTCGCCTCTTTGGTGGGCACGATGGTAATACCGTATTTTTTATCAAACCCTTTCAGCGCCGCGATAACCACCGGGGCACAGTCGGTCAGCGGGATAAACCCGATGCGCACTGTTTCCTGCTCCGGTTTATCCGAGCCTGCCGCCCATGCGGCCTGCATGACACCCGGCAACAGCATTGCACCACTCGCCAGCATGCTGGCCTGCAAAAAACGCCGTCTCGACAAATCCGCCATGACCACTCCTGAAAAAAAACCAAAAAAAAGCGCCCACGGTGCCGAAGCACCAGTGGACGCCTTTATCCCGAAGACGGATGCACCGCCGTTGGCGCATCGTCAAAAATGGTTAATCTGATAATGCAAAGTGAATGCCAGGTTTTAACACACTGTTTCTTGCGGCGCTTACCGTTATTCACTCGCCTTTACGCACCGCAAACAGGCATAAAATGCCCACCGACCGTGCAGCTACTCCTTTGGTGTTACCTGCCATACACTCTTCACCATGAGCAGCGCGCGGGCGATATCCACCATCCTTTGGTTCTTGTCCATCGCCATTTTGCGCAGCGCCGTCCAGGCCTGTTCCTCACTCATATTCTGGTGGGTCATCAGCACGCTCTTCGCTTTATCAATGATTTTGCGCTCTTCTAGCGTATCGCGCAGCGACGCAAGCTGACGTGAGAGCTTCTCTATCTCGCGCGCCTGCTGGCGAACCAGGGTAAGCAACGGTTTTTCCGGATAGCGGATCGGCGGGTCATCCTGTTCATCGCCGGGGGGCGCGTACTCATCGTCACGGTGAATGCATTCGTCCACCGCGACCATCAGATCGGCGATGATCGTCTCCTCCAGCGTGCGCAGATGCTCAAGGCGCGCGGTTTGCAGAGCAAACCAGGCCAGCGCGGTAAGGCCGTTATCGGCGGCGGGCTGGCGGGTACAGGCCACGCGCCGGAGCTGCTCCGTTTCACGATCGGGCTGACAGTGCATTGAAAAGGTGGTCTGAACGTCAGCGGAGCTGTGTGACAGAAAGATCTCAAAGCAGGCCTGCTGCCCGTCAATGCGGTCAACCAGCCTCTGACGAGTCACATCATCGAAAAAACCCTGCGTGAAGCCAATCGCCCCCAGCGCCCGCTCCTGTCCCGCCAGCTCTTTGCCCTGCATCAGGCTATAAAGCGCGACAAAACGTCCTGCGATTTGCGGATCGTCAATGCTGTCATTAAGCTGCGGCACGATACTGAGCAGATGGCGAAGCATGCGGGAGTAGTGTTCCATCGTCTGGGGTGCCGTTACCGTCTGCTGAATCACACCGTCACGCAGCGCGGGAAGCGTATCCAGGCTCAGGAGCGCGCCGCCGATGCGTTCACAGACGGCACTTCCCGGAATCGGCGACTGTGTGTCAAGAATGCCGTAAAGGGCTGCGAGGTTTTCATCCACCAGCGCCCGGCTGGCTTTGCATTCGGGAGCGTACAGCTTGCCCTGTGAGCAGAGCCAGACGTTGGACGCCCCGCGCTCGCACTGTAACATGTGCACCAGTTGGCTAATGCCGTGCACAAGCACGCCCAGCTGTGCCAGCTTGCTGAACTGCTCCTGGCGCATCATTTTTGCGCGCGTGAGCCATTCGGCAGCGCCTGGCGAAATGCCTGCCATTAATGTCATGCTTACTCTCCCGGACAGCGAAACTCCGGGGAATTAAGCAATATTCGTGCCTTTATAAGAACAGGAGTCAACATGCAGAAGATTGTGATCGTCGCCAACGGTGCGGCCTACGGCAGCGAATCCCTTTTCAACAGCCTGCGCCTGGCGATCGCGCTACGTGAAAAAGAGAGCGACCTGGCGTTACGCCTTTTTTTAATGTCGGACGCCGTCACCGCCGGGCTGAAGGGACAAAAGCCGGCCGAGGGCTATAACATTCAGCAGATGCTGGAGATCCTGACCGCGCAAAACGTGCCGGTGAAGCTGTGCAAAACCTGCACCGACGGGCGCGGTATCACCGGACTGCCGCTGATTGATGGCGTAGAAATTGGTACGCTGGTTGAACTGGCCGAGTGGACGCTGTCCGCTGATAAAGTATTAACTTTTTAATAATAAACCCGTAAAAATATTATTTTCTTATGGACGCGGTTTCAGCATCAAGTTTACCTGCGGGGTTGCCGATAGGCATGGAAACAACACAGCAGGTATTTCACTTATGTTCAGATCGATTCGTGCACGCATCATCGCGGCGACGGCAGGCTGTCTGGTCGTCGCCCTTCTCCTCAATACCGTTATTAACTTCCACGTCACACGCCAGGATAACCAGCAGTCACAGCGCGATATCCTGACCAGCACCAGCGCCAGCCATAACATGGCGATTGCCGACTGGGTAAAAAGCAAGATGACGGTTATCGCCTCTGCCCAGACCGTTGCGCTGAGTGACGACCCGGTTCCGGTGTTTAAACAGCTTGCGCAGGCGGGTGGATTCACCAACGTTTATGTCGGCTACGCCAGCAAAACGGCGAAATTCTCTGAGCCCGCGGGCGTACCTGCGGATTATGACCCGACCATTCGCCCGTGGTATCAGCAGGTGGTCAGCACGGACGGCCCGGTCGTCACCGCGCCTTACGTTGATGCAGGTACCGGTAAACTGGTGGTGACTTTCGCCGTGCCGGTGAAAGAGAATGGCGCCCTGAAAGCGGTGGTGGCGGGCGATGTGGCCATGGACAGCGTGGTGGCGAACGTGCGCGGGATCCATCCAACTCCGTCCAGCAGCGGCTTGCTTCTGAACAGTGACGGCAGCGTGATTGCGGCTAACGATCCGGCTCTTACGCTTAAACCGTTTGCAGAGACCATTAAAGGCATCGATTTTGCTGTACTGAAAAGCGGTAACCTTGTCGACGGTACGCTGAACGACGTCGAAAAAACCTTCGTGGCGACCGCCGTGCCGGGCACAAACTGGCTGCTGGTCGTCGCCCTCGACAGCGGTGACGCCACTTCCGGCATGCGTTCCCTGCTTAAAGCCTCGGCGATTTCGCTGGTGATCCTGGCGCTGCTGAGCGCGGCCATTGTTCACCTCCTGATTGCCCGTCTGCTGAAGCGCCTGTCGGACATTCGCGACGCGATGCACAACATTGCCAACGGGACTAACGACCTGTCGCAGCGTCTGCCTGACAGCGGTGAGGACGAGGTGGCGCAGATTGCCCAGGCCTTTAACGCCTTCAGCGATAAGCTGTCGGTGGTGATGGTGCAGCTCCGTGATGCCAGCGAGTCGGTGAAAAACGCCGCTCAGGAGATTGCGGCGGGTAACCAGGATCTCTCCGGACGTACCGAGCAGGCGGCGTCCAGCCTGCGCGAGACGGCCAGCGCCGTGGAGCAGATCACCGCCTCCGTGACCCAGTCGAACGAGTCGGCGGCAGAAGCGAACGACCAGGCGAGCAAGGCCTCCGCGGCCGCGGCGCGCGGCGGCGAGGTGGTATCCCAGGCGATCAGCACCATGCAGTCCATCGAAGTCGCGTCGGCTAAAATTGGCGACATCACCAGCGTGATTGACGGTATCGCGTTCCAGACCAACATTCTGGCGCTGAACGCCTCCGTCGAGGCGGCCCGTGCCGGGGAGCAGGGGCGCGGGTTTGCCGTGGTGGCGGGCGAAGTGCGTAACCTGGCGAGCCGTAGCGCCCAGGCGGCGAAAGAGATCAAATCGCTGATCGATTCCACCACCGACAGCGTGGCCACCGGCTCCCGCTACGTGCATCTGGCCGGGGAAAGCATGGACGAGATCCGCTCCAGCATCGGCAGCGTCTCCGGCATCATGCGCGAAATCTCTATCGCCACCAGCGAGCAGATGAAAGGCATTCACGAGATTAACCACGCGGTGACCCACCTCGACCGCATGGTCCAGCAGAACGCCGAGCTGGTGGTGCAATCCGCCGCCGCCGCGGGCGCCCTGCAGAGCCAGGCGGGCGACCTTGCTGAAACCGCCGGCCATTTCCGCATTTAATTTTCTACTGGCGCGCGTTTAGCGGGTAAAACGCGCGTCAGCTGAAATTTTGAGGAATTTTGTCATTTTTGTTTAATCGTTATGCCATTTTTTGATCAAAATCAGCATCCCTCCCCCTCCCCTTTGGTGTTATGCCATGAGTGAATTGTGAACAACATCACGCTCGGATATGGCTGCAGGGAGAGCGTTGTTTAAGACTACGGGGTAAAAAATGGCACTGGTAAAAACAAGTTTGAAACTGTTTGGCGGGGATACGGTAGTGGTGCGTTGCTCAGAGCGCTGCCGTATTCATCTGATGAGTGCGAAAGCACAAAAACAATCCCAGGCGGATATTCTCACCGTGCAGGATGATAACGCCTGGCTTACCGTGCCGTATACCGGCACCTGGGATGTGCTGATCGACAGCCACAGCCAGTCGCTGGAGCATTCTGTCAGTTACGTAGCAGCTTAAATTACGAGCCCGGCGAGCCGGGCGTATTATCAGGCAAAACCCGGTCGCAGCGTGCCGTTGAGCGGGTTTCCTTCCAGCAGCGCCTTCACCTTCACCACCAGCTCATTCAGACAATCGTCCTTCATGCCGAGGCGGGTCAGCTCTTGATCGAGAGAGAAGAGATACTGCGCGTTGGTACCCAGCGGCCCGCTGGCGGCGGCAATTAACGGGGCAATCACCTGCGTGCGGGTGTCCGCTTCATACAGCGGATGGCGCGGGTCCATGATAAACACCAGCGCATTGACGGTGCGACCGTCGTCCAGCTCCAGCTTACACCAGCTCGGCATGTAGCAGCCGGTGATCATCTCACGCTTCCAGAGCAGCGTAAGCTCCTCTTCCAGCGTGGCATCCGGGAGGCGATACGCCACGCCCGTGGTGCGTCCGCCCTCTTTCAGTGCAAGCATACGCCCGGGCTGGCACGCGCTGCCGCGTCCGGCCGTCAGGCGCAGGCAAAATGCGCGGTGCCAGCCGGGCAACGTGCCCGTTGCCGATTCGACAAATTCGAGCGCCGGGTTCCACATCAGTGAACCATAGCCAAAAATCCATACCGGGCCATCATCCGGGCGGCAGGCAAGCGTAGCAGCGAGCGACGCCGCACGTTGTTCAGCTGACCAGAGAAGCGATTCCTCAATAGCACCAAATGCCGTCTTACAATCTGCCTTCATTAAGAAATCACGCGTTAACACTTTCCACCTCCGCCACTGCATGCTTCCTTGCGACATCTGTAATTCGCCTTCCCGGCCTTAGGTGCTGGTCATTTTGCCAGCAGTTGAATAACGATAAGCAATTAGCGGACCAGTTGCAATACAACGGCAGTTCAACCGCCTGAAAAGTCAAAATGAAGGCAGCGAATTATTTCAGGGCTATTTCTTTTTATGCCATTTATCGTCGTCTCCTTTTTCATATTCATGTTTTACGGCGGCCCAGGCGACTTTGTGTGCCGTCTCTTCACGGCTGGCATCATCCCGGCGATCGTCTTTATCTTTGTACTGATCCCAGGCACTGTTAAACGCCTCTTTGTAGATATCCTGCGCGTGAGCGGGCAGCACGTTTTGCACATTATCGGGTAATTCGCGTTTCGTTTTATAAGGCATCACTCACCTCTCTTTTGGTTAAAGAGATAAGTGTGGACGACGATATGGCAGCGTGCCACCCACACTTCATTTATGAATGATCGAAAATATTAACTTATTGTTATTTATCAAATATTCTGAGAATATGGTGAATTACAGGAATCAGGCATGTTAATTATTAAAAAAGGTAAAATTAAGTAAAAAATAAAGGGCATTTAACAGAGATCTGTTAATTTAATGACCTCAAAAATCTATCTATAATTACAAGCACCTGCATTGATGGAGAAGCACATGACAGCAACACACGAGGCGGTAAAGACCCGCCACAAGGAGACGTCTCTCATTTTCCCGGTTCTGGCACTGGCTGTGCTGCTCTTCTGGGGAAGCAGTCAGTCACTGCCAGTGGTGGTTGGTATCAATATTCTTGCCCTGGTCGGTATCTTAACCAGCGCCTTTAGCGTCGTTCGCCATGCGGACGTACTGGCCCACCGTCTGGGCGAACCCTACGGATCGTTAATTCTCAGCCTTTCCGTTGTTATTCTCGAAGTCAGCCTGATTTCCGCGCTCATGGCCACCGGCGATGCCGCGCCGACGCTGATGCGCGACACGCTCTACTCGATCATTATGATTGTGACGGGCGGCCTGGTGGGCTTCTCTCTGCTGCTGGGCGGGCGTAAATTCGCGACCCAGTATATGAACCTGTTCGGCATTAAACAGTATCTGATTGCCCTCTTCCCGCTGGCGATTATCGTGCTGGTCTTCCCGATGGCGCTGCCGGGTGCCAACTTCTCCACCGGTCAGGCGCTGCTGGTTGCGCTGATTTCCGCAGCCATGTACGGCGTGTTTCTGTTGATTCAGACCAAAACGCACCAGAGCCTGTTTGTGTATGAGCATGAAGACGACAGCGACGACGATGACCCGCACCACGGTAAGCCGTCGGCCCACAGCAGCGCGTGGCATACGGTTTGGCTGATCGTGCATCTGATTGCGGTGATTGCCGTCACCAAGATGAACGCCAATCCGCTGGAAACACTGTTAACCGAACTGAACGCGCCGGTCGCGTTTACCGGTTTCCTGGTGGCGCTGCTGATCCTGTCCCCGGAAGGGCTGGGGGCGCTGAAAGCCGTCTTAAACAATCAGGTGCAGCGCGCCATGAACCTGTTCTTCGGCTCCGTGCTGGCGACCATTTCACTCACCGTGCCGGTGGTGACGCTAATTGCCTTTATGACCGGTAACGAACTGCAGTTCGCGCTGGGCGCGCCAGAGATGATTGTGATGGTAGCCTCGTTGCTGCTGTGCCAGATTTCGTTCTCAACCGGACGCACCAACGTGCTGAACGGGGCGGCGCATATGGCGCTGTTTGTGGCTTACTTGATGACAATTTTTGCGTAGCCTTTTTGCCCAGCGGCGCTTCACTTGCAGGACCTACGGGTTTTGTAGGCCGGGTAAGCAAAGCGCCACCCGGCAATATGCCCCATAAAAAAACCCGCCGAAGCGGGTTTTTTTATTATTTGCTGGTATCCAGCTCATCGAAGCTCTTGACCAGATCGTCAATTGCTTTGATCTGTTTCAGGAACGGCTCCAGCTTATCCAGCGGCAGCGCAGATGGGCCGTCGCATTTTGCGTTATCCGGATCCGGGTGCGCTTCAATGAACAGGCCAGCCAGGCCGGTTGCCATACCGGCGCGCGCCAGTTCGGTCACCTGAGCACGACGGCCGCCGGACGCAGCGCCAAACGGGTCGCGGCACTGCAGCGCGTGGGTCACGTCGAAAATCACCGGAGACTGATTAGAGACGTTTTTCATCACGCTGAAGCCCAGCATATCCACCACCAGGTTGTCGTAACCGAAGTTGGAACCACGGTCGCACAGGATGACTTTGTCGTTGCCACCTTCGATAAATTTATCGACGATGTTCCCCATCTGGCCCGGGCTCACGAACTGTGGTTTTTTCACGTTGATCACGGCACCGGTTTTCGCCATCGCGGCAACCAGGTCGGTCTGGCGAGCCAGGAACGCCGGGAGCTGAATCACATCAACCACGTCTGCCACCGGCTGCGCCTGAGCGGCTTCATGCACGTCGGTGATCACTTTCACGCCAAAGGTCTGCTTCAGCTCCTGGAAAATCTTCATCCCTTCTTCCAGGCCCGGGCCACGGTAAGAGTTGATGGAGGAGCGGTTGGCTTTGTCAAAAGAGGCTTTAAACACGTACGGGATGCCCAGCTTCTGGGTCACGGTCACGTAGTGCTCGCAGATACGCATGGCGAGGTCGCGGGATTCCAGCACGTTCATGCCGCCAAACAGCACGAACGGCAGGTCGTTTGCTACCTTGATATCACCAATGCTAACCACTTTTTGTTTCATAGGATCGCCTTATTCAGGTGTGAATCGGAATTAAGATTAATGCAGTGTAATTTGCTTGTGCGAGATCGCGTTGATCTGCGCACGAATCATTTCGCTAATAGGATCTTCCGGACACTGCTCGACGAAATAGCTCAGATCGTTCAGCGCCACGTGCTCACAATCGAGCTGGGCATAGATCAACCCACGGTCGCGAATTTCGTACGGGTCTTCCGGATTAAACTGCAGCAGCACTTCGCTGGCGCGCAGGGCCAGTTCCATCTGACGCTCTTCCATTAACGCAGACTTCAGCGTATCCAGCAGCTTGCGGATCACTTCTGCGTTATCCGCCTCGTCGAGATCTTCGTTGAAGAGCTCAGCCACCGGGCTGATATTGCCTTTCAGCCACACGTCCAGCGTATGTTCATCCAGCGTATCGCCGTTGAAGGGATTAATGAGCCACATCTCACCGTCCAGCCACTCCGCACGCAGGATCATCTGCGTCGGAAAAATGACCGGCACCAGTGGAATATCCAGGCGATGCGCAACCCACAGCAAAATAGAACCCAGCGCAACGGCGCTCCCCTGACGATTTTTTAAGACCTGGTCCAGCCATAATGCGTCAGACAGGCGATACACGCCCCGCGTGTCGCAGAAACCCCATTCGCCGTAGAAAAGCTCAAGCAGCTTCTCTAATTGCCAGTCCTGCGGGCGCGCCTGATTGATCTCTTCACGCGCCAGGCTGACCAGATTCTCCAGCTCATCGTAGACGTACTGCGACGTAAAATCGTCGCGGATCATCTCAGAAATCAGGATCATGCCATCGCAAAGCGGCACTTTATTAAATTCGAAATCGGCTAAGGACTTCATGACTTACCCCAGTAACGACCGAGCGTACAGCGACGCCCGGGCGAGATAAAACTCAAAACGATGTAGATGATAACGCCAAACCGCCTTTCAGTCAGCCTTACGCCTTTATCAGTACCTGCGCTCATAACCACTGCCCCAGCGTCAGGCGTTCGTTGCCGCCGTAGTCGCGGCAGGTTTTGACGGCGGCGTAGCCCGCCTCGGTAAAGAGCGCCCGCACGGCTTCCCCCTGCGTCCAGCCATGCTCCACCAGCAGCCAGCCGCCGGAAAGCAAATGTTGCCGTGACGTTGTCACAATGTGATCAAGGTCGGCTAAACCCTCCCTGGCGGCGACCAGCGCCGTCAGCGGTTCGAAGCGCACATCCCCCTGCGCAAGGTGCGGGTCACGCTCGTCAATATAGGGCGGGTTACTGACAATCACTCCGAACGTCTGCTTCTCCAGCGCGCTGAACCAGCTGCTTTGCAGCACCGTCACGTTGGTCAGGCCAAGACGTTCCACGTTACGCTGCGCCAGCGCCACCGCGTCGGGCATCACATCTACCGCCGTGATCGCGCAGTCGGGCCGTTCGGTAGCGAGCGCCAGGGCGATGGCCCCGGTCCCCGTTCCGAGATCGAGAATGCGGCAGGACGATGCGGGTAAGCGCGCCAGCGCCTGTTCAACCAGACACTCGGTGTCGGGGCGCGGGATCAGCGTCGCCGCCGAGACGTAAAGCGGTAACGACCAGAACTCGCGCTCGCCGACCAGGTGCGCCACCGGCTCGCCGGTTTTACGTCGGGCAAGCAGCGCGGCGAGCCGGGCTTCCTGTTCAGCAGTCAGTTCGGTTTCGCCGAAGGCCAGCAGGTACGTGCGGGCTTTACCCGTCACATGCTCAAGCAAAATTTCGGCATCGCGTTTCGGGCTTTCGCTTTCGGAAAGCTCACCGGCAGCCTCACGTAACCAGCGCTGAAAATCCATTATTCCTGCTCGGACAGTGCCGCCAGCTGGTCGGCCTGGTATTCCTGCACGATAGGCTCAATCAGCATATCCAGCTTGCCTTCCATTACTTCGTCCAGACGGTACAGCGTCAGGTTGATGCGGTGGTCAGTCACGCGCCCCTGCGGGAAGTTGTAGGTGCGGTTACGGTCGCTGCGATCGCCGCTGCCCAGCAGGTTACGACGCGTAGACGCTTCCGCCTGCTGGCGTTTCGCCATTTCGGCCGCGTGGATACGTGCGCCCAGCACGGAGAGCGCTTTGGCTTTGTTTTTGTGCTGGGAACGCTCGTCCTGACACTCCACCACGATGCCGGTCGGCAGGTGGGTAATACGGATGGCGGAGTCGGTGGTGTTAACGTGCTGCCCCCCCGCCCCGGAGGAGCGGAAGGTATCAATACGCAGGTCAGCCGGGTTGATGTCCGGCAGCTCCGCTTCCGGCAGCTCCGGCATCACCGCCACCGTACAGGCGGAGGTGTGGATACGGCCCTGAGATTCGGTGGCCGGAACGCGCTGCACGCGGTGACCGCCGGATTCAAACTTGAGACGACCGTATACGCCGTCGCCGCTGATCTTGGCGATAACCTCTTTGTAGCCACCGTGTTCGCCTTCGTTGGCGCTCATGATCTCCACGCGCCAGCGACGCGACTCGGCGTAGCGGCTGTACATGCGGAACAGATCCCCGGCAAACAGTGCCGCTTCGTCACCGCCGGTCCCGGCGCGGACTTCCACGAACGCGTTACGCTCGTCGTCCGGATCTTTTGGCAGCAGAAGCACCTGAAGCTGCTGCTCCATCTCCTCAGAACGCGCTTTCGCATCCTGCAACTCTTCCTGCGCCATCTCGCGCATTTCAGGATCGTCGAGCATCATCTGCGCGGTTTCGATATCGTCCTGAACCTGTCGCCAGTCGGTAAAGCATTTAGAAACATCACTTAACTGCGCGTATTCACGTGAAAGCGCGCGAAAACGTTCCTGGTCCGCAATGGTCCCGGCATCGCCGAGCAGCGCCTGAACTTCTTCATGGCGCTCGTGCAGAGCTTCCAGTTTAGCGACGATAGAAGGCTTCATAGGCGTAAGTGCACCTTGTCTTAGAAAATGGGTATAGGGCGCTATTCCAGCCCGAGGCTGTTGCGCAGAATAGTCAGGCGTTCATCATCCCCGTCACGGGCAGCCTGCTGAAGAGATTTGGTTGGGGCATGAATCAGGCGGTTAGTCAGTTTCCACGCCAGATCCTGCATAATAGCCTGCGCATCGCCGCCCTGCTCCAGGGCCGCTAACGCTTTGGCAGTCAGGTCATCACGCACCTGCTCCGCCTGCCCGCGGTACTCGCGGATGGTCTCGCTGACGCTTTGCGCGCGCAGCCAGGCCATAAACTCACTGGTTTCCTGCTCGACAATGGTTTCCGCCTGCACCGCCGCCGCTTTACGCTGCGCGAGGTTGTGCGAAATGATGCTTTGCAGGTCATCTACGCTGTAAAGATAGGCGTTAGCCAGCTTGCCGACTTCTGGCTCAACGTCGCGCGGGACGGCGATATCCACCAGCAGCATCGGCTGATTACGGCGGGACTTCAGCGCACGCTCCACCATCCCTTTGCCGATAATCGGCAGCGGGCTGGCGGTCGAACTGATAATAATGTCCGCCTCCTTCAGGCGTTCATCGATGTCGCTCAGGGCAACCACCTCTGCCCCCACTTCATCCGCCAGCACCTGCGCGCGTTCGCGGGTGCGGTTAGCGATAATCATCTTTTTCACTTTATGCTCGCGCAGATGGCGCGCCACAAGTTCGATGGTTTCGCCCGCGCCCACCAGCATCACGGTGACGGTAGAAAGGGATTCAAAGATTTGGCGTGCAAGGGTGCAGGCCGCGAAAGCAACAGAAACCGCACTGGCACCAATGTCGGTTTCGGTTCGCACACGCTTCGCCACGGAGAATGACTTCTGGAACATGCGCTCCAGCTCACTGGCCTTCAGATGCCCTTTTTGCGAATCCGCAAAGGCTTTTTTCACCTGACCGAGAATTTGCGGCTCGCCCAGAACCAGCGAATCCAGCCCGCTGGCCACGCGCATCAGATGGCTGACGGCATCGATGTCCTGATGCCAGTACAGGCTGTTGCGCAGCTCGTCTTCATTGAGATTGTGGTAGTCGCATAACCAGCGGATCAGCGCGTCGTGCAGGTTGTCCTGCTCTTCCACGCTTAAATAGAGCTCGGTACGGTTGCACGTGGAGAGCACCACGCCACCCTGCACCATCGGCTGTGCAAGCAGGCTATCCAGCGCCAGGTCGAGCGTATCTGGCGAAAACGTTACGCGTTCTCGCAGCGAAACCGGGGCTGTTTTGTGGTTGATACCGAGTGCTAATAGGGTCATGTTGAGCGGGAGTAGTACCAGCGTTAATAAGGTTAGCAGAACGCATCATACAGGATGCGCGAGATCAATAAAAGAGACAGCCCCCTTTCGGAGTAATAGGTTACACAACGCTTTGAGATAATTTGAACGTAGACGGTAGCCCCCTTCGACGCTAGCATTAACAGTTATAACTGCAACGTATCTCAAGGATTTGTCCTCATTATGACCCGACTGATTCGCCTGCTGCCCCTGGCGGCACTGGTTCTGACCGCGTGTACCGTCACCCAACCAAAAGGCCCGGGCAAAAGCCCTGATTCACCCCAGTGGCGTCAGCACCAGCAGGACGTCCGTAATTTGAGCCAGTACCAGACCCGCGGCGCCTTCGCCTATCTCTCTGATGAGCAAAAAGTGTATGCCCGTTTCTTCTGGCAGCAGACGGGTCAGGACAACTATCGCCTGCTGCTGCTGAACCCGCTGGGCAGCACCGAGCTGGAGCTTATCGCGAAACCGGGCGAAGCGCAGATCACCGATAACAAAGGCCAGCACTACACCGCAACCGATGCCGAAGAGATGATTGGCAAGCTGACCGGAATGCCTATCCCGCTCAACAGCCTGCGCCAGTGGATCCTTGGCCTGCCGGGTGACGCCACCGACTATACGCTTGACGATCAGTATCGTCTGAGCCAGGTGAACTACACCCAGAACGGCAAGACCTGGAAAGTGGTGTACAGCGACTATGACAGCAAGAGTAAACCGTCGCTGCCATCCAACATGGAACTGACCCAGGGCAGCCAGCGCATCAAGCTGAAAATGGACAACTGGATCGTTAAATGATGACCCACTGGCCCTCTCCGGCAAAACTGAATCTGTTTTTATACATTACCGGCCAGCGCGCTGACGGCTATCACACCCTGCAGACGCTGTTTCAGTTTATTGACTATGGCGACACAATTTCTATCGAACTGCGCCAGGACGGGCAGATTTGCCTCCTGACGCCGGTCGACGGCGTGGCGCATGAGGACAACCTGATTGTGCGCGCTGCGCGTCTGCTGATGAACGCTGCAGCGGAATCGGGTCGTCTGCCTGCGGGAAGCGGTGCGGACATCCATATCGAGAAGCGTCTGCCGATGGGCGGCGGCCTGGGCGGCGGCTCATCCAACGCCGCTACCGTGCTGGTTGCCCTGAACCACCTTTGGGGCTGCGGGCTGTCGCAGGACGAACTGGCCGTCTTAGGCTTGAGGCTGGGTGCGGATGTCCCGGTGTTTGTGCGCGGTCATGCGGCCTTTGCTGAGGGCGTGGGCGAAATCCTCTCCCCGGTCAACCCGCCGGAAAAATGGTATCTGGTTGCTCACCCCGGCGTGAGCATTCCGACCCCGGTCATCTTTAAAGATCCTGACCTGAAAAGAAATACCCCGATTCGGTCAATAGAAACGTTATTAAATTGTGAATTCAGCAACGATTGCGAGGATATCGCAAGAAAACGTTTTCGCGAGGTTGATGCGGTGCTTTCCTGGCTGTTAGAATACGCGCCGTCGCGCCTGACTGGTACAGGGGCCTGTGTCTTTGCTGAATTTGACACCGAATCCGCCGCTCGTCAGGTGCTTGAGCAAGCGCCGGTTTGGCTGCATGGTTTTGTAGCGCGTGGGATGAACATTTCCCCCCTACAGCAGGCCATTCTGGCGCAGACTGAGTTTCGGTGACAACGTCACCCTGTTCCAGACGTTGCATCGCGCTCTTTAATACACCGCCTGGATAGCCTTTGCCTGGCCCGCACAGTTTACGGCGAACGCTATCCACCACTGGACGCATGCCTGAGGTTCTTCTCGTGCCTGATATGAAGCTTTTTGCTGGTAACGCCACCCCGGAACTAGCACAACGTATTGCCAACCGCCTGTACACTTCCCTCGGCGACGCCGCTGTAGGTCGCTTTAGCGACGGCGAAGTCAGCGTACAAATTAACGAAAATGTACGCGGTGGTGATATTTTCATCATCCAGTCCACCTGTGCTCCAACGAACGACAACCTGATGGAACTGGTTGTTATGGTCGACGCCCTGCGTCGCGCTTCCGCAGGCCGTATCACTGCTGTAATCCCTTACTTCGGCTATGCCCGCCAGGACCGTCGCGTCCGTTCCGCGCGTGTGCCAATTACCGCGAAAGTTGTCGCTGACTTCCTGTCCAGCGTTGGCGTTGACCGCGTACTGACCGTTGACCTGCACGCAGAGCAGATCCAGGGCTTCTTCGACGTCCCGGTTGATAACGTATTCGGCAGCCCAATCCTGCTGGAAGACATGCTGCAGCTGAACCTGGATAACCCAATCGTGGTTTCTCCGGACATCGGCGGCGTGGTACGTGCCCGTGCTATCGCTAAGCTGCTGAACGACACCGACATGGCGATCATCGACAAACGTCGTCCGCGCGCTAACGTTTCTCAGGTGATGCACATCATCGGTGACGTGGCTGGCCGCGACTGCGTGCTGGTTGACGATATGATCGATACCGGCGGTACGCTGTGTAAAGCGGCTGAAGCGCTGAAAGAGCGTGGTGCCAAGCGCGTATTCGCTTACGCGACCCACCCGATCTTCTCCGGCAATGCCGTAAACAACCTGCGCAACTCCGTCATTGACGAAGTTGTAGTATGCGATACCATCCCACTGAGCGACGAGATCAAGGCACTGCCAAACGTGCGTACCCTGACCCTGTCCGGGATGCTGGCCGAAGCGATTCGTCGTATCAGCAACGAAGAATCCATCTCTGCAATGTTCGAACACTAATCGAACACGGCCGAAAAACCCGCTGCGGCGGGTTTTTTTGTTTCTGGGTTTTATTTGTATGATTAATGCCTCCTTCACCTGCCATTCACATAACAGATGATGCGCATACGGATGATAGATAATTGTGAAAAACGTAGCCTCCTCACATGTTCTGCCCTTTCGCGCCCTCATCGACGCCTGCTGGAAAGAGAAGTACACCTCGTCACGTTTTATCCGTGACCTGATTGCCGGGATCACCGTCGGCATTATCGCGATTCCGCTGGCGATGGCGCTGGCGATTGGCAGCGGCGTTGCGCCGCAGTACGGCCTGTACACCTCAGCCGTGGCCGGGATCGTCATCGCTCTGACCGGCGGCTCGCGCTTCAGCGTCTCCGGCCCGACTGCCGCCTTTGTGGTGATCCTCTACCCGGTTTCACAGCAGTTTGGTCTGGCAGGCCTGCTGGTCGCCACCCTGATGTCCGGCGTCTTTTTGATTCTGTTTGGTCTGGCCCGCTTTGGGCGGCTGATTGAGTACATCCCCCTTTCCGTCACGCTGGGGTTCACCTCGGGGATTGGGATCACCATCGGAACCATGCAGATCAAGGATTTCCTCGGCCTGCAAATGCCCCATGTTCCGGAGCACTATTTACAGAAAGTGGGTGCGCTGTTTATGGCGCTTCCGACGGCCAACCTGGGCGATGCCGCCATCGGGATTGTGACGCTGGGCACGCTGATCGTCTGGCCTCGTCTGGGCATTCGACTGCCGGGCCATCTGCCCGCGCTGCTGCTGGGCTGTGCGGTGATGGCCATCGTCAATATGTTCGGCGGCCATGTCGCCACTATCGGCTCGCAGTTCCACTATGTTCTGGCGGACGGTTCGCAGGGGAGCGGCATTCCGCAGCTGCTGCCGCAGCTGGTGCTGCCGTGGGATATGCCCGGATCCAGCTTTACCTTAAGCTGGGATTCCCTGCGCGCCCTGCTGCCCGCCGCGTTCTCGATGGCGATGCTGGGGGCGATTGAATCCCTGCTCTGCGCCGTCGTTCTGGACGGGATGACCGGCACCAAGCACAAAGCCAACAGCGAACTGGTTGGTCAGGGGTTAGGCAACCTCATCGCGCCATTCTTTGGCGGTATTACCGCCACGGCAGCCATCGCCCGTTCTGCGGCCAACGTGCGCGCGGGGGCAACGTCACCCGTTTCGGCAGTTATCCATTCCCTGCTGGTGATACTCGCCCTGCTGATCCTCGCCCCACTGCTCTCCTGGCTACCGCTTTCCGCCATGGCCGCCCTGCTGCTGATGGTGGCCTGGAACATGAGTGAGGCACACAAGGTGGTAAACCTGCTGCGTCGGGCGCCGAAAGACGACATCATCGTGATGCTGATCTGCATGTCGCTGACCGTGCTGTTCGATATGGTTATCGCCATCAGCGTCGGGATCGTGCTGGCTTCCCTGCTGTTTATGCGCCGTATTGCGCAAATGACGCGCCTCTCCCCAGTTAACGTGGAGGTGCCTGACGATGTGCTGGTTCTGCGCGTGATTGGCCCGCTGTTCTTCGCCGCGGCGGAAGGTCTGTTCAGCGACCTGGAGTCTCGCATCGCGGGCAAACGGGTTGTGGTGCTGAAATGGGATGCCGTACCGGTGCTGGATGCGGGCGGCCTGGACGCCTTCCAGCGCTTTGTGAAACGTCTGCCTGAAGGCTGTGAGCTTCGGGTGAGTAACCTCGAATTCCAGCCCCTGCGCACCATGGCGCGTGCAGGCGTGCAGCCGATCCCTGGCCGCCTTGCTTTTTATCCTAACCGTGAAGCCGCGTTAGCGGATCTGTGAATTGCCTGATGCAGAGAAACGTCTCTGCATCATCACCCCGATCGCCTGCTGGAGCCATGCAAGCACGGCAGGCGTCATCCAGGTTCCCTTCATCAGATGCGGCTCCTGCTGCATGGCAGTGCGAAACTTTTGCTGGGTCTCCGGGTTGGTGCCCGCGTACGACTGGAACAGCGCCAGCCAGTTTTCGGCAAGCTTTTGGGCATTGTCAGAGGCGGGGTCGAGATTTTCCCGCTGCGCCTGATGCAGCTTCGCCACCAGCGGCGGCCACTCCATCATGCGATCAAAGTAGTGCTTCCGCGTAAAGGCCATCTCTTCGGGAGTAAGGTACTTCTCCCATATGCTGAGCTTGGATTCCGCAAACGCGCGCGTAATGTAATCCGTCATCTCCGGCGTGATGCCGGTTTGCGCCTGCATCTGTGGCTCTAAGCTGTGCATCTCGTTCAGCCGGGTAAGAAACTCCGGTTTGCCCGCCGTGTCCTGCTCCAGGCGCTCCATCCAGCGCATCGCCAGGTTCTTCGCCCTCTCGTCCGTAACGGGTATATGGTGCTCCAGCAGCGCATTGGCCTCTGCCACCAGCCCTGACCAGATGGCCGCCAGCGCATCCTTCTGCACCGCAAACGGCAGCTGCTGTAACTCTTCTTTGCTAAACCAGCGATCGTACATATTCATTAACTCCAGAGTCTGTAGCCAGGATTCCAGGTCCGGCGTCGCATCGTCGAGAAGCCCGGTACGCAGTTCGACCAGCCGGTCGCGCAGCGTATGTATGCTGCGCAGCTGTTTATCCAGCAACGTGATTTGCGCATCGAGTAACTCGGTTAACGACAGCGACTCCTGTTCCAGGAAATCCCTGATTTCAGCAAGTTCCAGCCCCGCTTTTGCCAGCGCCTGGATCATATGCAGGCGCTGAACATCCGCCAGGTTGTAAAGCCGGTAACCTGCCGCGCTTCTGGCAGAAGGCAGCAACACTCCTGTTTGCTCATAGTGATGCAATGTGCGTACGGTGATACCGGCCCGTTTCGCCAGTTCACCCACCTGAATCAACATAACTGCTCCTTTTCTTTGCCAGTGCCGCCACTCTGGCGCCTTACGTTACGTGAGGGTCAACCCTTGATGCAAAAAAAAAACGACTCCCAGGGAGTCGTTTCGGTATTCTTTCGTCATGGCACTAGCTGTGCTTATGCTGATCTCGACGGCAGCGTTTATCGTAGTGGCGCACCCACCAGTATTTATCGCAGACTTCCTCATGTCCGCTCACGCGCGCCCCGGCGAGCCACAATACCGCACCGAGGAAGATGCTCAGTACCGCGCCATGCGCGAAGTATTGCGGAAGATCAAGCTGCGGCAGCTGGTTTAATATGGAATAACCTACGCCGACGACCATCACAAACAGCCCCAAACCCATCAGCACGTTACCGAGTAGCGAAGCGTTTTTGCGTTTCATGTGTCACCTCCGGAACTTTGGGTTGTCAGGGGAAAAGCCCCTAATCCTTGTGTGTAAAGTATAGACAACGCTCCTTTTATGAGTTGCGTGAATGATCACAATTACAGATAACGCCCAAACAAAAGTTTACAAATAACACGTTGAACAGCTTGAAATTCTAATTGTTCAGGTAAGTAATTATTCGTATTTCGCTGCGACGATCGCAGAATTTTGTCAAGCGGCGCGCCAGACAGTAAACTACGCGCCAGATCTGGAACCCATTAGGAATTGAATCGTGACGATTAAACTGATTGTCGGCCTCGCCAACCCGGGCGCAGAATATGCGGCTACCCGCCACAATGCCGGGGCATGGTACGTCGATCTGCTGGCCGAGCGGTTACGTGCTCCCCTGCGTGAAGAACCTAAATTCTTCGGGTATACCTCACGTATCAACTTTGCTGGCGCGGATGTTCGCCTGCTGGTCCCCACCACCTTTATGAATCTGAGTGGTAAAGCCGTGGCGGCGATGGCAACGTTTTATCGCATCAATCCGGATGAAATTCTGGTCGCCCACGATGAGCTGGATCTTCCCCCTGGCGTGGCAAAATTCAAGCTGGGCGGCGGGCACGGCGGCCACAACGGTCTTAAAGACATCATCAGCAAGCTGGGCAATAACCCGAATTTCCACCGTTTGCGCGTGGGAATCGGCCATCCGGGCGATAAAAACAAAGTTGTCGGTTTCGTGCTCGGTAAGCCACCGGTTTCTGAGCAGAAACTGATTGATGAGGCGGTAGACGAAGCGGCGCGCTGCACGGAAATCTGGCTGCAAGACGGCTTAACCAAAGCGACAAACCGCTTACACGCTTTCAAAGCGCAATAATCCGCCCGATACGGCTTTTTTACCGCGCGTCATGCGGGTTACGTGTATAATAGGCGTAGTTATTTACTTTTCATCAATCGGTTATCGTTAACGGATTGATTATCAAGATATTAAGGTGATTTAGAAATGGGATTCAAATGCGGTATCGTCGGTCTGCCAAACGTGGGCAAATCCACCCTGTTTAACGCGCTTACCAAAGCGGGTATCGAAGCGGCGAACTTCCCGTTCTGTACCATCGAACCGAACACCGGCGTGGTGCCAATGCCGGACCCGCGTCTGGACCAGCTCGCGGAAATCGTGAAGCCGCAGCGCATTCTGCCAACCACCATGGAATTCGTGGACATCGCGGGCCTGGTAAAAGGCGCATCCAAAGGCGAAGGTCTGGGTAACCAGTTCCTGACCAACATTCGTGAAACCGAAGCGATCGGCCACGTTGTGCGCTGCTTCGAGAACGACAACATCATTCACATAGCGGGTAAAGTAAATCCGGCTGAAGATATTGATGTCATCAACACCGAGCTGGCGCTGTCGGATCTTGATACCTGCGAGCGTGCGATCCACCGTATCTCCAAGAAAGCCAAAGGTGGCGATAAAGATGCCAAAGCCGAGTTGGCAGTGCTGGAAAAATGTCTGCCACAGCTGGAAAACGCGGGCATGCTGCGCTCTCTGGATCTGAGCAAAGACGAGAAAGAGCTCATCCGCTACCTGAGCTTCCTGACGCTGAAGCCAACCATGTACATTGCCAACGTGAACGAAGATGGTTTTGAAAATAACCCGTACCTCGATCAGGTGCGTGCTATCGCCGAGAAAGAAGGTTCTGTCGTGGTTCCGGTTTGTGCCGCAGTAGAAGCCGATATCGCCGAACTGGATGACGAAGAGCGTGACGAGTTTATGGCAGAACTGGGCCTGGAAGAGCCGGGGCTGAATCGCGTTATCCGTGCTGGTTATGCCCTGCTCAACCTGCAGACTTACTTCACCGCTGGCGTGAAAGAAGTGCGTGCCTGGACCATCCCTGTGGGTGCGACAGCGCCTCAGGCTGCGGGTAAAATCCACACTGACTTCGAGAAAGGCTTTATTCGTGCGCAGACCATCGCGTTTGAAGATTTCATCACCTACAAGGGTGAGCAAGGCGCGAAAGAAGCCGGCAAGATGCGTGCGGAAGGGAAAGAATACATCGTTAAAGATGGCGATGTGATGAACTTCCTGTTCAACGTCTGAGTCGTCTTGAATGAAAAAAAACCACGCCCTGGCGTGGTTTTTTTATTGCGGGGTCAAAACACATTGTCTAAGAGTTCTGTTTTCATGCTGGGTTCAAAAGGAATGATTTCAGCCGTCGCGAGCTTTAACCTCTGAAAAGGATCCTCGCGTAATCGCTCTTCAAGAGAGGCAAGACTCTCACATTTCGCGAGAATGACCCCACCGTTTCTCGGCACCCGTCTTCCGGATGCGAGGAAAATCTCCTCTGCATACCCTTTTTTTAGCCACTCGACATGCGCTGGTATTGCTGCGTCAATCTCTTCGAGTGGTTTCATATAGGTTAAAATGACAATATAAACCGTGCTCATCCTTTGCCTCTCAGCTGTGTTTTTAGCCGTTTGTTGGAATTGCTTATGCAGTTCCTCTGTTGCCATCGGGTATCGTTATCATTTTGGGCACATTTGATCTTAATATGCAGGGCCCGATCGAGACAACGCGTTATTCTTCATATTCCACGAATAGAACCAGTCATGCCAACCGTTTTGCTTTTCCACATAGCTACAGGCCACAACCACTTCCTTTGATTGGTTGAAAGTTAAGTAATAGAAAATAGCGCCTTCGGGAGATGCAGACCAAAATAGTTTTTCGCCCTGAGCATTGAAGATGCTCAAAACGGTTGGTAATGGCTTTGGTTCGCTTAACGCAAAGACTAACTGGCGTGTTGAGTCGACCATTGCAGAGTCTAAAAATGGCATACTAACCCGTATGTTACTTTCACCACACGCCCACTGAAGCAGGTCATTTTCTTTAATACAAATGAGATTTTCAATCATCGGTAAACCTCAACTTTTAAAGTTCGATCTGTTTCAAATCACCTTCAAAAAGCCCCACAAGATATACCCGGTATCGGGCTGGCTGCACTTCTTTATACGTTAATACAGTAGAAAACGCCTTTACACACTTTGAACATGTGTTTTTCGAAACATATAATTGGCTTTCATCGTAGATATACTTCTTAGGTTCACTAACAAACTTCACACCTCTCATTTTCTTAACCAAAAAGTCTTTTACCTCTTCAGAGAGCGAGTCAAATTCATATGAGTTTACGATAGAATAGATTATTACTCCCACGCATTCAGGGCATGCTATTTCTTCGCCAGAATCTAAAAAGTCATTATCTATGCCATCCAGGACTAGTACCTTCTTTTTCAGTCGATTAGTTATTTTCATTTTCTATAACCTTTTAATTTTATTAATGAATAAGATAAGAACCGAATGAGCGATTTTATTAATCAATAATGTAATTCAGTCAAACATTCCATTCGATATAAATTCCACAGTCGAAGCTTCTTTCATTAGACTGTACAATAATGCTTCCCCACTCATGATGCCACTGAGTTCCGTATGGAGGCGTGCTAATTTTAAGTTTAGGGCGTGAGGTTATTTCACTCTCTACCCATGCTGTCAAGCGCTGTTCTTCTTCAGATAAATTACGCAAATTGGCTCTTTTATCCCAATCCCATAAAGTTTTATAAAAATTTCCATTCTTACTGGTAAGGAATATGGAGGGAGAAAAAGAAAACACAGAAGGCCTCAGTTCTAATATGAAAGTTTGATCTTTCCACTCGATATTATCAATAGAGAAATAATAAGAGCCTATTGTATTTAACGGAGAGAATAGCGTGTAAAATTCGGAATTTTTAAAAGTCTCAACATCCTTTAACTCGAGGGGGTAATTGTTAATAGCGACAAAGCCACTATTAACATCAAAATTCATTTCTAACATATCTAAATCACCTTGTCTGGAAGTAAGTACATTATATTCCAGGCTAAATATATCCCATGATTAAATGATTTTATCTCATATGAGACAGAAACCCGCCCCCATTCAAAGCGCCACCTAATCATGTCTGTTTCCGTGGTATCAGGCGTGTCCAGATTGAGTGATTCTTTTAGCCAATCAGACAAGCTTTTCACTGATTCATTTTGCATGTGAATATTAGTTCGCGCATTCCAGTCATTTAATGCGTAATAATACTGACTGTTTTTATCAACAAGATGAAGCATAAAAGGAAAACCATAGCACACCGGGCGTATAGTAACTTGAAATTCTTTGTCGAAAAACGCTACTGAGTCAACAAGGTAGTGATTCGCATGGTTTTATTTACAGCTTTTCGCTTGATTAATTTGTGGTATAAACCACTCTTACAAAAGCCTTCTTCAGTATCAATTCCCAAAGGAAGATCATCAAATGTCCGATCACCGGTAATCAGATTTAAATTGAATTCAATCATGTTCCCCTGCTTTACTTTTGACTGTCTAACAAGATCTTAATGATATAGTCGACTTAACATGATAACAACCATATGACGATAATTTTCCGTGTAAAATTACATTTGTTATAACATTTACAATAATATCCACATAGCAATAAAGTCTTATTGCCAATGGTGCAATAAGTCAATCCACATTTCTTTTTCCCCAGCGATAACTTTTATGCCATCTTTATTTTGTTTTACATACTGCATGTATGTTTCATAAATAGCTCTTATCATCACCGTTTTTTCAGAGCGAGATCCTTCAATCAAAGTCATTATTTTTTCTAAATAAATTGATGAATTCACTCTTTCGTTGAAAAAAACAATGAGGTAATCGAGTACTTCATTATATGAATCGTAATTCATGACAGGCTTCTCTGAGCTCTTATTTCGATTAGTTTAGCACATCCAATATTAGCTTTAAATTTAAAAAACACCTTCTTTAAGAGGAAGATTTTTTATTCCACCCCAGGGATCGTCTAGCAAAAACTTAGCTGCTACAGTTTCTTTTGTCGGTACGAGCGTGAAATTATAATAAATTTCATCTCCTTCACAAACTTCATAAAACAGTGAATAAATTTTATCATTTAATCCTAAGCTTAAATCAAATTTTTCAGTTGCTGAAGCTATTTGTAATTTATGTTGTTCCGTAACATAAAATGGCACAACGATGCAGCGCTGAGAATTCTCATCTAAATTGAAAGATTGTTCTACTTTAATATTCACGTTTGCGCCGAATGCATCATCTGGCAATGGATCAAATATTACATAATCCTTATGAAGTACAGCACCTTGTGAAATATTTCCTTTCCCCCACTGACTCAGTTTCTCATCATAGTCTCGGGATCGTAACAATATTTGACTATGCGAAATCAGTAGATTAACTATTTGTATGTTTTTATTGTTCATTACCTTACCTCGATTTTTATTCTCGTTACACCTGACTGCTCTGATAAAAACGTTACCAATATTACACCCTGCACCACAGTTACTGCTCTTTGATATCCGTCATCTCTTGCCAGTTTTGCTTATAAAAATTTATTGCCATATATTGAACAACTGCCTCCATATCTCCTGTTCCTCATGAGCAAGGACTCTATAATCTTGAGTCTTTCGTCTATATACCATAAAGCATGAGTCTATAGATCGAATAGAAACCGTTTTTTCTTTTCGACAACCCTCTAAAATAGATTGCATATCCTGGAGGCAATTATAATCAAGAATATATTTTTGAAAGAATAATTCCAGAAAATCCAATGCTTCATTATAAGATTGCAAATTTATCATAGTTCCTCTGAGAAAATATCAATCTTGTCGTAATTAATAACTCTATTTTCAGCATGCAGCTGTTGAACACTACCCTAGTCGTATTCAGGGTATGAACTGTGAAGCTACAGACAACATTTACTTCCTTTGACTTTTTCAATTTTAAGTAAAAAAAAGCCTTCAGCCGGTAAAACAAAAGTATTTTTTCTTCCTGTACTTTGAAGATTATCAAAATGGTTGATTAGTGCTCTCCAGGATTTATTTTATGAGGGATTATCTTTCCTCTATATGGTATGTATTTCTATTACTCCAGTAAATAATTTTATATTTACCAAATTTGATGTTTTGTTCTTTATAATACTCTATTACTTCAGATGGATACCAACCATGTCCAAATAAAAAAAGAGCACCTTCGTCAACTAACAGTCTTATTATTCTTTGTTTATTCTGTTCGTCAATTACAGGTATAACCATAAACTCATCTTTTAATGAAAAACCTATCGCCTGCATTTTGTTAATTAAACCACTTCCCGAAACACGTATTTTTACACTAGTCCCAGCCACATCAAAAACAACAATTGAATTATCTGGCATCTTATTCAACTTGTATTTATCCTTACTAATTGTAGTGAATACATTGCTAACATTTAATGGCGTCTTAAGAAAGAGCTTCTTCTGTTACCAATCCATTAACAAAGTTGGAAAATGAATTTGTCAGATATCTTTGAAGTTTTATGTGACTCTCTTGCACAGTCAAATACTCATCAAAAGAATCTGTAGCAAAGTATACAATTGAGTAATTATCTAAATCCAGACAGAAGAAATTCCCTCCCCAATCATTTGCGAAGGGAAAAAGGTTTTTTGGGATCACTTGCCTATCCAACATGCTGACATAGCAACCATCAATTAAAGATCTAGGGTCATCATTTGTCTGACTATTATAAATAAACGGTTTAAACCCAGCCACATCTACTGGTTCTAAATCTTCATCATCGGCCCACCAACTTTTCTCAGGAGTGCCACCATTAAATTGCAGATAATGTGAAATGAAATCATCAGGAAGAATAATAGATAATTCTTCTTCATTTTTAGCAATATCTGCACGTCCAATCTTTTTTTCACAGTTACTGAAATGATTCATATATTATTTGGCCAGATGATCAAAAAAATCGCGAATTTATTTAAGGTGCTTATGAGCTGTTGCTGTATGAAAATTAGCTTAGGAAGCCCGCCTCCCCTGAAGATCAAATATTTATCAGAACATTGTCGACAAGCTCAAAGCCTGAAACCCCCATTATTGTGTAATTTGGATATTCAGCAACAGATAAACGCCTGATTTCGACCTCCCCATCATATAAGCCGCCAGCATAATTAAATATTTTTAATTCTTTTTTTTCTTCAGTAAGATTAGCGTGGCCAATAATTTTCCAAATGCCTTTGCTAATATTCTGATTGCCAGTGAAAACAACCTTCATCTCTTTGCCAAACTTTTCAAAAGATAAAGGTCTCAGTGAACTGTTATCTTCAAGCTCCTCCGTATTCTGTATTGATATAATGCAGAAACCTATTGCTTGCTTAAACTTTTCTTTTGGAGCAAATACAATCTGGCAAATAGCAAATTTCCCATTACTCATCGGAATGACAAAGATGTCACCCTCTTTGTATTTTACTTTCATAAGCTATTACCTTTCAGAATTGATAACGCATCTTTCAATACTTTTCCACCCCAATCACTGTTATGACCCGCAATATCATATGTGCCAGCATTTAGGTTATAAGGACTATATGATCTGATTTTATTTATGAGATTTGTTAAGGAGATCATTGATTTAGCTCCACCATTAAGAACCATAATCCTTTGTACCAGGAATTTAATTTCGCTTTGGTCAAATTATTATCAAATATAGACAACTGTTCCAAATGTGATTTACCCGGTGTATTCGCATGGCTATTCAAACGTGCTGGAGCTTCCCCACGTCCTCCAAAGATAATATTCTTTTCATCGTGAAGGGTTATCGTCCCGCTCTTCCCACCCCAGGTTATTGCGGCAATCGTAATCCAGGCAGAGAGACCAGCGGTGGAGCGCTGGTGTGGAAGGGGAAGATTATATCATTAAAAATTGCGATGTGATGAACTACTTTTTAATATTTGATTTGTTTTGAAAAAAATTCACGATTTGACGTGGATTTTTCAATGTTCTGAACTAGATGATTAATAAATCAAACATTATAGCCTAAATATGCTATTACTTTCTTTATCCATGTCCAGACTTCCTAACGCTCCAAGATCTAAAGAATAAATCTCATCAGTACCTTTACGCAAATTCAAAAAGTATCCCAAATCACCATCTTGACCAATCAATAAAACGTCAGGCTCCACCGATTCAATTGTGTATGTATTATTTCTTTCAAGCAAGTCAAAACAATTGAAAACATAAAGCTGGCCACCATTTGCTCGTTGAATTTCATAAGAGTAGCTATCTTTGACGTTCTCAATCATAAAGCGCTTATATTCAGAAGGTAAAGACGTGTGTATAATCTTTTCAACTTCATTTAACTGATCAATTAAATCTTGCTTTTCCATATCGGCTTACCTATAAATGAATAAATCCTATATTAAGATAAATATTATCTCCATTAGGTTCGCATTTATTGATGAATTAGTTGTAATTATTAATAAGGGCAATTATTGTTTCTTTCCTGAAACTAACCAGCCATTAATTGCATAATAAAAAATGGAATAAAAACCCAATTTTTCTTATCAATGCTCTATATATTCAGCGCAATGGTTAAAGATTGATAGAATCTTTATTTATAAACACCAAGCTCTTCAGATCTTGAAATTAATTCATCTTGTAAGGAGCCTTGTATTTCATCGCCGTCATATTCAAGCTTAAAATCCCCATCAATATTTGGAGGGAAACGTGAACCATCGATTGTTCCGAGAACAGTAGAAGTTGTATCTACAATGACCAACCTAAGGAAATTGAAAATTTTCTCCTGTTCTTCTGGGGATAGTTTATGAATTACACTTCTTGCCCGCGAATAAGGTTCTTCATCACCATTTGACTTGGATAAATCAGATAGATTATCAATATAATAATTTAGCGTATCGCCTAAAAGCTCGGCAAGTAATGATCTCACAACTAACTCATCTTTATTCACATTATCTCCTACAATTAGTTTTACCTTTAGGTTTTGATTTTCTCATTTCAGAATACATTGCTTTATTTTTTGCGAGTAATTCCTAAAAAAACGCTGTTTGCAATGTCTTGATAAACTCGCCTCAATTCTAGGATGTCTCTAGCAAGCAGTTCCCTCGCATTAGCAAATGGTTTGCCAGTTGAAGGATTAATTTTCTTCGTGAAACAATACCGACACCTTCTTTTGATATAGTATGGCTTTCTTAAGGTACTAAAATTGACGGGCCAGTTTTAGGGTCATAACCTTCTACAAGATCTTTCATAGTAGCTTTTTGCCCCGCTTGATGAGCATCAAGTCCTGTGTTACCTCGCTAAACTATATCTCTCAAATCTGTGTAGACGTAGGTCAGCGGCACGTCTCCATGCAGTTCCTGCAGCAGGCTGAACCCTTCCCAGATAAACCAGGTGGTCACCGGCTTACAGGTGGGCTGTCCGCCCAGCACCTGGCGGCTCGTTGCCGGGTAAAACATCCCGACAATGCAGAAGCCCGAGGAGGTCGTACTCGCTGCGGGTGGTCAGCAAGTACGGGGACTATCCTGAGGTTGGGGTTATTCGTCGCAAGTATAATAACCGATTATTGAGGTTAAGAGTAAGCAAAGTGCAAAAAAGCAAGCAATGTGCGTGCAGAAGGAAAAAGAAAATTGTTAAAAATGACTATGTGATGAACTACTTGTATTATTCTATTTTTTCATTCAAAGATAAACTCCCTCTTCTAATGAGTTTTCAGTAATCGTTGCTTTTGCAAAGGAAATTAGAATATTTGAATCTTGCTTTTTATATTTAACTTCGTAACTGCCAGGTTCTAAAGTAATAAACTCACCTGAAATGGCATCTGAGTCGTCAGGCTCAAGATCTCCGCCAGTGACATCTTCTCCCGCCCCAATGAAAACCTTTCCAGAAGGTACGTTTAAAAATAGCGACCCGGTACATTCATCAACATCTCTTTTAATATGGACTTTATAGGTTCCATCATCTCCAAGATTGAGAAATAACACATTACCTTTATTTATTTCTTCAACTTCATCTTCTGGAAGGCTCCACCAATCTACATCATCGTTAAGTCTATGTTTTAGTGACATTAAATCATAAATCACAATTGTTGCTGTATTTATTTGGACATGTATTATTGCATGCATAATTTTCAATACTTAATCTTTTATGAAATAATTAAAAACACTATTATGTCAAGTTATAATCTGTAGTATCAATCCCAACTCACATTTCAGCGTTATATTTTTTGAGGATTCCAGTCAGAGTAATCAGCTACACGGATTTCATTAAGAACGAGATCCAGTGGAACATGTGCAATGCTATCTGCGATTTCATCATAAGGCGCTGGCAACTCAAATGAAAAACCAAAGTCGTCATTTATAATAATGAAACCATTAAAAATGCGTTGTTTATTAGTCAAGTCGATTATTTGCCTCATCGTTTGACCTGTTTGTAATATGTTATTATACCTCCCCTTATAGCTTACATTACAACCAATCGAAATGATCGTTCCATCTTCAAGGGTAGCGATTGTGATAGTGTCATCTACAATATATGCAAGCCTTTTCTCATCATCAGGCAAAAAATAATCAAAGTAATTTACCTTAAACCCGGTATATAACTCATTCATATATTTACTTATATTTTCACCCAAAAAAACGTTACCTAGCGCTCTCCCTGATAAAATATCAGCATTAAAATCAATCATTTACACCCTTCCATTCGGAAAAAGAATTAAATTATAGTAAATTCCATCTCCTTCACAATTCAGCACAATGGTTAAAGATTAACATGATGCATCTACCATTGCACACTCAAAAAAAATGGTATGTTGGAAATATATTTTTACCCTTTAGAGATTACAATGCTCCTATGATCTGTCTCATTTTTTATCCATAACATTTCATCTTGAGGTAACGATCCATCACTACAGAAATCAACAAGTTCACCTTGCCAATCATCAGGAACATATTTGTGATAATGCATACTTTCGAGATATTGGGAATATAGTCTTTTATTATCAAAGTCTATAAACAAATCTGGCATTAGATCATATATATCCCACCAGGTGGTTTTTTGCGAAAGCCTATTATAAAACTCCGCAGCTATATCATCTTTATTATATAAATAAGCATCTTTAATTAAACCATCAATGAATATCTTTGCGTTTTCTTCATTTACAACTGGTATGTTATATCTTTCCTTATGGATATCCTGTAGGTTTATTTCCATCCCACTTTTCACAAAATCTTCTACCCATTTTGCTCTGTCTAAAACCCACATTTCTTTAAAGGCCACGAACCAATAAAATCTTCCTTCGTTCTTTATTATCACAAGGAGTTCTTCATCTTTATTAATATTCATATTATAACCTATTTTACACTCCCCGAGACTGGAATCGCTACTTCTTCAAGCCATTCAGCCCATATTGATGGTAATTCATACGATCTAACTGGCGTTGTCGGCTCCACACGCTTAGGAGTTAATCTCCCTTGATGTAACGGATTAGTACGATAACCAACCAGAGGTATTACACTTCCTTCTTTTAAATCCGCCATCCGCTTAGGGACTTTAAAGGAGAAGATATTTGCCTCGCTCATGTAGATATTTTTAAAAGTTACAATATGACCCTTTTACCACATGAATTATCCGTAATACTTGGCGGAAATAACAAATTATTTTTTCCAATAAAGTATCCTCTGGTTAAGAAAATAATCCGCATGATTAATAGAGGCATCCGCCAAGGTACGGTATGAGAGATACCAAGTTTTCAACTTACAACGAGCAAACCGTAAATCTATTGTCCTGCCATAGTTTTGCCTTTAAGAATCGAGTGCTCTACAGCGGTTTGAAAATCCAAACCTAATGCCCCCGACAGTGATCTAACATTAATGCCTTAAATCGAATATATTAAATTAAAACGCATTCGAGCTTCATTTTTTCAAGGCTGATGTCATATTCATTGCCAACCACCTTAAATATCTCGTCTTCATTCACAAAAAAACCTCTGTACACTATAGAGGAAATTATTTGTCTAAACATATCTGAAGAAACATGTCTTCTTAAACTTTTTAGATCTGTCAAATTATTTCTAACAATATAATACGAATAATTCATTAGAATGAAATTTGATATTAGTAAATTCTTCGTGGATTGATACTTGTCAAAACACTGTTCCAAGGCTCTATAAATTGTTTTTTTAGATTTCTCATAAGTATTAATAAAACTATCAGGATCGCAAAGGTAGCAGTTTTTATCATTAAAAGACAGGTGATTTCTATCGTTGTTCGCAACAAACAAAAAATTCAACACTGATGATTGATAATGTTTTATAGACTTAATATCTTCAAAGTTTTTCTTTTTTTTAAATTGTACATAAAATTGCTCAAGCAAAGACAATATTGAGACATTACCATGCTGAGAAGTATTTATACAAATCCCATCTTTAGTAATGCATAGCAAATTATAAGAGTCATCATCCATGCCCATTTCAAAACACAAAAATCTTAAAAAAAAGCTTTTTGCTTTTATAGCGTAATCTTCTTCGTTATCTTTTAAAGAAAATAGTTGATAGATATAAAACAAGATAAAGATATCTTTATCTATACGCTGTCGGTTATCTATTTGAAAAAGATAACCTAATCGAGAAAGGAAAACTTCAAATGCATACTTACCATCTTCACTTAGGCCTAACTTGTTTAACGCACGCTGAAACATAACTTTAGGAAAGCAAGTTTGCCAACGACTCAACTCTACATGCTTCCCATTTACTTTTTTAAAACAAACGGGGAAAAGGTCCGGTTCATCCTGAAAATAGATATATTTTCCAAAACTTTCAATCTCTGCTCTCGCATTAGTGAAGTGTTCAATTTTATGTATAAACATTTCAAAAATCATTACGTAATCCTCTTACCACATTTCTTCCAATTACCTTTAGCATCTTTCTTTTCAATCTGGAATGAAGTGATTTTATCATTAAAACGAGGAAGGATATTTTTAACCAGGGTTAAATCCTGGTCGGCTATCATGATTAACCCATATGGCTTTATCACCTCGATTATTTGGGACCAATCCACCTTTACCACCGCGCTCAGAAGCTGATGCAATCGCTTCATCTTTACTCGTATAGCGTATAACTTCCTCTTGTTTTAATCCCAGAAGGTCTATTCGCGTAAGACTATTTGCACCATACAGGTAAAGATTTTTCTCCCCCGCCAGCCCTATCGGGTCCTTCTGCGCAAACCGTCCGCAGTCCGGGTCGTAATACCGGAACAGATTGTCGTGCAACCATCTCACAATGCAGGTGTTGACCCTGCATCCGCAGGTTCTGGGAATATCCTGATCCCTGCGTCTCGCTTTCCCGCAACAGCTTGCCCCAGGCGCTGTTCACCCCTTCCCAGCGCACCTGCCCTTCGATATCCGTCATCCGCTCTGGCGTGCCGTTGGACTGGCAGTGGAACCAGAAGATCTCCGGCGCTTCCACGCCGTCAATTCGCGCCAGCGGGTCGTAGCTGTCCTGGTCGCTGTAGACATAGGTCAGAGGCACATCTCCGTGCAGCTCCTGCAGCAGACGGAACCCTTCCCAGACAAACCGGCTTGCCGGTTAGCTGTCCGCCTTGCATTTGGCGTCGCATTTTGCTGATGCGTGGTCCGAGCGGGTCGTAGCGGAAGCTGACCTGCATCTGCGACCTGTTGCGATCCCGCGGCTGGCTGATAACCTCCGTCAGGCGGTGTTCGCCGTCGTACCGGTAGTGCCAGCGGATCTGGCCGTTATCCTTCTCTACGGTACGGCCGTGGATGTCATAGCGCGAGCGAATACCGTTCAGTTGCGTGACCCGGTTATGGGCAATCTTCTCTCCAGCGCCCTCTAACGGATTACCAGCCGCATCCCAGCGCCACTGCTCCTGACCGGGCAGCGTGCCGTCCTTAACGAGCAGGCGACCGGCGCTGTCGTACTGCCAGCGATACCAGTTAAACGGGTTATCGTCCCGTACTTCCCGCACCAGGTTATTACGATAATCGTACTCCAAGCGGCGAGACCAGCGGCGCGGCGACGGGCGCTGGGCATTGCCGGTAAAGTTGTCCCATCGATAAAGATAACATCGTTAAAGATGGCGACGTAATGAACTTATTGTTTAACGTTTGATTTGTTTTGAATGAAAAAAAACCAAGCTTTGGGATGGTTTTTTTCAATATGGGGGACTCATTACGCCCCCCGAATACTACTTATAATTGAAGTAGTTTATAACTTATAATTTTATCCGCAATTTCTTCTGCGCTAAGTTCTTCATAATAAATATAATTAGCTGCCTGAGGATCTGCGACACTTCTACAAAGGAGGTCGATGTCATTATCAGCTTCTTCTTCTGTCCCTTCGCTGTGTTGGATTTTCCTTATTAGCTCGATAAGCACTTGTCTTTGCATATTATACCTCAAAAATGATAAGCACGATCTTAAATGTCAAGGTGATATCTTGTTGTAACGATTACTTGATTATCAATCCCGCCTCCATGTTGGATAGGGGTTCTCTGGTGTATGACATAAGATCTATTTTTCCCGCTCCACTGTGTATCATGCGCTACTGGAGCTTTTCCGCCCCGCATTCCAGAAACGACAGAGCGTGGGCTTTTGTCAAGGCATTTCGAATTGGTTGCTTAATTAAGCGAACTGCTCATCATTATTAAAATCATGTTCTATATATGTCATTTTCCCTATAATAATTTACTTCATCGATAAACCATTTATTCCCATGACCTCCACTATTTTTATTCTTCACAATATAGTTCAAAGAACTGACTAACATCCATCCTTTCAAAGAAAAAGTTTCTACTGCTAAAGGCATTTCCAGATCCTCTTCATCAAGATATATTTCGTCATTCTCCAAACTTTGGATATAATCCCAAGGAATATAAAAGAAGTGAGTACCTTCAGGCCGTGCTTCCCATGTGTTTATATTAGTATAAATCCATTCACCAGGCTCTAACTGAGAAAGACTTGCTATTAATTCATCTATAGATGTATATGTATTCATTATACCCTCACAATTATCTGCATCGAGAACCACCCTCCCCAAGTTTTTCTTCCACCATATACTTTCGGGTGATAATCCAGATGCTTAGAGTTATGATCTGGCCCATTAACCAATTGTAACAACCCACCAACTCGCTCATGATGATGCCAAGTTGTTTCCCAACCAGAACCTGTTGGAGCTGTTCTTAGGAACGCGCCACGCTTACCTGTCGAAACCTTTTCAAATATTCCCGGGAATTTTTCCTCAAGGGAAGCTCTATATGATGGGTCATTATTCATTTTATAATATAATTGTCTGTTCGCTTCCTGGAAGTGTTTTCCGTCACTCATTCTAAACATGTTTTTAGGTAAATTTTTTTAATATTGACTTTATAGGTGCCATCATCCCCAAGATTGAGAAATAATACATTCCCTTTATTTACCTCTTCTACTTCATCTTCTGGAAGACTCCACCAATCTACGTCTTCATTAATTCTATGCTTTAATGACATCAAATCATAAATAACTAAAGTGGTAGTATCTGTTTGTATGCTTATGATTTTTCTCATTGCGTTAGCAAAGGCCAGAAATACCTTCCCGGACTAGCCTATTAGTTAACAAAGCTTTCTATAGATTTTATAATGCTTTTACAGAATTGAATCGACTCTTCACCGACTGGTATATTCTCAGTCGGCGATTCAATTGGCACTCCATGCTGATCATATATTTTATTTCTGACAGGATTTTTAAAATAATGCTGTGGTAAAATATCCACTTCGCTCGTTTCGATAGTTTTAAACGTTACTAAATAACCGTTTTTCCAACATGAATTATCAGTAATAATTGGTGGCAATAGCAAATTATCTTTTGCCAATACAGCATCTTCTTGAAGCGAAGATGTAAAATAGTCATATATATATATAACTATAGCATTTTTGAATGGGCCAACATCTATTTTACCCAGGGCGACCATACCATAGCCTAATCGACCATCATTTAACTGAAAGTAAAAAACATCGCCTTCTTTTGGCCACTTTTTTTGCTTTTCATTTCCTGACACTACTGTAAGTCTGTCGGCCATTTTACATTAACCCCATTGTTTTTAAGCCAGTTTCCACCCCACAAAACAGCATCCGAGTATAACTTTCTTGTAGGACTTATGCCTATTGATAGAATATTCAAAATGGGAATTATTGTGAATAACTGCTTATTCTATGCTCCGTGCATGACCGCGATTTAGCGGTTCTTCAGTGATTCTAAATCCTAAATACACATGGGTATTATTCCCACCTTTTGCCTTTCTTTTAATCCAGTCAGCAAATGACATGTTTCTCACTGACCGTTTAGGGCTTCCATTTTTGCAAGCGGTTAAACCTATAGGATTCCCCCAGCGCATTCGGCGCATACTGGTTAAGATTTATCCCCCCGCCAGCCCTATCGGGTCCTGATGCGTAAACCGTCCGCAGTCCAGGTCGTAATACCTGAACAGATTGTCGTGCAACTCTCTCACAATGCAGGTGTTGCCCCTGCATCCGCTCGTTCTGGGAATATCCTGATCCCTGCATCTCGCTCTCCCGGAGCAGCTTGCCCCAGGCGGTGTTCGCCATCGTACTGGTAGTGCCGGATCTGGCCGTTATCCTTCTCCACGGTACGGCCGTGGATGTCATAGCGCCAGCGAATACCGTTCAGTTGCGTGACCCGGTTATGGGCAATCTTCTCTCCAGCGACCTCTAACGGGTTACCAGCCGCATCCCAGCGCACCTGCCCTTCGATATCCGTCATCCCCTCCGGCGTGCCGCTGGGCTGGCAGTGGAACCAGAAGATCTCCGGGACATCAACGCCGTCAATACGCGCCAGCGGGTCGTAGCTGTCATGGTCGCTTTAGACGTAAATCACCGGCACGTCTCCATGCAGCTCATGCAGCAGGCGGAACCCTTCCCAGAAAAACCGGGTAGTGAGGGGCTTGCCGATTTGCTGTCCGCCCAGCCTCTGCTGGCGCGTTTTGCTAATGCAGCGTCCGAGCGGGTCGTAGCGGATACTGACCTGCGTCTGCGGCCTGTTGCGATTCCGCGGCTGGCTGATCACTTCCTTCAGGCGGTTGTACGTGACCTTCTCTGCAGATCCTTCAAGCAGGCAACCGTCCCGCTCTTACCGTGCCAGGTTATTGCGGTAGTCGTATTACAGGTAACTTTAATACCCACGGGAGGGTTAACTTCGCTGATCATAAACATTGTACATTGTAGAGAGAGATGCCTCGACGATACGGTAAATCAGGAAAGCCGTAATCGCTGTGACCATACTGAATATCCCCCCTCTGTCGTAGTTGGATTGCTTCAACTCGCGGTCATCTCGCTGCGTAAATGACTAACAATTGCAGTGGGGATAATACTTTACTAAAAGTTGATAACTCACACGTAAAAAAATCAATAATAAAAATTCAAATGGCGTGCATAAAACATATATGCATTTATTAGCTCTACATCTTTATTCTCGTCAATCCCAACGCTCGTCCAGATAAGGTGTGATACCTTCAATTGTAAGAAAGTTTGATTGACAATGGAAATTTAATTTTTCATCTGTTATAGATATTTTACTATAATTTTCTGTTGAAATAATTACAGGAGAGCAAACAAAACCCACCTTCATTCCTTTAACATCAAGTTCAACTACATCCCCAAATGTCAACACAATACAAAGGGTATTGAATTCACTCTCTTCCCATTTTTTTGGGTAGCAAGATGGGATTTTTCTTGTAAAAAATCGACATGAAATATCAGAAAACCTTTCGAAGGTAAAACCATCGAACTCGACTAATTCCATGCTTAACTCCCCATCAAACATGAAATTAATTTTTTCTTTCCCTATTGCGTTGTCAAACCACATTTATTAACTCTCGAAATTATAATGACCATGACTACCCGGAACGCTACCTGTATTCAAATTTTGTGGCGGCCTAACAGTGAAATGAGGTTCAGCACCATGACCTGAGGTTGCTTTATCATGCCCTAAACTATGTTCCTGGATAAAAACAGGCTTGTTATTTGAGTCCCTAAATTCATATTGTCGAGTTTTTATCGGTAAACCTTTTGTATTTAGTATTTTGTTGCCTTCCCCATCTAACAGATCTGGTCTGGAATGGGCATTCTTCTCTCCAACGCCCTCTAACGGGTTACCGGCCGTATCCCAGCGCATTGCTCCTGGCCCGGCAGCGTGCCGTCCTGAACCAGAAGACGCCCGGCATTGACGATGAAGACATCCAGGCGATGCAGGCGGCCGAGACGGTCGTACTCGCTGCGGGTGGTCAGCAGTCATAGGGGCGACAGTTCTCACGGGGGAGTTCGTCGCTGTTATACTGACAGTCTGTCGAGAACATGGTGAACAAGGAACGAAGGAAGCAGGAAAATGCGTGCCAGAGAAGAAGATTACATAGTGAATGGGACGTAATGCTTCACTTCTTATTTAACGTTTGATTTGTTTTGAATGGTATAAATTACTGTTCTTACGCCTTCTTACGCAGATAGAACTCAAGATATTTTTTAGGTCTATCCTGAAAAGCACGCTCTTTGCCGTAGTTATAAGCATCGTTAAAATATTTATACGCTTCATCGAATTGATTCAACTCGTAACAGACCATACCCAAGTCGATTAACGGTGCAGTGTCTATATCCGATCCACGTGTCCGTAAAGCCGTCTCTCCCCATTTCTTTGCCTCAACGTAATCCGCAAGATCAAAATATGCGCTGTACATGCATGCAGAGATCCAGTTGGCAAATTCTGATTCGGACTTTGGTTCAGGAAGAGCTTGCCAGGCCTTTTGGTATTGTTCTAAAGCCTCGGCGTATTTTTGGCTGTCGTGTAACTCGTTTCCTTTTTCAATAGTATTTGTTATAGATATTTTCATACTCAAGCGCCTGTCCTTTTAATTAAAAATCCTTTTCTAAGCAACAATCGAATTCAATAAAATGCATTGCTAAATTATCATTTTATATTATGAAATTATTACATTGCAATCGATCATCTTATAGCAAATCTTTTTAAGTATCAATGACTCTATAACATCCCAATCACCTCCACCGAGGCCAGCGCCTATTCTTGGCATTTGTACTGAAAGGCGATTTACTAAAGCAAAGTCAGATAACTTTTCAAGACAAACTTCCAGGGATGCATAACATACGTATTGATTTTTGTCATTGACATTTTTCTTAATACCATCTTGTGCATACATATTAGCAATAAATATCTGTTCTTTAGCATCAACCAAGACAAAATCAACCGTACCTAATTCTGGGATGTTATTTCCATTGAAGCTATTGAGATAGTATTCCTTTGCAGAAGGATATTTATTTGAAAGAGACAGAACAAAGCCTTTACCCCATTTCCCTTTATTATTCACAATGTGAGCAATAACTATGGATTTTTTCAAAGGTTCCACAGCATTTCCAGACAAGAGCTTTATTTGTTTTTTTTCTTGCAATGAACTCGTTGATGTTTTCCAGAAAGTTTCAAATTCCTCATTCGAAATTTCTTCAGTATCACTTAAGTCCAGATCGTTTTTTTTACCATCATACAGCAGAAAACCAACTTTCTCGTTTTTATCTAGCAAAGAGGAAGATGCATAACAATCGCCATCTATAATATTTATTTGCCGTGTGGCCACCTCCCCTATGAATTCATTGAGAATAATTCCTTCACCTGCAATAAAATCAACGTTACCTTTATAGTATTTTTTCACATCAACCACAACTCCTCGCACTTTTAACAATTCTTTCGGAGACATCAAGATCTTTTGTGTTTAAGATAAAGAATGTATTTTTCCGGGGTTCAATTACATCCAGGCCAGTAACATCTAGGTCAACAAAATGGCTTATACATTTTTATTTTCTCGCTTAGGATGGCAACTGTCCAATTTATATTGGAAACACTATAATATAGTCATATAAGTAACTTCAATTGAATCATATATTTTACCAGTTCTCCACTTACAATTCATGAGGGTCTAAGCAATAGTGGCAGAGAATTGTTCCTGTTAGGTTATGAGGGTCATAAGCAGCATCAACATGTCCCCACTCCCTTGATACAGGAAGAACAATAGTAGATTTAGTTTTGAACCATTCCCTTAAACATCGGGTGACTTTCCCTTCGGGTCTATTCTGTTTTCCCATCAATAATTTTTCTGGGGCGAAGCGCCAACTACGAATTATTGAGTTAGGATCATTGGGAACCAAGAAGTCAATTATTAGATATATATCTCCGAACTCATGGTCACCTTTAAGGATAGTTCTGTATGAGACTGTTTTATTGTCTTTTTTTTCAGGCCACCCCTCCCACCTTACATTTGTATTATTAAACAACTCTGTCTTAGTAACTCTTGGTCCTAATAGAACCCTTTTATTAAATTTAAGAACACCAGTTTCTGCGTCAAAATTCATTTTACATCCCAATATCAAATGGAAGACCAATAGGTCCCAGAACTTTTTTATAATTCGAAAGGAAGAATTGGGTACCGCCACCGCTTCCTAACATTTCAGTATCTGGTGACAAAGCTTGTCCCGTACCAGCAATAGCATCTCGTTTGACTCTATACATCTGAATCTTACTTCTAAACCCATATTTTTCATGAGGTAGAACTTGTAAACTTTCCCATAATTTTTGTCGACTACCATTAGCAGCTTCTAAAGTGGTTTTGTCGAAATAAAATCCTGACTGCCCAGGTGCTCCACCATAAACAATATCGCCTTCTTTAAGCATTGTGTTTGACCAAGAATAACGGCCTTGATAAATCCCTCTTCCTTGCCACTGCCTACCAAATGCCGCCTGGTTATGGTCATTTTATCGAGTCGGTGCACACTTCGCTTTCAATCCTAATGGATCAACCCAATTCAACGGATTAGTGGCGTAAACGTAAGTATTTATATCGCCATTAAAACCTATCGGGTCATCGGAACGATTCGGACGCCATCATACTTTTTAACACGTTAAATAATAAAAAGCCGGGAAGATTTGATGCTCTTCCCGCCCAATTATTATTGAATATTATTCATAAACTCTTGCAGCCATTAAAATATCTGCAATAAATGTCCAGTTAACATTTTCTGGAACAGGTAATTTTTGATTTAAATAATATCCATCCATATCTTCAACCCAAGATGCCATCGATTCAAAATATGAGGGTAAGTCTTTGCTCTCCCACTCACTTAGATTATTTCTGGAATTTGAAGATAAATTCTCAAGAAATTTAATAAAATCGTCTCTAGTATTTATTCCTTTAGTATTCATAACAATATTACTCCAGTACTTTTTTATTCCATCACCCAATTTGAGAATAATCGACTTACCATCTGTTTTTGTTGTCATTTTCCACATCAGATCAGCAACTTCACTAGGTGAGGCCCATTTAAATGGAACTCGTTTCCTTTTTCTACAAGAGATGTAACTTTTTCATCAAATTTATCGAAACCGTTTTTCATATGCTTATTCATTATCAATCGAAAAGAGACCTCCTTGCCTATATAAAAGTGGTTTTAAGCGAAAAATGTTGTCAGAAGTAAGGAGGGTTCTAAAAGTGTTAGTTTTTATTATTAACCTAGCCAAAAAAGAATTGCTTAAAAACTTCTGCCTCAACATCCTTAAGCTTGCTTTTTAGCATTAAATCGATATCTTCCAGAAAGTCCTCTCTGAAATTAAAATCATCATCTGTAGCATCACCATCATATTTACTTTGTTCTATCTCAATGGCAGAACAAAAAGCATCCAAAAAGTCGGCTAACGAATTGGAAATAAAAAAATTTCTTTTTTGAATACTACCATAAACAGGAGATGTGATATTTTGGGTATCACAAAAAAGAACATCTCCATTTCGTTCAGCAAAGATTATATATTCATCGCGCCAGGTCGTGTCATTTTGAACTCGCCAGCCTGATAACATTTTATTAAGCTCTTGGGGCTCAACAATCTGTATAATGAATGCACCATCAAATGTTGGGTGGTCATTTAAAATCAAATGGCTATAAAAAAAATCGAATTTCACCATTTAAATTTACAGGAAAAGAAGTTTCATTTTCATCGTCTGCATAGTCTATCTCTCCCATATTTAAATCATTCATTTTGAATTTGTTGACAAAGTCATGGATAGTATTTTTTATACGCATTATTCCTCTTTAAGAGTTAACATTATTGGCTACTCTGAAAATTACTATATCCATAGTTGAAAATGTACTCATAATCCAAAGAAGTTCTTCGCGCCATTAAAAAAGAAAAACAAAGAATCAATAATGTCACGACACCCTTCAATATTAAGGTAGTTTATTGCCCTTTCTTTTACGATTTGAGTCTATTTCGTAGAAATAATCTTCACAGAAAACGTCTAAAGCATTTTCCAGTGGAACAAGTTTCAACCCCCGGAATCCTTTACTGTCCATAACTTCCTTGACCTCTTGTTTAACAATGATAAAACCACCTAACAATGTGTCGTTCAACGAAAGTATATCATTTTCTAGCGCATCATCCTTGAATTCTATTTTAAAAGGTATGGTATCTCCGAACTTATCCTCTTCGAGAATAGATTTATCCTTATCTATAACATCGCCGCTTGGAAAATATACATATTTAAAATCATCCCGAAGAACTTGACCATTCCCAATCGAAACTGGTGTTATATCTCGGCCAAAAAAAACATTGTGCTTATAATTTTCAAAAATTGAAAATAAAGACTTATCCATCAAGTGTCCAAAGTCTTTTTTATAATAGTCAAATTTCAAAGCCCCAACATTTTTATTGCACAACAAATAAATATGGTCTGGGCATGCATCGTCTGTTATTCGATAAGGGAAGGAAAAGGCAGAGCCTTCTATTTCCCAGTTTTCATTAACCTGTAATCTTTCATCAACCATGCCCTGTAAATTTCTTGGCATGAGTGATGATTCAAAGTCATTCATGATCACATAATAGGACATTAATTCATTCCACTGATTTTTTTGTGGGAACATGACCCATCCAAATTTTATTCTTCATATCAATCTAGCCCCGCCTTATAACTATCCTCGCCCCTTTAGCATCTAATCTTCCAGAAATATATCGTTACTCAACACGAGCAATGCGCCGACGGAGAATGTCACTATAGTTATGATGATTACTGCTATGGAAGATATCCATACCTTTCCCTGCATCTTGTTTCATCGCTGATGCGCTACCTGGAAAATTAATACCATTAAACGCAGAGTTCATGTCTTTTCCGATGCCAATATCATTGAAGAATGATTGCTCCTCTTTCCACACCTCAACGGGTATAACATGGTGAGCAGAATTCGCTCCGGCGTGCCGTTCGGCTGGAAGTGGAACCAGAAAATCTCCGGGGCATCAACGCCGTCAATACGCGCCAGCGGGTCGTAGCTGTCCTGATCGCTGTAAACGTAGGTCAGCGGCACATCCCCGTGCACTTCCTGCAGCAGCCGGAACCCTTCCCAGACAAACCGGGTGGTAACCGGCTTACCGGTTGGCTGTCCGCCCAGCATCTGGCGGCGCGTTTTGCTGATGCGGCGACCGAGCGGATCGTAGCGGAAACTGGCCTGCGTCTGCGGTTTGTTGCGGTCCCGCGGCTGGCTGATGACTTCCGTCAGGCGGTGTTCGCCATCGTACCGGTAGTGCCGGATCTGGCCGTTATCCTTCTCTACGGTACGGCCGTGGATGTCATAGCGCCAGCGAATACCGTTCAGTTGCGTGACCCGGTTATGGGCAATCTTCTCTCCAGCGCCCTCTAACGGGTTACCAGCCGCATCCCAGCGCCACTGCTCTTGACCGGGCAGCATGCCGTACTTAACGAGCAGGCGCCCGGCTCTGTCGTACTGCCAGCGGTACCAGTTAAACGGGTTACCGTTCCGTACTTCCCGCACCAGGTTATTACGGTAGTCGTAATCCCAGCGGCGGGACCAGCGGCGCGGCGACGGGCATTGGGCATTGCCGGTAAAGATGTCCCGTCGATAAAGATTACATCGTTAAAGATGGCGACGTGATGAACTTCCTGTTCAACGTCTGAGTCGTCTTGAATGAAAAAAACCACGCCCTGGGGTGTTTTTTTTATTGCGGGGTCAAAACACATTGTCTAAGAGTTCTGTCTTCATACTGGGTTCAAAGGGAATGATCTCAACAGTCGCAAGCTTTAATCTCTGAAAAGGATCCTCGCGTAAGAGCTCTTCAAGAGAAGCAAGACTCTCGCATTTAGCGAGAATGACACTACCGTTTCTTGGGATCCCTCTACCGGATGTCAGGAAAATCCCCTCTGCGTACCCCTTTTTAAGCCACTCCACATGAGCAAGTATCGCTTCGTCGATTTCTTCGAGTGGTTTTATATAGGGCTAAAATAACTTCGTAAACTGTGCTCATCCTTTGCCTCTCAGTTTGTCTTATCGCAAGTAATAATTAAATCTTCCGTTGGTTTTACAGAGATGAATCCACTTATAGCATATGATTACATTATAATTCTTAGCGGAGCTTTAAGTCTTAAAAAGGGATCACTACGAGATATTACTATATGCCTCAACATAATAATACCATAACATACAATAAAACTGACAAGATATTACTTCTTAAATTTTTTTATTTAACTTAATCACTAAAAATAAAGTTATCTTCTGCCAGATTATTTTTTTTTCTGTATTCTTTTTCCCACTCAAAGTATCCGTCAGGTTCATCTGGAGAAACTCCCTTTGTCCAATATTGATCACCATAAGCAATTAACATTGCCCAATGATACTCACTTTCATGACTGCGCAAAGCGACAGACATGTAATCATTTTCCTTAATACGAACAAGTGGAGAGGCTAATACTATACGTTCAGCCTCACTCTCTGTTTTATTCGCATATTTAACAATAATCGCTTTAATCAACTCAACCCAACTATAGTAATTAAAAATAACACTTTCATTAGAATTACTGAATTGGATACCATCGATAATATTCATTGACCTTTACACCTTTTTTTTACTTTATAACGATCAAACACGGCTGCTGCTTTATTTGAGAAAATAGCAAGCTGTGAACCTATGGGCTTAGCCTTTCCTCCTTTTTTTACAGTACCTGGGTTTGCTAACATTGGTCCACTTACAGCATCATAACTATGTGCAAGTGTGTTGGCTCTACCCTGAGTTACAAATTTAGCCCATTCATTATCAGCAGACTCAAATACTTTTATATTTAGTTTATCGAGTTCTGAATTCGGTATATCAAATTGCGTTATAGTTGGATGTCCTCTCAGCTCTGCCCATTTAATAGCCTGTGATTTATCAGTAGTTACGTAAAAACCACCTTGATTAGAAGGATTAAAATCTAATCCATGCCTCCCCATAGAAGGATTAATCTCGCCCCGAATATCACCAGCATGATAGAAAGTCGTTGATGATAAGCCAAGAGGATCAATATATTTCAGCGCATTCGGCGCATACTGGTAAAGGTTTATCCCCCCCGCCAGCCCTATCGGGTCCTGCTGCGTAAACCGTCCGCAGTCCGGGTCGTAATACCGGAACAGATTGTAGTGCAGCCCTGTCTCACGGTCCAGGTATTGCCCCTGCATGCGCAGGTTCTGAGAATATCCTGATATCTGCGTCTCGCTTTCCCGCAGCAGCTTGCCCCAGGCGCCGTTCACCCCTTCCCAGCGCACCTGCCCTTCGATATCCGTCATCCGCTCCGGCGTGCCGTTCGGCTGGCAGTGGAACCAGAAAATCTCCGGAGCATCAACGCCGTCAATACGCGCCAGCGGGTCGTAGCTGTCCTGGTCGCTGTAGACGTAGGTCAGCGGTACGTCTCCGTGCAGTTCCTGCAGCAGGCGGAACCCTTCCCAGACAAACCGGGTGGTCACCGGTTTGCCGGTTGGCTGACCGCCCAGCATCTGCTGGCGCGTTTTGCTGATGCGGCGTCCGAGCGGGTCGTAGCGGAAGCTGACCTGCATCTGCGGCCTGTTGCGATCCCGCGGCTGGCTGATAACCTCCGTCAGGCGGTGTTCGCCGTCGTACCGGTAGTGCCAGCGCGTCTGGCCGTTATCCTTCTCCACGGTGCGGCCGTGGATGTCATAACGCCAGCGAATGCCGTTCAGCTGCGTCAGGCGGTTGTGCGTGACCTTCTCAGCAGAACCTTCCAGCGGGTTACCGGCTGCATCCCAGCGCCACTGCTCCTGGCCAGGCAGCGTGCCGTCCTGAACGAGCAGGCGCCCGGCGCTGTCGTACTGCCAGCGGTACCAGCTGAACGGGTTATCGTCCCGCTCTTCTCGCACCAGGTTATTGCGGTAGTCGTAATCCCAGCGGCGGGACCAGCGGCGCGGCGACGGGCGCTGGGCATTTCCGGTAAAGACGTCCCGGCGGTGCAGTCGGCCGAGGCGGTCGTACTCGCTGCGGGTGGTCAACAGCCCCTGGGTGCGGCTGGTCTCACGGTGGAGTTCGTCGCGAGTAAAATCGGAGACCGACAGCTTGTCGAGAGCAATGCTGAGCAGATGCCCGCTACCGTAGTAGAACTGCTTCAGCTCGCGGCCATCGGGCAGCGTGACGGAGGTGCGGTTGCCCAGCGCGTCATACTCCCACGCCAGCTCACCGTGCTCGCCCGCTTCGCGCGTCACGCGACCGAGCGCGTCATACTCAAAGGCAAGCTCCTGCTCTGCCTCGGTGGTCCACACGTCGGCTGAAAGCGCAGGATGCAGCCCAATCCGGCTTAACAGCCCGGACGGAGTGTAGTGGTAGCGGGTCTGCCCTTCCGGCGTGGTGCGGGCGACCAGCTGGCCGCTCGCGCTCCAGGCGAAGGCGTGGGTGATAGCCTCCGGATGACCGGCTGCAAAGGTGCGAGCAATCGTGCGCCCGCAGGCATCATAGCGATACTGCGAGGCCACGCCATCGAGCCCCACCTCTTCCAGCAGCAGCGAGTCTGGCCCCCAGCGGAACTGATACGCTTCGCCGTTCTCGTTTTCCAGGGCAATCAGACGCCCGCGGCTGTCCCAGCTGCGGCGCACCTCTTCACCCTGCGTATTTCGGGTGGCGGTTAAGCGCCCCGCCTCGTCGTATCTGAACTCACTTTCTTTCCCGTCGGCGCCCGCATGCTTCACCGGCAGGCCACGTTCGTTCCATTTGAGCGATTCCGTCCAGCCTTCCGGGCGGTCGAGCTGTACCGGACGCCCTGCGGCGTCGTAGCGGTAGCGCGTCTCTTCACCGTCGGCGGCTGTCTCAGCCACCAGCCAGCCCAGCGGATGATAGCGATAGCGGGTAATACGCCCGGAACAGTCCGTCGAACGGACAATCTGCCCGGCCTCGTTGTACTCCTGGTAGCGGCTGTTGCCAGCGGCATCGACCTCTTCCACGACCTGGCCGAACGCGTCCCGGCGCAGCTGCGTCGTCTGCCCCATCGGGTTCACCACGCGCTTGAGCCCGTGATGTTCGTCGTACCAGAACCGGGTGGCGCTGCCGTCGGCTTCGATAATGGCCGCGGGAAGCGCGCGGTGCTCCAGCCAGGTGGTGGTGCGGGTATTGCCGTCGGCATCGGTCTCCTGCACCCGGTTGCCCATCTCGTCGTAGACGAAGGTGACGGCGTTGCCGAGCGGATCGATGCGACGCGTGAGAAGCTCGTTATCATCCCACTCGTAGCGCCAGTTTTCACCGCGCTCGTCTACGTAGCGGACAATCAGATTCTGCGCGTTCCAGTAGTGGCGGCGCGTCTGACCGTCGTAGTGCTCGACGGTCGTCAGCCCGGCGGCTAAATCATAGCTAAAGCGGCAGCCGTCGCCGGTGCTGGTGCGGTTTTCCACCACGCGCCAGTGGTCGAATTTTTGCCAGCGGTATTCGCTCTCCAGCCCGCCCGGCATCCGGTGCCAGACCATCAGGCCGTGGTCGTTATAGCGGTATTCACGCGTCACCACGCCGGAGGCATCCGTCGCGCTCGCCAGCTGGCCGCGCGCGTCGTAGCCCCACAGCATCAGCGGCCAGGTCTGGTTGCCGTCGAAATGGCTGGCTGCGGTCACGCGCTGCGGGAAACGTTCATCGTCATAGCGCAGGGTGACGTCGATGGCCCGCGGCTCATCATGGATACCAACCAGCCTGCCGTGCTCGTCCCACGCCGTCAGCAGCGCGTTGCCGTATTCATCGCTAAGGGAGGCCAGACGCAGGATAGAAGGATTCATGCGGGTCGGTTTGTACAGACGCCACACCGCGCCGTCATCGTCGGCAATCGCCACGTCGCCGCTCTCATTGCGGCGGATAATGATGCCTTCGCTGATGCTGTAAAACGCGCGGTCGACAGGCGGCAGTTCGAAGCTCAGCTCGCGCCCGGTTTCGTCGAACCAGGTGGCGTTGTCTTCTTCCAGCGCCAGATAGCTGTCAAAGGTGGTTGCCCAGCCCAGACCGAACAGCCCTTCGCGGGTGGTCAGGCTGTTGTAGCTGCGCTGCCAGCGAAGCGGGAAGCGCCCCGGCAGCGAGAAATCGAGTTCGTCGTCATCGTTCAGCACCTTCACGCCGGTGGCGGCGTGGACCGGGTGCGAGGAGCCAAACACGGCGTTGACCGCCATATCCGCCAGCATCCCGCCGCCGGCCGCGGCCAGCGCGCAGGGCATGTTTTTCAGGATCTTGCCCGGACGCCCGCGCAGCAGGGAGAGCGCAATCATCCCCAGCGCCAGACCCGGCGTTTTACCGCTTTTGATATCGCGGACCGTGAGCGTGTCCCCGCCGATGATCACGTTCGGGGAGACGTCGTCGGAAACGGTGCCTTCGCAGGTGGTGCGATCTTTCGCACGCACCGCGGGCTGGCCATTGATGAAGACGCTTTTGGAGCCTTCCGCCAGATACTGTGGCCCGGAGTGCTTTTCACACGCCACCTTGTCTTCTTCCAGCGGCGAGGTTCCCGCGGCGGCAGAGGCGACACTCGGCTGCCACATTTCGCTGCCAAACTGTCCGGCGGCGGAAAGCAACATGCCCGCGTAATCGGCAAAGCTGCCCGGTGACTGCGGCTCAGGGGACGGGGTATCGGCGGGCGTGAGCGTGCCTGCCGCGCGTGCGGCGGGGATTGCGTTGGTCAGAACGTTATTTGAACCGGTGGTGATTTTACCCGCAGGCGACGGCGGGAAAAGCGCATTGCCTAACCCTTCCGCGGCGTTGCTGATATCGTCGGTGATCCCCGCCACGTTCGCCAGCACGCCGCCAACGATGCCGCTTAACAGACAGCTGGACCCAATCGCCGCCACGCCCGCTGCGGCGGCTCCGGCACCGAGGAGTGGCGCGGCGGCCGTAGCCGCCAGCCCCACTGCCGCACCGATCACCGCATAGGCGGCACCTTCCGCCACAATGCTGGTGATATCAGCAAAAATGCTGGAGTGAATAATCTCGTCGCCCTTACGGGCCGCGTTGTTATCGCTCATGCCTTACACATTCCGGTTGTCGTTTAGCGTCAAACTCTGCTTAAGCGCGCTCCAGCGCACCTCGTCCTCTTCGGTAAAGGCTCTTAATGCCGAGAGGGTAAAAATCATCAATACCGGTTTGCTCGGCGTCTGCACGGCCAGCTGTTTTTGCCACAGGCGCTGTCCGTTACGGTCAAAGGTGGTCTCGACTTCCAGTCCGCTAATTTTTCCGTCAGGCCCGGCGTTTACGTTCCGGAATTCGCTCTGGGCGATCTCACCCATCTGAGGACGCAACACATCCCACTGGCGGTGAAACTCTTGTTCGTAGTCGCTGCCATCGGGAATCACGCCGCGGCTGACCACCACGGACAGCCCGCTTTCGTCATCGCGAATAATGTTCATGCTGTTATCCTGCCAGGCAGCAGGAAAAAGGGAAAATGAACCTTCCTGGAGGGTGTATTTCATAAGTGAACTCGGGATGATTAATATTGAGAGAAACAAAAAGGCCAATCCATGTTGGCCCTTTGGCTGGCTGTTTTATTATTTACGCCATTGACCTGATTGTTCGACTAAAACATGGCTGCCTTTGCTGACAACCAATTTCACGGGTGCATACGTCACGGTATAAGCGATCTCGCCATTCTTGTAGGTTGAGCCGATTATTTTACCTGCGGGGTCGTGTAACGTTTTCCCCTTTAAGGAGATCGTACTGTTATCGCTTTTGCGCACGCCGAGATAGACCATCTGATCACATTCGCTATCAAAATGACCGCACTTATTTATAAGAGAAATAGCGAACCTTTCGGTGTCCAGTTTTCTGGTTTCAGCGTTTTGAACCGAAGCGGCTTTACGTAACGTATAACGCTGCGGAGCATAATAATTTCCTTTTTGAGGAGGAGTAACTAAACGCCATTCCATCTCACTCCCCTTTATTTCCATAACAGCCCGTCCGCCTGCGCCGCCAAACGATGAGTTGAACTCAACGTTCGCACGGTTTCCCGCGATCGTACCGCTAAGATTTCGCTCATCATCTTCCGGGCAGTCGATGCGGTTTCCTCTCTGGGAGATATAGCAATAAGACCCGGTGATACGGTTGCCTGATTCAGCTAACTGCAGGGTTAACGTCGAGTCGTTGCCAACCCCGCCTGCCCAAACCCCGTCAAACGCAGGTCTCGATTGGCTGTTCGCTGCAAACTGCATCGTATTGAACCTGGCGGCCCATTGCTGAATATCGGCATTAATCGGCTGACTATTATCAGAGGACTGGTAATGGATAACGTTTGATTCTGGAACCACCCAGGCCGCGAAGATTTTGCCGTCAGGATTGATAACCAGCGCTGAGGCATTTTCCTGGTAGAGATCCTTTAGCCAGCCCTCAACAAACAATCCTCCACCTGGAGTGGTATGCGGTTCACCGAAGACATCAAAGTTATCAATAAAGGCCTGGTAATGATTTCCCAGCGTTTTCCTGAGAATGTCCGTCACTTCGCTATCATTAACGATGCGACTTACCGTATCGAGCTTATTGTACTGCGATAATTCAAGTGCCGTAGAGGTTTCAACGACGCCAGCCAATAAAGCCGCGCACAATGCGGATGCTAAAAGTTTATTGGGCATAATTTACTCTGAAGAACCATTATCGTAATTCATTGTTATTTTCACAACGTTGCCGCCATTCATCTCAAAAGAGAGTACTTTTTTACCCAACGCATAGGAAACCCACTGGGTCCCGGAATCATTTTCAACAAGGCCATTGCCGTATGCGTTGTTCAGCTCTCTGGTTGTTGAACCCACATGGACACCCCGCGGCGTTGCGAAGTCTTCGGCAGTCAGCGTAATCTGCGACACGATATAATCATCAACGCTTCGTTCAGCTTTATCCCACCAGAGATTTGAACTGAATATTTCTAACCCAGCCCTTTGATGCTGGTAGAATTTATAGTTCGTTCCGTCAAAAGGAACCTCACCGACAAAGTTGCCTTCCCACGGCACATCAATTTTACCGGCACTATCAGGAGACCATCGGTCGCCCAATGCGACAGGCTGGTCTTTGATCTGCACAGAAAAATCCCGTTTTGTCAGAACGGGAGGAATCACCTGAGCCAAAACCACATTGCTGCCGAGACAGGTAAACATCAGGGCAGAAAAAAGAAATGTCGGCGTGTGTTTTTTCACGTTAATCGTCATTTATTGAATGTGTATTGCAATTATCATCCAGAAGAAACCGCCAGGACAGGAGTGCAGTATTTCTTAGTCTGCGCTAATGACGACAGAACCCAGACAGTGAGGATTTTTCACGGTGAAACTGAAGCTCACCTTTTGTCCATTCATATCTTTTCGGGCTGTATAGCTGGTCACTTCGTTCTCCGAACGGCCGCGCGGATAATCAGTTAACCTCAACTGCGGATAGCGCTTTTTAACGGTATCAAGCGTTATGCATTGACCTGAGGAGGGTGAAAAATTCAGTAAAGGCGCCATGCCGTCGTTATCTTTGCTTAAACGTAACTCAATTGCGGTTATGTTCGTCCCATCAGCGAGTTTGATATCGTCGGCATTGTAGAAATTGATATATTCATTTTGCCTGGTCATCTTAAACGATAACGGCGCATTACTAAGGGTTGTAACGGATAAAGTCTTAAGCGATGCACTCATCCCGGAAATGAACATCCAAAGATCCTTTTTCTGAGCGTCTCCTTCAGCCATTCCCGTCGTTAATAATGCGATAAGTACCGCACCGGCCTTACTCATCTTTTGGCGTAAATTTCGCCTGCACCGCCGCATCAATATCCCCTTTATGCCCCGATCCCGGCGCCGTCGTGCCCGGCTTGGTTCCCGACGTGTTCAGATGCAGCTTACCGCCCGTGGTGATATAACCATCCCCTTCGACAAAGAAGTTAAACTCTTTGCCGATTAGGTTAATCTTGCCGTTCGCGTTGAGTTCAATGGCGCTCTCACCAGAGACCAGCCGCAGCTTCGTCCCGGAAGCAATGACGTACTGCTCCACCGCCGCATCCAGCTTGCCTTTCCCCGTCAGGATCTCGGTGCCACCTTTCACAGCCTGGGTCTGATTCGCTTCCACGCGATGCAGTTCATTTTTCTTCACGTAATGGCTGCGCGCTCCGCCGACGCTGTGCGTTTCATCATTTTTAACGCTGGTGTCCATGTTACGCTCGGCCTGGATCCATACCTGCTCTGCGCCAGCCTTGTCCTCAAACCGCAGGGCGTTGGCATTGTCCACGGAACCGTCTTTTGTGCGGCTCATAAAGCCCATCTGCGTCGCCGCAGCCGGCAGCGCCCACGGCGGCATGCTCGCGTCGTTGTACACGCGCCCGGTAATGATCGGACGGTCCGGGTCGCCGTTGATAAAGTCCACCACCACCTCATCGCCCACGCGCGGGATTTGCACCCCGCCGTAGCCCTGGCCCGCCCACGCGCTCGACACGCGCACCCAGCAGGAACTGGTGTCATCGCCCTTCGCCAGACGGTCCCAGTGGAACTTCACCTTCACCCGGCCGTATTTGTCCGTCCAGATACTCTCGCCCTTCGGCCCCACCACTTTCGCCGTCTGCGGGCCGTAGGTGCGCGGCCACGCCGTGCTCTGCGCCGGACGGTAGGCCACCGACGCAGGAATGACCGTGAAATCGGTCCGGTGAATGGTCTCCCCCTCGCCGCTGGCATAGCGGTTCTCTTCGAGGTGGTAACCCGCGGCAGTGACCAGATACTCTCCGTTGTCGCTGAAGAACGGCGCGTTGGTTAAGGTGAAGGTGTGCCCGGGCGCAATCCCCGCCGCCGTCGCGGTGGCCTGAATCTGCTGATGCTCCACCTGCCAGCGCTCCTGACGGATACGGGCATAGAACTCCCCGTGCCCCTTGTCCACAAAGCGACCCGGCCAGTCGTACACGTCGATGCTGCCTGGCTTCGGCGACGCCGGGTTCTGCTGGGCCTGGAACAGCCACGCGTTCGGCTTGCGGAAGTCATAGTCGTCGAGGCTGTAAATCCCCGGCGTCACGCTGTCCTCCAGCGCCCACTGGCTGATGCCCTCTTCATCCGTACTGCCGCCGGACGGCGTCTGGTGGTAAGGAATAACCTCATAGCCGCTGAACGGCTGGTACTGCGTGGCGGCGTCGGTGAGCACCAGGGTGTGCTTGTCCGCATCGTGTCTGAAGTGATAGGCGATCCCCTCCAGCTCCATCAGGCGGCTGATGAAGTCCAGGCTCGACTCCTGATACTGCACGCAGTAGTCCCACACCCGGTAGCTGCCGGTGAGTTTGTCCTCAACGTTGACCTGATGCTCACCCAGCAGGGTTTTCACAATCTGCGGCACCGTCTGCCCCTGGAAGATACGCAGGTTGCGGTCGCGCTTCATTGGCCACAGGTCCGGCTCCACCGTCAGCTGGTACACCGCATAGCGGGTCCCCGTCAGCTCAACGGCGCTGACCGCCACCCGGGTAATCTTGCCGTTTATATAGCGGGGCGTCAGCAGGCTCTGCGTCGGGATGGTCACCGTGACCGGCTGGCCCAGCAGCTTACTGCGGTCAATGCGCGCGTCCGTGCCGAGCACGGTCAGCGTCAGCGCGAACGACTCGGACATCGCCTCGCGGCCCGTCAGTTTCCAGAACAGAAGCCCCTCCACCGGGAGCTGAACGGTAATTCGGTTGAGCATAATCTTTATTCCACTATGGACTAATCTCGGTGTTCATTGAGATATTTTTTAAATCGTGCTTATTTAAGCCATAAACCTGAAAACATAAGGACGCTCCCCAGGGAAACTACGCTTTTAGCAACGATAAGTAAGCAAGGCGCAACGACGCGTGTTATAGACGATATTGCTTCATAATTTTCAGCATTGTATTTTTTGTGCCCTCCTGTAATCCCGGAAAAGATCGTGCAGAGCAGCACAACGGTAACTTTTAGTCCCCATACGCACAGGAAAGACATGGAAAAGATAATCGAATAGTGTTTCGCCGTTGCGACGGAGAATAATGACATTGACTGAGCGAGCCATTTCAACGTAAAACCAATAACAACCGTAACCACTAGCACCAGAACGAACATCAACCCAGCAAGGAACCATTGTTTTTTACTGAATAAGTCTTTTCCATTCCAGATATAAACCAAAGTGATGAAAATGAAAAATATACAACCAATCCATTTCACCTTTCATTCTCCACTATTTTTATTTGTGACCATACAAACAGTAAAACAAATCAACCAGGACCTGGATGTTCACATCTTATCAGATATAAAAACAAAAAATTAATCAATTGCGATATCTTTTTTGTCTTTTCAAATACTCCAAATCTTGTTCATGCGGAAGAATAATCTTTAATCCTTGTCCCATCTGCGAAGCTATATAATTAGCATTAGATAAATGTTCAGCAAGTTCGGCATCTGTTGTATCAAATTCTTTGGACGCGAGTGCTCCTAAGTTCAATGCATGTAATTTACTTTTATCTTTTTCAGCACCGATTAAAAGAGATTTAATATAATCCAACTGACACTTCACCATAACATATAGTGAAAAATCAGGTTTTATTTCCAATCGTTGATTGATTATATCAATGGCATCATTAATGTAATCCAGACCGGTATAGCTTTCTTTATTCTTGTGCAATCTTACACCGATTTCATCTTGAAAAATACTCTATCCTTCCATCTTTTTGCTGGCGAGGTCGTTTTTTAACCGAAAATATAGGGTGCGAGAAAACAACATTACCTAATAGTTGTATTTTATTGCTGAGCAATTCAATATATTTTCAGTGCTGGCTAGGTGAGTTTTTTCTCACATATAACTTCACATTAACACAACATTTTCTGTTCAACTGAATGGCACGCTACAATAGCCGTGCCATAGGAATTATTCAATTATAATAAATTGTCCTCAGGTGCTCTATCGAATAACTCACCTGCCATTGTGGCGATACGTTCGTGTTGCACGAGTTTATCTTTCCAGTCCTGCGGAATACCGGAATAACCATATAATGCCCCCGCGATTTGACCCGCCGTCGCTGCAACGCTGTCAGCATCATCGGCAAGGTTAGCTGCCAGTAGAATGGCATCACGGAAATTATCAGTATTCCATACGGACCACATCGCGGCCTCAAGCGTATCGATAACATAACCACTTGAACGAATCTGATTGCGAGTTTTTTGCTTATATTCACCCGCGTTGATAATCATTACGCGTGGCTGAAGCGGCATAACGTGCGGAGAAAAAACAAAATCTTTATTGCTACCGTTAATCATATGCACAAGCAAATAACTTAAATACTGTGTGCTATTTATTGCTTCCGCGGCACCGTGTGTTGCGATACTCTGTTTTTTAGCTTCATAAAACGCTTTGCTTAATGACTTTCTAAAAAAAATAGAGACAGGGGCTTGTCTGATAATGGAAGCATTACCTGCAGTTTCTGCCGCAGTATTGCCGCTCCATCCCGGGCCAATTGTTAAATATTGCTCTAAAGCAAATCGCGTTGTATTACCTATATCAAAACAGACGCCATTAGAACTGTTATAACCATGCTGATACCATGCCAAAAGCTTATTCCTGAAGCAGGTAGTATCAGCATCACCTTTCTCAAGAAGCGTTTCCGCAAGACATAATGCCATGGATGTATCATCCGTCCATTCACCTGCGCGGAGTCGAAATGGCCCACCACCTATCATATCTTTGACATGTGCTTTGTCACGAGGTAAAAATTCGAGCGTCGTACCTACAGCATCTCCAACAGCAAGACCTATAAGCGCACCGACAGCACGATCCCGTGATTCCGCGAGTGAGATGTTACATTGTGGTGTTAAGTCCCATTGTTTTTGTGCATCGCAATCAAAAGATGATTCTAATAGTTTATCATTATATTTATACTGCATCTTCTGCTGGACTGAAAGACTGCTAACAGGTAAGTACTTACGATATATATCTACATATTTTAACAATACATTCAAATTAGCATGTAAGTCTATCACCATTCACCCATAATAAAATATTTTTAATATCAAACCCTAAAATTCACCAGGATATTTCATTTTAAGATTATGTTGTTTCATTTTGTAATTGGCATCAACCTCATGCGGCAGTCTAACCTTTAACCCTCGGCGGATTTGATCCACAATAAACCAGGCATCCGACAACCTTTCAAAAAACAACTCATCAGAATTATCAAACTCCTTTGCTGCATACATACCGAAAGTCATTTTCCATAATTTTGCTTTATCCTTTTCCTTGCCTTCGATTAAATCCCGTAGAAATATTAATTGTTGTACAATAGAATCGTACATTTGTAAAAGTGGGGAGTGGGGGTTGAGATGTTTTACCTCAGCATATCTCTTTTCTGCTAAAGTTAATGCTTTTTCAACATAATTTAGAGCTGTCATGTTATTCATTATATGGAGTCCAAATATCACGCTTAGTGGTAAACCATTGTATCCCACCGCCTTCTGTCTGGAAAGGTTTGTCTGGTACAGACCAGGTGTCCAAGGCTGGTGTGGCACTACTTCGAAGCATCTCAACTTTTTGTTGCGCTTGATAAGCTTTTACTTCTTTAGGAACAATTAACCCCGTATCCCTGACCTGTCCCTCTGGGTTAATGCCTAGTTTTGTGGCAGGGGTCGATTCGTCAAGAGAATACCAGTTTCCTTGCCAATTCCCTGGGGATTGATTCTGATAAGCTATTTTGCCTTTATTGATTGTTTCAATTGTCACTCTCTGTTCAAGATCTATACCGCTGCGATAAGCTGGTATTTTACTTTCTTCAACACCCTGAGAACGCATAAAATCATCAACAATTTTTTGATTTGCACGGATATTAATATCTCTATTAAGATCGCCCGTGCGTCCAAATTTTTCATTAAGTTCAGCTCTTCGGGCCGAAATATTTGGCTTAACCGGTTCGAGAACAGGCTTACCAGCCCGCCACGCATCAAACCTTGCCCCGCCTTTCATGCCAGCCCCGCCGCCAATAACCGAGCCGATCAGCATCCCCCATTTCTGACCGTCGCTACCTTCGCCAAACAGCATTCCCCCCGCATAACTACCGACTGTCCCACCGCCCATCGCACCGAGGGTACTCAGAAGTGCGATTGCCGGACTGGCCAGCACCGCCATGGCTCCGGCACCAACGGCGAGCATCGTCCAGTTCACCCATTCCGGGATTTCAGGACTTATTTCATCGGTCTGAACTTTGTTTCCACCGATAATAACATTACGCGATCCCTGACTAATCTCAGCGCTGCATGTCAATTTATCGCCTGTGCGAGAGGCGGGAAAGTTGTTGATGTAAACTTTTATCGAACCTTCCGCAACCCGTTGCAGGCTACCGCTGTGCTCATCACACTCTCCGGCTGACAGGTGAGCGCGGATCGCCTTTCGGCTGTTGATAAAAACATTGGGTGAACCTTCTTTTAGCGTACCGGTAGTATGGCGTGGAGCCCATGACATACTGCCGAGGAGCTCACCCAACCCACCCGCAGCGCATGCCCCAGCCGCAACGGCAGAAACAGCAACCAGCGCGGTCCCTCCGGTGACGACAACGGCAGCTGCGCCCAGAATGGCCCCGCCCACCAATCCTGCAATCATCCAGCCTTTTGAGGCTGTATGTGCAATCTCATCATCTACGCGAGCAGCCTGACATTCGGACATGGCTATTCGGCTCGCTGTGCCATCAGATACTTACGGATCCGGTCGGCTGTATCAAGCGGGTCAGAACCAGACACCTGGCGGCATACGGAAAGCTGTGAAAGTAGGTGATGTGATTTGTCTGCGAAAGTCGTCCACAGCGCGTAACGAAGGGGTTGGCTCCCCGGAACGGGTGCAATACTGAGTGGTTTACCCTGTTTTTCAAAAAGCAAATATTGCCCCTCTTTCGCCCGCTGAAGCGAAAGATGTCCATACAGTTCCTGAATGTTTTCAAAGACACTCAATTCCTTACTCTCACTATCAAGCGCAAAAAATGGCCCCTGGCTGTCGGCAGCGAGCATTTCTCTAGTTTCAGTCTGAGCCGGTTTGTGGAACTTAATACTGCGGATAATTTCCTGATATTGATTATGATAATAATCGCTAAACTCGCCCGGGCAAGTACCGATATAACACACCATCTTTTGGCCGCCAGGATGGTCACCGAGCAAAATAACGGTCTGCCTCTGGAAAATGATCGCATTATCATTTTTGAATTGATAAAAAAGCTCAACTGCCGGGAGACCATCAACAGAGGTCATCTGCGAGGATTCGAGACGAAAGTCGGGCACCGTAATTTCCAGTTCACGTACCAAACGAGTTGCCGCATCATGGACTTTATCTTCGTTTTTAGCACTCGCACGAGAAACAACAAAAGTAAACTCGCTGGCTCCGTTATCACTCAGGGTAAATAAATTCATGGTTCTGTCTTTAAATACATCGGGTAAGGCAAGGGATGCTTCCTGAAGAATATATTCAGCCATTCGGGTTACTCTTATTTATTGCCATTAATAACAAAAAAACTATCCACTTCCTGCTGGATTTCACCCTGAAGGGATGCGCCAGGCGGATCGATGACATTTTGTCCATCATCAGGGTTCAAATGTAATTCGCCGGAAAGCGTATTAATTTGCGCGTTCTGTTTCGCAGTAAAGTTAAAATTATTACCAATGATATGGACGCTGCCGTCTTTTGATAGCTCGATGGCGCTTTCACCACATTCCAGTCTCAGCGTATTTCCTGCGGAAAGTATAAAATTATTAACGACTTTATCGTTTCGACTGTTCCCCGTCAGGCATACCACATCGCCTTTAATCCCTGATTTCTGATTTTTCGCTACCCGTAAGGTTTCATCTTCGCCAACGAACTGGGTTCGATTTTTTTCAGTAGAATGTGTTTCGTCGTTTTTGACGTTAATATCCAGATTGCGCTCGGCCTGGATCCACACCTGCTCTGCACCCGCTTTATCCTCAAACCGCAGGGCGTTGGCATTGTCCACGGAACCGTCTTTTGTGCGGCTCATAAAGCCCATCTGCGTCGCCGCAGCCGGCAGCGCCCACGGCGGCATGCTCGCGTCGTTGTACACGCGCCCGGTAATAATCGGCCGGTCCGGGTCGCCGTTGATAAAGTCCACCACCACCTCATCGCCGACGCGCGGGATTTGCACCCCGCCGTAGCCCTGGCCCGCCCACGCGCTCGACACGCGCACCCAGCAGGAACTGGTGTCATCGCCCTTCGCCAGACGGTCCCAGTGGAACTTCACCTTCACCCGGCCGTATTTGTCCGTCCAGATACTCTCGCCCTTCGGCCCCACCACTTTCGCCGTCTGCGGGCCGTAGGTGCGCGGCCACGCCGTGGTCTGCGCCGGACGGTAGGCCACTGACGCAGGAATGACCGTAAAATCGGTCCGGTGAATGGTCTCCCCCTCGCCGCTGGCATAGCGGTTCTCTTCGAGGTGGTAACCCGCGGCCGTGACCAGATACTCGCCGTTGTCGCTGAAGAATGGCGCGTTGGTTAACGTGAAGGTGTGCCCCGGCGCAATCCCCGCCGCCGTGGCGGTGGCCTGAATCTGCTGATGCTCCACCTGCCAGCGCTCCTGACGGATACGGGCATAGAACTCCCCGTGCCCCTTGTCCACAAAGCGACCCGGCCAGTCGTACACGTCGATGCTGCCCGGCTTCGGCGATGCCGGGTTCTGCTGGGCCTGGAACAGCCACGCGTTCGGCTTGCGGAAGTCATAGTCGTCGAGGCTGTAAATCCCCGGCGTCACGCTGTCCTCCAGCGCCCACTGGCTGATGCCCTCTTCGTCCGTACTGCCGCCGGACGGCGTCTGGTGGTAAGGAATAACCTCATAGCCGCTGAACGGCTGGTATTGCGTGGCGGCATCGGTCAGCACCAGGGTGTGCTTGTCCGCCTCATGGCGGAAGTGATACGCAATCCCCTCCAGCTCCATCAGGCGGCTGATGAAGTCCAGGCTCGACTCCTGATACTGCACGCAGTAGTCCCACACCCGGTAGCTGCCGGTGAGTTTGTCCTCAACGTTGACCTGATGCTCACCCAGCAGGGTTTTCACAATCTGCGGCACCGTCTGGCCCTGGAAAATACGCAGGTTGCGGTCGCGCTTCATTGGCCACAGGTCCGGCTCCACCGTCAGCTGGTACACCGCATAGCGGGTGCCCGTCAGCTCAACGGCGCTGACCGCCACCCGGGTAATCTTGCCGTTAATATAGCGGGACGTCAGCAGATTCTGCGTCGGGATGGTCACCGTGACCGGCTGGCCCAGCAGCTTACTGCGGTCAATGCGCGCGTCCGTGCCGAGCACGGTCAGCGTCAGCGCAAACGACTCGGACATCGCCTCGCGGCCCGTCAGTTTCCAGAACAGAAGCCCCTCCACCGGGAGCTGAACGGTAATTCGGTTGAGCATAATCTTTATTCCATCTAGCTTATGCGATGCAGAAAAGGGGTTCGCATCTGTGATAAAGCGTCATTCAAGAAAGGGGCTTTTCCCTCTTGATCATCCAAAAAACAAGAGAGTAGATTTTCAGTGACTCTGATGTGACAAATAAACCTACATTCAACCAGATGTTTGAAAAATCAAACATACTTACTAAAAGAGGGAACAATGAGACCGAACATCTGAATGAAATCAAGCGAAATAATTCCTGAGCGAGGGCAAGTTTAACCGCTCCGATCTTTCGCTTGAAGAATAAACAGGCCGAAGTACACAAAGAGAGTAATAAAAGTAAGTCAAGCACAAAAAAAAGCATGACCAAAATGCTGAAACCATCACCTGCATAATAATGCAACGAATCACTAAACGCTTTTGCGTCAGAAATGAATGGAATTCTGTGCTGGCGAACTGAATTCACGCAATAAAGCAATATTGCGAGAAGATCCATACCTCCCCAGAAATACCATAGATGGCTATTTAAATGAGCGAGCTTGTTTTGTGTACGCCCGTTATTGTTATTTAAAAAAATGGGGGAGCACATATTGGCTTCAACTCAACCCTCCGGGTTAGGAATAAATTCAAAACGCACAAACAGGAGAGACAATCTTCTCGTACTCCTTTGAATGAAGCCTAAGACTTCGAAGATCGCACACTTCCATAGTCTCCCCTGTTTATATTCCTACGGATTCACCAGCCAGGTGCCCGGCTTGGTAATATCCAGCGTCTGGCCACGCGTTCTTCCGTTGCCCTGCAGTTCAATCTTCGCCTCACCGGCCGGCAGCTTGAGCGATGCATAGCCGTTGGTTCCCGGGCGCAGCGCTTTTGGCTCGCCGTTCACTTTCAGCGTTTCGCCGTCGAGGATGCGGATATAGACCAACGCAACAGGGCTCGCGGCAGGCGGTGGCGTCTGCTGTGCCGTCGCCGGTTCGCTCACCTTCGCCGTTTCTGGCTTCACGTCTGGGGCGTTCGCGGCGGTTTCGGTTGGACGCGTCTCTGCTGGTGCCTGCGCAGCCTGCTCTGGCGCATCTTTGCCGCTGCTGAACAGCATCGCGCCAGCGACAACGCCGACCAGCACGCCTGCGGCAACCATGCCCGGGATCCTGTAGCGACGCCAGTCGAGCAGCGACGCCGGCTGTTCTTCCTCCACCGGTACCAGCATGGTGCCGGGCTTTTTCGCCGTCAGCACATCGTTAATCCCGGCGACCGGCATCTCTATCAGCGCGGCGAACTCGTCGATTGACTGCGGACGATCCTCCATGTGCAGCGCCAGCGCGCGGTCAATGGCCTGCAGCAGCGGAATGGAATAGCCCTGCGGCATGATTTCCACCAGCGGTTTGCAGGTATCCTGAATAGAACGCACCACGCTGACCGGCGGCGGAGAACCCACAATCAGGGTACGCAGCACGGCGCCGAGGGCGTAAATGTCCGTCCACGGGCCCTGCTCGCTTTCGTTGTCATCGGTGTACTGCTCAATCGGCGCAAAGCCCGGACGCAGCATTGTTTCCGTTTCGTCGGAAAGGTTACCGATGGTGCGGCGCGCGGAGCCGAAATCGAGCAGCACCGGCAGGCCGTTATCCTGGATCTGGATGTTATCCAGAGAGATGTCGCGGTGCAGGTAGCCTTCGTCGTGGATGGTCTTGATCGCGCCAAACAGCATCGGCAGCGTGCGGCGGATCCAGGCTTCGTTGATCAGCTCCGGCTTTTCTTCACGCAGGCGCGAAAGCGTGGTGCCGCTGTAAAACAGCGTCCCCATGTAGGCCGTGTCGTTTTGCACCCAGAAGCGCAGGACGTGCAGCAGGTTCGGGTGGTTAAAACGCGCCAGCAGACGCGCTTCCTGAATAAAGCTGTTCAGGCCCGCGGAAAATGCTTTGCCAAAGCGCTCGCTGCGCAGCACCAGGGTCATGTCGTCGCCGCGTACGGCGAGCGAGGAAGGCATAAATTCTTTGATAGCGATAGTGCGTTCGAGCTGGTGATCCCACGCGCGATAGACAATGCCAAAACCGCCGCCGCCGATCACCTCTTTGATTTCAAACTCGTTGAAGCGGTACCCGACCGGGAGCGCGTTTGGGACAGTCCGATTGTTATCATTATCCGTCATCTTTTACAGTTCTCTTGATGATTATTACGCGGCAAACTGACAGTGAAACTCGCCCTGCTCGCAGGTGACGTGCAGACGTCGGTACTGTTCGTCGCTGCGGCTGGCGGTAAGTAAGATCTGGCTCATCTGAGGCAGCAGGGTGTTGGTCAGAATAGCATCCACCATGCGGCCGCCGGACTCCACCTCGGTGCAGCGCTGAACAATCTGTTCCACCACGCTGTCGTCAAACTCAGAAATAATGCTGTGATTCTCCTCCAGACGACGCTGAATACGCTTAAGCTGCAGGCGAACAATCTGCCCCAGCATCTCGTCGCTGAGCGGGTAGTACGGCACCACCAGCAGACGGCCCAGCAGCGCCGGTGGGAACACCTCCAGCAGCGGCTGGCGCAGCGCGCCGCTTAAGGCCTCAGGCTCCGGCATGAGGTCCGGATCGGCGCACATGGCGCTAATCAGCTCGGTGCCGACGTTGGAGGTCAGAATAATAATGGTGTTGCGGAAATCAATATGGCGCCCCTCGCCGTCTTCCATCCAGCCTTTGTCAAAGACCTGGAAGAAGATCTCGTGGACGTCCGGGTGCGCTTTCTCAATTTCGTCCAGCAGCACGACGCTGTATGGACGGCGGCGGACGGCCTCGGTTAATACCCCGCCTTCACCATACCCTACGTACCCCGGAGGCGCACCTTTTAAGGTGGAGACGGTGTGCGCTTCCTGGAACTCGCTCATGTTGATGGTGATGACGTTCTGCTCGCCGCCGTACAGAGATTCGGCGAGCGCCAGCGCGGTTTCGGTTTTACCGACGCCGGACGGACCGCACAGCATAAAGACGCCCACCGGCTTGTTCGGGTCGTCCAGCTTCGCCCGCGAGGTTTTCACGCGGCGGGCAATCAGGTCCAGACCGTGACGCTGGCCGATAACGCGCTGGTTCAGCGTGTCGGCAAGGTTGAGTACCGCGTCGATCTCGTTTTTCACCATCCGGCCCAGCGGGATCCCGGTCCAGTCAGAGACCACCGCGGCAACCACGTTTTCATCCACAGCTGCAAACAGCAGCGGTTCATCGCCCTGAAGGGCGTTCAGCGCCTGCTGCTGCTCCGCCAGCTGGCCGCGCAGCTCGGCGCTATCTTCATCACCCGCCGCGAACAGCGCCGCGCGCAGGCGAATAATTTCCTGCACCAGGCTGCGTTCTTCTTCCCAGCGCAGGGCCAGGGCTTCGCGTTTTGTTTCATACGCGTCGCGTTCGGCGCGTAACGTCGTCACGCGCTCGGCGTCACCGGCCCCCACGCGCGCTTCGCGTTCAGCAATCTCAATTTCCACGTCCAGCGCGGCAAGGTGGCGCAGGCAGTCTTCCAGCTGCGCAGGCGGCGCGCTCTGGCTCACCGCGACGCGGGCGCAGGCGGTGTCGAGCAGGGCCACGGCTTTGTCCGGCAGCTGACGCGCCGGGATGTAGCGGTGGGACAGCTTCACCGCCGCGCTGACCGCTTCGTCGAGCAGCAACACCTGGTGGTGCGTCTCCAGCGGCGACACGGTGCTGCGCAGCATCAGAATGGCTTTCGCTTCGTCCGGCTCGTGAACCTGCACCGTCTGGAAACGACGGGTCAGCGCCGGATCTTTCTCAATGTACTTTTTGTATTCTGCCCAGGTGGTGGCGCCGATGGTGCGCAGCTGGCCGCGCGCCAGGGCTGGCTTCAGCAGGTTCGCCGCATCGCCGGTCCCCTGCTGGCCGCCTGCGCCAATCAGGGTGTGGATCTCATCGATAAACAAAATGATCGGCGTGGCGCTGGACTGGACTTCGTTAATGAGCGCCTGCAGACGGGCTTCAAACTCGCCTTTCATGCCTGCACCGGCCTGAAGCATGCCGATATCCAGCAGCCACAGCTGAATGTTCTGCAGCGGCTCCGGCACGTCGCCGTCGGCGATACGCAGCGCCAGCCCTTCCACCACCGCCGTTTTCCCGACTCCGGCCTCCCCGGTCAGCAGCGGGTTGTTCTGACGACGGCGCATCAGGATATCGACCATCTGGCGGATCTCCTCGTCGCGCCCGACAACCGGGTCAATCTTCCCGTCGCGGGCGCGGGCGGTCAGGTCCTGACCGTACTGGGCCAGCGTCCCCTGTGCAGCCGGTACCGCACCCGCCGGTGCGTCGACGGCTGCAGCGGCCTGCTGTGTTTCTTTACTGTTGGCGCAGATGGTATCGAACTGCTCAATCAATACCTCGACGTTAAGGCGGGTAAACTGCGCCGAAATGCTTTTCAGCACGTTAGCCAGATTCCAGGTTTTCAGCATGCCGATCAGCAAATGGCCGCCGCGAATGCGGCTGACGCCAAACTTCAGCGAGCCGAAGACCCAGGCGCGCTCCACGGCGCTGTCGATATGCTCGGAGAGATCGGAAACGGAACTCGCCCCGCGCGGAAGCACATCCAGCGCGGCAACGATATCGCGCGTCAGCTGCTGCTCGTCGAGGGCAAAGTGGCGGATGACCTGCTGCAGATCGCCATCCTGCTGCTGCATCAGCTGATGCAGCCAGTGCACCAGCTCAACATAGGGGTTGCCGCGCAGCTTGCAGAACGCAGTGGCGCTTTCCAGAGAGGTAAATAACAGCGTATCCAGTTTGCCGAAAAGCACGGCACGGCTAATTTCTGACATGTTAGTTTCCATTAACAATGATTCGGTATACGGAAGGATTACCGCTCTGCGCGATACACCAGATCGCCGCGCGGGACAGGCTGCGGCTGAAGGCCCAGCCAGGTGTTATAGCCTAATCGCCCATGACTGCCGAGCGTGGCGCCCTGCACCGCGTCTTTGCGCAGGATCACCCGCGTTTCCCATTCAAACTCCACTCCAGCGTACTGACGCACCCAGTCGCGCAGCTCGGTGACCCACGCTTCACCCGGCAGAAAGCGGTTGTACTCCTCCGCGCTCAGCGGGCCAATCTCGATGCGAAACTTATGCTGCACGTCGCGGACGGCGACGCCGAGAAAGGCGGACTCACCCATGCGCGGCATGCGGCGTCCTGCTCCCAGCTGCGCCTGCTCGCGCGTGGAGAGCGGCATCCACTGCGGCACGTTGCTGACCAGTTTGACCGGCGCCTTAAAATAGCTGCGCAGGATCTTCTCCAGCCCTTCCGGATCCCGCCCGTGACGGGTCAGGTGCCCGGCGTGGGTAAAGCGCGCGTGTGAGCTCAGGCTGCCGTTGTCCATCTGACCCGGCTGGCCCATACCAATCAGCGACGCCAGATAGCCCTCAAAGCGCTTGTTATCGGCGCGGTCCAGCGAGACGGTGGGCTGCGCATCCGCCCAGGCGCGGTAAAACAGCAGCGCCAGACGATGGTGGAACAGATCGGCAAACGCGCTCAGGCTGGTGTCCTGATGATGATAAATACGCTCGCGGGCGTACTCGGTCATGTGGACCGGCAGCGGGCCGTTCGGGCCAAACAGGCCGAAGCTGAGGATAGAGACCTCATGCAGCCCGCTCTCTTCCCGCTGACGCACCCTGGCCAGCGTCGACGGGGCAAAACTCATCGACGGCTGCTGGCCGATGCGCAGCGGTTCAAATTTTGGCAGCGGCGCGCGGCCCAGCGGATAGCGCTCGCCGCCCTGGGCATCAATGCGCCTTAACAGCTGAAACAGATCGTAGCGCCAGGGCGTCTCGCGGACGCCGTGCCAGAACGCGTCCGGCAGCTTCGTCAGGCGATGCACGCGCAGCGGTGCAGTGGCGGCGTCACTCATATCAGCGCCCTTTTACCCATGCGCGGCGCCCAGTAGCCAATCTCGCCGCGCTGCTGACTCTTCAGGGTGAACTCGGTGAAGCTGTTGATGGAGACCAGACGGGCAAAGAGGCGCTCCATCACGCTGCCGAAGAGCCACGGACTGGCCCCCGAAAAGGCTCGCTCATCCACCGTCAGGGTAATGCCGATCCCGCGGGCGAACACCACCGGGCCGGGTTCAGGCACGCGGCGGTGAACCGGCTCCAGCACGCAGTGGCGAACGCCCTCCACCTGACGCGCCACGGGCGTTTCGGCCAGGTTGGCGTACAGTCCTAACAGCTGGCGCAGCGCGGCAGCCCCCTCCTCATTGTTACTGTCCATCAGGCTGAGGTAGTTCATCTGCAGCTGGCTGATAAGCCGCCAGGTGCTGAACCCTTCCGCCAGCGCCGGACGCGGCGGCGTCGGCCCTTTACGCAGGGTGAGGGATTTCACCGGCATGGAGTCCGCCATAATGAACTCCCCGAGCTCCTGCTGCAGCATCAGCGGCAGGTCACGGCTGGTGCAGAGCACCTCGGCAGAGATATAGCGCAGATTTTCCTGCCACGGCGCGTGCTGTTCATCCACCAGCGAGACGAAGACCTCCGAGCCGATATAGCCGGTACGGGTGCCGTAGCGCAGGGCGTGCTCGGACAGCACGCGCTGCTCGCGTCGCAGGGAAAAATAGGCCCCGTAGTTGCCCGCATCGCCGCTCCAGGTGCTCCAGAACGGACGAAACGTCTGGTCATCACGCTGGCCGTCCGCGCTGCCATAGATTTTTTTTACCGCGTAGATTTCATAATCCAGCGGACGGATGTTATCGACCACCAGATGGTATTCATGCTGGCCGTCATTTAGCTTCTGCCGCGCCGCAACTTTCGGGAACAGGTTGATGACCGGCGTGCAGTGCAGCGCCAGATGGCTGGCATCGACCACGCGCTCCAGCTGTTCATCCGACTTATCCAGCAGGATGAAGATGTCGAAGGCTTTTTCACCTTCACAGCGCTGGATGAGCGTGCTCAGACCGCTGAGGCTAATGAAGCGGAAACGGGCCGGAAACGCGAAATACTCCTGCAGCAGGCGATAGCCGTCAAAGTTGCGCAGATCGTCCGGAAGCAGCGCCTGGTCAGGCTCGAATCCCTCCTGGCGCAGCGCATCCGTCGCCAGCAGCTGTCGCTGCGGCTGCGGGCTGACCGTCTGACAGACGACCCCGGCGTGGTGCTCCATCACCAGTTCCAGCAGCTTCAGCGCCTCGATATCCGGACCGGCGAGGAAAAACTCAAGACGGTCAAAATCCAGATGCCCGAGATGTTGCGGGCCGTCGCAGGCGATGCGGATCCGCAGGGCGCTGCCGATCCCCCGCTGGCTCAGACCCAGCTGTGCGAGCGGCAAATCGGCGGGGACTCCGCCCAGCTCGACCTTGTCGATTTTCAGCGGCAGCAGGTTGACCTCGTGCGCCGTGGTATAGCTGCAGGTCACGCCGGTTTTTTTCAGCGCCAGGCTGTCCATCATGGTGCCGCGCGGCACGATGAAGCCCTTGCTCAGGTCGCCCCGGCTGCTGTCGGGCTGAATCTCCGCAATCGCCATCGACGGCGTGGGCGCAAGATAGTTCGGCGCAATCATCTCCAGCAGACGCTGGGAGAAGCGCGGAAACTCCGCGTCCATTTTCATCTGCACGCGGGAGGTCAGGAAGGCGAACCCTTCCATCAGACGTTCGGTATACGGGTCCGCCACGTCGATGCCGCGCATGCCCAGCCGTCCGGCGACTTTCGGGTAGCGTTCGGCAAACTCGGCCCCCATTTCGCGCAGGTAGGCCAGCTCGCGGTTGTAGTATTCGAGCAGTTTACTTTCCATGATTACCCCGCATCTTTCAGTTCAAAATGGCCGTTTTCCAGATCGACATCGGTGCGAAACAGAAACTCCAGCGGGTACGGCACGCACCATAAACGCCCTTTGATCTCGATGGAGAGCACGTTGTGCAGATCCAGCGAGGAGGTATCCGACACGCAGCGGACCTGCAGCCCCTGCGGCAAAATGCGTGGTTCAAAATTGATGATGGCCTCGGTGAGCTTGCGCTGAATGTCGTGCCATTCGATGTCCGACATTCTTTTCCCGGCCAGGGGCGCGACGCCGAAGTTAACCACCGAGCGGCTCACGTGCGGTAGCGCGCTTAAATCGCCGGAGGCATCGTGGTTGATGGTATTAAACAGCCACTGCAAATCGCGCAGCACATTGCGGCGCAGTGCGGCGTGGGTGATCAGATTGCTGTTGGCCGACTCACGCTTTTTTTCCGGGTCGTTATCAGTGAGGCGATCGAGCAGCGAGGGCTGCATTTTGTCGCGCGCCCCCACCTTCTCCTGCTTGCTGCGGGCTTGCCAGCCGCTGCGCAGCAGATCGCCTTCGCCAGCGGGATTACTCATCGGCTCCATCCGTCGCAAACGTCACGAGGCTTAAGGACAGCAGCGGGCTTTCGCTTTGCTCGCTCAGCCAGGCCTTCTGGCCCTGGCCTTCATAGAGCGTGCCGTCAGTATCGAGCGGGTGCCAGTCGGTGGTCCGCCCGAGTTTAACCGCGTCAGAGGCATCGGCCGCAAACGGGTAACGCGCCGGGATCTGGCACACCTGCTCCGTCCCGTCCGTCAGGCGCACCAGCGCGTGACGCCAGACCAGGTCGGTCACGCTGGCAGGCGCCTGGAAACGGATCTCCGCGATAGCGTTAAACGGCAGCCAGAAATAGCGCCCGTTGACGATGGTTTCGCACACCGGGCCGAGACGGGCATCGCCGTCCATCAGCCAGTCAAAGGCCTGCGTCTCCTCGTTTTCGAGGGTAATCTGGCCGGGGGTGGCCTGCGCCTGTTCAAGGGCTTCCAGACGCAGCGCCTGCGCGCGCTCGCCCTCCTCGCTCAGCGCCGCCGCAAGGGTGGTTAGCCACGACCACTGGGTTTCAGGCATCGCCGGACGCGCCTGTCCCGCCATCACCTGCGCGCGCTGCAGCTCGCCCTGAATGGACTGCTCCAGCAGCGTGACGGTGGGTTTCGCCTGTGGCTTCAGCGCCAGCCAGCTTTTCAGCTGGGTCAGTGCGCGCGTCCAGTTGCCGCTAAGGGTTAAAAACTGCACGAACGCGGCGCGGAGGTCGGCATCCGCCGGACGAGCTTTGATGTCTGCTTCCAGACGCGCGAGCGCGTCGTTGAGCGACTCACCCGCCAGGTGTTGATAGAGCGTATTCATCGCCATTCCTTAATTTGCCGCGCGCCATGCGCCAACGGCCGGATCGCGCAGCTGAGGACGCAGGGTGTCAATCAGCACGATATTCAGCGGGGTGCCGGGTGCCACCCAGGCGCTCCAGGTTTTTTTCACCGCCGCGATACGCGCCTGCAGTTTTGCATCGTCGCTGGCGGTTTCACGGGAGATCTCCACCGCGACGGTGCCGTTGCTCTTCCAGCTGTTCAGGGCGCTGTCGTAAGGCAGGATCATCCAGCTCTGGTCGCTGTTTGGGGTGCTGAATACCATGCGCTCTTTGTTGACGGAGGTGATCAGCGCGTTTTCCGGGTCGGCGCTCTGATTCAGCCCGGTGACCGGGAAGCCATGAATGTACGTTACCGCCATCTCTTTCTGCCCGCCGTTGCGGGACTGCGACACAACGGTGTGTCCGCTCAGCCAGCTGCCATTCCCGCAGCGGGTGGTGTCAGAATCCGGAATGAAGAGCGCCGGTGCAGAGGCGCCCCCTTCCCAGAAGGTGCGCAGGTGGCAGCCGTCCTGCAGGGTAAACTCCTGCCACGGCGTACGGTCGGCGGCAACGGTGCGGGAAGCCACGTTCTGATCGGGCGGCAGTAACGCGCCGCTGGCTGGGGTGGCGGTGACGGTCGCAGCAGGCGCGGCCTGCTCCTGTTTCACCACCAGCGCCCAGTCCTGCGCTTTGCCAGCCGTGCCCTGCGCCAGCGTGGTTCCCGCCGGATCGTTGAGCGTCCAGCTGAGTTTATTGACTTTACTGCACTGGTGTTCCAGCAGCGCGCCAAGACGCGGCACAAAGTTCTCCAGCACGGAGACGTCTTTCTTGCCGTTCGCCACAATGCGCAGCGCCACCTCAGGCTTACACCAGCTCTGCGGCGTGTTGTCTTTGATGTTGTCGATCCAGATATCCAGCTTCTGCGCAGGAGACTGCACGATGCGGAAATTTTCAGCCTGCGCGGTAGAGGTCGCCGCCAGAAGTGCCAAACCCGATAGCCAAAGTTTCATATCGTTCCTTGTGTGTCTAATCAGTTCCGCAGGGAAGAAATTGTGCTGCGTCAGAGAGAGTGTGCAGCAAAGTGGTGTCCTGAGGGTTGCCCATCCATACCGCCAGGGCAGTATAGTTATCCTGGGCATTCCCCTCCTGTTCGCCATTCTTTTGAATGATTTGGTTCATTAAGGTCAGCCACTCCTGCGGCGTATTCACCATATGCAGCGACTGCTTCATTTGCTCTTCGCTGACGCCGTGCCAGAACCCGTCGGTGCAGAGTAAAAAGGCATCGCCGTCTTCAACCTGCACCACGTCGCTGTAGCTCGCTTCCGGCCCGCCGTTTTCAATTCCCAGCGCCAGATAGAGCAGATTGCTGTTCAGGTTGTCGGTCTGGTGCCCGGCATCTTTCATCTGCTGCACCAGGCTGTGGTCGGTGGTCACATGCCACAGCCATCCCCGGCGGAACAGGTACAGGCGGCTGTCTCCGGCATGGGCCCAGTAGGCCAGCCCGTAATCACGGTCAATGAACAGGCTAACCAGCGTCGTGCCCATCCGGCGATAGTCCTGAACGGCCTGCTGTTCGCTGAGAATAGTGCGATTCGCCGTCTGCACGTAGTCGCGAATATGCTGCGCATTAAGATGTTTGTCGCCATCAAAGCGGGAGATAATGCTATTGCGGGCCAGCGCGGCGGCCACTTCGCCGCCCGGCAGCCCCGCGATGCCGTCGCAGACGACAAAGCAGGCTGAACGTTCCCCAATGGTTTCTCCCGTCTGATCCTGGTTGCTGGCGCGCGTCCCCTGGCGGGAGAGAGAAGCCGTTGCGATATTCATTTGTCTTCCGATCCGCTCTGTGAGTCTTTGTACTGATTGACCTCCATGTCATACGCATGAAGGAAGGCCTCGCCGAACAGGGTGTGGAAGTCGTCCTCAATCTCGCCCGCCGTCTCGCCATAGCTGCGAACAAAGTAGTCCCACAGGGCGGCTTTGCGGCTGCCCGGCAGCGCCAGACGCGAGGTCATGCCGTTCTGCTTCGCCTGCTCTTCCAGCTGTTCCGGGTTAAAGGACTGCAGCATCGCGGCAATGATGGCGCGGATGCCGGAGATCATGCCCAGCTGGTGCGCCTGCAGGTCGATCAGCGCGTCGCGCACGGATTTGGTCGGCGGCATAAAGCCCGGCATCGGGGTGCCGAACATCTGGATTAACACGGTTTTGCCGGTCGGCAACAGCTTGAACGGGTTGTTGGCATCGTCCAGCACCATGGTCATGTCGGCTTTTACGCCGCGCTTGAGGATAGAGCGCGAGGAGAGTAGCGCCACGGTCCCCTGAGAGAACATACCGAGGATCTGCCCCAGCTGACGCATATTTTCACGGTCAAACTGCGGAACGGGCTGCATTTCGCTGAGCCCCATCCCCTCCAGCAGCGCCTCCAGCAGCTCGCCCTGCAGCACTTCGCCCTTCTCACCGCTGTTTGCCGTGGCGGTTGGGGCGGCGGCGTTATTGACCGGATCGATGCGCAGGCGGCCCTTCGGTGCCTGAGCGCTGCTGCGCGCAACGGCCTGTGGCGTCGGCATGGTGAAGCCAGCGTAATCCGGTCGCGCGGGCTCCTCTTCAGCACGCGGTTCCTCCTGCGGCTCAGGGGCGAACAGCGGAGAATCGGCCAGCGCGTCCTCTTCCTGCTCAGGTTCCGGCACGGGGGCTGGCTTCTCGTTAATCACGTCATCCGGATGGGTTAACGGCGCGCCGCCCATCAGCCCGAGCGGGTCGTCATTACGCGCGGCTGGCGCGCTGGACTTACCGCCAAACAGGGCCAGCGGATCGAGCTCATCCGTCCCCTCTTCGTTCGGGGCTGGCTGGGTCTCAACCGGTGGCACCAGCGTGGAAGGCGTAACGTCGTCAAAAATGCTCTCTTTTTTAAACAGCGCTTCGTCGCTGAACAGCGAGTCCGGATCGACATGCTTACGTTCGAGCGTGGGATCGCTGTCGTTGAACATCGCCAGCGGATCTTCGGCGTTACGCTCCGGGGCTGCAGGCTGGGAGAACGGATCGTGCGATGCCGCAGGCTGCGGTTTTGTACGGTTGCTGGAGATGCTGTCGGAGATGGAAAACTCCTGCATCAGGCTATCCCAGATCTCCGTTGGCACGGCGGTCGGCTCGGCTTTCCCACGGGGTGCGGCACTCGCCGGTTTCGGCTGCTGCGCAGGCGCAGGAGCCACGGTCGGACGCGCCTGCTGGTGCAGGCTGGCCGCCATGCGGCTCACGGGCTGGGTATCGTGGATCAGTTCGGTCACTTCGATACGGTAGTCATCAATACCGAGAATGTCGCCATCCTGCAGCTCAACCTGACGCCCTCGCTCCAGCGGAATGTCATTTAATACTACGCGGGTGACGCTGCCGCGGTTGGTGACGCGGCATTCGCCCTGAGCGTCAACGTGAACAATGGCCTGCAGACGAGAGATGGTGCGGTCATTGTCCGGCAATACCAGATTGTTATCCGTACCGCGCCCAATGGTGCCGCCCGGGGCGTAAAAATCACAGCTGCTTTGCGGCGGCTGATGACCGGGTTTCGTAGAAATAATCGTGAATCGCATGGCGTATTCCTGCTGGTATGATTAGCGCTCAAACGCTGCCGCTCTCGGGGCGAGAACGGCGGCGTTTGGGGTTAACACATTCTATTCAGTCTGCGTAAGCTTAAACTGGCCTGAGGGACCTTCTTGTAAGGTGAAGCGGGCCGCATAGCGAATTGAATCGTTTTTCCCTGACACCTTCAGAGCAACATCATATTCTCCGGCTTGCCACGCAATCCCCTGCCACTGGTGACACTGTTGGGTCGTTAACGTCACTTCAGGGCTAAACGTTGACGGCGGCGATACCGCTTTCCATTCATTTCCCGCGCGTTTCATTATGGTGGGCGAATGGCTGGTGACAGGCGCGTCTAACCCGGAGTTAGCGGGAATAGCAAAGCAGGGTTCGTTGTTCTTTAGCGTAACCGAAAGCGACTGATATTGTGCAGGATGAGATACGCAGGCACTCACCGTTAATGCGATTGCTACAACACTGAGTAACTGTTTCATAACCATACCCGCCGGTCTTTAGGATTTTGAATAAACAACGATAATACCTGCAGGTATTTATCCTTCAGGTCGGGGCCGATTATTCCCTCAAACCCAGCAATGTTCCGGAAATCACCCAGGCCGTAATTTATCAAATAATAAAAATCTGAAATGATAGAAGCCTGCTGCTCCATACCAAAGTCCGATAGTTTTTTATCGGGGGGCAGAGAATAATTATAACTTGCTGCCCAACTGAATGCACCTCGGGTTCGAACATTCATTCCAATCTGATGCTGCAATACATGCACCATTTCGTGAATAAACCAGTGTTTATATCGCGGAACCTCTATTGAGAAGTCATCCCGATAATGCGGCTCGCGAAAATAGAGCTCACCATTGGGGGTCATCGCGACATCAGTCGACTGCATATTAAACGGCAAATAGCTTTTATTATGGACTTTAACTTCTGAATACTTTATTGCGTCACTAAAAACCGAGCGCGCCAGTGCTATTTCGCCAATGGTGAGAGGACGGGCGCCTCCTTCCTGCAAACTTGCCATGCTATCTTCCTTCCCGGTTGATAATGACCGGGGAAAACTCCCCGGCCACATACGCAATTATGCTTCTTTGTTTTCTTTGATGTTCCAGCCAGCACTGCTTTCAGCACCTTTACCACCCGACGTGGTCTGCTCCCAGTACTGCTGTTTCACTTTCGCAGCCTGGAATGCATAGGTCACACCAACGGTATCGCCGTTGTCAGCACCGGTATACTGAACAGAGGTCACCAGCACATCTTCCAGCGTGATGCGGGAGTATTCCACCTGCTGGCCGCCCGCTTTACAAACGGACAGCTCAACTTTAGTCAGGTGTTTACCGCTTGCGCAGTGTTTCAGGATAGCGGTGGTGGATTTGTCGATCAGCGCGTTAACGTGCAGGTCGTTAAAGTTAACTTTACCGGCACCGCCGCCACCGCCAACGCTCATATTACCTGGCTGGGAAGCGCCCCAGGAGAAGGAGGTAATATCAGTCCAGCCGGTGTGGTTAGAATCTTTAGATTCGCCCGTAACACCCTCGACCTTCAGAAACATATCAATAGCCATAATATCTACTCTTCGTGGATGAACAATATTGCTTTCGAAAAAGCACTTATATGGCAAACAGGAAAGCATGGGGCTGAATAAAACCGTCCATATTTTACCTCTGCCTCACATCAAATGACCCGTGTCATTTGACAGTCTTACATTCCCCCTGAATGAACGGAAAGAATGTGAAGTCTTTTACTACTGCGGGTTATCCTGAATCCAGGTACGTTCAGGATCGCCTAAGATGACCTGCGGAACCAGTTTGTTCAGCTCATCGCTATGATAAAGACGTAAACAGTTTAAGGTTACGCCTTTGACATCGGGTTTTCGCTCTGAATGAAAAACGTTAATTTGATTTTTATATTTTCCGATGAGGGCATCCACTTTATCAGTGCCATTTTCGGCATCAAAAAGTATCCACTCAATGAATGCACTTGCACTGCGGGCCGCATCAGCAGAAAACTGGCTGCCTTTATCTGCCACCTGCGCAAGGCATCGCGCCAGAACTAAATCTTTTAAAACCTGCCGGTATGTTTGCTGATGATAAAAATCAGGATAGTTATTCCCGGCACACACATAAGAGGTCATAAATACGAGGAAAAAACAGAAACGTTTCACCTTAATATCCTTTGCCATAGGATCCGCAGCGCATCAGTCCGCGTAAAATACTAATTTTTCTCTTTCCGTTTTTCTGCGACAACGTATATCCCTATCGCTAATGCATTAAGTCCAGCGCATAGAAATGCATGCATTGCGATTCGCGGGAAATCTGCCGGCCAGTCAAAGATAAACAAATAGTAGCCGGATACCGTCACAAACAGCATGAATGAAATTATTAGCAACGTATAAATGGCTAAATAGCTGATGAATTTTCGTATTAACGCTGTCAGAGTCAAATTCATTAGCTATCTCATATTCACCGAAATGTAGCCGGCCCAATGGGCCGGCTACATTTATCACGCGTCTTTCGTCTTCAGCGACGGCAGTTTAGATACCAGACGCAGGGAAACGGTCAGACCTTCCAGCTGGTAGTGCGGACGCAGGAAGAACTTCGCGGCGTAGTAGCCCGGGTTGTCCTCAATCTCCTGCACCTGCACTTCCGCAGCCGCCAGCGGTTTGCGGGACTTGGTCTCCTGGGAGGAGTTCGCCGGGTCACCGTCCACATAGTTCATGACCCAGTCGTTCAGCCAGCGCTCCATCTCTTCGCGCTCGCGGAAGGAGCCGATTTTGTCGCGCACGATGCACTTCAGGTAGTGGGCAAAACGGCAGCAGGCGAACAGGTACGGCAGACGAGAAGCCAGACGCGCGTTGGCGGTGGCATCCGGGTCGTGGTACTCGGCCGGTTTTTGCAGGGACTGCGCGCCGATGAAGGCAGCAAAGTCGGAGTTTTTGCGGTGAACCAGCGGCATAAAGCCGTTTTTCGCCAGCTCGGCTTCACGACGATCGCTGATGGCGATCTCGGTCGGGCACTTCATGTCCACGCCGCCGTCATCGCTCGGGAAGGTGTGGCACGGCAGGTTTTCCACCGCCCCGCCGGACTCCACGCCGCGAATTGAGGTGCACCAGCCGTACTCTTTAAAGGAGCGGTTGATGTTGGCTGCCATCGCATAGGCCGCGTTCGCCCAGGCGTAGCTGTTGTGGTTCGCGCCGTCGGTCTGCTCTTCAAAGTCAAAGCTGTCGACCGGGTTGGTGCGAATGCCGTACGGCAGGCGCGACAGGAAGCGCGGCATCACCAGGCCCAGATAGCGGGCATCTTCGGATTCACGCAGTGAACGCCAGGCGGCGTATTCGGTGTTCTGGAAGATCTTGGTCAGGTCTCGCGGGTTGGCCAGCTCCTGCCAGGACTCCATCTGCATCACGCCCGGTGCGGTACCGGTAATGAACGGACAGTGTGCCGCAGAACCGATGCGCGCCATTTCGCCCAGCAGCTCAACGTCCTGCGGGCTGTGGTCGAAGTAGTAGTCGCCGACGATGCAGCCAAACGGCTCGCCGCCGAACTGACCGTACTCCTGCTCGTAGATTTTCTTGAAGATCGGGCTCTGGTCCCAGCCCACGCCCTTGTAGCGCTTCAGGGTGCGGCCCAGCTCCTGCTTGGAGATGCTCATAAAGCGGATCTTCAGCATCTCGTCGGTTTCAGTGTTGTTCACCAGGTAGCTCAGACCGCGCCAGGCGCTCTCCAGCTTCTGAAACTCTTCGTGGTGAATGATCTGGTTCACCTGCTGCGACAGCTGCTCATCGATACCGGCAATCAGGTTCTGAATGGTGCGGTAGGTATCGTTCGAGAAGGTGACGGTATTTTCCAGCGCCTGCTGCGCCAGGGTTTTGACCGCGCTTTCGACGGCGGAACGCGCCTGGTCGGTTTTCGGGCGGAACTCTTTGTTCAGCAGCGCGCTGAATTCATCCTGGCTGAACGCCTGACCCGCCTGCTGCTCGTGTTGTTGAGTCTGGTTGCTCATCGATTATTCCTCGCTACCTTTCGCGCTTTCGTCATTTTTCGGCAACTGGCTCAGGGATTTGAGCAGCGTCGGATCCTGCAGAATTTTTGCGATCAGCTCTTCCGCACCGTTTTTACCGTCCATATAGGTCAGCAGGTTGGAGAGCTGGGTGCGCGCTTCCAGCAGCTTGTTCAGCGGCTCAACCTTGCGGGCCACCGCGTCCGGCAGGAAGTCGTCCATGCTGTCGAAGGTCAGATCCACGTTGAGCTTACCTTCGCCGGTCAGGGTGTTGTCCACCTGGAACGCCACGCGCGGCTTCAGCGCCTTCATGCGTTCGTCAAAGTTGTCGATGTCGATTTCGAGGAATTTACGCTCGTCGACGGCCGGCAGGTTTTCCACCGGTTTGCCGACCAGATCGGCCATAACGCCCATCACAAACGGCAGCTGAATTTTACGTTCTGCACCGTAGATCTCTACGTCATACTCGATCTGCACGCGGGGGGCACGGTTACGTGCGATGAATTTCTGCCCACTGTTACTCATTGCCATGATGTTCTCCATCAAAGATGCGCGGTGAAGGTGAAACGCCAGGCTCCATGCCTGACGTCATAATGCCTGGACGCGCTATTCGCGGCGCCCAAAGATGTTTTCCAGTTGGTTAACGCCGTCTGGCGCCAGGTCGCGAATAATGTCCATAAAGTTAAGTTCTGACAGCCGCTGCACCCGTTCAATCATCAGCGGTGCGGGGTGGCTTGGTTCGTACTGCGCAAAATACTGCTTCGCTTTTTCCAGCATCAGCTGGGCGTCGGCGCGGCTGGTGACCTGCACGCTGCGCCAGTCGGTCACCGGCTGAACGGGCTGCGTAGCCGTCGGCTGCTGCTCAGCCTGGGGTTCAGCCTGCGCATCACGGTTCGGCAGCAGCTTGCTGATGTCGGTCACCTGACAGGCGCTGGCCACCAGCCCCACGGTTTTCAGCAGTTGCTCCATCTCCGGCACGCCGCTTTCACCGAGATGCCCGATGAGCAGCTCGCGAATGGCCAGCAGACGTTCGTTAATGACGATGACCGCGGCGGTCCCCGGCTGGTCGCCGCGAGCCAGCTCGTCAATCAGCCGCGGGCGCCCGCCGGGATAGTCCGGGCATTCGGTTTTACTGCCGTCCAGCAGCGCCTGGGCATCCCGCAGCGAAATTTCATCGCCGTTTGAACGCAGCAGCGAGGCGTTGCGTACCGCGACCGTCAGGTCAGATTTATCACTCAGCCCGGCGAGAGCGTTGATGCGGTAGAACGGGTCGGTTTCACCGTACTCTTCGAGCAGCGGATAGAGCGGCTCCCAGTAGCGGGCGATCGCCTCCTGCACCAGCAGCAATCCGTCCGCGTAGCCCGCCAGCCCGCGACGGCGGGTCCAGGCATGGGTTAACGCCAGCAGGACGCGAAGATCTTTGGTGCGGGTCAGCAGGCTGGTGGCGTATTTTTCGACCGTGTTCCAGTCAGCAGGCTCCGCCGGGATGATGGTGTCGCCAAACTGCTGTTCCGCTTTCCCAAGGCTTGCCTGGTTCATCGCCTGGAAGTCAGCGTCGTACTCCAGGTTTTCGCCGCAGGGGTTGTCGGGGCTTATGGGCGCGAGAAATTCTTCGATATTCATGAGATCCCTGCTTATTCAAACATAGGCGGATAGAGACCGTGACGGCCCGGACGGGCGCCCCCTGCCGGATCGAACAGCAGGGTGAAAAGCTGCCCGGTAAAGTTGCCGCTGTGCACGTGGGTGTAGAGCGGGTATCCGTCGCAGCGGTTGGTCCACCAGTAGCTGGTCTGACGCAGCGGGTCAAAGCACTCTGCCGCCTGAGGCCAGCCCAGCGTGCTCTGGCCGTCCTCGTCGTAGCCAATCACATCCAGGATGTCGGAGCGCTTTTGCGGCTCGACCGGCTGCGGCGCCGGAATGGACATCAGCATCTCGTCGAGCTGCGAGGCGGAAAAACTGTTGCGCACCGCGTGCAGCCCCAGACGACCAATCTGCTGATACCAGCTTTCGGCCTGGCTGAGCAGGCTGGTCGACCACTCTGACGGGGCGAAGCTCAGCTGAATGCAAACCGGGTATTGTCGGCCGACGCTGTCGCGCCCGGGCAGCAGACAGCCCATCTGGATCATCTGGCTGCCCAGCATGGGCGGTACCACAAAATTCCAGACGGGTGCTTTCTGAAACGGGCGCTCGCCGCTGCGCTGCTCTTCCTGCTGCCAGGCCAGCAGACCGACCTGGAACCAGTGCGACCACTGGCGCTGTAAGGTGTCAGGAAAGCGGCGCTGCAAAAAATCTCCGGCGCTGGGTAACTTGCCATACCAGCTGTAGCGGTTCATCGCAGGGGTATTCGTCATACGGCTGTCCTTGCGGTTATGGGCATGAGAAACGGGGAAGCTGGAACGGGTTGCGAATGCTGTTTGGCGCAAACTCCAGCGTGACCTGATGTCCGTCGACATTGAAGGTGGCCTGACGGCTAAGGCTACCCGCCCCCGGGCTGGTGCTCGCTTTATCAAAGAAGCGGTTCAGCGCCCAGGAACCGTTGGTCACCAGCGTCGCCGTGCTGCCGTTCGCCAGACCCAGCTGCATGCGGACCTGGTTGGTGCCGCCCGGCCCCGGCCAGTTCATGATCTGCACCGCCTGCGGCCCGTGGCTGTAGCGCAGCAGCTGACCGTCCACGTCCAGGGTCAGGTTCAGAATGGTGTTATCCATTCGCACGGTGCGAACCGTCACCTTGAAGGACGGCGTGGTTGCGCCGTTAGCAAAGAAGGCGTCGCGAATCGACTGGGCCTGCTGGAACGGTCTCAGCAGCCCTTCGCTTCCCGGCAGCGTTTTCCCGTCGATGCCCGGCATAAAGCGCCAGTTGGCCTGGGTGGTGTCCACTTTGCTGGTCAGGTTATCGCGAAAGAAGGTATCCATCAGCCCGGTCCCCGGCGCAAACATGCGCGCGAGATCGTCAGGGGTGACCTCGGTGCTGGCGCTGCGCACCAGCGGGTAGCGACCGGCAATCGCCTGACGGCAGAACCCGCCCACCTCAACGTTAATGCGCTTACGCACGTTTTCCAGATCGCGACGCTGGGTGTCGCTGCTGGCGCCCACCGCCATGTTGCTGAACATGGTTTGCAGCCCGCCCGGCAGACGACCGGCGCTGGCCTGCAGGCGGCTGATCGCCTCCCCGCCCGGCGCCGGCATGCCGCTGTTGGCGGCATCCTGCACGGCGGTCAGGTAGCGATACAGCTCATCCACCTGCTTGAGAAAATCGTCAAACACGATGGTCTTCCCGCCCTTCTCCAGCGGCTGGGCCAGCTCAATCATCGGCGCGTAATGGTCGGTCACCAGCTGCTCCGGCGCCTGGGTAACCGCGGCGGCCTGCGTTGGCGCGTTGTCATTATTGCTGAACAGCGCTTCCAGCGTGCGGGTGGCGCGGCTGCTTTGCGCCTGCGCTTTACCCGCATCTTCCGGCGCTGGCGTATCGCGGGAGAGCGTCAGGACCTGGCTCAGGTTCTGCACCAGGCGGCGCAGCGGCGAGTTGGCGCCGGAAAGCAGGCGCGCGGTGTTGATGCGCTGGGAAAGGTCGGCGCTGTTATTCAGCTGAATGTCAGCGAGAAAGCGATCCCAGTTAGCGATAAAGTCGCGCATATAGAGATGGCGCACGGCGTTATCGATCTGCTGTTTATCTTCCTGCGCCGTGGCGGCCCCCAGCACCCAGGCGTCGTCCTCGTGCAGGGCGGTGGTAACGCTGTCAATCTGGCCGTTAAAGCTTTTCCAGTAGCCGTCCGGCGTATACAGACCCGGAACGCCTTCGCTCACCGGCTTGCCGCTTTTGCGGGAAAATACCAGCTCGCTCTGCGGTCCGCCCAGGTCGGAAAGGGAGACCGGCTTCAGGTTGTCGTCATGTTCCAGCAGGCGCTTCAGGCGGCCGTAGACGCGGGTTGAAAGCGGCTGCTGGCCGATCATCGCTCTTTCGCGCGCCACCAGGGACTCGTCCTGCGCGTACGGCGAGGCCTGAATTTTCGGCTCCAGCAGCTGCGTCAGGTGCCATTCAAGCTGCTGCAGCTGCGCCTTCGTGACGTTCTGCGGCAGGTTACGCTGCAGGTTGAGCATTACCCACGAATGCAGGAATTTGCCGTCGTAGTGCTTCGGCTGATAGAGCATCTGATAGGCTTTCAGCGCCTCGTAGCTGTATTCCACATCGCTGCCGCTGTCGTTGCGAAGCCAGGTGGTGATGTGCATGGCGACGGCAGGGAGCAGCATCTGATCCAGCGCTTTCTGATACAGGGACTGAGAGGCGTCGCTGACGTCATCCCCGCGATAAAGCCCCATACGGCGGGAGACCGGCGGATCGTTCACGTCAAACGCGTCGCTTTTCGGCAGATCCACCAGGCTATTCAGCAGCGGCAGCAGTTCGAACAGGTCACGCTGGGTCTGGTTCTGTAAGGCCTTGCTCTGCTGGTCGAGCAGCGGAACCTTCGCATCCACTTCTTCCAGGTAGGCCTTGTTTTTGGCATAGCTGGTGAGCCACAGTCCACCCAGGATCACCAGCAGGGCCAGCAGCGCCGCATAGCCAGACCAGATCACGGCCCGGTTGCGCAGCTCCCACCAGCGGTTTTCTCCGGCGATCCCGGCTTCCTGGAAGATGACGTTTTGCAGCAGGTTCTTGATGAAGAAACTCTGGCCTTTTGCGCCCGGGATTGGCGATTCTTTGCTGACCGAATCCCAGTTATCGCTCTCTGCCCCTTCCGGCAGCGACAGCGCGCGGTTCAGTTCGCCCATCACGCGGTCGAACGGCATGCCTTCCTGCGTCCCGCTGGCGAAGTAGATCCCGCGCGGAGAGAACTCGGTTTCGAAGTTCGAGCGGGCGAAGACCGTGCTCAGGTAATCCGCCAGCAGCGGACGCAGCGCGGCGAACTCCTGCGGGAAAAGATATGCTTCGGCGCGGGTCTTCGCGTCATGCTCTTTGAGCATGGTTTCCGGCAGCCCGGCGTCGAGGCGCTGCTGCAGCAGAGAAAACTCCTGCTGGAAGTTGCCCATCAGATCGTAATCGGCGTGTTTGGTTTGTTCCCACGGCAGCGTGAAGCCCCAGATCTGGTCGCGCTGCGCTTTATCGTAGTCGGCAAACCAGGCGCGGAAGCCTTTAAGCAGGTCGGCCTTGGTCACCATCACGTAGACCGGGAAGCGAATCCCCAGCTGTTCATGCAGCTCGGACAGACGCTGACGCAGGTTCACCGCCTGCTGGCGGGACGCCTCGGCTGACTGGGTGAGCAGGTCAGAAATGCTGATGGTGACGATCACACCGTTGATCGGCTGGCGGCGGCGATACTTGCGCAGTAACCCCATGAACTGCAGCCATTCCCCGGCGTCCTGCACCTGCTCGCTCTCCTGGGTGGTATAGCGACCAGCGGTGTCCAGCAGCACGGCCTCGTTGGTAAACCACCAGTCGCAGTTGCGCGTGCCGCCAATGCCGCGCAGGGCGGTCTTACCGAAACGGTCGGCCAGCGGGAACTGCAGCCCGGAGTTGACCAGCGCCGTGGTTTTACCGGAACCCGGCGCGCCGATAATGACGTACCACGGCAGCTGATAGAGATATTGCGTGCTGAAGCGCTGCGTCCACTGAGCGCCCTGTCCCGCCTTGCTGAAGTGCGCTTTTTTCAGCATCTGCGCGGCTTCATCAAAACGGCTGGCGAGGATCTGCTCCTCGTTGTTCAGTCGCTTCTGCGGATCCGCCGCTTCCGGGCTGGTGGTGTTCTCATTGAGCTTGTCCATCAGCTTGCGGTTCAGCCAGGCGTTATAAAGACGCGGCAGAATGTGGCCCTGCGCCCACAGCAGATAGACCACGGCGATACTGATGATGCGGTTCTGTTCAGATTCAAGCGGCCGGGTGTCCACGATGGACAACAGCGGGCCAATCATCCAGATCACCGCCGCCAGCGCCGTGACGCCGAGGAAGCTCCACAGAATGCGGTTAGTCAGTATGGAAAGAAGAGTCGTCAGCATTCCTTAGTTTCCTTGCGGCAATCCGTTCAGCTCGGCCTGGGTATTTTCAGGCGACACCAGCAGAGTAATTTCCACACGGCGGTTACGGGCGCGGTTTTCAGGCGTCGTGTTCGGCGCTACCGGGTTAATCTCTCCCCGCCCTTCCGCTTTCACGCGGCCAGGCTGAGAGAGGCTTCCCTGCAGCATTTTCTGTACCGAGCGGGCGCGTTCCAGAGAGAGTTCATAGTTAGAGGCAAAGCGCGCGCTGCGGATCGGCACGTTGTCGCTGTAGCCCACCACCAGAATTTTGCCGCTCACGTTATTCATTGCCTGCGCGATGCGGTGGATGACCGGTTCATAGCGGTCGCGCACGACGGTCGAGGCAGAGGCAAACAGCCCGTCGCCTTTCAGGATAACCACGCTGCGATCCGCTTCGTCTTTCACCGCGACGAGGCCAGCCTCGATCTCCGGTTTCAGGAAGCCGCGCAGGTTCAGCACTGCCGGAAGCTGACGCGCCGGTTGCTGAATAGTGGTTTCCGGCAGCTGGGACTGGTAAATCTTCGCCAGCACCGGGTTGGTGCTGTCGCCAAGACGCCAGTTGAGCACGATATAAAACAGACAGGCGATAAACCCGGCCAGCGCCACGCAGGCCCAGAGAGGAACCATCGGCCGCCAGAGCTTGCGCAGCACCGGGCGATCTTCCGGATGGGGAGAAAGCGGCGCCGGATAGCTGCCGCGCACGCCGCGGATCATCTGCCACAGCCGCTGCTTGATGGTCTCAAGCTGGGTGCGGCCATTGTCCAGCACCCGATAGCGTCCTTCGAAGCCGAGCAGCAGGCAGTAGTTGATCATCTCCAGCAGCAGAATGTGCTCGCGCGGGTTTTGCGACAGGCGCGCCAGCAGCTGGAAGAACTTCTCGCCGCCCCAGGTTTCGTTATGGAACGTCACCAGCAGGCCGTTGCTCGACCAGACCCCGCTGCTGCCCCAGGGGGTGAGCGCGGCGGCTTCATCAAGCGCCGTACACAGGCAGTAACGTGCCCCGACGATCACTTCGTAAGGCAGCCCCGCCTGCTGACAGCGGACTTCGAAACGGCGAATTTCATCGATCAGGCGCTGGCGTAACGCCACCTGATCGTCGTGCGATACCGAATGACGGATCTGCGGAATCGCATTGAGCAGCGGATTGGCGGCCGCCACCAGCTGATTGTTGCTACTGGCCCCGGTGAACGCGGCATCGCTGCCGGTATCCTGTCGTTCCTGCATATTAAGCGCTCGCTTTATTATTCTGTCGGGCTACGGATGGCCCAAAACTCCATATCCAGCCCCGGGAACTCCCCCGCAAGGTGCAGGGCGAATGCGCCGGACTTATCCATCTCGTGCCACAGCTCGCTGCCCTTTTCGAGTTCAAAGTAGCTGTAGCCGGCATGCCACGGGATCTGCGGCGGTGCAACCGGCATGGCGCGCAGCATAATGCCCGGCAGCTGAAGCTGAACCAGATCGCGGATTTTCGACACCGGTGCGACCTTCATCTGCGCCGGGAAATGGGTTTGCAGGTGTTCGCCCGGCACGTTGGCTTTGACCGCCAGCACGAAGCCGAACTCACGCACCATGCTGGTTTCAGGCACCGTGGCGATGTTGAGGCCGTGAGAGCGCTCGTTAAGCGGCAGCTGGATAGCGTGGTCTTCCATCACCAGCGACAGCCCCTGACGCAGCATCAGCATCAGCTTGCTGAAGCAGTTCGCCAGATCGTCATGATCGTAAATCGGCAGCACGCTTTCGGCGGTACGCTGCGACGTCCAGGTGGCGAGCTCGGTGGCAAACGGCAGCCAGCTGCGCCAGAGGGTTTCCGGATGCAGCAGCGGGAGGGTTTTTAAATGAGACACCTCGCCCAGATGACGGTTAACCAGCGACAGCAGCGTAAACTCGATCATTTCAGAGGTGTTAAAGCGGCCGGGCTGGCGCAAACGGCCGCCAATCTGCTGGCTGCGCTGCACCAGTAAGCCGTGCAGATCGTTGATCATGCTGTAGATCTGCGGGCTGTTATTGGCATTGAGCATCGGCGGGATGTAGCTGTTGTCGAGCCGCACGTGGTTGTCATTACGCTTCTCGGTCACAAACGCCACGCCGATGGCGGTCCACTCCGCCGTGAGGTCTTTTTCGAGCATCAGGGTCAGACGCAGGCGGCCAAACTGGACGGTAGCATCCCCCACCGACATGGCGTTATCGTCCTCCACCTCCTGCTCGAACGCGATAAAGCGCGCCAGCGAGGATGGCTCTTCGCTGAAAATCACCTCTTCTCTCTCGCCACGACGAACCGGCAGTGCGAGCACCACCTTTTCGTTGGTGAGATTGTCAGGAATTTTCAGCGGTAAAGGACCGTTGCGCCCGTTGCGCACCTGGAAAAAGGTGCCGTCCGGCAGCAGCCCACTGCAGTAGCTCAGGGCAATGCATCCCTGACGAAGCATCGCTTCATCCAGTTCAACGTCGAGAAAGCCCCAGAGATACGATCGCTGCAGCGCGCCCCATTCACGAACATGGTTGAGCAGATAGCTTTCAGTCCGCTGAAAATGGTGTGGACGCAGGAACATGCCTTCGGTCCAGACGACCTTTTCTGCTTTCGTCATGATGATGTGTTTCCTGTTTAGAAGCGCGTTACTGGCTGATGACCCGAATGCCGTTCACGTCGAGAAAAACGTTGGCCTGAAGTTCATCGGCGGACCATTTCCAGAACTGGTAGATATGATTTTCGCCAGGCACGGGCAGAGGGAGTGAAACGCGCCATTTTTTGCCATCCAGCACCTGGTACTCCGCCATCACGCCGATGTAGCGAGCCTCCGGCGAGCTTTGCCCGCTGAGAGTTTTTGACAGCTGTCCCGGCATCAGGAAGAACACATCGCTGTTCAGCAGATTCGCGCCAAGCGTGGCTGACGCGTTGTTCTGCAGGGAGTAGAAGTCGCTGGACATGAAATCCGCATCGGATTTCAGCAACAACACCCGAACCTTAAGCGGCGCAGATTCATTGATTTGTGGATGAGCCTGAAACTGCAGATTGTAGCGGGAGGGGTCGCTGTGTGAAGACGACGAACAACCACCGATCAGCGCGAAAATCATCGCGTAAAAGAATAACCACAGCCTATGAAAATTTTTATTATTCATAAAAATGCGCTCATGAAAGCCGTTTAGTTCAGGATCCAGGTACCGTTAGCGCTGTCTTTGCAGGCTTTGCTGTTGCCGTCGACATCGACACAGGTCGCTTTTTTACGCGTCTTATGGCGAATGGCCTGTTTACGCACGGCGGCATCGTACTGGTCGGCCTTGATAACGGCGCGCATCGGAACGTAACCAATCAGCTGCTCGTTGCCTTCATCGGCAAGCGCCATCCAGTAGTGTTCAACCTGACCCAGCACCACGTACGTTTTTCCGGTATCAAGAGTGCGGATAACTTTACCGCCGAAGTCAGGACGGCTCATCAGAGAGGCCGGATACATGGCACGATACGGCTCGTTAACCGGCGTGAACTCCGTCGGCGGAGTCACAGCGTGACGGTGGGTTAAGGTGACGCCGTTGACCTGGCTGGTCTCGATCGTATCGTCGTTAATCACAGGTTTCTGCGGTGCTTTACAGCCCGCCACCGCCATTACAAACAGAAGTGAAAACAGTACGCGCATTTTCATATGCTTTTCCGTAGCGATATTTCGATGATGGAGATAAGGGGATGAAGTTTGACTTAAGTGCTATTGTTAAAATAGCCAGGATATTTTCGGGGCGTTACTACTTTAAGGGCATAGCTACCGCACGAGCCTTTCAGAATAAGGCCCAGTGTCTTCCTGACATATTTTGACAAACGGTAAACAAGTTTACATGAGCTTCGTATCAATTCAATATTTACCGCCGCGTAACTGTTGGTAAATGAAGCAGTCGGAAAATTATAGGATTAATCCTATGATAAAAAACGATATGGCCCACCCTTTCTTATTTCTTCACCACAAAACGACATAACATCATGTTTTATCTATTAAAAAATACAAAAGAGAACCGCTTTCATTAACGCAATCACGCTATTATCGCCACTACCATAATTAGTAGAATTCGCGTTTTTTTGATGTCAAATGAATATATCCCTGATGAATTATTTGTTGCACTAACAGGGTATCTTTAATATTGAAGACGCTTCATCGCCTGGGTGAGAATATTTCACTTATGCAGAAAAATGTTAATTTCATGCCGCAAAAAAAGCGTATATTTTAGGCCGTAATAATTCCACTGCCAGGTATACCTTATATCTATTATTCATTAAGCCTGAGTAAACCTTCCTGTCATTTCCTCAAATGAAAAATGCCTCCGGCAGCCCGCCAGCCGCGAATCGTGGCGATATCTCCAGCGCAACAGCTTCAGTCGATGTTTTACTGGCGCTACATACTTTCCTGCTCACTGCCATCTATCTCGCCTACCGGCCGATAGATAAGATTTATTATTAAAATGATAAATATTCGTTATAATTTCTTTAAATATTTAAACACCAGACCAGATAAATTACTGTAATAAAAAGAGTTTGCGTTAAGGCATTTTCCCGTTCCGTATGTGCGTTGCCATCCGGCCGTCATTGCTTTCACCTATTGCTCTCGTCAGTGATTTATTGGCTCAGGCGTTGTGTGATCGAACAAATCAGGAGTGGGTATGAACAAGAAAAGACGCTCGGTGCCAGGCATCAGACACTATGACGGCCCTGCCGGCGGCTGGGGCGCACTGAAAGCGACGGCGATTGCGGTACGCACCCAAATGGATACCTTTGACGCCCCGGCGACGCTGCTGCGCACCAACCAGCCTGACGGCTTTGACTGCCCGGGCTGCGCGTGGCCTGATAAAGAACACAAATCGACGTTCCAGTTCTGCGAGAACGGCGCCAAAGCGGTGACCTGGGAAGCGACCAGCAAACGCGTCACCCCCGCGTTTCTGGCTGCAAACACTGTCTCCTCGCTGCTGGCAAAATCGGACTTTGAGCTGGAAGGCTACGGGCGGCTGACGCATCCCCTGCGCTATGACCGTGCGAGCGACACCTTCCGCCCCGTCGACTGGGACGAGGCGTTTCAACACATCGGCGAAGTACTGCGCGGGCTCGAACCGGACCAGGTCGAGTTCTATACCTCCGGACGCGCCTCTAACGAAGCGGCGTATCTGTTCCAGCTGTTCGCCCGCGAATACGGCACCAACAACTTCCCCGACTGCTCAAATATGTGTCACGAGGCCACCAGCGTCGGTTTGCCCCGTTCGATTGGCATCGGGAAAGGGACCGTCTCGCTGGACGATTTCGACAAGACGGAGCTGGTGATCTCCATCGGCCATAACCCCGGTACGAACCATCCGCGAATGATGGGGACCCTCCATGAGCTGGCCCGCCGCAACGTGCCGATTATCGTCTTTAACCCGCTGCGCGAGCGCGCGCTGGAACGTTTTGCGGACCCGCAAAGCGTGATTGAAATGGCGACCTACGGCTCCACGGATATCGCTTCGACCTATTTCCAGGTGAAGGCCGGAGGCGATGCCGCCGCGCTGAAAGGGATTGCCAAACACCTGCTTGAAATGGAGGCCGCACGCGGCGACGTGCTCGATCGCGCGTTTATTGCCGAACACACCCAAGGCTTTGAGGACTTTGCCGCCGATATCGCGCAAACCCGCTGGGACGAGATCGAACGCGAGTCGGGTCTCAGTCAGGCGGCGCTCAAAAAGGTGGCCGAGGCCTATGCGAAATCGAATGCCACCATCATCACCTACGGGATGGGCATTACCCAGCACAACAAAGGGACGGCCAACGTCCGCCTGATTGCGGACCTGCTGCTGATGCGCGGGAATATCGGCAAGCCCGGCGCGGGAATATGCCCGCTGCGCGGCCACTCAAACGTGCAGGGGAACCGTACCGTCGGGATTAGCGAGAAACCCACGCCGGCCTTCCTGAACCGTCTGAAGGAGGTTTTCGGCTTTGAGCCACCGTCTCACCACGGCCATGACGCGGTGCAGGCCACCCAGGCGATGATCGACGGCCGCGCGAAGGCGCTCATCTGCCTCGGCGGTAATTTTGCGGTGGCGATGCCCGACCATGAACGCGGGTTCCCGGCCATGGGCTCCCTGGATTTGAGCGTCCACGTCGGCACCAAGCTCAACCGTACCCATCTGCTGGTGGGCAAAGAGACCTTTATTTTCCCGTGTCTTGGCCGTACCGAGCTGGATGTTCAGGCCACCGGCCGCCAGTCCATTACCGTTGAAGACTCGATGTCGATGGTGCATGCCTCATCCGGCAAGCTCAAACCCGCCTCTCCGTTGCTTCGGTCAGAACCCGCTATCGTCGCGGGCATGGCGAAAGCCACCCTGCCGGATACCCGCGTGGACTGGATGACGCTGGTTGAGGATTACGACCGCATCCGCGATCTGATCGAGCAGACCATTCCGGGGTTTGAGAACTATAACGCGCGGATCCGCGTTCCCGGCGGCTTCCGTATGCCGCTGCCGCCAACGCAACGTCTCTGGCCAACGGCGACGGGAAAAGCGATGTTCTCGGTCTTCGACGGTGTTCACGAGAACGCCAGCGGTGAAGGTGAGCACGTCCTGCGCCTGATCACGCTGCGCAGCCACGACCAGTACAACACCACCATTTACGCGCTGGATGACCGTTACCGCGGCGTGTTTGGCCGCCGCGACGTGCTGTTTATGAACGAAGAGGATATGGCGCAGTCAGGGCTGGAGCACGGCGACCGCGTGGATATCGAAACCGCCCTGCCCGGCAACGGACAGCGTCTGGAAGACATTACCGTGGTGGCGTACAACATCGCGCCGGGGACCGTCGGGGCCTATTATCCGGAGGCCAACGTGCTGGTCCCGCTTGATTATCTGGATAAGGACAGCGGCACGCCGTCGTATAAATCCGTTCCGGTTCGCATCACCCTGCGCTCAAAAGAGATCCGCATGCTGTAAGCCGATCGCGCAGAGAAAACGATGGATATTAAACAGTTAAAATATTTAATCGCGCTCGACGAGACCCGCCATTTTGGCAAGGCGGCCTCGCAGTGCAACATCACCCAGCCGACTCTTTCCATGCGCATCCGCAGCCTGGAAGAGGAGCTCGGGCTGGTACTGATTGTGCGCGGGCAGCGCTTTGAAGGGTTTACGCCGGAGGGTGAACGCATCCTCGCGTGGGCCCGCGCGCTGCTGGCTGCACATGACGGGCTACAGGCAGAAGCCGCGCTGTGCAAAGGTCAGGTGGTGGGTGAACTCCGTCTGGGGATGGTGCCGCTGGCGAGCGTGGATCCGATGATCTTTATCCGTCTGCTGACGGAAAAATACCCGGAGCTGACCTACAGCCTCTATTCCATGTCCTCCGCGCAGATTGCCGACGGCGTCAGCCGCAATCAGCTTGAGCTGGGGATTTGCTATCTCAACAGCATCGACACCAGCCTGTTCGATATTATCCAGCTTCCCAAAACGAAGATGGGCCTACTGCACGACGTCCGCCATTTCCAGCTCGGCCAGGAGACATTGACCTGGCGCGATCTGACGGATTTTCCGCTGGGGTTCCTGACCAAAGGGATGCATTACCGGGCGCATATGGAGGCCAGCTTTAAGTCTGCTGGCATTGAACCGAGGTCCGTTTTCGAGAGCGACTCCACGTTCCAGATCATTCAGGCGGTGCAAAGCGGCGTGTGCTGTGCCGTGATGCCGCTGAACAACGGGCTGGAAGAGTTGAACAGCCATTTCAGGATTGTCCCCATCGCCGACGCGGATATCGAGGCCCCTGTCGGCCTGATTATGCGCCGACAGAAACCCGTCTCCTCGCTGGCGCTGCGCTGTTTTACCGACGCGCAGGAGATCTATCACGCCAGCAATGAGGCGTAGGCCTGACGCGTCACCACGCTAAAACCGCGGATCAGCACCGCGTCGCAAACGGCCCGGTGCTCCGGCGAACTCACCAGCGCGTGGAGCGCATCGCGAAGGGCGTTCAGGGTCTCAGGCGAGGTGCGGGGCGAGGTAATGAGCGGCAGCCCTGGCGTCAGAGGGGTATGGTCAATGACCGCCAGACCCGTCAGGCTTTCCGGTTCGTGACGCTGCAGCAGTGCCCAGGTGACACAGTCGATGGCCGCGATATCCCCTGCCCCGCGTTTGACATCAATCAGCGACTGGCGATGGCTGCCGCTGAAGGACGTTTGCGCGAAAAACGGCTCCTGAGCCACCAGAGGCGCCACTTTTTTTCGCAGCGCATTGTAGCCGGACTGCGAGTCCGCAGAGTTACAGACCGCCCGTCGGCCGTGAAAATCCGCCAGCGTGAGGTGGCGATCCTCCTCGCGCACCACCAGAAAGCTGCGGTAGTGGAACCCTTTGCAGCCCGGGGCCGCGTAGTGAAAACAGCCGACGACCTGCACGTCCGAAAGCTGCGTGACGAGCGGATAACCGCAGGTCTGGCTGAGGACAAGCGCAGGCTGTCGCCAGTGGGTCAGCAGATCGGACTCCGGCCAGCCAGGGACATCTTCGACGGGCACACCGCGCGCGGCCAGCAGCCCCTTTACCGCCAGCCAGAGCGCGCGGGTGTCGGCGCGATCCACCGCATACATGGGAAACGCCAGCAGGTTACTCATATCCCTCCTCCTGTTGTTTTCCGGGGTGAACGGTGACGTCGACGGGCCTGGCCCAGAACTTGCGCAGCCATTCACCGTAGCCCCTGACGAGAAAACCGCGGTTTCGCTCCCGGTACGCCTCCCGGTTTTGCTGGTAGATCGCCTTCAGCCCGTACCACGGCACGCCCGGTAAATCATGATGTACTGAATGGTAGTTGAGATTTAAAAACAGTATCCGCCAGAACAGCCCGGCCTCGTTAATGACGGAGCGTGCCAGCGGATCGTCCGCTGCGCGATGTTCGAGAAACGATCGCACCTTGGTCAGCGCCAGCGCCGGATAGCTGACCGCCAGCACGAACCAGACGGGGGAAAAACCGACGTGCGTCATCCAGGCGAAAAGCGCCACCAGCAGCGTGATGTGAACCAGCCACATCGTCATCGCCCGCAGGTGAAAATGACGAAACGCCGCCCCGGCGCTGCCCAGCGTCTGGACGATATCCAGCAGCGGCGCCAGCAGAAGCCGACCGGCAAAGGTATTCCGGGCCCGGATCAGGCGCTTCTGCCAGGGGGAAAAGCGCGCCCAGCTCGCCTCGGTGAAATAGTACGACTCCGGGTCATCCACCGGATGGGTCAGGCTATCGTACCGATGGTGAGCCAGATGGGAATCCCGGTAGAGGCCATACGGGTACCATACCGCCAGCGGGAGCGTGCCGAACAGCTGGTTAAGCCAGGCAAAACGGGTGGGATGCCCGTGGATCAGCTCATGCTGCAGGGACATGTACCAGGCGGTAAACCCGATGAGCAGCAGCGTGGCGGGCAGCAGGCCGAGCGTTTGCCAGAACGCCAGCGTGGCAAACCAGCCCGCATAAATCGTGAACATTAACAGCCAGGTGGGCAGTTCGCTTCGCCATAAGAAACCCGACGCGAGGCGGTGAATTTGATTGCGTTGTTGCGGATGTAAATAGAGGGAGCTTCGTTTACCCATTCCTTCAGACGCCGTTTCGCCAGAGACAGAGCCCTGACGATCGGGGATTACGTCTGAAATCACAAACAACTTAAATCGCTTTGCTTTGCCAGAAACGTGAAGTGCGTGCACGCTTGACTTATTCAGTATTAAAGGTACTTTTCAGGACATGAAGAAGATCCTGATTATCGTTCCCGACGGCGGCATGCTGTTTGAAGCCGCCGGTATCGCCGACATTCTGATGCAGGCCAACCGGCTGCATCCGGAAGGGCTGGCGCATCCCCGCTACCGGATTATCATCGCCACCACGCAGCCTCACCAGGTGATCCACGGCCAGTCCGGTCTGAACCTGCTGGCGGACTATCGCCTGCCGGAGCTGGATCCGCGTGAACCGCTGGACACGATTATCATCACCGGACGCGGCCTGAACGAGCAGGAGAGCACGGCGGTGGTGGACTGGCTGCACCTCGCTGCGCCGCACGCCCGGCGGGTAACCTCTATCTGCGGCGGCGCGATGCTGCTGGCCCAGACCGGCTTGCTGGACGGTCGGCGCGCCACCACCCACTGGCGGCTGCTGGAGACCCTGCAAGCCCAGTACCCGTCAATCCAGGTCGAAGGCGGCCCGCTGTACATTCAGGATGGCCCCATCTGGACCTCCGGCGGCGTGAGTTCCGGGTTCGACCTGACCCTGGCGCTGGTGGAGGACGACTACGGATTTACCCTCGCCCGCGACGTGGCGCAGGATATGGTGATGTACCTGCGACGTCCCGGCGGACAGCTGCAGTTCAGCCGCTACAGCTTGCAGCAGCCGGGCACCGCAGGGCCGATAGGCGAAGTGCAAAGCTGGATCCTGCAGAACCTCACCGCCGATCTGTGCGTGGAGAACCTGGCCGAGAAAGCGGCGATGAGCCCGCGTAACTTCACCCGCGTGTTTACCCGCGAGGCCGGGGTCTCGCCTGCCCGCTACGTGACCGAAGCGCGACTGGCCGCCGCCCGCCAGCTGCTTGAGCAAACCCGCGATCCCCTTGAGCGCGTTGCGGAGCAAAGCGGGTTTGGCACCAGCATTAACTTGCGCCGCATCTTTGAGAAACAGCTTCACCTCACGCCCGGCGAATACCGCCAGCGCTTTCACTGCCGCAAGATGGCGTAATCTGATCCTTTTTTGTCGTTTACGCCAAGCGGCCCGACGCCTACAGTGACTCCAGACAACAGAGATAAGGAGTGCACCATGGTTAAGGTCGGTATTAACGGTTTCGGCCGTATCGGACGTAATGTCCTGCGCGCGGCGCTGGGCAACCCGGATCTGCAGATTGTGGCCATTAACGATCTGACGGACAGTAAAACCCTCGCCCATCTGCTGAAGCATGATTCCCTTCTGGGCAAACTGCCCGCGCCCGTTGAAGCGGGTGACGGTGCGTTGCAGGTAGACGGCCAGCGGATCGTGGTATTTAGCGAACGCGACCCGGCGAATATCCCGTGGCGTGATGCCGGGGTAGACGTGGTGATTGAGGCCACCGGCTTCTTTACCGAGCGGGAGAAAGCGGCGGTGCATATCACCCACGGCGGCGCTAAGCGCGTCATCATTTCCGCCCCCGGGAAGAACGACGACCTGACGATTGTGATGGGCGTCAACCATGACCAGTACGATCCCGCCCGGCACGCGGTGGTGAGCAACGGGAGCTGCACCACCAACGGTCTGGCACCGGCCGCTCAGGTGCTGCATCAGCAGTTCGGGATTGAGCATGGCCTGATGAACACGACGCACGCCTACACCAACAGCCAGGCGCTGCACGATCAGCCAGAGAAAGATCTGCGCGGCGCCCGCGCGGCGGCGCTGTCGATTGTGCCCTACTCCAGCGGCGCGGCGAAAGCGCTGGGGAAAGTGATCCCCTCCCTGGACGGCAAGCTGACCGGGTACTCCCTGCGCGTGCCGGTGCCGGTGGTGTCGATTGTCGATTTAACCGTGACGCTGAGCCGCAACGTGACCGCCGAAGAGGTGAATGACGCGTTCCGCAACGCGGCCGCCAGCGGGCCTCTGAAAGGCATTCTGGGCTATAGCGATGAACCGCTGGTCTCCAGCGATTACCAGGGTGACCCGCGCTCCTCGATTATCGACGGGCTTTCCACGCTGGTGATTGGCGGGAATATGGTGAAGATCCTGGCGTGGTATGACAACGAATGGGGCTTCTCTAACCGCCTGGTGGATCTGGCGGTATTGATGGATAAGAAAGGGCTGTAAACCTGAGGCCGGGTGGCACGAACGCTCACCCGGCTACAAAATCACTCCGCTTTCACTTTCACACCCATAAACACAATCACCATCGCCGTCACCAGCAGCAAACCGCTGCCCGCGAACACGCCGCTGGCACCGTTAAGATCAAATACCGCCCCACCTCCGGCCGCACCGGCGCTTATCGCCAGCTGGATTGAGGCCACCAGCAGCCCCCCTGCACTTTCGGCTTCATCCGGAACGGTGGTCGCAAGCCAGGTTGACCAGCCCACCGGAACCAGACCAAATGCAAAGCCCCACAGCGCGACCAGCAGCCCGTCCAGCATCGCCAGATGACCAAAGGCGACCATCATGAGCGCGAGAACGCCCATCGCAAACGGCACCAGCGCCAGCGTCAGGCGCAGATTACGTGCCAGCAGATGCCCGGCCACGGAGGTGCCCACAAAGTTGGCGATGCCAAAGCCCAGCAGGATCAGTGAAATGGTTTCCACGCTCGCCTGCCCCACCGTCTCCAGGAACGGACGCAGGTAGGTAAAGAAGGCGAAATGGCCGCTGAAGATCAGAATGGTCGCCAGCATGCCGCCGATCATCCCTGGACGACGCAGCACGCGGAACAGCGTACTCAGGCTACCGCTGCTCTCCGGCTTCATGGACGGCAGCACCCAGAGCTGCCACAGCAGCGCCAGCATGCTCGGCAGAATGCAGAGTACAAAGACGTTGCGCCAGCCGATCAGGCTGCCCAGATAGCTGCCCAGCGGGGCCGCGACCACCGTGGCAATTGATACGCTGGAAAAGATTACCGCCAGCGCTTTCGGCACTTTATCCGCCGGAACCAGACGCATCGTTGTCGCCGTCGACATGGCCCAGAATCCCCCGATGGCTATCCCCAGCAGCAGACGCCCCATGAGCAGGACGTGCAGGTTGGGCGCAAAGGCCACCAGCAGGCTGGAGATAATTTGCAGCACCGAGAAAAACATCAGTACCCAGCGGCGGTCGATACGCCTGGTTGCCGGGGTGATCAACAACCCGGTGACCAGCGCCACCAGCGCGGTGGCGGTGACAGCCTGTCCGGCCATCCCCTCGGTCACGCCCAGGCTCGCGGCCATGGGTGTTAACAAGCTGGCGGGCAGAAATTCTGCCGTAATCAAACCAAATACCCCCAGCCCCAGTGAATAGACGGCCCGCCAGGCGGGTTTTGCAGGCGCTACCGCCTCGCTCGCCGCGACACATGAACTCATCTGTTGATCTCCCGTTATAAAAATGTGACTACTGTCGCAAAAGAATAGAAGGTTCACCCTGGACGATCTATGACATATAATCTCCACTTATTGATTATTCGTCCGGAGTTGCGCCATGTCCGTACAGTCACCCGATTTGATCAGCGAACTTTTACGGGGCATGCGCCTGTCAGGCGTGAAATACCGGCGGATTGAAGCCAGTGCGCCCTTTGGCGTCGCGTTTCATCAGGCTCCCGGCCGGGCACAGTTCCATTTTGTGAGCCACGGTAGCGCCCTGCTGCGCATGGAGAGCGGCGCAACGTTCGAACTGAGCGGTGGCGACGCCCTCTTTATTCCCGGCGGGAATTCCCACGCTTTGCTCTCTGACGAGCAAGCCACCCTTACCCCGGTCAACGCCTTCCCGAGCGAGCCTATCTGCAGCTCGGTCTGCGCCATTACCTGCGAGCCCTGCCCGGAGAGCGAGAACACCCTCATTTTTAGCGGGTGCATGGATTTTGAGCTGGGCGGGATGCAGCCGCTGATCAAGGCGATGCCGGAAGTGATGATGGTTAGCCGGCTGATGTCCACCTGGCCGGAAATTCATCCGCTGCTGGCGGCGATGGAGCGGGAATCCGCGGCGCGTCAGGCCGGGTATGCCGGGATCCTTGCGCGGCTGGCCGATGTGGTGGCGGCGTTAATTGTGCGGGGCTGGGTTGAAGGCGGCTGTGGCAAAGCCACCGGCTGGGTGCAGGTGCTGCGCGACCCGCGCCTGAGCCGGGCCATTTACGCCATGCACCAGCAGCCAGGCCTGAACTGGAGCGTGGCGGATCTGGCAAAAGAAGCCGGGACTTCCCGATCCGTTTTCGCGGAACGGTTTCTCGCGGCGACGGGAACCACCCCGGCAAAATATCTCAGCGAGCTGAGAATGCGGCTGGCCATTCAGTATATTCGTCATGAAAACCAGCCCATTGAAACGGTCGCGCTGCGGCTGGGATACGGCTCTCTGGCGGCATTTAGCCGGGCGTTTAAGCGCATCATTGGCCATGCGCCGGGCACGCTGCGGGAAGCCAGCCAGACCGCGGAAGAGGTCTGAAAGCGCGGCGATATTTAACGCGAAGCGGGCAATATTCGTCTAAGGTTTTCAGGTGATTGACAACAGCGGTCACGCTGTTTAGTGAAGACAGGAGACGAACTGATGATAAGACCTCGTACACTACGCCCCGCGTTTTTGCCCCTTGCGTTAGGCGGCGCGCTGCTCGGCGTAACGACACTGGGCTATGCCGACGATAACCCCGCAACCCAGACAACCTCACCCGATATTTTACTTGGCCCTCTGTTTAACGATGTGCAGAGCGCCAAACTGTTTCCCGATCAGAAAACCTTTGCGGATGCCGTCCCCAAAAGCGACCCGCTGATGATTCTGGCGGACTACCGGATGCAGCATACGCAGTCCAGCTTTGACTTACGCCACTTTGTCGAGATGAACTTTACGCTCCCTGCGGAAGGGGAAAAATACGTTCCGCCTGCTGGACAAAGTTTACGTGAGCACATCGACGATCTCTGGCCCGTACTGACGCGCACTACCGATAAAGCCAGCAACAAATGGGATTCCCTTCTCCCGTTACCGAAGCCCTACGTTGTGCCCGGCGGACGTTTCCGCGAGGTCTACTACTGGGACAGCTATTTCACCATGCTGGGACTGGCAGAGAGCGATCATTGGGACAAAATCAGCGACATGGTGGATAACTTTGCGTATGAGATCGACACCTTCGGCCACATTCCCAACGGCAACCGCAGCTATTACCTGAGCCGCTCCCAGCCGCCGTTTTTCTCACTGATGGTTGAACTGCTGGCGACCCATGACAGCGACGCGCTGAAGAAGTATCGTCCGCAGATGGAGAAAGAGTATGCCTACTGGATGGACGGCGTCGACGCCCTTCAGCCGGGCCAGGCCAACAAACGCGTGGTGAAGCTGGATGACGGCGCTGTCCTCAACCGCTACTGGGACGACCGCGATACGCCGCGCCCGGAGTCCTGGCTTGACGATGTGAATACCGCGAAAAGTAACCCTAACCGACCGGCAACCGAGATCTACCGTGATTTACGGTCCGCCGCGGCTTCGGGCTGGGACTTTAGCTCCCGCTGGATGGACGATCCGCAAAAACTTGGCACCATCCGGACCACAAGCATTGTGCCCGTGGACCTGAACGCCCTGATGTTCAAGATGGAAAAACTGCTGGCCCGGGCAAGCCAGGAGAGCGGCGATGCCGCCAGCGCAAGCAAGTATGAGACGCTGGCCACCGCGCGCCAGAAAGCCATCGAGAGCCACCTGTGGAATGATAAAGAGGGCTGGTACGCCGATTACGACCTGAAGAGCAAGAAGGTACGCAATCAGCTCACGGCGGCGGCCCTGTTCCCGCTTTACGTCAAGGCGGCGGCGCAGGATCGTGCCGAAAAAGTCGCCGCGGCAACCTCCTCTCGTCTGTTGAAGCCGGGCGGGATAGCGACCACCACCGTCAACAGCGGCCAGCAGTGGGATGCGCCAAACGGCTGGGCTCCGCTGCAATGGGTGGCGGCGGAAGGGTTGCAGAATTACGGGCAAGAGAAGGTCTCGATGGATGTGACCTGGCGCTTCCTGAAGAACGTTCAGCATACTTATGACCGGGAAAAGAAACTGGTCGAGAAGTATGACGTGTCGACCACCGGTACGGGCGGCGGCGGCGGCGAATATCCGCTGCAGGACGGCTTCGGCTGGAGCAACGGCGTGACGCTGAAGATGCTGGACCGGGTCTGCCCGAAAGAGAAACCGTGCGACAGCGTGCCGGAGAATCGGCCTGCGGCGAATGACGAGGTGGCGCCGGTGAAAGCCTCGGCGCAGTAAGGGAGTATTGCCGGGTGGCGGCTACGCCTTACCCGGCCTACTTTTTGCCCTCACAGGGCCTTGCTCAGAAACTGTAACTTGCCCCAAGCTGATACGTTCTGTCCCGCCCAATCCAGCAGTTGGTCGCGTCGTAGCAGGTCAGCGTCTCTTTGTTGGTGATGTTCTGCGCGCTGGCTTTAAGCGTTAGCCCGGCCAGCGAAGGCAGAATTTCGCCCATCCGGTAGGATGCCGACAAATCGTACTGCGTGCTGCCGCCCAGTTTACCCGCATCGTTAGCCGGTGAGATTTCCATTGGCCCGGTGTAGCGTGCGCCCGCGCCCAGCATCAGCCCTTTCAGCGGCGTGTTTTCAAAGGTGTAATCCCCCCAAAGGTTGAAGGCATTCTCCGGCACCTGCGTTGGACGTTTACCTTTGTACTTGTCATCTTCCGTATTGATCGCGTGGGTGTAGGCGTAGTTGGCAATCAGCGTCAGGTTGTCCGTCGGGCGGCTGATGGCAGACAGTTCCGCCCCTTTGGATTCCACTTCCCCGGTCTGACGATAGTTCAGGAAGCCCGGATCGGAGGTGACGACATTTTTCTGACGGATGTTGAACACCGAGGCGGTAAAGGTAGTGGCGTAGTCGGCCAGCAGATATTTCACGCCGCCCTCCACCTGCTTGCTGGTGGTCGGTTTGACGTCTTTCGCCACGAGCGTGCCCTGCGGCGACACCGGCGCAAAACCTTCGGAATAGCTGATAAACGGCGAAATCCCGTTATCAAAGGCGTAAAGCGCGCCCAGACGTTTGGTGACGCGATCCTGAGAGACCCAGTCCTTATCACCGTTTTGCAGATAATTGGTGGTGACGGAGCGATAATCATCGTAACGCAGGCTGGCCAGCAGATTTAACCCGCCAAACTCCACCTGATCCTGCAGGTAATAGCCGTTCTGCTGATAGCTCAGACGGTTTTTCTGAGCGGTATACAGCCCTAATGCGCTTTCGCTGATTTGCGAATAGTCAGGATTGCGCATATCCATGCCCGGCGTGGTCGACGCGTAACGGTAGTGGAAATGGGAGTTCAGCTTCTGATAGTCAAACCCGGCCAGCAGATGGTGTTGCCAGTCACCGAGCGCCACGGTTTTGGTCACCTGGTTATCGATGTTGAAGCTCTGCAGATCTTCATCGGTGGTGTAGGCAAAACGGTTGAGCTGATAAACCTCGCTTCCCGTGCCCGTTGCATAGACGCTGCGCTGGTGCGTGTCGACGTCGAAATAGCGCGCCTTCTGGTTAAAGCCCCAGCCGCTGTCAAACTCATGCTCAAAGCTGTAGCCCAGCATCCACTGACGCTGCTTAAACCCGCTCCACTCATCACCGGCGTAATCGCGCTTGCCCGCGTATGTCGAGCGCAGGTAGGCGATCGGAAGCGGGTTAGACGGCGTCAGGCTCGGGGAGTTCTGCGCCAGCGCATCCAGGGTGAGGCGGGTTTTGCTGTCGGGTTGCCAGGTGACGGACGGGGCAACCAGGTAGTTTTCATACCGGGTGGTGTGCGGCTGATCGTCATTTTCCGTCGCTTTCCCCAGCAGGCGGTAGTTCCAGTCGCTGTTGGCAATCTGCCCGGTTGAGTCGAGATAGCCCTCTTTCAGGTTGCGGTTGCCGGTGTTAAAACCGAATTCGGTTCGCGCTTCCCGCTGCGGCTTTTTACTCTGGATATTCACCAGCCCGCCCGGCGAGCCGCCGCCGTAGAGAACCGATGAGGGGCCTTTCAGGATATCAACGCTGTCAATCAACAGCGGATCGATGCGCGCTTTGGTATTGCCGGTGACGTTATAGGGTAACTGCAGCCCGTTGTAGAACTCCTGGTCGACGGTAAAGCCACGAATTTTATATTCGCTCATGTAGGAGGTATTTCCCCGCACTTCGGTTGAAACGCCCGGCGCATAGCGAAGGATTTCATTCACGGAATTCGCATGGCGCTTGTCAATTTCCGGCGCAGAGAGGGTCGTGATGACCTGCGGCGTTTTACTTTCAGCTACGGCCGATTTCGTGGCGCTGTTCGTCCAGGCCGGCAGCGCGCTGCCCTGCTCTGCGCCCGTTACGACGATAGTGGATTCTTCGGCGAATGCCGGAGCGTGCAGTGCGAGCGTGATGGCGCCTGCCAGGGCGCAAAGCGTAAAACGAGAGGGAGTCATAATGTCGTCTTGTTGTTAGATGCAATACGGAACGACAATTATTATCATTTACATTAACAAATCAATACTCAGGTAAAAAAACGGCCCTCCGCAGAGAGCCGTTTACGTTATCTTATGCTCGTCGCAGTAACCTGAATACGCCCAGCACCACAATGGCACCCACGACAGCGACCAGAAAACTGTGCAGGTCAAAACCACTTATGTTGCCTCCGAAGCCAAACATCGTCGCCAGCCAGCCGCCCACAACCGCACCAACGACCCCGAGTACACAGGTCAAAATAAAGCCGCCGCCATCGTTTCCCGGCATGATCAATTTCGCGATAGCGCCAGCAATAAGACCAAAGATAATCCAGGCGATGATACCCATAGCGATGCCCTCTTGCAGGTTTAACGCATGTGCAGAAAACCATCTGCACAGCTAACTTAAGTATAGGTCATCGCCGGAAAATCATTTTCTTGTCACCGACTTATCTTTGCCTGAACAGGCAAAAAAAACTCACCGGTTTGTATTAAGTTTCATTGCAGATTGCCGATAACGCTAAGACAGTCTGTCATCTATCAAGGAGCCATCCGGCGTGAGTCATTACAGTGAGCAGTTCCTCAAGCAAAATCCGCTGGCTGTATTAGGGGTATTACGCGACCTGCAAAAAGGTGAAGTGCCGCTGCGCATCAGCTGGTCGAATAATCAGTTCATCAGTAAGATCCTTGACGCCTCGCAGGAGCGGCTGGTGATTGATTTAGGCAGTCAGGAGTATGAAAACCGCGCGGCGCTGAAGGCGGAGAATATCGCCGTGATGGCCGAAACGCAGGGCGCAAAAGTAGAGTTTGTCCTGTCGCGACTGGAACTGAGCGAATACCAGGGGCTGCCGGCCTTTGTGACCCCGCTTCCCACTAATCTTTGGTTTGTCCAGCGTCGTGAATATTTCCGCATCAGCGCCCCGCTTCACCCTGCCTACTTCTGCAAGGCTAAAATGCCGGACAAAAAAGAGATTCGCTTCCGTCTCTTCGATCTGTCGCTGGGCGGTATGGGCGCGCTGATGGATACGCCGAAGCCTGACGGACTGGTAGAGGGCATGCGGTTCACGCAAATCGAGCTGGATATGGGGGGCTGGGGGCGCTTTTATTTCGATGCACAGCTGATTGCCATCAGCGAACGCACCGTCGTGGACAGCAAAAATGAAACGATCACCACGCCGCGTCTGAGCTTCCGTTTCCTCAACGTCGGACCTGGCGCTGAGCGCGAACTGCAGCGCATTATCTACTCCCTGGAGCGGGAGGCGCGCGAACGCGCAAATAAAGTTCTGTAAAAAAACATCGGGCAGCGTGACCGCCGCCCGTCTGCGGTATTACATGGCATCCATCGCTTTCTGCACTTTCCAGATATAACGAGGCGCCTGTGGTGCCGGGTGATTTTTCACCACATGCTCAAAGAATTCGTCTTTGTCCATGCCGTTAATCTCTTCTATCGCCTCTTTGCGGTCAGAGGAGAAGGTTCTCAGCAACGCGCCGGCGCCGTTAACGTAAGACACCACCAGCGCGTACTGCATGACCTCCGGATCCTGAATCCCCTTCAGCACGCCATGCTCCATGATGCTCAGATAGGCCGTGCCCATTGAAATGTTGCGCTCCGGGTTCTTCAGCTCGCTGGTCGACGGCTGGCCGCTCCAGCCCATGTAGCGGTATACCTCTTTCCCCGCCGTTGACGCTTTAAGCTGCATCAGCCCCACCGCGTTCGACTTGCTGACAAGCGTGGGGTTACCGCCGGACTCCACCGCAATGATCGCCGTGATGAGACGCGGACTGACGCCCCAGGCTTTCCCGGCTTGTTCACTGATCGGCATCCACTGCATCGCCCGCTTCACCGGCACTTCCGGGTTCCAGGGCGGGTTTTGATAATCATGTTTTGAACTACAGCCAGCGAGCAACACAATCAAAAAAGCAAACCATCTCAATTTCACGTCATCTATCCTTATAGCCGGTCATCGCGGTGCGCCGCCCCTTGAAGCAGGCGGCGTATACGCGGCATGATATAGACAATTAGTTTCTCATTCAGCAAGGAATTGCCATGTCTCAGATTCATCTCATCGCGCCGTCGGGCTACTGCATCAACCAGGACGCGGCGCAGCGGGGCGTTCAGCGTTTGCTGGAATCGGGCCACCAGGTAGAAAATCAGACGATTATCCCCCGCCGCCAGCAGCGTTTTGCCGGTACCGAAGCGCAGCGGCTGAATGATATCAACAGCCTGGTGAACCTGAAGGGTGAAAACCGGATAGTGCTGGCGGTGCGCGGCGGATATGGCGCGAGCCGGCTGCTGGAGAGCATTGACTGGCAGGGCCTGGCGGAGCGTCAGCAGCAGGATCCGCTGCTGATATGCGGCCACAGCGATTTCACCGTCATCCAGCTTGGGCTGCTAGCGCTGCATAACGTCATCACCTTCAGCGGCCCGATGCTGGCCGGTAACTTCGGCGCGCCGGAGCTGGAAGCGTTCACCGTGGAACATTTCTGGCGCGCGCTGCGTAATCCCACCTACAGCGTCGAGTGGCAGGGGAATGGACCGCACTGGGAATGCGAAGGTCAGCTCTGGGGCGGCAACCTGGCGATGCTGGTTTCGCTCATCGGCACCCCGTGGATGCCGAACATTGAAAACGGCATTCTGGTGCTGGAAGATATCAACGAACATCCGTTCCGCGTCGAACGCATGCTGTTGCAGCTCTATCATGCCGGTATTCTTGAGCGCCAGTCCGCGATTGTGCTGGGCAGCTTCAGCGGCGCTGCCCCGAATGACTATGACGCGGGTTACTCCCTGGAAACCATGGTTGAGTTCATTCGCTCGCGGCTGGATATTCCGGTGATCGCCGGTCTGGACTTCGGTCATGAGCAGCGCACCGTGACCCTGGCGCTGGGGGCGCACGCCTCCCTGCTCCATAATGATTCCGGCTCCCGGCTGACCATCAGCGGCCATCCTGTCATAAAGGCATAAAAAAGCCGTTATACCCCCTTAATAAAACGCTGTTGCCGTCGTTAATATGTTAGGGTTTTAGTAACAGCGTTAACATTGAGGTGGGAGTAAGAGAACATTGGATGCCGCAGCGATAATCAGCCTTTTCATTCTGGGTTCGGTCCTTGTAACCAGCAGTATTTTATTAAGTTCATTTTCATCGCGTCTCGGCATACCTATTCTTGTTATTTTCCTCGCCATCGGCATGCTGGCCGGCATTGATGGCATTGGCGGTATCCCTTTCGATAACTACCCTTTCGCCTACATGGTGAGTAACCTGGCGCTGGCGGTGATCCTGCTGGACGGCGGGATGCGCACTCAGGCGAGCTCCTTCCGCGTGGCCTTAGGGCCCGCGCTGTCGCTCGCGACGGTCGGCGTGTTGATTACCTCCGGCCTCACCGGAATGATGGCCGCGTGGCTTTTCCATCTGAATATCATGGAAGGGTTGCTGATAGGCGCCATCGTGGGCTCAACCGATGCGGCAGCGGTGTTTTCCCTGCTCGGCGGTAAAGGGCTTAACGAACGCGTTGGCTCCACGCTTGAGATTGAATCCGGCAGCAACGACCCGATGGCGGTGTTTCTCACCATCACGCTGATTGAGATGATCCAGCAGCACGAGACGGGGCTCAGCTGGATGTTTGCGTGGCATATCCTGCAGCAGTTCGGGCTGGGGATTGTTATTGGCCTGGCGGGGGGATACCTCTTACAGCAGATGATCAACCGCATCTCGCTGCCCGCGGGGCTTTACCCGCTTCTGGCCTTGAGCGGCGGTATTCTCATTTTTGCCGTTACCACGGCGCTGGACGGCAGCGGCATTCTCGCCGTCTACCTCTGCGGGTTCCTGATGGGCAACCGCCCTATTCGCAACCGCCATGCCATTTTACAGAACTTCGACGGCCTGGCATGGCTGGCGCAGATCGGCATGTTCCTGGTGCTCGGTCTTCTGGTTACCCCATCGGACCTGCTGCCCATCGCCGTTCCGGCGCTGCTGTTGTCTGCGTGGATGATCTTCTTCGCCCGTCCGCTGTCGGTATTTGCAGGCCTGCTGCCGTTTCGCGGCTTCAACCTGCGCGAGCGCGTCTTTATCAGCTGGGTGGGTCTGCGCGGCGCGGTTCCGATTATTCTTGCGGTCTTTCCGATGATGGCCGGTCTGGATAACGCCCGGCTGTTCTTTAACGTGGCTTTCTTCGTGGTGCTGATTTCGCTGCTGTTCCAGGGAACGTCCCTCGGGTGGGCGGCGAAAAAAGCCAAAGTCGTGGTCCCTCCCGTGGGCTGGCCGGTTTCCCGCGTGGGGCTCGACATTCATCCGGAAAACCCGTGGGAGCAGTTCGTCTATCAGCTGAGCGCCGACAAATGGTGCGTGGGCGCTTCGCTGCGCGATTTGCACATGCCGGCCGAAACGCGCATTGCCGCCCTGTTCCGCGACAATGTCCTGTTGCACCCTACCGGCAGCACACGCCTGCGCGAAGGGGATATTCTCTGCGTGATTGGCCGCGAGCGTGACCTGCCCGCGCTGGGCAAGCTGTTCAGCCAGTCGCCGCCGGTGGCGCTGGACCAGCGTTTCTTCGGCGATTTTATTCTGGAAGCCAGCGCCAGGTTTGCCGATGTGGCGCTGATTTACGGCCTGGATGAAGGTGCTGAAGACGGAGATAGCCAGCAAACGCTGGGCGAAATCATCCAGCAGCGGCTTGGCGCTGCCCCGGTCGTGGGCGATCAGGTAGAGTTTGCCGGGATGCTCTGGACGGTAGCAGAGAAAGAAGATAACGCGGTAAGGAAAGTCGGTTTGAGGCCGATGGAAGAGGAAGCGGAGTAGCGGTTTTTTTGCCGGGTGGCGGCTTCGCCTTACCCGGCAAAAAAAACCTCGAGCGTAGGCCGGGTAAGCGTTAGCGCCACCCGGCAAACATACGTTACACCGTCACAACCGGCACCCTCGGTGCCAGGGCACACATCAGTTCATACCCTACCGTGCCCGCCGCGGCCGCCACGTCATCAATTTTGATTTCGTTACCCCACAGCTCGACCGGGGAACCGATACCCGCCTGCGGGCATGGCGTCAGGTCAACGGCCAGCATATCCATAGATACGGTGCCTACCGTTCCCGTGCGGACTCCATCTACCCACACAGGCGTACCGGTCGGCGCAATGCGCGGGTAGCCGTCGGCATAGCCACCCGCCACGATACCAATCCGCTGCTCGCCCTTTGCCCGATAGCGGCTACCGTAGCCCACCGTGTCGCCAGCTTTCAGGGTCTGCACGCCAATGATTTCACTGCGCAGGGTCATTACCGGCTTCAGGCCGCTGTTGGCGATATCCTGCCACTGCCCCGAGGGCGACGCGCCGTACAGAACGATCCCCGGACGCACCCAGTTGTAATGCGCCTCGGGATGCCACAGCGTGGCCGCCGAGTTGGACAGCGAGCGCGGGCAGTCCAGCCCTTCTGCGGCCTGCTCGATGCGGACCATGGCATCGGCGATACCGTCCGGTTTTTCCGCGTCGGCAAAGTGTGCCATCAGCGTCATTTCACCCACGTTCTTCAGGGCGCGCAGCTGCTGCCAGACCGTATGCACCCGCTCAGGCTGGAAGCCCAGGCGGTTCATGCCGCTGTTGACCTTGAGATAGATATCCAGCGGCGCGTGGAGCTTCGCATCCTGAATCGCTTTGATCTGCCAGTTGCTGTGAACGCTGGTGGTCAGCCGGTACTTATCCAGCAGCGGCAGATCGTCGGCGTGGAAGAAGCCCTCCAGCAGCAGTATGGGCCCTTTCCAGCCGCGCTCGCGCAGCAGAATGGCCTCTTCAAGATTGAGTAACGCAAAGCCATCGGTGGCGCTCAGCGCGCTCCAGATACGGTCAATGCCGTGGCCGTAGGCATTCGCTTTCACCACCGACCACACGCGTGCGCCAGGTGCTGCCCGGCGAACAATCTGCAGGTTATCCTTCAGGGCCTGCAGGTTCAGCTGAGCGAGAACAGGACGGGACATGACAACTCCTTAGTTATGCGCGCCGTGCAGGTGCTGTGGACGCGACGGCGTAAACCCCGATTGATAGCGCGCGACACTGAGATCGTCAAACGGAATGGCCGGCGTGCGTCCGGAAATCAGGTCGCTCAGCAGCTGCCCGGAGCCGCAGGCCATCGTCCAGCCAAGCGTACCGTGCCCGGTATTGGTCCACAGGTTTTTGAACGGCGTGCGCCCGACAATCGGCGTGCCGTCCGGCGTCATCGGACGCAGGCCGGTCCAGAAGGTCGCCTGCTCGACAAAGCCACCGCGCGGGAAGAGGTCCCCTACCACCATCTCCAGCGTTTCACGACGCGGTTTCAGCAGTTCGGTGTTGAAGCCGACAATCTCCGCCATGCCGCCTACGCGGATGCGGTTATCGAAGCGGGTAATGGCGATTTTGTAGGTTTCATCCAGAATGGTAGAAACCGGTGCGCCGCTCTCCTCTTTTACCGGAATGGTCAGCGAGTAGCCTTTTAGCGGGTAGACCGGAATATCGAGAATGCCTTTCAGCATGGCGGTGGAGTACGAACCAAACGCCATGACGTAGGCATCCGCTTTGATCACCTCTTCGCCACACTTCACGCCGTAAATTTTTTCCCCTTCCGACAGCAGCTTGTCGACAGAGGTGTTGTACCGGAATTTCACCCCCGCCTGCTCGCACATCTGCGCCAGACGCTGCGTAAAGAGCTGGCAGTCGCCGGTTTCGTCATTCGGCAGGCGCAGGCCGCCCGTCAGCTTATGCGCCACTTCCGCCAGCGCAGGTTCAACCTGACCAAGCTGGCTGGCTTCCAGCAGCTGATACGGTACGCCAGCATCTTCCAGCACGGCGATATCGCGGGTGGCGTTTTCATACTGTTGTTCGGTGCGGAACAGCTGGAGCGTTCCGCCCTGACGGCCTTCGTACTCAATCCCGGTTGAGGCGCGCAGCGCTTTCAGGCAGTCGCGGCTGTATTCCGCCAGGCGCACCATGCGCCCTTTGTTCTCCATGTAGTGGCGGGTGTCGCAGTTGCGCAGCATCTGCCACATCCACTTCAGCTGGAACTGCGTGCCGTCAAGGCTGATGGCCAGCGGCGCGTGGCGCTGGAACATCCATTTAATCGCTTTCAGCGGAACGCCCGGTGCTGCCCACGGTGCCGCATAGCCCGGAGAGATTTGCCCGGCGTTCGCCGCGCTGGTTTCCAGCGCGGGGCCTGACTCACGATCGATAACGGTGACGTCATGTCCCGCCTGACTTAAATACCAGGCGCTGGTTACCCCAACGACACCACTTCCCAGTATGACAACACGCATAGCCACTCCATTATGTGCAAAAGAACAATCTTCTAATTACAGATTGATAACCTAGTTGAAAATATTATTCAACATACGACTTTTTTATGGTGACTTACCTCACACATCCCCCAGCATCAGGGGATAGTGCTAATTTGGCATCTCCTGCTGCGCGTTATTTTTAACCAGCATAAAATGCTGAGAGACACCGTTTTATTGCCGTATCAAAAACGCGAAATCGCAAAGAAAAAATTTCTGCCTCAGCACGCTTTTTAACACGTTGATCTATGCTTGAAAGGAGGCTCTCCAGACAGAGAGAGCACCCACAACGAGGGCGCGCTAATGGCTACTATTGATTCCCTGAACAAGGACAACACACGTCTGAGCGATGGACCCGACTGGACCTTCGAGCTGCTGGATGTTTACCTCGCCGAGATCGACCGGGTCGCAAAACTGTATCGCCTGGATACCTATCCCCATCAGATTGAAGTCATTACGTCCGAACAGATGATGGACGCCTACTCCAGCGTCGGGATGCCGATCAACTACCCGCACTGGTCGTTTGGTAAGAAATTTATCGAAACGGAGCGGCTGTATAAGCACGGGCAGCAGGGTCTGGCGTATGAGATCGTCATTAACTCCAATCCGTGTATCGCCTATTTAATGGAAGAGAACACCATTACCATGCAGGCGCTGGTGATGGCGCACGCCTGCTACGGGCATAACTCCTTTTTCAAGAATAACTATCTGTTCCGCAGCTGGACGGATGCCAGCTCCATCGTCGATTACCTGATCTTCGCCCGTAAATACATTACCGACTGCGAAGAGCGCTACGGCGTGGACGAAGTGGAAAAACTGCTCGACTCCTGTCACGCGCTGATGAACTACGGCGTTGACCGCTACAAACGTCCGCAGAAAATCTCCCTGCAGGAGGAGAAGGCCCGGCAGAAAAGCCGCGAAGAGTATCTGCAAAGCCAGGTGAACATGCTGTGGCGCACCCTGCCGAAGCGTGAGGAAGAAAAAACGATCGCCGAAGCGCGGCGTTATCCGTCCGAGCCACAGGAAAACCTGCTCTATTTTATGGAGAAGAACGCCCCGCTGCTGGAGCCGTGGCAGCGTGAGATCCTGCGCATCGTGCGCAAGGTGAGCCAGTATTTCTACCCGCAAAAACAGACGCAGGTGATGAACGAAGGCTGGGCGACCTTCTGGCACTACACCATTCTCAACCACCTGTACGACGAGGGGAAAGTCACCGAGCGGTTCATGATGGAGTTCCTCCACAGCCATACCAACGTGGTGTTCCAGCCGCCCTATAACAGCCCGTGGTACAGCGGGATTAACCCCTATGCCCTTGGCTTCGCCATGTTCCAGGACATTAAGCGTATCTGTCAGTCGCCGACGGAAGAAGACAAGTACTGGTTCCCGGATATCGCCGGATCTGACTGGCTGGAAACGCTGCACTTTGCGATGCGCGACTTTAAGGATGAGAGCTTCATCAGCCAGTTTATGTCGCCGAAGATCATGCGTGACTTCCGCTTCTTCACCGTGCTGGACGACGACCGCAACAACTATCTGGAGATCTCCGCAATCCACAACGAGGAGGGTTACCGTGAGATCCGCTCTCGCCTCTCTTCCCAGTACAACCTGAGCAATCTTGAACCCAACATTCAGGTGTGGAACGTGGATTTGCGCGGTGACCGCTCCCTGACGCTGCGCTATATCCCGCACAATCGCGCGCCGCTGGATAAAGGGCGTAAAGAGGTGCTGAAGCACGTGCATCGCCTTTGGGGCTTTGATGTTCAGCTGGAGCAGCAGAATGAAGACGGGAGCGTCGAGCTGCTTGAACGCTGCCCGGCGCGGTTGAATACGCTTTAGTCCAGCCTTTTTTGCCCGGTGGCGCTACGCTTACCGGGCCTACAAGACCCGTAGGTCGGGTAAGGCGTAGCCGCCACCCGACGAAAAAAAACCTCTCACACGAGAGGTTTTTTATTTCAGCGGCTCTGAATCGCCAAATCACCCGGCAGCGTTTTCTGCATACGGTGCCAGATTTCACCGGAATCGTGACCGTAGCGGCGCACCGTCTCATACACCTGATCGTGCAGACCTTCGGAGCACAGCTTGCTCAGCTTATGGTAAAAGCCCAGCGCCAGGCTGCGGGCTTCGGGATTGGCAAAGTAGTGGCGGCCAATGCGGGTGTAGAGTCCCTTCATACCGTTGAGGATCAGACCATACACCGGGTTGCCGGAGGCAAACGCCAGCCCACGGAAGACGTTGTAATCGAGGGTGGCGAACGCGTCGGCGTGATCTTCCACCTCGTTGGCACTGGCCAGCACCGCAAGCGCATCTTCCGGATGCTGGCGGAAAGCCGTACGAATAAAGATCGTCGCGATGTTGGTGCGAACGGAGAGCAGATTATCAATGAGCTGCGGCACGCTTTCATGATCGAGACGCGCCAGCGTTTCAAGAATGTTCAGCCCGGAGGTTTCCCAGAAGTTGTTCACTTTTGTTGGCTTGCCGTGCTGGATCGTCAACCAGCCATCGCGCGCCAGTCGCTGAAGCACTTCACGCAGCGTGGTGCGAGTGACGCCAATCAGTTCAGAGAGTTCGCGTTCAGCCGGAAGAATGGACCCCGCAGGGAAACGATTATTCCAGATGCTTTCAATGATGTACTCTTCCGCGAAACCCGCCGGGCTCTGCGCCTTAATGACCATAGTGAGATTTCCATTACACAGCTTTAGCAAATTGGACTCATCATACCAGAGGCGTGCAGTGGCAGGTAGCGCGGCAAAGAGAGAAAAGAGGGATCGCCGTTTCATTTTTGTGAAATTTACAATGCAGTCTTATCCGCGTCTGGACCGTGAATTTTGCGTATACTGATGTTTTGTCTTACTTGACGGGGAAGGACGTCTGTCGTGGAAATTTCTTTTGGGCGCGCTCTGTGGCGCAATTTTTTAGGCCAGTCTCCTGACTGGTACAAACTGATACTGCTGGTGTTCCTGGTCGTTAACCCTCTCCTCTTTTACGTGAACCCGTTCGTTGCCGGGTGGCTGCTGGTCGCGGAGTTTATCTTCACCCTGGCGATGGCGCTGAAATGCTATCCCCTGTTGCCGGGCGGATTGCTGGCGTTTGAAGCGGTAGTGATTGGCATGACCTCAGCCGAGCATGTCAAAGCAGAGCTGGCTTCAAATCTTGAAGTGCTTCTGCTGCTGATGTTTATGGTGGCGGGCATCTACTTTATGAAACAGCTGCTGCTGTTTATCTTTACGCGCCTGCTGCTCAGCATTCCGTCGAAAACGGTTCTCTCGCTGGCGTTTTGCCTTGCGGCGGCCTTCCTGTCAGCCTTCCTGGACGCGCTGACGGTCGTCGCGGTGGTGATAAGCGTCGCGGTGGGGTTTTACGGTATTTATCACCGCGTGGCCTCCTCTCGTCCGGGTGAGGATCTGCAGGATGACAGCCATGTCGATGCGCATAACCGCGAGGTACTGGAACAGTTTCGCGCCTTCCTGCGCAGCCTGATGATGCATGCCGGGGTGGGTACCGCCCTGGGGGGCGTGATGACGATGGTGGGCGAGCCGCAAAACCTGATCATTGCGAAAGCGGCGGGCTGGCACTTCGGTGATTTCTTCCTGAGAATGGCCCCGGTGAGCGTGCCGGTGCTGATCTGCGGTCTGGCGACCTGTTTGCTGGTGGAGAAGTTTCGCCTCTTTGGTTACGGGGCACAACTCCCGGAGCCGGTACGTCAGGAACTGCATAAATTCGATCTGCAGAGCCGACGCCAGCGGACGCGCCAGGAGACGCTGCGCCTGATTGCACAGGGGATCATCGGCGTCTGGCTTATCGCCGCGCTGGCGTTCCATCTTGCTGAAGTGGGGCTGATTGGTCTGTCCGTGATTATTCTCGCCACGACCTTTACCGGCGTGACGGATGAGCATGCCATCGGCAAAGCCTTTACCGAAGCGCTGCCGTTTACCGCCCTGCTGGCGGTGTTTTTTGCGGTCGTGGCGGTGATAATCGACCAGCACCTGTTCGCGCCGATTATTGCCTTTGTCTTACGGGCATCGCCGGATGCTCAGCTGTCGCTGTTTTACCTGTTTAACGGCCTGCTCTCGTCAATCTCAGATAACGTCTTTGTCGGGACGGTTTACATTAACGAGGCTAAGACCGCGATGGAGCAAGGCGTGATCAGCGCCGGACAGTTTGAACTGCTGGCCGTGGCGATCAACACCGGTACCAACCTGCCGTCGGTGGCGACACCCAATGGCCAGGCCGCCTTCCTGTTCCTGCTGACCTCCGCCCTTGCGCCACTCATACGTCTTTCTTATGGAAGAATGGTCTGGATGGCCCTGCCCTATACGCTGGTGCTCACGATCGTGGGATTGCTTTGCGTCAAAATTACCCTTATTCCCTGTACGCAATGGTTGATACAAGCGGGTATACTTGCGGCGCAGTAAACACTGCAACTCGGGCAGTTCGCTGCCCGTTTGCCTTTTCGCACGATAAACATCCAATTACGTTTTATTTCGCCAGGTACAGGTGGCGCGAAAAACGAATTCGTTTACACTGCGCTTTCTAAGCATGTTCCAGGGAAATGATTATGTTGAGATTTTTAAACCAGTGCTCCCGCGGTCGCGGAGCGTGGTTGTTAATGGCCCTGACCGCCTTTGCGCTGGAAATGGTCGCGCTGTGGTTCCAGCACGTAATGGGACTCAAACCTTGCGTGCTCTGTATTTACGAACGCTGCGCGCTGTTCGGCATTATGGGGGCTGGCCTGGTCGGCGCGATTGCGCCAAAGTCGCCGCTTCGCTATGCCGGGATCGCGATCTGGCTGTACAGCGCCTGGAAAGGCATTGAACTCTCCTGGCAGCACACGATGATGCAGCTGCATCCGTCACCGTTTATGACCTGCGATTTTGCCGCCCGCTTCCCGAGCTGGCTGCCGCTGGACAAATGGCTGCCGCAGGTGTTCGTTGCATCCGGTGACTGCTCCGTTCGCCAGTGGGAATTCCTGACGCTGGAGATGCCGCAGTGGCTGGTGGGCATTTTTGCCGCCTACTTCGTCGTGGCGCTGCTGGTGTTGATCGCTCAGCCGTTCAAACCGAAGAAACGCGATTTGTTCGGACGCTAATTCGCCCGGCGGCGCTTCGCTTGCGCGGGCCTACGGTTTTGTAGGTCGGGTAAGCGCAGCGCCATCCGACACAACAGCGCACAATAAAAAACCCGCTTCGGCGGGTTTTTTAATCTCAACGGGTCGGGTGGTTCATGATGTGATCTTCCCAGTCCCGCACCTCGGACTCTTTCACCGCAATGTGGCGCACGGAGATACGTTCGCCGTGCATCGCCGCTTTTGAACCGGTCAGCAGGGGGTGCCAGTCAGGCAGACCTTTCCCCTCCGCCAGCAGGCGATACGCGCAGGTATGCGGCAGCCATTCAAAGGTGGGCAGATTCTCACGGGTTAATTTAATGCAGTCTGGCTCGAACTCGAAGCGGCGCTCGTAGTTGCGGCACTGGCAGGTTTTGATGTTCAGCTGCTTGCAGGCCACGTTGGTGAAGTAGATTTCGTCCGTGTCTTCATCCATCAGCTTGTGCAGGCAGCACTGACCGCAGCCGTCGCATAAGGATTCCCATTCCGCGTCGGTCATGTCGTCAAGAGTTTTGCTTTGCCAGAAAGGGATGTCGTTCATCAGGATGTCCACACGTCAAAAGAAAGCGCACCTTATAACGAGTCTGGCACGTCGTTGCAAGTTTTGCCGCCCTTTTCAGGCGGCAAAAGGAGGTTACAGCACGCGGGTTTTCAGCGACAGGCCGTTAAAACCAACTTCAAGTTCATCACCGCTCGCGAGCGGACCAACGCCTTCCGGCGTGCCGGTCAGGATCACATCACCCGGCTTGAGGGTAAAGAAGCGGCTCATATAGGCGATCAGCGGCACAATCTTATGGATCATGTCTGCCGTGGTGCCCTGCTGGCGGATTTCACCGTTAACCTTCAGGCTGAGCGGCGTGTCCTGCGGATTACCGGTAAATTCGCTCACCGGCACAAACGCCGAAATCGGGCAGGAATTATCAAACCCTTTGGCTTTTTCCCACGGCTGCCCCGCTTTCTTCATTTTACCCTGCACGTCGCGTAGCGTCAGATCCAGCGCCACGCCGTATCCGGCGATCGCTTTCTGCACATGCTCTTCGGAGGCCTGACGCAGCGTTGCGCCGATCAGCACGGCGAGTTCCACTTCGTGGTGCACCGAGCCGAGCCCCTGCGGCAGGGCCAGCGGCTGGCGAATATCGCAAAGCGCCGTTTCAGGCTTAATGAACAGAACCGGCTCTTCTGGCGTCGCACTGCCCATCTCCTGAATATGTTTTGCATAGTTGCTGCCCACGCAAACCACTTTGCTGACGGGATAATCCAGTAATGCACCTTGCCAGTTATGATGTTGATACATGGTCGACCCCTAAACGGTTGATGTGTTGTGCTCAAAAACAGTTGAGACTATTTTTTACCGTTCGCCTCAAGATGTTGTTTTAATAAATTCTCGGGTGGCGGCGGAAGCTGTAAATAATAGCCCTGCTCGGCTAATGCCGTTTTCACTTTCTCCAGATCGGCATTCACCAGTTTCTTGCGACCATCAAGCGGCAGCAGCATCGCCATCTGCGGTCGGCCAAAGCTCTTCATTAATTCTTCAGGCACGCGTGAAAAATCGTCTTTCTTTTCGACATAAAGATAGGTCTGGTCACGGGTTGTACTTCTGTAGATCACACAAAACATGTTTTTACTCTGAATTAATGGGTGGTTGCTTGCCTCAATATACTCCTGACTATAACATGCCTGATACTCTTCGGAATATCGCAGCGAGTGGTTGCGGTTAATAGCAAATTGAGTAAGGCCAGGATGTCAAACACGCCCATCGAGCTTAAAGGCAGTAGCTTCACCTTATCAGTGGTACATTTGCATGATGCAAAACCCGAGGTTATTCGTCAGGCGTTAGAAGACAAAATCGCCCAGGCTCCCGCCTTCCTGAAGCACGCCCCTGTTGTTATCAACGTCAGCGGTCTTGAAGCGCCGGTTAACTGGAAACGTCTCCAGCAGGCCGTCTCCTCGACCGGACTGCGTATTGTCGGCATCAGCGGCTGCAAAGATACTGAACTGAAAGCGGAAATTGACCGTGCGGGGCTGCCGCTTCTGAATGAAGGCAAAGAAAAAGCCCCGCGTGCGGCACCCGTTGCCGTCGAAACGCCCCCTCCTGCGGCGCAAAACGTTACAAACATCACAAAAACGCGAATGATTGATGTGCCGGTTCGTTCCGGTCAGCGCATTTATGCACCAAACTGTGATCTGATTGTTACAAGCCACGTCAGTGCTGGCGCTGAGCTGATTGCAGATGGCAATATTCACGTTTACGGTATGATGCGTGGACGTGCGCTCGCAGGTGCAAGTGGCGATCGGGACGCGCAAATATTTTGTACTCACCTGACGGCGGAACTGGTGTCCATCGCAGGTGAATATTGGCTGAGCGACAAGATCCCAGCCGAATTTTATGGCAAAGCGGCTCGCCTGCTTCTGGCAGACGACGCGTTGACCGTTCAACCGTTGAATTGATCCCTTTTTAACAAGGAATTTCTATGGCACGCATTATTGTTGTTACTTCGGGTAAAGGAGGCGTTGGCAAGACCACCTCCAGCGCGGCCATCGCTACTGGTTTGGCCCAGAAGGGAAAGAAAACCGTCGTTATCGACTTCGATATCGGCCTGCGTAACCTCGACCTCATCATGGGATGTGAGCGTCGCGTCGTGTATGACTTTGTGAACGTCATTCAGGGCGATGCCACGCTGAACCAGGCGCTGATTAAAGACAAGCGCACCGAGAACCTCTACATTCTCCCGGCTTCTCAGACGCGTGACAAAGACGCCCTGACCCGTGAAGGGGTAGAAAAGGTGCTCGACGAGCTGAAAAAAATGGAGTTCGACTTCATCGTCTGTGACTCCCCTGCCGGCATCGAAACCGGTGCTCTGATGGCGCTCTACTTCGCTGATGAAGCAATCATCACCACCAACCCTGAAGTTTCATCCGTGCGTGACTCAGACCGCATTCTCGGGATCCTCGCCTCTAAATCCCGTCGTGCGGAAAATGGCGAAGACCCGATTAAAGAACACCTGCTGCTCACCCGCTACAACCCGGGCCGCGTGAACAAAGGTGACATGCTGAGCATGGAAGACGTGCTGGAGATCCTGCGCATTAAGCTGGTGGGCGTTATCCCGGAAGATCAGTCCGTGTTACGCGCCTCTAACCAGGGCGAGCCAGTGATCCTTGATACAATGGCAGATGCAGGTAAAGCTTACGCCGATACCGTTGACCGTCTGCTGGGAGAAGAACGTCCTTTCCGCTTCATTGAAGAAGAGAAGAAAGGTTTCCTCAAACGCCTGTTCGGAGGATAAGTTATGGCATTACTGGACTTTTTTCTCTCGCGGAAAAAGAACACCGCCAACATCGCAAAAGAACGTCTGCAAATTATCGTTGCGGAACGTCGTCGTAGCGACGCCGAGCCTCACTACCTGCCGCAGCTGCGCAAGGACATCCTGGAAGTGATCTGCAAATACGTGCAGATTGACCCGGAAATGGTCACCGTTCAGCTGGAGCAAAAAGACGGGGATATTTCGATTCTGGAGCTGAACGTGACGCTTCCGGAAGCGGAAGAGTCACGTCCGTAGGTTTGTGATTTCGTCGCCCCGGTAAGCGCAGCGCCACCGGGGAAATATGCCGGGTTTATCACCCGGCATATTTTTTATCGCGGATAACCTTCCAGCAGCGTATTCAGGCGATCGGCCATCAATTCCCCGCGCCATCCCGCCATCATTTCCGGCAAGCTATTCTGCGGCTTCAGCTTCCAGTGCCAGTTAAGCAGCTGGTTAATCTGACGGCGTGAAGCGAGCAGCTCCGCGCTCAGCTTGCTTTCCGTCGCCACCGCCTGCACCAGCGCTTTGATGTCCTTAAACGCTTTGCGATAGCCCGGCATATCCATCAGGTTCAGCAGCGGTTCCGGCAGCGCCTCTTCCGGTAACGCCTGCGCTTTTGCGACCAGCGCCAGCAGGGTTTTGCCGTGGAAACGGATTTCACTGCCCGAAAGCCCAATGCTGTCCAGCTCGCCGAGGCTGCCCGGCATATAGCGCGCAACCGCCCAGAGATGCTCTTCGCGAACCACAAAGTTAACGGCCAGATCGCGCTCGCGCGCTTTACGCAAGCGCCAGTCTGCCAGCAGCTGCAGGCACGCCAGCTGACGCGTACGCAGCTGCCAGGCGTTGCTGATGTCGCGCCAGGCCTCTTTCGGATCCACCACTTCCTGACGACGCAGCTGGGTCATACGGCACTCGTCCAGCGCGGCGGACAGCCAGCCGGATGCCTCGGCTTCTTTCATCAGCTGTCCGGCGATCGGCAGCAGGTAAAACACGTCAGCCGCCGCATACTCCAACTGGCGCGCGGTAAGCGGACGCGCCAGCCAGTCGGTACGGGATTCGCTTTTATCCAGCGTCAGGCCCGTATACTCCTCCACCATGGCGGCAAAGCCCCAGGAGAGCGGTCGCCCGCTGAACGCCGCAAGGATCTGCGTATCAATCAGCGGCTGAGGCATGATGCCAAAGGTGTTCAGAAAGACTTCCAGATCTTCACTGCCTGCGTGCAGGTATTTCGTGACGGCGGTATCGAGCAGCAGATCGCGCATCGGCGTCCAGTCGGTAATGCCGAGAGGGTCGATCAGCGACACGTGTTTACCGTCGTACATCTGAATCAACCCCAGCTGCGGATAGTACGTCCGGGTACGGACAAACTCGGTATCCAGGGCAATGGCAGGAAAGTCGCGCGTCACTTCGCACAGCGAAGCCAGCTCGTCGTTGGTCGTGATCATCTGGTAATTCAAATCGGATTCTCTTTTGTTTGCGCCCATAAAAAACGCCGGCTTAACCGGCGTCTGGACGATTAACGTGAAGCTCAGGCCTTATTGTCTACTTTGGCACGGGCTTCGTCACGTAATTCTCGTCGTAATATCTTCCCGACGTTGGATTTCGGCAGCTCGTCGCGGAATTCCACCAGCTTCGGCACTTTATAGCCCGTCAGCTGACGACGACAAAACGTTATCAGCGCTTCCTCGGTGAGAGAAGGATCTTTCTTGACCACAAATATCTTCACCGCTTCACCGCTGCTGCCGGAAGGCACGCCGACCGCTGCCACTTCGAGTACGCCGCTGTGCTGCATGACCACGTCTTCGATCTCATTCGGATAGACGTTGAAGCCAGAGACCAGGATCATATCTTTCTTGCGATCGACAATGCGCAGGAAGCCCTCGTCATCCATCACCGCGATATCCCCGGTATGCAGCCAGCCGTCTTTGATGATTTCGTCGGTGGCGTCGGGACGCTGCCAGTAGCCCAGCATGACCTGTGGACCTTTGACACACAGCTCACCCGGCTCACCCGGCGCGACTTCGTTATCGTTATCATCGACCAGTTTCGCTTCAGTAGAAGGAACGGGCAGTCCAATGCTTCCGCTGTGGTAGTCGATGTCATGCGGGTTAACGCTGACCAGCGGCGCGCACTCCGTCAGGCCATAGCCCTCCAGCAGATACTGGCCGGTAAGCTTCACCCAGCGCTCGGCCACCGCCTGCTGAACCGGCATGCCGCCGCCCGCAGAGAGATGGAGCGTGGAGAAGTCCAGCTGCTGGAACTCTTTGTTATTAAGCAGCGCGTTAAACAGGGTATTTACCCCGGTCATGGCGGTGAACGGGTATTTTGCCAGCTCTTTCACCAGCCCCGGTATATCACGCGGGTTAGTAATCAGCACGTTTTGACCGCCGAGCTCAATAAACAGCAGGCAGTTCATGGTCAGTGCGAAAATGTGGTACAGCGGCAGCGCCGTAATGACCAGCTCTTTGCCGGGATGCAGCAGCGGCCCGTAGGTTGCATTGACCTGCTCAAGGTTCGCCAGCATGTTGCGGTGGGTCAGCATTGCGCCTTTCGCCACGCCGGTGGTACCGCCGGTATACTGCAGGAACGCGAGATCTTCTGAGACCACTTCCGGCTTAACGTACTGCATACGATAGCCCGCATGCAGCGCGCGGCGGAAGGAGATAGCGTCCGGCAGATGGTATTTTGGCACCAGACGTTTGACGTATTTGACGACAAAGTTAACCAGCGTGCCTTTGGCGGTGGAGAGCTGGTCCCCCATGCGCGTCAGGATGACGTGTTTCACCTGGGTTTTGTCGACAACTTTTTCCAGCGTATGGGCAAAGTTGGACACAATGACAATCGCAACCGCGCCGCTGTCGTTAAGCTGATGCTCCAGCTCGCGCGGGGTGTACAGCGGGTTGACGTTGACGACAATCATCCCGGCACGCAGGATACCGAACAGCGCCACCGGGTATTGCAGCAGGTTCGGCATCATTAGCGCGACGCGATCCCCTTTTTGCAGCCCCAGACCTTCCTGCAGGTACGCCGCAAACGCCCGGCTGCGCTCCTCCAGCTTACGGAACGTCATCACCTCGCCCATATTCACAAATGCGGGCTGGTCCGCGTAGCGCCTTACCGAGTGTTCAAATAATTCCACCAGGGATTGATAACGGTCAGGATTGATCTCAGCAGGAACATCTGCGGGATAACGGTTAAGCCAAACCTTCTTCAATGCATCACCTCTGAAATGAGTGTTCGTCGTCATCACAACCCCGATAATAAACAGTTTGTTAACATTATATTAACTCAGCGTACCAGTTTATTAATTGTTCAGATTTAAGGTTGCGAAGCGCGTCACTCTTTTTTTTCGTTTTATCCGTAAAAAAACAGAGACAGCGGCTGAGCCGCTGTCTCTTTTCTAACAATAACAGTGAGTTACTCAGTTACGATCGTCTGTACCTGTGCAGGCCCCGGGTTATACCAGCCCCAGCCCGGGTAGCCGTAACGATAAGGATGTGGACCCCACATCCACGGATCGATCGGCTGAGGCGGCATGATCACCTGCTGTGCCAGCCGCCAGCGCTTGTAGCCGTTGACCTGCATGGTCATAAATTTATACGGCGTGCTGCCGATTTTGCCCTGTACGGCGCCGGTAATCGGCCCGACAACGGTCACCAGCTGTCCGCGGAAATCGACCGGGTCCAGGAACCCACTGACGTCCGCATAGATACGTCCCCGGGAGGCCTCGCCCAGTACAGGCCGAGCGCCGCTGTCGAGCGGTACCGTGGCGATCTCCAGACGGGTTTTCCCCTGCTGGTTCTGCACGTCGATCACTTTCCCACCAAAGCGGGCTTCCTGGCCGACGTACAGCTCAGGTGCATTCATCACCCGAACCAGATCCTGCTGTGGCGTCGGGCTGCTGCCCTTAATCGCATCAGGAACGGAAACGCATCCGCTCAGTGCTATGGCAACCGCGCCTGCCATAATAAGGCGTACTACTTTAGTCTGAACCGCCATGATGCGACTCCTTTTTCTCAGTTCCTGTTACTGAGATTCACTCGCGGCCCGGAAGTTTCTTCCACGCGACGGTGTTTCGCAAATAAACCGGTTCCGCGTGTTCAACGGCCACGGTTTTGCCTGCTGCGAGCAGCTGGCTGGCAATCGGAAGCATATCTTCCGCAGCCGGCAGAAGCATGTTGCCGTCCACCAGCGTCAGCCCGGTGCCGTTCGCCATCTCAGGCCACGCCTGCCAGCCCGTACCGACGGTCGCCCACTCGCCGGACAGCTGCTTCAGCCGTTCCGTCACCGCTTCCGGCTTAAGCACGGCTTCCGTCTCTTCACCGTGCCACACGCCCTGCTCGTCGCGGGTGTATTCGGCCCAGTAGACTTCGCCCATGCGGGCATCAATCGCTGCCAGGACGCGCGTTGCCCCGGTCATGCGCCATGCGCCCTGTGCCATGGTGGCGAGGGTAGAGACGCCGATCATCGGCAGTTCGGCGCCCAGCGCCAGCCCCTGCGCAATGCCAATCCCGATGCGTACGCCCGTAAAGCTGCCGGGGCCGCGGCCAAAGGCCAGCGCGTCGAGGTCGGTTAAGGAGGTGTTGCCCTGGGTTAAAATGGCTTTTACCAGGGGGAGAATGCGTTGGGTGTGTTCCCGTGGGCACTCTTCGAAATGGGCAGAAACAGCACCGTCGTTCAACAGAGCAACAGAGCAAGCCTCTGTCGCGGTATCAATAGCCAGAATTCGCATCAGTCGTCGCGCTCTCGCAAGGGTCAGTCACAAAATGGCGCGCATCTTAGCACACTCCGGGGTAAATTACTCCGCCGTTGGGTTTGCCAGGAAACGCACCGCGCGTTTTATGTCCCGCGTCCGGGGTGCGGGCGGCAGGCTTGCAAGGAAGGTTGCCCCGTAAGGACGCATCACCAGCCGGTTATCGCAGATGACCAGCACGCCGCGATCGGTGACGTCACGGATTAAGCGCCCTACCCCTTGCTTAAGCGTAATGACCGCATCCGGCAGCTGAACCTCGTCAAACGGATCGCCGCCGCGCAGGCGGCAGTCTTCCATCCGCGCCTTCAGCAGCGGATCGTCCGGGGAGGTAAACGGCAGCTTATCAATGATCACCAGCGAAAGCGTGTCGCCGCGCACGTCCACCCCTTCCCAGAAGCTGCTGGTTGCGACCAGCAGGGCGTTACCGGCGCTAACGAACTGCTGCAGCAGCTGGCCTTTGCTGGTTTCGCCCTGCAGCAGCACCGGTAGCGTCATGGTGGCGCGGAACTGCTCGGCGAGGTCGCGCATCATGGCGTGGGAGGTGCAGAGCATAAAGCAGCGGCCGTTATTGGCCTCGATCATCGGCTTCAGCATCGCCGCCAGCAGCCGGGCCGCACCCGGCTGGTTGGGAAGCGGCAGATTGCGCGGCACGCAGAGCAGCGCCTGCTTTTCGTAATCGAACGGGCTGGGCAGAAGCAGCGATTCCGCCTGCTCGATGCCGAGGCGCTCGGTGAAGTGGTGCAGGTCGTCATTCACCGACAGGGTTGCCGACGTGAAGATCCAGCTGCCCGGCTTTTGCGCCATCACCTCTTTAAATTTATCCGCCACCGTCAGCGGGGTGAGCGCCAGGGTAAAGTGGCGCGAATTGCATTCGTACCAGTAGCTGTAACCCGGCTGGTTAATCTCTTTCAGCCGCTTCAGCCGCCCGCGATAGAGCGTGGCGCGTTCGAAGGCCGCATCCAGCAGCGCGGAGCGGCCGAGCGACAGTTTCGCCACGTCGTAGCAGAGCTCAAGCGCGTCATCGAGCAGCAGCAGCGCGCGCTGGATGTTTTTGTCCGCCAGCAGCTCGCGCAGGTTACCGCGATAGCCCGGCTCGCCGAGCTGTAAACGGAAATCCTGCGCGCTCTGCGCCAGACGGTCGGCGCACTTCTGCAGCTGCTGGGTATCTTTGAGTTCGGTCCGGTAAGCAATGGTGAAATCTTTCGCCAGATCCTGCAGCTGGCGGCTGGAGAGCGACTGCCCAAAATACTGGCTGGCGATGTCCGGAAGCTGGTGGGCTTCGTCGAAGATCATCACGTCCGCTTCCGGGATCAGCTCACCAAAGCCGCTGTCCTTGACGACCATATCCGCGAGAAACAGATGGTGGTTCACCACAACAACATCCGCATCCATCGCCGTTTTGCGCGCTTTCACCACAAAGCAGTCTTTATACAGCGGGCAGTCGCTGCCGAGGCAGTTGTCGTTAGTGCTGGTCACCAGCGGCCAGGCGGGAGAGTCTTCCGGCACGCTCGCGCAGGTGCTGATATCGCCCTCTTCGGTCTGGTTCGCCCAGGCGCGAAGGATAATGACGTCGCTCAGGGTTTGCACCGGCAGATCGCCGCCCGCCAGCGCCTGCTGCTCAAGGCGTTCCAGGCAGAGATAGTTGGAGCGTCCCTTCAGCAGGGCCAGACGGCCTTTATATTTCAGCGCCTTTGCCACCGTGGGCAAATCGCGGCTGTAGAGCTGGTCCTGCAGCGCTTTCGAACCGGTCGAGATAATCACCTTTTTTTTCGCCCGCAGCGCTGGCGCAAGGTAAGCATAGGTTTTACCCGTGCCGGTACCCGCTTCGACCACCAGCGGCTGAGCCTTATCGATGGCGCGTGCAACGGCGTGCGCCATCTGTCGCTGAGGCTCACGGGGTTTGAAGCCGGGGATAGCCTGCGCTAATTGACCTTCAGGGGAAAAATCGTCTGCCACGGTGCTCTCTCACTGTATTTTTGCACAGGGATTATGTCAGCCCATCCTCTCCTGTGCCACCCCAAATAGTGACGACACGAGAACAATATGGCAGTCTTGCCGCCTGACGACGAAAAATAACGAGGAAACGTTTATGACAATTGTGCGCATTGATGCCGAAGCCCGCTGGTCTGATGTGGTGATCCACAACCAGACGCTCTACTACACCGGCGTCCCGGCGAACCTTGACGCGGATGCGTTTGAGCAGACGGCCAATACCCTGGCGCAGATTGACGCGGTGCTGGAAAAACAGGGCAGCGACAAATCCCGCATTCTGGATGCGACGATTTTCCTGGCGAACAAAGATGACTTCGCGGCAATGAACAAAGCCTGGGATGCGTGGGTGGTGGCGGGTCACGCGCCTGTACGCTGCACCGTACAGGCCACGCTGATGAAGCCGGAATACAAGGTTGAGATTAAGATTATCGCGGCGGTTTAAGCCCGATCACTCTTCATCTTCATCCTCGAAACGCGCCACGATCCGCTCGCCGGTATGCGTGGCGCGCAGCTCTTCCGCCACCTGGGAAATCGCCTGTCCGCTGCTCATCCCCTGGGACATCAGTTCCTGAATTCGCTCAACCGCTTTCTGCTGCTGTTCATGGCTCAGAGAAGGTAAACCTGCAAACATCGTCAACTCCTGCTAAATTATTCGCGCTAATTATTTCACGCTGCCCGGTAGTATGCCACACATGAACATGCGCTTCCCCACTGTTATTACCCTGCCCTGGCGGACAGACGCCGCTGAATACTGGTTTGCCCGCCTGAGCCATCTTCCGTTTGCGATGCTGCTGCACTCCGGCCATGCGGACCATCCCTACAGCCGCTTTGATATTCTGGTCGCCGATCCGCTGAAGACGCTGACAACCGATGACCTGTCGCTGACGGACGATCCGCTGGCGCAGCTTCAGCACGATATTAACGCGCTGGGCTTATCCGCTACGCCAAACCCGGACCTTCCCTTTCAGGGAGGCGCGCTGGGCCTGTTTGGTTACGACCTGGGCCGCCGTTTCGAAACGCTGCCCGAGCGTGCGCAGGCTGATATTTCCCTGCCAGACATGGCCGTGGGGCTGTATGACTGGGCGTTAATCGTCGATCACCAGAAAAAAACGGTTTCCCTGCTGAGCCATCGTGACGTCCAGGCGCGTCTGGACTGGCTTGAGGCGCAACAGGCTGCACCCGCAGAGACGTTCACGCTGACCTCCGGCTGGCGCTCGAACATGAGCGCCGCGGAGTATGGCGAAAAATTCTCGCGCGTTCAGGCGTATCTGCAAAGCGGCGACTGCTACCAGGTTAACCTCGCCCAGCGCTTCCAGGCGACCTATCGGGGAGATGAGTGGCAGGCGTTTACCCGTCTTAATGCCAGCAACAAGGCGCCGTTCAGCGCGTTTGTCCGTCTGGACCAGGGGGCGATCCTCAGCCTGTCGCCCGAGCGCTTTATTCACCTGGCCGAGGGGACCATTCAAACCCGTCCGATTAAAGGCACGCTGCCACGCCTTGCCGATCCCGACGCCGACCGTCAGCAGGCGGAAAAGCTGGCCGCCTCGCCAAAAGACCGCGCTGAAAACCTGATGATTGTCGATCTGATGCGCAACGACATTGGCCGGGTGGCCGTGCCGGGCAGCGTCCGCGTGCCGGAACTGTTTGTCGTCGAGCCTTTCCCTGCGGTGCATCATCTGGTCAGCACCATTACCGCGCAGTTGCCAGACTCGCGCACGGCCTGCGACCTGCTGCGCGCCGCGTTCCCGGGCGGCTCCATCACCGGTGCGCCGAAGGTGCGGGCAATGGAGATCATTGATGAACTGGAGCCCCACCGGCGCAATGCCTGGTGCGGCAGCATCGGCTATATCAGCCTGTGCGGCACGCTGGATACCAGCATTACCATCCGCACGCTGACCGCCTGCAACGGAAACCTTTACTGTTCAGCCGGGGGCGGGATTGTTGCCGATAGTCAGGTCGATGCGGAATATCAGGAAACCTTTGATAAAGTTAACCGTATCCTGAAACTACTGGAGTAATCACGGGTGGAAAAAGAGAACCTGACGCTGGATGACTTTTTATCGCGTTTTCAGCTACTAAGACCGCAGGTCAACCGCGAAGCGCTGAATCAGCGTCAGGCGGCCGTGCTGATCCCGGTCGTGCGTCGCGCGAAGCCGGGCCTGCTGCTCACCCAGCGTTCCGCCCATTTACGTAAGCATGCCGGTCAGGTCGCTTTTCCGGGGGGCGCGGTAGACAGCTCCGACGCCTCGCTGATTGCCGCCGCGCTGCGCGAAGCGCAGGAAGAGGTGGCCATTCCGCCGGAGGCCGTTGAGATCATCGGCGTGCTGCCGCCCGTCGACAGCGTCACCGGTTTCCAGGTCACGCCGGTGGTGGGCATTATCCCGCCGGGTCTGCAGTATCACGCCAGCGTTGATGAAGTCTCTGCGGTGTTTGAAATGCCGCTGGATGAAGCCCTTCGACTGAGTCGTTACCACCCGCTGGATATTCAGCGTCGCGGGCATGACCATCGGGTCTGGTTGTCCTGGTATCAGCATTATTTTGTCTGGGGCATGACGGCGGGCATCATTCGTGAACTGGCGCTGCAGATCGGCCTGAAACCTTGACTATACTTTACATTCCGCCCTCTTCTGCCAGGTTTGCGATCTGCGTCGCGCTATTAGCAAAACCCATCGTTAACCATTAGTTTAATTCATGTGAATAGTTAAGCCGAGGTCGGTGTTCCCTCTTACACTATGCGCAGTTATAACATCGTTACTGGAACCCCGGTAACCCTGTCAGGAGTGTGAAAGTGATTAGTATATTCGACATGTTCAAAGTGGGAATTGGCCCTTCGTCTTCCCATACTGTTGGCCCAATGAAGGCCGGTAAACAGTTCGTCGATGATCTGGTCGAAAAAGGATTACTGGAAAGCGTTACCCGTGTCGCCGTGGATGTTTACGGCTCGCTGTCATTAACGGGTAAAGGCCACCACACCGATATCGCCATTATTATGGGTCTGGCAGGCAATATGCCGGATACCGTTGATATTGATGCCATTCCGGCATTCATCCGCGACGTGGAAACACGCGGCCGCCTGCTGCTGGCAAACGGCCAGCAGGAAGTCGATTTCCCGCAGGATGACGGCATGCGTTTTCGCAGCGACAACCTGCCGCTGCATGAAAACGGCATGACCATTCACGCTTACAGCGGTGAAAAAGAGATCTACAGCAAAACGTATTACTCCATCGGCGGTGGTTTCATCGTGGATGAAGAGCATTTTGGCAAAGACAGCGTCGGCGACGTCAGCGTACCGTACCCGTTCAAATCGGCGACCGAGATGCTGGGCTACTGCAAACAGACCGGTCTTTCCCTCTCCGGCATGGTGATGCAGAACGAACTGGCCCTGCACAGCAAACAAGAGATTGAAGACTATTTTGCCAACGTCTGGCAAACCATGCGCGCCTGTATCGATCGCGGGATGAACACCGAAGGCGTTCTGCCGGGTCCGCTGCGCGTGCCGCGTCGTGCCTCTGCTCTGCGCCGTATGCTGGTAACCACGGACAAATTCTCCAACGACCCGATGAACGTGGTCGACTGGGTGAATATGTTTGCGCTTGCGGTTAACGAAGAGAACGCCGCCGGGGGCCGCGTCGTGACGGCGCCAACCAACGGCGCGTGCGGCATTGTTCCTGCGGTGCTGGCGTATTACGACCACTTTATTGAGCCCGTGACGCCGGACATCTATATCCGTTACTTCCTGGCGGCAGGTGCCATCGGCGCGCTGTACAAGATGAATGCCTCTATCTCCGGTGCGGAAGTGGGCTGTCAGGGTGAAGTCGGCGTGGCCTGCTCCATGGCGGCGGCGGGTCTGGCAGAGCTGTTGGGTGCAAGCCCTGAGCAGGTCTGCGTGGCGGCTGAAATCGGTATGGAACATAACCTCGGTCTGACCTGCGACCCGGTCGCGGGCCAGGTGCAGGTGCCGTGCATTGAGCGTAACGCGATTGCCTCGGTGAAAGCCATCAACGCCTCTCGTATGGCGATGCGCCGTACCAGCGAACCTCGCGTATCGCTGGATAAGGTGATTGAAACCATGTACGAAACGGGCAAAGACATGAACGCGAAATACCGCGAGACGTCCCGTGGTGGCCTGGCCATTAAGGTGCAGTGCGACTAATACTGCCTTTCGCCCATCTGCAACGGATGGGCGAATTTCCCTCTTCTTCCTCGTCTCCTTCTGCTTTCCCCACTACACTTTGACTGTTGCGTCCGGCTTTTGTGGCTGGTGGCTTACCAGGCGACCGTTCATGCAAACTGCACAAACGATCATTAAAAATTATCGCCGAAAACGCGTTATCGTCTGCGTGACGGTTGCGCTCCTCACGCTCATCCTGACGCTAGGCATTCGCTTTATCTCCCAGCGCAACGTTAACCAACAGCGGATCCTCGATTTTACCAGCCATACCGTTCGCGCCCTTGATAACGTTCTGCTTTCCCTGGAAAACCACCGCAACGTGCTGCAGCCGCTGGTGGGGCAGCCCTGCCTGCAGGTGCAACTGGCGCTGCGGCAGCAGGCAGCCATTTTGCAGACGGTACGCTCCATTGCCCTGATCGAAGACGGTATCCTGTACTGTTCGAGTATTTTCGGCAGCCGCAGCGAGCCTGTGCGTGACGTCCTTCAGGAGCTCCCTGCCAGCACGGCGAAGCTGATTTTATCGACCGACCAGTGGCTGCTTAAGGGCAGCCCTGTTTTGATCCAGTGGTATCCCGTCTCTCAGGACGGTGAAGATGGCGTCGTCGAGATTATCAATATCGACCTGATCGCCAGAATGATCCTTGAGCCCCAGCGTCCGCTCATCAGTGACGTGGTGCTGACAGTCGGCAATCGCTTTTTACGCTACGGTCAACGCGTCACCGACAGCCTGACGTTTGATGAGGAAAGCGCCCTTTTCCAGCAGTCTTCAACCCAAAATCCTTTCACGATTACGGTCGGCGGACCTGGCCCCGGAGAGTTAGCCTTAAAAAGCCTGCCCGCCCAGCTGCCGCTGGGACTGATGCTCAGCCTGCTGCTGGGCTATCTCGCCTGGCTGGCGACGGCAAACCGGATGAGCTTTACGTGGGAGATCGATATGGGCATTGTGGCGCGGGAATTTGAGCTTTTCTGCCAGCCGCTGGTGAATGCCCGCACCCAGGCGTGCACTGGCGTGGAGATCCTGCTGCGCTGGAATAATCCCCGTCAGGGTTGGATCACCCCGGAGGTGTTTATCCCTCTGGCAGAAGAACATAACCAGATTGTCCCCCTGACCCGCTACGTCATCGCTGAAACGGTGCGCCAGATAGGCTACTTCCCGTCCAGCCCCGGTTTTCACATCGGCATTAACGTCGCCGCCAGCCATTTCCGCCACGCAGTATTGATACAGGATCTGAACCGTCTCTGGTTCAGCGCCTGTCCGCGCCAACAGCTGGTAATTGAACTCACGGAACGGGATGCGCTGCTGGACGCGGATTATCGCATCGTGCGCGAACTGCATCGCAAAGGCGTGAAGCTTGCTATCGACGATTTCGGCACCGGGAACAGCTCCCTCTCCTGGCTTGAAAAGCTGCACCCGGACGTCCTGAAGATTGATCAGTCTTTTACGACCGCCATCGGCACCGATGCCGTGAATTCAACAGTGACGGATATGATTATTGCGCTGGGCCAGCGGCTGAATATCGAACTGGTGGCGGAAGGGGTTGAGACAGAGGAGCAGGCGCGCTATTTACGCCGTCACGGCGTACCTGTGCTGCAGGGATTTTTCTATGCGCGGCCGATGCCGCTGCGGGACTTTCCAGACTGGCTGGCGGGAAGTGCTCCCCCGCCAGCGCGTCATAACGGGCACATCGTGCCCTTAATGCCGCTGCGTTAAGCAGACTTACTCATCTTCATCGTGGGCAGATTGTTCTTTAACAATGCGGACCATATCAACGCGATAGTCGTTGGCTTCGACAATGGTAATGTGCAGCGGCGGCAGCTCAATCACATCGCCGACGCGCGGGATCTGCCCGTTCACGGCGATAACCAGACCGGCAACGGTCGCGATGTCTTCTTCATCGTTGACCACGTTTTCCAGCCCCAGCGTGTGCGAGAGCGCGTGCAGGTCGGTCGTACCTTTAACCAGCCAGCCTTCGCCGTCGGCAACAATTTCCGGCGTTTCGTCTTCATCCGGGAATTCACCGGCAATCGCTTCCAGCACGTCCAGCGGCGTCACCAGCCCCTGCACCACGCCAAACTCGTTGGTAACGATAACAAAGCTACCGCGCGCGCGGCGCAGCACACCGAGCAGGTTGATCGGATCCAGCGTTTCCGGCACCACAATCGCAGGCGATGCGGCAGCAACGGCTTCGACGTTAACGCCTTCTTCCAGAGCGACAAGCATCTCTTTTGCCCTGACCACGCCGATGATCTCATCCAGCTCGCCGCGACACACCGGGAACAGGCTGTGCGGTGAAGAGAGCAGCTGCTGGCGAATTTCATCCACGCTCAGGTTAGCATCGACCCAGCTGATCTCCCCGCGCGGCGTCATGATGCCGCGCAGCGAACGGGAGGCCAGAGAGAGCACGCCGTTAATCATGTAGCGTTCCTGTTCCACAAACGCCCCTTCCGGCACCGGAACCGGGTTGTGGTTTTCGGAATCAGACTGAACGTTCACCTGACGACGACCGCCCATCAAACGCAGAATGGCATCCGCGGTACGGGCGCGCAGCGGCTGATTTGACTGCTGCTTAATAAAGTTACGACGCGCAATCTGGTTGAACAGCTCGATCAGGATCGAGAAGCCAATCGCAGCGTACAGGTAGCCTTTCGGAATATGGAAGCCAAAGCCTTCCGCCACCAGGCTCAGACCAATCATCAGCAGGAAGCTCAGACACAGCACCACCACCGTCGGATGCTGGTTCACGAAACGCGTCAGCGGTTTCGACGCCAGCAGCATAACCGCCATCGCAATAACCACCGCCGCCATCATGACCGGCAGGTGGTTCACCATGCCGACCGCCGTGATCACCGCATCCAGCGAGAAGACCGCATCCAGCACCACGATCTGCAGCACCACTACCCAGAAGCTGGCATACCCTTTACCGTGACCATCATCGTGCTGCCGGTTTTCCAGCCGCTCATGGAGTTCTGTCGTCGCTTTGAAGAGCAGGAATATCCCCCCGATCAGCATGATCAAATCACGGCCGGAGAAGGTGTAATCCATGACGGAGAACAACGGTTTGGTCAGCGTGACCATCCACGAGATAACGGAGAGCAGACCCAGTCGCATGACCAGCGCCAGCGAGAGACCAATCAGACGCGCTTTATCACGCTGTTTTGGCGGCAGCTTATCCGCAAGGATGGCGATAAACACCAGGTTATCGATGCCGAGAACAAGCTCCAGCACCACCAGCGTGAGCAATCCTACCCAGATTGACGGGTCCATTAAGAATTCCATGACAAGCTCCTGCTAAAGGAACGACGAAACGGTGCCCCACTCAACGTGGGCAAAACAGAGGCAGACAGAGTCGATACGTGGCGAGGATCGCCGGTGAAAAAGGCGCGAAATGGCCTGAAAGATGACTGACGTCGGTGACGGTCCATATAGTGGGCTGTAGCCCTATACTCCTGAACAATTAAACGGAGGCTAAACATATCAGACACAATGCATTTTTAGCAAAGATTTACGTTCCTTTGCAAAGATCTGTAACACAGTGGCTGTACCCTTAAGATAAATCTGTCGCGCGTGGCTAAATTACGGATCTTCATCACATAAATTATTTTTTCACTATCTAAAATAATTCGCGGAAGTCTTAGTTTTTTGAACTCTAACCCTTATCTGAATCGATTCGGTTCGCCAATACGATTCTCAGTACGACTGCCCGGCAGGCGTATTAATGATAATAAAAGGAGGTAGCAAGTGACCATTGCTATTGTCATAGGCACACATGGTTGGGCTGCTGAGCAGCTACTCAAAACGGCAGAGATGCTGTTGGGCGAGCAGGAAAACGTCGGCTGGATCGATTTCGTTCCCGGTGAAAACGCCGAGACGCTGATTGAGAAGTACAACGCTCAACTCGCGAAGCTGGATACCAGCAAGGGCGTGCTGTTTCTCGTTGATACATGGGGCGGCAGCCCGTTCAATGCTGCCAGCCGCATTGTCGTCGATAAAGAGCACTATGAAGTTGTCGCCGGGGTCAATATCCCCATGCTGGTGGAAACCTTCATGGCGCGCGACGACAATCCGTCTTTCGACGAGCTGGTGGCCCTGGCCGTTGAAACGGGCCGTGAAGGGGTGAAAGCCCTGAAAGCACAGCCGGTGGAAAAACCTGCCCCTGCGCCCGCAGCGGCACCGAAAGCGGCAGCGCCGGCAAAACCGATGGGTCCGAATGATTACATGGTGATTGGCCTTGCGCGTATTGATGACCGCCTCATCCACGGTCAGGTTGCCACGCGCTGGACCAAAGAGACCAACGTTCAACGCATTATCGTGGTCAGCGACGAAGTGGCCGCCGACACCGTTCGTAAAACCCTTCTGACTCAGGTTGCTCCGCCTGGCGTTACCGCGCACGTCGTGGATGTCGCCAAGATGATCCGCGTTTACAACAACCCGAAATATGCGGGCGAACGCGTAATGCTCCTGTTCACTAACCCGACAGACGTTGAGCGCATTGTTGAAGGCGGCGTGAAAATCACCTCCGTTAACATTGGTGGTATGGCCTTCCGTCAGGGCAAAACGCAGGTCAACAACGCCATTTCAGTTGATGCGAAAGATATCGAGGCATTCAACAAGCTGAATGCGCGCGGTATTGAGCTGGAAGCCCGTAAGGTTTCCACGGATCAAAAACTGAAAATGATGGATTTGATCGGCAAAGTTGGGAAATAAGCCCGCGCCGGTTCTCACATAAAGTTTATGTAATAGGAGAAGTGCAATGGAGATTACCACTCTTCAGATTGTACTGGTGTTCGTCGTCGCATGTATTGCGGGTATGGAATCCGTACTTGATGAATTTCAGTTCCACCGCCCTCTGGTGGCCTGTACGCTGATTGGGGCCGTTCTGGGTGACATGAAAACCGGTATCATCATCGGTGGTACCCTGGAAATGATCGCCCTGGGCTGGATGAACATCGGTGCGGCAGTTGCGCCTGATGCCGCGCTGGCCTCTATCATTTCGACCGTTCTGGTTATTGCCGGTCACCAGAGTATTGGTGCAGGTATCGCCCTGGCGATCCCGCTGGCAGCCGCAGGCCAGGTTCTGACCATCATTGTTCGTACTATCACCGTAGCCTTCCAGCACGCAGCGGATAAGGCCGCCGAAAACGGCAACCTCACGGCACTGTCGTGGATCCACGTTTCTTCCCTGTTCCTGCAGGCGATGCGTATCGCGATCCCGGCGGTTATCGTTGCGATCTCCGTCGGTACCAGTGAAGTCCAGAGCATGCTGAACGCCATTCCTGAAGTGGTCACCGGCGGTCTGAACATCGCGGGCGGCATGATCGTGGTCGTTGGTTATGCGATGGTCATCAACATGATGCGCGCAGGCTACCTGATGCCGTTCTTCTACCTCGGCTTCGTGACCGCGGCATTCACCAACTTCAACCTGGTTGCACTGGGTGTGATTGGTGCGGTAATGGCGATTCTCTACATCCAGCTCAGCCCGAAATATAACCGCGTCGCGGGTGCCCCAGCGCAGGCTGCTGGTAACAACGATCTCGATAACGAACTGGACTAACAGGTGAGCGACATGGTTGATATGACAAAAACTACCACCGAGAAAAAACTCACTCCGGGTGATATTCGTGGCGTGTTCATCCGTTCTAACCTGTTTCAGGGTTCATGGAACTTCGAACGTATGCAGGCGCTGGGTTTCTGCTTCTCCATGGTACCGGCAATCAAACGCCTGTATCCGGAAAATAACGAAGCGCGCCGTCAGGCCATCAAGCGTCACCTGGAATTCTTTAACACCCATCCTTACGTTGCGGCGCCCGTTCTGGGCGTAACGCTGGCGATGGAAGAGCAGCGTGCGAACGGTGCAGAGATTGACGATGGTGCCATCAACGGTATCAAAGTCGGCCTGATGGGCCCGCTGGCCGGCGTCGGTGACCCGATCTTCTGGGGTACCGTTCGTCCGGTGTTCGCGGCGCTGGGTGCCGGTATCGCGATGAGCGGCAGCCTGCTTGGCCCTCTGCTGTTCTTCATCCTGTTCAACGCCGTGCGTCTGCTGACCCGTTACTACGGCGTGGCCTACGGCTACCGTAAAGGGGTGGACATCGTTAAGGACATGGGCGGCGGCTTCCTGCAGAAACTGACTGAGGGGGCGTCAATCCTCGGCCTGTTTGTCATGGGGGCACTGGTTAACAAGTGGACGCACGTGAACATCCCGCTGGTGGTATCGACCATCACCGGACAGGATGGTCAGACCCGCGTCACCACCGTGCAGACGATTCTGGACCAGCTGATGCCGGGCCTGGTCCCGCTGCTGTTGACCTTCGCCTGTATGTGGCTGCTGCGTAAGAAAGTGAACCCGCTGTGGATCATCGTTGGCTTCTTCGTCATCGGTATCGCGGGTTACGCCGTCGGCCTGCTGGGTCTGTAATGCAATAACGTTAGACGCCGGGGGCTTGCCCCCGGTTTTTTATTGGTTATCTGGAGGAAGAATGACTGCCACGGACATCGTACTGGTTTTATTTATTATTGCCCTTCTGGCTTATGCGATCTATGACGAGTTCATCATGCCGCGCCGTCACGGCGAGACGCTGCTCTCCCTTCCCCTGCTACGACGCGGGCGCGTGGATGCCTTTATCTTCGTGGGCCTCATCGCCATTCTTATTTACAATAACGTCACCAGCCATGGTGCATTATTAACCACATGGTTATTATGTGCGCTGGCATTAACGGCGATTTATCTGTTCTGGATCCGCATACCAAAAATCATTTTTAAATCCCACGGATTCTTCTTCGCCAATGTATGGATAGAATATAACCGTATTAAAGAGATGAATTTATCCGAGGACGGCGTGCTGGTGATGCAATTAGAACAACGCCGCCTGCTTATTCGGGTGAAGAATATTGATGACCTGGAAAAGATATACAAGTTACTCGTTAAAACTCAATGAGTTATCTATATAGCAATGGCTATAACTTGTCTTTATTTTGCGCAGGCAATATAGCCAAAGCTATATCCCCACCGCTAATTTGAATGCTATTTGTTAACGATATTTTCACGCTTAAAGACAAATGAAAATCGTTATCAACAAACGATTTAAATAATGCCTTTTCATTGTTGTTTTATATTCTCAAAATATGTTAAGGTTGCGCCCGTCGTTGGGGAGTAGCCGATTTCCTGTTCGCAGGAAATGTACGTGTCAACATACTCGTTGAAAAACGTGGCACGTACGGATCGCTTACCGCATGTCTTATGTGCGTTGCGATCAGGCGAGACCATAGATACATCAACTGCTGTTTACTGGGGGCAGTGATGTGTCATATGGATATCCCCGGTCTGGACGCTGTTATGAATATCTCCGCTACGATCCTTCTCGCTTTTGGCATGTCCATGGACGCGTTTGCTGCTTCCATCGGAAAAGGCGCCACGCTCCACAAACCTAAATTCTCAGAAGCCCTGCGTACCGGCCTGATTTTTGGTGCTATCGAAACGCTGACCCCGCTTCTCGGCTGGGGACTTGGCATGCTCGCCAGCCAGTTCGTGCTGGAGTGGAACCACTGGATTGCCTTCGTCCTGCTGGTGTTTCTCGGTGGCCGAATGGTCATTGAAGGTTTTCGCGGCGGCGATGATGAAGACGAGGAGCCGCAGCACCGCCACGGCTTCTGGCTGCTGGTCACCACGGCTATTGCCACCAGCCTTGATGCGATGGCCGTCGGCGTCGGTCTGGCATTTTTGCAGGTCAATATTATCGCCACCGCGCTGGCTATTGGCTGTGCAACCCTGATTATGTCCACGCTGGGCATGATGGTCGGACGGTTTATCGGCCCGCTGCTGGGTAAACGCGCCGAGATCCTCGGGGGGATTGTGCTGATTGGCATTGGCGCCCAGATCCTCTGGGCACACTTCGCCGGTTAATCTTCGCGCTGCCAGACGTGGATGCTGAAGTCCGTCTGGCAGCGAAATGTTGAGTGTGCCGCTAACGTTTCCCATACCTCAGGTTTTGCCCGCCACGCGAACGGCGTCATCTGCAATAACGCGACGGCCTCTTCCCCTTTCAGCGTCATTTCGTACGCCACCGATTCCGCCTGCTTTAGGGTAAAACCGGCCAGCTGTTCAGAATGAGGGGCATGGAGACGCACTTCGTCGTAGATCAGCCCTTTCAGCTCCATCAGATGACGCGGACCTGGCGTCACGGTGACCACCCATCCGCCCGGTTTAACGACGCGCGCCAGCTCCTCCGCCTTACACGGCGCGTAGATGCGGATAACCGCGTCCATGCTGGCATCGTCAAACGGCAGCCGGTGGCTGGACGCCACGCAGAACGTCACGTTGGTATAACGTTTTGCCGCCGCGCGAATGGCCACTTTCGACACGTCCAGACCGAATGTCTGTGCGCCCTTCTCACGAGCGACCTCCGCAAACCGTGCGGTGTAGTACCCTTCCCCACAGCCGATATCGAGCATGGCGGTGGCGGAAGCAGGCAGAATGTCATTCAGCCTCTGCGCGACGGTCTCCCGCAGCGGCAGATAGTGCCCGGCATCGAGAAACGCGCGGCGCGCCCGCATCATCTCTGCACTGTCGCCAGGATCGCGCGAGCGCTTATGCTGCACCGGCAGAAGATTCACGTAGCCTTCTTTTGCCTGGTCAAACTGATGCCCCTGCGGACAGGTATAACGTTTATCTGAGTAGGTCAGGGGGGCGTGACAAAGGGGACAGCTGAAGGACATGGCTACTCCGGAGCATAATCAAAGGGCGAAGTGTACCGCTATTCGCCCCTGTTATAAACGCCCGGTTAGCGCATGACGATAAGGTGATCGGACCCCGCCGGTAATCCGTCAGGTTTGATATTCTCCAGACGCAGCACGTTACCCATAATCTCGCTGAAGACAGGCGCGGAGACGGCACCGCCGTAGTAGGCCCCGTTTTGCGGATCGTTAATCACCACCACCAGCGCAAAAAGCGGATTGCTGGCAGGCGCAACGCCCGCGGTGTAGGCGACGTATTTATCGACATACTTCCCGCTATCGTCAATTTTCTTCGCCGTGCCGGTTTTCACCGCCACCCGGTAATCACGCACGGCAGCCTTGACGCCACCGCCGCCCGGCAGCGCAACGCTCTCCATCATGTGCTCCACTTCGTGCGCAATCTCTTCCGGCATGACGCGGTGCCCGATAACGGGGGGATCGATGCGGGTGATGGAGAGAGGACGCTCAAGCCCGAACCCGCCAATCGTGGCGTAGACGTGGGCCAGCTGGAGCGGCGTGACCATCAGCCCGTAGCCGAAGGCAAAGGTCGCGCGATCGAGCTGGCTCCAGTATTTACGCTGTGGCAACAGCCCTGAACTTTCCCCCGTTAAGCCAAGCCCCGTATTGGTGCCAAAACCAAAGTTTCGATAGGTATCAATAAGGTGCTGAACGGGCATCGCCAGAGAAAGCCGGGAAACGCCGGTGTCGCTCGATTTTTGCAGGATCCCGGTCATCGTCAGCTCAGGGTAATAGCCCACGTCGCGAATGCGATGCCCGTCAAGGGTATACGGATGGGTGTCAATCACGCTGTCCGGCTGGACCAGGCCCTGCTGCAGGGCCGTCATCAGCACCAGCGGCTTGACGGTCGAACCGGGTTCGAACGTATCGCTGATCGCGCGGTTGCGGAAATCATTTATCGTCGCGCCTTCCCGATTATTGGGATTGAAATCCGGATAGCTCGCCATCGCGAGTATTTCCCCGGTTGGGATATTAATTAATACCGATGCCCCCGACTCGGCCTTGTTCCAGGCCACGGCATTGTCGAGCGCATCTTCGGTGATGGTTTGCAGCCGCTCGTCAATACTTAACTGAATGTTATGCGCCGGTGAGGGCGCAATTTCTGTCAGGTTTTCAACCACGCGCCCGTAGCGATCTTCCCTCACCTGACGCACGCCCGGCTTGCCGGTGAGTTGGGCGTTGAAGCTCTTTTCCACACCTTCAATGCCCTGCCCGTCAATATTGGTGAAACCAATCAGGTTCGCTGCCACATGGCCAGCAGGATAAAAACGGCGGGACTCGTCGCGTAAATTGATGCCGGGCAGATTCAGTTTATCGATCCACTTTGCCTGTGCCGGATCGACCTGGCGGGCAAGGTAAATAAAACGACCCTGCGGGTTGGCGTTGATGCGTGCCGAGAGCGTGCCGAGGGAGAGATGCAGCGCGCTGGCCAGCGCCTGCCAGCGCTCATCAAGGCTGACGCCCCCTTTTGCCAGCACCGTCTTAGGATCGGCCCAGACGGCCTGGACAGGCACGCTCACCGCCAGAGGGCGGCCCTCGCGATCCATTATCATGCCGCGCGGCGCATCAATCGCCAGCTGGCGGAGGGATCGCATATCTTCCTGCTTCACCAGATTGTCAGGCTTAATGATTTGCAGCCAGGCAACGCGGCCCAGCAGAAAAGCCAGACTACAAAAAATAGCTAAACAGAGCAGCACAAAACGCGCCGGCGTGAAATTTCCGACGGTCGCTATCGATTTCTTCTTCACCTGAACCCCAGGACTGTAAAACAACGCACTGATTTAACGGGAAAAGATGGGTTTAGGGTGGCAAAACAGTGCTACTAACCTCGCAGCTTTGCAACAAGTTACTAACAAGACCGTGGATGGTAATATTTTGAAAGATAAGGGACATAAAAAAGCCCCGCGACAGGCGAGGCTTTATGTCTGAGAGTGAAGTGCCGGGCACTTCAGTCAGCAGCGGTTCGATCAGATAGCAGTTACGTTAACTGCAGCTGGGCCTTTCTGGCCGTCCTGAATTTCGAACTCAACGTTCTGGCCTTCAGCCAGAGTTTTGAAGCCGTTACCCTGGATTGCAGAGAAGTGTACGAACACGTCTTTGCTGCCGTCAGCAGGAGTAATGAAACCAAAACCTTTAGACTCGTTGAACCACTTAACTTGACCTTTAATCTTTGCCATTTTGCAAAATTCCTTAGAGTGTTTTCTTAGCCCGCAGGCATTAACTGAGATAAAACTGAGACATTACTGCATGAGGCACTAATATAAGGTTCGGCAGAGAAGCGGTATTCAACGACAACGTGTTTACTCAGGACTTCTTTACTGAAAATGCCACACATAAACAGAACTGTACCTCGTTTGACCCAAAACGTGTTATCACACACTATGTTTAATATGGCAAGCCATTTTTAAACATGTCTCGATCCGCCGCACAAATTCGAACAGTGCCTGTCAGGTTTTGCACAATTATGCGCATCGCGTACAGACAGCCCTGCTGCGTAACAAAGACCCAGCATTGCTTGCACAACCGCTGTAATCTAAGACTTTTTTAACATAGCTCATTCATTACGAACCGTCCAGCAACCAGGAAAAGAAATCTTTCCTCCTGATTGAGTTAGAACAATTTGTGAAAAGTTATGCTTAAATCATTGTAACGCGACCAAATTGTTTCAGAGAAAAAACACTGTTAAAAACCCGCTTCCATCTGTATTAAAATGCACCAGCGAATAAACAGCGTTATGCACCAAAATAATGAAATTTTTATGACTCTGCATCAAAAGAAGGCAAGCAAAACGTTTCGATAAAAATAAAACATTCCTGCGCGCGTTTACATCAACAATATATGCAACAATTTATCGCTTCGTTTAGAAGGATAAATATTCACCAATTTTCAGTATTCTGAAAGAATGGTTAACTGGTGCTAAATTATCGAGTGCGTGAGTTAACTCCTGCACAGGTTCATCTAAAGCTTCATCTGCCAGTTCAAACACGCCCCAGTGAATAGGGAACGCCAGAGGTGAGCCCAGCTGCTGCCACAATGCCACCGCTGATTGCGGATCCATATGATGAACAGCCATGAACCATCGTGGGGCATAGGCACCAATCGGCAACGCGGCGGCATCTATCTGGCCCAGGCGTTCAGGAATCAACAACAGCTCAGGCGAATAGCCGGTATCACCGCTGAACCAGAAACGGTGATGCCGTCCTTCCATCACCCAGCCGCACCATAAGGAACGATTGCGGTTCCATGGCGTGCGCATGCTCCAGTGCTGTGCTGGCACGGCGGTCAGCGTCATCCCCTGCCAGGTGAAACTCTGCCACCAGTCGAGTTCGACCACGCGTTTTGCTCCCCGGCGACGAAACCAGTCGGCCAGGCCCAACGGAACGAAACAACAGACGTCGGGAAAGCGCTTGAGGATTCTGCGAATGGTTGCGTCATCAAGATGATCGTAATGATTATGGGAGATGACAACCGCATCAAGCTGATGAAGTTGCTCGACAGACAGTACGGGAGGCGTTTTGCGCTGGGGTCCCAGGAAAGGCAGCGGAGAAGCACGTCGTGAAAACACCGGATCGGTAAGGATGATATTGCCGTCCAGCTGCAGCAACACACTCGCGTGTCCGAGCCACCACACCCCATCTTCATGAGATGCCGCAAGCTCAACCGGTTGCCACCACTGGCGGATGAAATCGTCATAACCCAGCGCGGGCGGCTTCGGTAAACCGGCCTCTTTGCGCGCTTTACGCCAACGGTCAAGGTCACCGGGTTGATGTCCGACAGGAAGGGTATTACGAAAACCGTTCGGGGTATGATGTTTCAGGGAGGGGTCATACCAGGGATTTTTCCAGACCACAGCCACCTCCCAGGACAAAAAAGATTAACGCTCAGCCACCAGGCGGATAAAGTCGTCTTCGTCTTTGTTATCTTCAGCGACCGCGTCTTTCGGCGCGTCTTTCTCTTCCGGTTCGTTAGCCTCGCAAAGACGGCGTAGCAATGCATTCTGGCGTTTTTGCTGATCGAGCAGCGCTTCCAGCAGTTCGATCTGCTCATTTGTACGCGAACTGGCCCGATTCACGAAAAACCAGATGACCAGCCCCACAAGCAGAACCACCAAAGAAATCATCAGGGATGCCATATTCAGCAGCCCTGAATTCAGTAACTCACCCATTTCACCACCTCAATAAAAACGTCTATTTTACCACTGGCGTGAAGGAAGGAAATCACGTTGAGAAAAAATGTGTATTACCACGGAATAAATTTGTTGATTGCGCAAACGCCGCTAAAAAACTGTACATCCTGATCGCACATCACATTGATCGTCTGCGTCCATAACACCACGCACGCTATCAGTACGATAATCAGAATTACCCAGCGTATTTTTTTCACTCCACACTCCGTCTAAGGACCTGATGTAACGAGATTATCACGCTTATCTTAAACAAGGGCTAACTGCGCCTCCATCGCGGTTTTTAAGAATGCTGCACTTGTTTCATTGCGTAAACACGTTACGCTAGCATTACGATAACAACGATAAAAGAGGTAATAATGCGATTCATCATTCGAACAATTATTGCACTGGCCCTTGTCTGGATTGGCCTTCTGTTAACGGGCTATGGTGTGCTTGTGGGGAGCACAGAAAACGCAGCCGGGTTAGGCATTCAGTGTAAATACCTAACCGCACAAGGAATGAGCACCGCCCAGTATCTGCATACTGACAGCGGGATCATTGGCTTAACCCAATGTCCTGTACTGCGTAAAACATCCGTCGTGATTGATAACGGCTAATCAGCCAGGTTCATGAGGCATAAAAAACGCCGCATCAGATGCGGCGTTTTTTTATTTCAGCAGGGATTAAAACGGGTAGTCGTGATAGCCCATCTGTTCAGAAATTTTACGTGCGGCAGTGTGCAGAATAGTCACATACTCATGCAGACGCTCTTCGGAGAAGCGTAAGGTTGGGAAAGAGATGCTTAAGCCCGCAATCACCACCCCAAAGCGGTCAAATACCGGGACGCCGATACAGCGCAGCCCCTCTTCCTGCTCTTCGTTATCTTCGCCATACCCTTGCTCGCGCACGCGGTCGAGCACCGTCAGCAGCGCTTCCGTACTGGTAATGGTTCGTTCCGTGCTGCGCTTGTATTCCACGCCTTCGAGGATCTGCTCCACTTCCTCGCGATCGCGCCACGCCAGCAGAACCTTACCAATCGCGGTACTGTAGAGCGGGTTGCGGCGCCCAATGCGCGAATACATGCGCAGATTGTACATGGAGTCGATTTTATGGATGTAAACGATGCTGTCTTCATCCAGCGCACCGAGATGAATGGTCTCTTTGGTCAGGCGAGAGATTTCACGCATCTGAATGTCCGCGCTGCGGATCAGGTCAACATTTTGTAGCGCACGCGCACCTAATTCAAACAGCTTCAGCGTCAGAGAATATTTTTCAGATTCGCCTTCCTGCGCAACGTAACCCAATGACTTCATGGTTTGCAAAAAGCGATAAACGGTGCTTTTTGACATCATCACGCGCTGTGACAGCTCTGTAATACCTATTTCACGCTCTTCTCCAAGCGCCTGTAAGATGCCAAACACCTTCAGCACGGAAGAAACAGAATCTGGTTGTTTATCCAAATCCGCAATAGCCATTTACCACCTCATAGCGAGTGTTTTATAAAAATCAGAACTGGTTTTTATTATAAGTTCCCGTCATGTCAGCTGCAATCAATCCGCGTTTACTTCGTTACAAATCTGCGACATATCGCGGCTGTAACAATGCTAAAATAGTTACCCTGAGAATAATTTCACGCTGAGCTTTTTACTCCTGATGGACAAGAATCTTTCCGATGGCCTGCCATTACCCCAGCGGTATGGCGCAATAGCGACCATCATTATCGGTATCTCCATGGCCGTCCTTGACGGCGCGATTGCGAACGTTGCCCTGCCAACCATCGCCAGCGACCTGCATGCCTCACCCGCCAGTTCGATTTGGATTGTTAACGCCTACCAGATTGCGATTGTGGTTTCACTGCTCTCGTTCTCTTTCCTGGGCGATATGTTCGGTTACCGCCGGGTGTATCAGTGTGGCCTGGTGGTTTTCACGTTTACCTCCCTGTTCTGCGCCCTTTCAGATTCACTGCATACCCTGACGCTTGCGCGCATCGCCCAAGGTTTTGGCGGCGCGGCGTTGATGAGCGTAAACACGGCGCTGATCCGCTTGATTTATCCCCAGCGCCATCTGGGGCGCGGGATGGGGATAAACTCGTTTATTGTGGCCGTCTCTTCAGCCGCCGGGCCAACCATTGCGGCGGCGATCCTTTCCGTCGCGTCATGGCAATGGCTGTTCGCCATTAACGTGCCGCTGGGTATCCTCGCGATCTTCTTTGCCCTGCGCTTTCTTCCCGCTAACGGTCCCAAAATCAGCATGCCGCGCTTCGACGTGACGAGTGCGGTGATGAATGCCCTGACCTTCGGCCTGCTGATTACGGCGCTGAGCGGCTTTGCGCAAGGACAATCGCTGATGCTTACCGGCGCGGAGCTCATCGCCCTGCTGGCGATCGGCTTCTTCTTTGTTCGCCGCCAGCTCACCCTCCCCGCGCCTTTGCTGCCCGTTGATCTGCTGCGAATTCCCCTCTTTTCGCTCTCCATTTGCACGTCCGTCTGCTCGTTTTGCGCCCAGATGCTGGCTCTGGTTTCTCTGCCCTTCTTTCTGCAGAGCGTGGTAGGCCGGTCAGAAGTGGAGACCGGACTGCTGCTCACCCCCTGGCCGCTGGCGACCATGGTGATGGCCCCGCTGGCAGGTTACTTAATTGAACGCGTTCATGCCGGTTTACTCGGGGCGCTGGGGCTGGCGGTGATGGCGACAGGCCTTTTCGCACTGGCATTGCTGCCCTCGTCGCCTTCCGATCTGGACATTATCTGGCGCATGATCCTCTGCGGCGCGGGGTTTGGGCTGTTCCAGTCCCCCAATAACCACACCATTATCACCTCAGCACCGCGCCATCGCAGCGGAGGGGCCAGCGGCATGTTGGGAACCGCGCGTCTGCTTGGGCAAAGCACCGGTGCAGCGCTGGTCGCCCTGATGTTTAACCTCGCAGGCCAGAACGGCAACCATGTTGCCCTCCTCACCGCCGGTGTACTTGCCACCCTCGCGGCTATCGTCAGCGGCCTGCGGGTGACCCAGCCCAGGGTTCAGGCATAAAAAAAGCCGGGCGGAGTGTTCTCCTGCCCGGCTTATTGTGTTTTGTTGCGTTACTTCAGGTATTCCCCACTGCGCAGCGCTTCAATACGTTTATCCAGCGGCGGGTGAGACATAAACAGCTCGCTCAGCGATTTGGATTTACCGTTAATGCAGAAGGCCATCATGCTGTTCGCTTCCTGCGGCTCGTAGGAGGTTTTCAGACGCTGCAGCGCGGCAATCATCTTCTCGCGACCAACCAGCTTCGCAGAACCGGCATCCGCGTGGAATTCACGGTGGCGGGAGAACCACATCGTGATGATGCTCGCCAGAATACCGAATACCAGTTCCAGCACCATCGACACGGCAAAATAGATCAGCGGGTTGCCGTTGCTCTCTTCGCCTTCGTCACGGTTGCCGCCCATGAAGCCAGCGGCAATCTGCGCCAGAATGCGGGAGATAAAGATCACGAAGGTGTTTACCACGCCCTGAATCAGGGTCATGGTCACCATGTCACCGTTTGCGATATGGCTGATTTCGTGGGCGATAACCGCTTCGGCTTCGTCACGGCTCATGTTCTGCAGCAGTCCGGTGCTAACAGCGACCAGTGACGCATCGCGGCGGGCACCCGTGGCGAACGCGTTGATGTCCGGAGCATGGTAAATGGCCACCTGCGGCATGGCGATCCCGGCCTGACGGGATTGCTGAGCCACCGTATTCATCAGCCACTGTTCCATATCGTTACGCGGCTGTTCAATAACCTCACCCCCTACCGATTTCAATGCCATCCACTTCGACATCAGCAGGGAGATGAACGAGCCACCAAAACCAAACAGCAGCGCCATAATCAACAGACCCTGAACGCTGCTCGACTGAATTCCTGTCAGGCTTAGCACAAGCCCGAAAACCACCATCACCGCCAGGTTGGTGAGCAGGAAGAGCGCGATTCGCATCATAATTTTCTTTTTACCTCAGTTTAACAAAACGCACTATGCGATTACCCACATCGTATGGGTATTGCGGCTATTTTCAAGCATCCGGCGGGCGTAAGTCACCAGAAAGACACAACTTTACACAATTGAAAATCTGGCTGACGGAAGGATGAAGAACAAAAAGAAACAGGCACAATCTCTTGTGCCTGTTGGGAGGTTATTTTGCCGGAGCGGGCTGTACGGCAGGTTTCTCTTTTTCCTGATTCGCCAGGTCGAGCGCGATATGCACCGTCTCGTCGAGATACGGATCCGGCTCCTGGTAATCTTTTGGCAGATCGTCCAGTTTCTTGAGCAGAGGTTTACCTTCACGCTTGAAGCGATCGTTGATACGCGCCAGGCGGGTTGCATCGTCTTCGTTGTTCTCTTTTTCACGCTGCGCGTAGTTCAGAGAAACAATATTCCGCTTATCCTTCAGAGCATTGAATCGCGCAATGTCCTTCATGATGTACTGGAACTCCGGATCTTTCGCGATGCGGTCGTTATGCGCCTTCAGCAGCTCAGGGCCAAATTGCGTCATATCACCCGCTTTCACGTAGGTCGCGGCATTGATGCTGTCCCACGGCAACGCGTTATCTTCAAACTTCTCGCCGGTTTCCGTCTCCTGGGTGCCTGTCGGCATGATAATGTCCGGCGTGACACCCTTACGCTGCGTACTGCCGCCGTTTACGCGGTAGAATTTCTGAATGGTGTACTGAACCGAGCCCAGTGCAGGCCATTCCGGACGCAGCATCTGATCGTAAATCCGATTCAGAGAGCGGTACTGCTGAACGGTGCCTTTACCGAAGGTTGGCTCACCGACGATCAGCGCGCGGCCATAGTCCTGCATGGCTGCGGCAAAGATCTCAGACGCGGAAGCGCTGAAGCGGTCAACGAGAACAACCAGCGGGCCTTTGTAGTAGACCACACCGTCATTGTCCGCATCTTCGCGCACTTTACCGTTGTTATCGCGCACCTGAACAACCGGGCCAGATGGGATGAACAGGCCAGAGAGTGAAACCGCTTCCGTCAGCGCCCCGCCGCCGTTACTGCGCAGGTCGATGATGATGCTGCTGACGTTCTGCTTTTCAAGTTTCTGCAGCTGAACTTTTACATCGTCAGTCAACCCGACGTAGAAGCCAGGAATATCCAGGACACCCACCTTCTCTTTACCCACGGTTTTCACCGACATTTTCACCGCGCGGTCTTCCAGACGGATACGCTCACGGGTCAGGGTAACGATACGGGTTTTGGTGCCTTTTCCGGCTGGCAGAATTTCCAGACGAACCTTGCTGCCCTTCGGACCTTTGATCAGCGCAACCACGTCATCAAGACGCCAGCCGATCACATCGACCATGTTCTGGCCGGTTTGTCCCACACCCACAATGCGATCGCCTACGCTAATGGCTTTGCTTTTGGATGCCGGGCCACCCGCGACCATCGAATTGATCACCGTATAATCATCGTCCATCTGCAGCACCGCGCCGATACCTTCCAGAGACAGGCTCATTTCGGTATTAAACTGCTCGGTGTTGCGAGGTGAGAGATAGTTTGTGTGCGGATCGATTTCGTGCGCAAAGGCCGTCATGGCCAGTGAGAAAACATCCTCACTGTTGGTCTGTGCCAGGCGACGAATGGCAAATTTGTAACGACGCGTCAGCGTGTCACGGATCTCTTTTTCGTCTTTGCCGGTGAGCTTAAGGCTCAGCTCGTCGTATTTCACTTTGCCGTCCCACAGCGCATTCAGCTCGGCTTCATCTTTTGGCCAGGGCGCTTTGCTGCGGTCCAGATTGAAGGTGTCGTTGCCGGTGAAGTCCATCGGACGTTCCAGCACTTTCAGCGCGTACTGATAGCGTTCGAAGCGGCGCTTTTGCGACAGGTTGTAGAGATCGTAGAAGAGATCCAGCTTGCCTGAACGCAACTCGTCACCCACCTCGGATTTCCGCTTAGCGAACTGCTCGACATCGCTGGCGAGCAAAACGTTATGGCTGTAATCCAGCAAGTTCAGATAGCGGTCAAAGATTTTGGCCGAAAAGGCCTGATCGAGATCGAACTGACGATAGTGCGAACGGGTGAAACGTGAGGTCACGCGCTCGCTCACCGTCGCGTGCTGCGTCTCTTCCTTGAGTACCGGAATTTGATCAACACGCGTGATATCGTCCACTGCAAAGGCGTGACCTGTTATAGCAAACAGGCCCGCCAGCGCGGTGAGCTTAAAAAAAGTGTTCATGCCAGGCTTGGCCTCCGTTTCAGAACAACAAGTGTTCTGCGCGTACAATCATTGACATGCCAGAAGTCAGCTGTACACGAACGCCATCTTTGGTGATTTCCAGTACGGTGGCGTCCATAGCATTGTTACCCGCTTTTACCTTCAGTGCCTGACCCACGCTCAGGGCGTTGATGTCAGAAACCGGCGTATGGCGCGGCTCTTCACGAGGGGCACGCGGGGCTTTTGCTGCTGGTTTGTCTGCACGCGGTTTGCGATCGTTATTATCGTGACGACGCGGCGCAGGGCGTGGTTTACGCTCACGACGAGGCGCTTCTTCCTGGCCGTTTGCCGCGGCGGCTTCGCGTTTTTTCGCTTGCTGTTCTGCACGTTGTGCCTGAACGCGTGCTTTGGCTTCTTCCAGCTGCTTGCGCGCGTGCTCAACGTGCTGCTCGTCCAGCTCACCGCAAGGGTTGCCGTCGAGATCCACGCGGGTCGCGCCAGGTTTGATACCGTACAGGTAACGCCAGCTCGAAGTATAAAGACGTAAGGCGGAACGCAGCTGAGTTTTGCTGAGGTTCATTTCCCCTTCAACACGCGCCACCAGATCCTGAAAAATACCGACTTTCAGGGGACGAGCTTCGCCTTCCGCGCTGAAGCACTGCGGGAAACGCTCGGCCAGAAATGCGATAACTTCTTTACTGCTATTCAACTTAGGTTGATTTTCCATGAAATTTCCTGATTACAACGGACGTTGCCAACAAGCGCAGGCATGAACAGGCGTCATTATAATGACGCTATCCGTAAATGCTACGTTATCCGTTGATTATCCTGCGACGCTCGCAAAGAATTTTTGATAATCGGTTGCTGCGAGTACGTTTTCCAGATTCGCCACCAGCTCGCGCAGCCCCTGTTCGTCCTCGGTTGTAAAGCGACTGAAGACCGTACTGTCGATGTCCAGAACGCCAATAATCTGATTTTTGACCACCAGCGGCAGAACGATTTCAGAATTACTGGCGGCATCACAGGCGATGTGCCCGTCAAACGCATGAACGTCTTCCACACGCTGGACCTGATTCTCGGCCACCGCCGTGCCGCATACGCCACGCCCTACCGGAATACGCACGCAGGCCAGTTTGCCCTGGAACGGACCGAGCACCAGCGTTTCACCTTCCAGAAGGTAAAAGCCCGCCCAGTTCACGTCAGAGAGACGTTCAAACAGCAATGCGCTAGTATTTGCCAGAGTGGCTAAGAAGCTGGTCTCACCCGCCATCAATGCCTTAAAATCGCGGTTCAGATCCGCGTAGAATTCTGTTTTGTTCATTATTCAATCACTTAGTTGTCTTACAAAATTACCGCATAGCCTATTAAAATAAGCATTAAATGCGCTCATGCTCAAGATGAATCCGTTCATGAGTTATTATAACTTTCAACAATACTTATTTGTGCGCAGCTGATGGCCTTAAAAACAACCAAAATTACGCCGACGAGAAAGATAACTGTCCATACGGTAAGCGAAGCTTTGCCTCGTGCACATTATCAGCGTTGCCCCCAGTGCGATACGCTTTTTATGTTGCCGAAGATGAAATCGCACCAAAGTGCCTTCTGTCCCCGCTGTGACGCCAAAATTCGCGATGGCCGCGACTGGTCGTTGACCCGCCTCGCCGCCATGGCCGTTACCATGCTGCTGCTGATGCCCTTCGCCTGGAGTGAGCCGCTGCTAAAACTCTACCTGCTCGGCGTGCGCATTGACGCCAACGTGCTGCAGGGCATCTGGCAGATGACCCGTCAGGGCGATCCCATCACCGCCGCGATGGTGCTGTTCTGCACCGTCGGCGCACCGCTGGTGCTGGTTGCCGCCATTGCCTATCTCTGGTTTGGCAACATTCTTGGCATGAACCTTCGCCCGGTGCTGCTGATGCTGGACAAGCTCAAAGAGTGGGTGATGCTGGATATTTATCTGGTGGGCGTGGGGGTTGCGTCAATAAAGGTGCAGGACTACGCCTTTTTGCAGCCCGGCGTCGGACTCTTTGCCTTCATCTGTCTGGTATTGCTGAGCATCCTGACGCTGATCCACCTGAACGTTGAGCAGCTTTGGGAGCGATTCTACCCTCAGCGCCCCGCCACGCGTCCCGATGAAAATCTGCGCGTCTGTCTGGGTTGCCACTATACCGGGTTACCCGACACGCGCGGACGCTGCCCGCGGTGCCACATTCCGTTGAGACTGCGGCGCAATAACAGCCTGCAAAAATGCTGGGCGGCGCTGATCGCCTCCCTGGTGTTCCTGATCCCCGCCAATATGCTGCCGATTTCCATCATTTACGTGAATGGTGGACGTCAGGAGGATACTATCCTCTCCGGGATTATCTCCCTTGCGCACAGCAATGTCGGGGTGGCGGCAATCGTCTTTATTGCCAGTATCCTGGTTCCCTTTACCAAAGTGGTGGTGATGATTACCCTGCTCATCAGCATTCACTTAAAGTGTGAACAAGGTTTACGGACCCGCATTTTGCTTCTGCGATTCGTCACCTGGATTGGCCGCTGGTCAATGTTAGATCTGTTCGTGATTTCGCTGATGATGTCGCTCATCAATCGCGATCAGTTACTTGCTTTTACAATGGGACCCGCGGCTTTTTATTTCGGCTCTGCGGTGATATTGACTATTCTTGCTGTGGAATGGCTGGATAGCCGCTTACTTTGGGATGCACATGAGTCAGGAAACCCCCGCTTCGCCGACTGAAGCGAGAATTAAAACAAAACGCCGCATTTCGCCATTCTGGTTGCTGCCCGTCATCGCCCTGATGATTGCAGGCTGGCTTATCTGGACAAGCTATGAGGATCGCGGCAGTACCGTCACCATTGATTTCCAGACCGCCGACGGCATCGTCGCCGGGCGAACCCCCGTTCGCTTCCAGGGGGTTGAAGTGGGTACGGTTCAGGATATCTCCCTTGGAAAAGGGCTGAACAAGATTCAGGTGCGGGTCAGTATCAAATCTGACATGCAGGATGCCCTGCGCAGCGAAACGCAGTTCTGGCTGGTGACGCCAAAAGCCTCGCTGGCCGGTGTTTCCGGTCTGGATGCGCTCGTCGGCGGTAACTATATCGGCATGATGCCCGGCAAAGGCGAACCGCAGGATCACTTTGTGGCTCTGGATACGCAGCCCAAATACCGCCTCAATAACGGCGATTTGATGATTCATCTCCAGGCGCCGGACCTCGGTTCCCTGAACAGCGGCTCCCTGGTCTATTTTCGTAAGATCCCGGTTGGCCGCGTGTATGACTACGCGATTAACCCGAATAAACAGGGCGTCACCATTGATGTGCTGATCGAACGTCGCTTCACCAATCTGGTGAAAAAAGGCAGCCGCTTCTGGAACGTGTCCGGCGTGGATGCCGACCTCAGCCTGAGCGGTGCGAAAGTGAAGCTGGAGAGTCTGGCCGCACTGGTGAACGGCGCCATCGCCTTTGACTCCCCGGAAAACTCAAGCCCTGCCACCGCTGATGACACGTTCGGATTATACGCCGATCTGGCGCACAGCCAGCGCGGCGTGATCGTCAAACTCGCCCTTCCCGATGCTAAAGGACTAAAAGCGGGTTCAACGCCACTGATGTATCAGGGTCTGCAGGTCGGCCAGCTCACCAAAATGACGCTCAACCCGGGCGGTTCGGTCACCGGCGAAATGACGGTCGATCCGAGCGTGGTCGATCTCCTGCGTGAGAAAACACGCATCGAAATGCGCAGTCCAAAGCTCTCTCTTAACGATGCCAGCCTCAGCACGCTGCTGACCGGCAATACCTTTGAGCTGATCCCCGGGGAAGGTCAGCCCAGCAATAGCTTCGTGATTGCCCCGGCGGATAAAGCCCTGCTGCAAAAGCCGGGCGTCGTGACGGTTACGCTCAATGCGCCAGAAAGCTATGGCATTGAAGCCGGTCAGCCGTTGATTTTACACGGCGTGCAGGTGGGACAGGTGCTGGAGCGCAAGCTCTCCGCGGATGGGGTGCAATTCTCCGTCGCCATCGATCCGCAATACAGAGACCTGGTACATGGCGACAGTAAATTCGTGGTGAACAGTCGCGTCGACGTGAAGGTAGGACTGGACGGCGTGGAGTTTCTCGGCGCCAGCGCCAGCGAATGGGTGAACGGCGGCATCCGTATTTTGCCGGGGGATAAAGGCCCCGTGCGCGACAGCTACCCGCTGTATGCCAACCTTGAGAAAGCGATTGAAAACAGCCTGAGCGATCTTCCTACCACCACGCTGACGTTAAGCGCCGAGACCCTGCCGGACGTTCAGGCGGGCTCCGTGGTGCTGTATCGCAAGTTTGAAGTCGGGGAAGTGATCACCGTTCGCCCGCGTGCCGACGCCTTTGATATCGAACTGCACATCAAGCCGGAGTACCGCAAGCTGCTGACGCCGAACAGCGTCTTCTGGGCTGAAGGCGGCGCGAAAGTGCAGCTGAACGGTAACGGACTGACCGTACAGGCCTCTCCGCTGTCACGCGCGCTGCGCGGGGCGATTAGCTTCGATAACCTCAGCGGAGCGGGCGCGAACCTGCGTAAAGGCGATAAGCGAATTCTCTTCCCGTCCGAGACCGCCGCACGCGCCGTGGGCGGGCAGATTACCCTGCACGCGTTTGACGCCGGCAAGCTGGCGGAAGGCATGCCCATCCGCTACCTGGGCATTGATATCGGGCAGATCCAGAAGCTGACGCTGATCACCTCGCGCAACGAGGTGCAGGCTACCGCCGTGCTCTACCCGGAATATGTGCAGACCTTTGCGCGCGCGGGTTCGCGCTTCTCGGTGGTGACACCGCAGATCTCGGCCGCAGGCGTTGAGCATCTCGACACCATTTTGCAGCCGTACATCAACGTTGAGCCCGGCCAGGGCAATGCCCGTCGTGATTTCGAGCTGCAGGAAGCCACGATCACCGACTCGCGCTACCTTGGTGGCCTGAGCATCGTGGTGGAAGTGCCGGAAGCCGGCTCGCTGAGCATCGGCACGCCGGTCCTGTTCCGCGGCATTGAGGTCGGTACGGTCACGGGCCTGACGCTCGGGACCCTCTCCGACCGCGTGATGGTGGCGCTACGCATCAGCGAACGCTACCAGCACCTGGTGCGTAATAACTCGGTGTTCTGGCTGGCATCCGGCTACTCGCTGGACTTCGGCCTGACGGGAGGCGTGGTGAAAACCGGGACCTTCAACCAGTTCATTCGCGGTGGTATTGCGTTTGCCACACCGCCGGGGACGCCGCTGGCGCCGAAAGCGCAGCCGGGTAAACATTTCCTGCTGCTCGAAAGCGAACCGAAAGAGTGGCGCGAATGGGGAACCGCCCTGCCGCGTTAATCTGCAAGGCTCCGGTGTCAACGCACCGGAGCCTTTATGTTACACTGCGCACCTGAACTTTTCCCTGTGGTGTGCCCGTGGCTCAAAACTCCGTATTTCTTCCTGAACAATTCCTGGCGCAGATGCGCGAGGCGCTTCCTTCTCACCTGTCGTTAGACGATTTTATCGCCGCCTGCCAACGTCCGTTACGCCGCAGTATTCGCGTCAACACGCTGAAAATCAGCGTCGAGGATTTTCTGGCGCTGGTCGCGCCCTACAGCTGGCAGCTTACGCCGGTACCGTGGTGCGCTGAGGGGTTCTGGATCGAGCGCGATGACGAAAACGCCGTGCCGTTGGGAAGCACCGCTGAACATCTGAGCGGCCTGTTCTATATCCAGGAAGCCAGCTCGATGCTGCCGGTGGCTGCTCTGTTTGCAGAGGGCAATGCGCCCGAGCGCGTGATGGATGTGGCCGCGGCGCCTGGCTCAAAAACCACACAGATTGCCGCCCGTATGGGTAACCGCGGCGCGATCCTCGCCAACGAGTTTTCCGCCAGCCGCGTGAAGGTATTGCATGCCAACATCAGCCGCTGCGGTATTCATAACGTTGCCCTGACGCACTTCGACGGCCGCGTGTTTGGCGCTGCCCTGCCGGAAGCCTTCGACGCCATTCTGCTGGACGCTCCCTGCTCCGGCGAAGGGGTGGTGCGTAAAGATCCCGATGCGTTAAAGAACTGGTCGGTGGAAAGCAACCTTGAGATCGCCGCCACGCAGCGGGAGCTGATCGAGAGCGCATTCCATGCCCTTCGCCCAGGCGGCACGCTGGTCTATTCAACGTGCACCTTAAACCGCGATGAAAACGAAGACGTCTGCCTGTGGCTGAAAGCGCAATACCCGGATGCGGTCGAATTCCTGCCGCTTAACGATCTGTTTGTCTCAGCACAGGAGGCGATTACGCCGGAGGGTTTCCTCCACGTATTCCCGCAGATTTACGACTGCGAAGGCTTCTTTGTGGCACGTCTGCGTAAAACGCAGGCGGTTGCTCCCCTGCCCGCCCCCAAATTCAAGGTCGGCACCTTCCCGTTTGCCCCCCTCAAAGGGCGCGATGCAGCACAGCTTGTCGCCGCCGCCGAAAAAATTGGCCTGGTCTGGGATGAGAGCCTGCACCTCTGGATGCGTGATAAAGAGGTATGGCTGTTCCCGGCTGAGATCGAACCGCTCATCGGAAAGGTCCGTTTTTCCCGAATCGGGATCCGCCTGGCGGAAGTGCATAATAAAGGCTATCGCTGGCAGCATGAGGCCGTCATCGCCCTTGCCGGGCACGAGAATGCCTTTGCCCTGACGCATCAGGAAGCCGAAGAGTGGTACCGTGGTCGCGATGTCTATCCTGACAGCACGCCATCAGGCGATGAAGTGATCGTGACGTATCAGGGATACCCGCTCGGGCTGGCAAAAAAAGTCGGTTCACGACTGAAAAACAGCTATCCGCGCGAGCTGGTTCGGGATGGACGACTGTTTACCGGTAACGATCGCACGGCCTGAAAAAAAGCGCATTTTTTTACTGGCGATTTTGCTCTCCTTGTCTACGATCAAAAATGGGTGGCCGTACTGGTCATACCAGATTTTGACAACCGACCCGGAGAGCACTATGACGAAAACCAGCGTGCGTATTGGCGCTTTTGAGATCGACGACGCAGAACTGCGCGGCGAAGCGCAAGGCGATCGAACGTTAAGTATTCCCTGCAAATCCGACCCGGATTTGTGCATGCAGCTCGATGCATGGGATGCAGACACCAGCGTCCCGGCAATACTTGATGGCGAACATTCTGTCCTTTACCGTGAGCATTACGATAGTAAAACCGATGCCTGGGTCATGCGTCTTGCCTGACCTAAAGAGAACCCGCCCGAAGGCGGGTTATTTATTACTGCAGCTGCGCCAGCGTAAAGTAACCGTCAAATACGGCGCCCGTATCAATGTAGTGGAGATTGTCAAAATCATACCTTCTGTCGACGGGCGTATGTCCGAACCAGAAATGATCCGCACCGCTGATGCCCTGCCCTTTACCCACCATAAACCCCATCAACCGATCGCGATCCCATAAAACGCGCTGGGCGCTCACCTGTTTTTGCCAGCGGTATTCCGCTGCCGGATAATCCGCATGAGCAATCACGTTCAGACCGTTCGCACAGGTTATCTCGATGATATGCGGTAAATCGTGACAGGCCTCGAGCAACGATAGCGCAAGCTGTTGCTGGTCCCGTTCAAGTTGCCTGAACCATATTCCGCCATTCATTGTCCAGAGTGAAAAATCGTTATTATCCAGACTGTCGAGCGCCATTTGCTCATGGTTGCCCCGGACGGCAAGAAACCATTTTTCATTGATAAGCTGTAATGATTTAACGCTGTCCGGACCGCGATCGATCATATCCCCAACGGAAATAAGCAAATCCTCATACGGATTAAAATGACGGCGTTTAAGCTCATCCATAAGCCGCTGATAACAGCCATGTATATCGCTGACCACCCAGACGTGACGCCACATTCCACCTTCAATTCGCTGATACATAGCCCCTCCTTTTAACAGTATAGCCGCCACAGAAAGGGCAACAGCCGGGCGTGGTCCTCACGAAGTGAAACAAACGGTAAACCAAACAGAAATAAAGATCCGTGCGCTATTAATCCCTTTTTCCTGGCTCTTTAGAATAAGGGTATAAAAAAAGAGGGGTCTTCACGTGTCTAATACGCACCTGCATAACGATGTTTTCTATCCGCATCGCACAAATATTATTTCTGAGCTGGTGAACGGCAAACGCGTGCCGGGGCCGATCTGGCGCAAGCGCGAATATCGCCTGAAGTTCCTGTTACGTTCGCTGGTGTTCTGGTCTTCTACCCATCGCATGCTGGAGGCGCTTTCTGGTCGCGACGATTTCGACAGACTTCTGGCCTCTCAAATTACATTGCCGAGCAAAACCCACCGGCAGTACCTGATGCGCGGTTTGACGGCTAACGATCGCGCCGACGCGATCGTTAGCCATTATTACTGGATTGATAGCCTGAAAGAGAGCGGCCTCGCCCTGGCACTGACCAGCCCACAGGAGAAGCCCGTTGCGCAGTTCCATGCAAAAGACGGAGTTATCTATACGGTTAATGCGTCCTCTGCGGGGAAAGCCGAGCGTGAAGGCGAAAGCACGCTTTGGCTTCGCGACAACGAGGATACGCTGCTGGCCAGCCTGACCTTTAGCGTCGCGCGCAGCAATGGGCAACAGGTCATGGTCATCGGTGGGCTTCAGGGCCCCCGCCGCAGCGTAACGCGTGACGTTATTAAACAGGCCACCCGCGCCTGCCACGGTTTGTTCCCTAAGCGCGTGTTGATGGAAGTGCTTTTCCAGCTGGCTGCACAGTCCTCCGTCCGGGCGATTTTTGCCGTCAGCGATGAGGGCCACGTATTCCGTGCGCTGCGCTATCGCCTCAGCAAAGGCCGCCATTTCCACGCCAGCTATGATGAATTTTGGGCCTCTCTGGACGGTAAAAAGCTCTCAGCCTTCTGCTGGCAGCTGCCGCTACAGATGGCGCGTAAATCGCTTGAAGAGATTGCCAGTAAAAAACGCGCTGAATACCGCCGTCGTTTTGAGCTGCTTGATGAAATTGAGGCGTCGGTTAAATCGCACTTTTAGACCCCGCACGCGCTTTGTTGAATTGCAATAGAAAAATTAACAAGGCAGGCAAACGGGCTGAATTTAGCTATGCCGTGTTGTGAATTACAAAAAAGTTCTTAAGGGATGCTCTGTATCGTAAAGGTAGCGTTCGAAACGATTTCTTTTACACCACAATTAACCTTTTATCATTCAAATACTTAAGCATTAAAAACCCGTCAAATACGGGTTTTTAATGCTTACCAATACATCCATTCGGTCTGAATGTCGTTGTGCGCTGAGTTCCAAAATATTATCGAACTGAAGAACAAGCAGAGAGCTTTAATTCAGTTACATGCTTTTGCATAAAGTTCATTAAATGCTTTAATCTGAGATCGAACTTCATCGACCAGAAATTTATCATCAGTTGCGTAAGCTATCGGTCGTCGTGAATACTTGAAGCCCAGAACCAAATGATATGGTTCGGCAGCAATAAAACGAGCACCTATTTTTCGGCCTAGTTGAGTCTCACCAGAGAGAATACCGCAAACATAGAGATGCCCTTCAGAATGATGTAATGACATTTCCGTAAAAGAAACTGGCTTGGTTGTATCTAAGTCGCTGTCACAGAAACCAATCATCATTTTCCTTGTTTGCTTATCTTCAAAATTTTTTGCAAGCTGCTCTTTGAACACATTGCAACTATCAGGATTTCCTGCCCCGCGCTTAAAGAATTCAATCACTGCTGGTTTTACAGCTTCAAAATTGTATTGTTCTTGAGCATGACTGCACTGGGCCACAGTTAAGAGTATAAACAGGAGTAAATTCTTTGTTTTCATGGACGCCATTCCCTAAAAATATCTCTTAACATATCGGCAGATTTTGGATTTACCCAACTTATTTTATCCAAATGTTCGAACCCCGCTCCGCGGAGAAAGAAAACCTGGACCGCTAACTCCTGACGGTCTTCCCCGGGCGTTCGAGAGATAAGGGGTTCGCCCGGGTTGAAATTCGGACCTAACTCGCCACCTTTCCATGAGAGCAGAAGCCTCGCGAACAGACCCTATGAAAAGGAGCGCGGAGAGGAATTTGCTCAATGCTTGCTCGGCCACAAAAATTTAACAATGACCAAAAAATACCTGGACGTACGCGGTGCAGATTATGTTATGGTTTAGACAGGATATGGAATATTCGAGTAATTCTCGGGGCATTTCGTGTAAAGACCGAAAAACCCTTGAAAAACAAAAAGATAAAAAGAGACCGAATACGATTCCTGTATTCGGTCCAGGGAAATGGCTCTTGGGAGAGAGCCGTGCGCTAAAAGTTGGCATTAATGCAGGCTAAGTCGCCTTGCCTTTTAAGAATAGATGACGACGCCAGGTTTTCCAGTCCACAGCTAAAGCGGTCGGAAAAAAAGCGCCAGAGCATCATAAAATGTGAAAAACCGCAGTGCTTTCGCAAGCATCTGCGGTTTTTTATTGGAAACCTGAACGTTAGCAGAGCTTGTCGGCGCGCTCGATAAACGGGGCCAGGCTCATTTTCTGTCCCGGATTCTCCGGGTCATCGATCTGAATGATGCTAATCGGCTGGCCGCTGCTCTTTCCGCTGGCCACCTGCTGCTCGGCGGTTTCATTTAACGGGTATTGCACCAGCGTGCTCGGGTTGATGGCATACAACGCATGGCCCGGACGGCAGGTCAGCATCACCTCTTCGCGGTTGAACGCCCATTTATCCTTACCCACTTCAAAACGGCTGACGGTGATAACCTGCGGTGCGGCAAACGCGCTCCCCGTGCAGGCCAGCAATATGAGAGAAAGTACTGTCTTTTTCATATGATATTTAACCTTGTCAGAAGGGTTCCCAGGTGGCGAACAGACTGACCGTTGCCAGTACCAGCGCCCCCAGCACCACTTCTGCCTGTGTCATCCTGATAAAAATCTGTTGTGCTCGCCCGGTCTCCGGACGAAACCGTGGCACCAGAAAATACCGATTTGCCAGCGCAATTACCACCATCAACGCCACCAGCGCACATTTGAACAACAAAAACTGCACGTAGTCAGCCTGCCAGGGAATATGGACGCCCAGTATCATGAGTGCATTGATCGCTCCGCTGAGCAGCACGCCCGCGACCGCATAATGGCCCACGCGCGAGAAGCGCATCATGGTATAGATGGCGGCATTCTGCCAGCGCCCTTTCGCCAGACGCATGCAGAACAGCAGGGGCAGTAATCCGCCAAGCCAGGTAGCAGCACAGATCAGGTGAAAAGCGTGATTAAGGCGCTGCAGCGCCCCCATCGGACCGTCGTTCATCGCCGCGTGCCCTACCCCCGCCAGCAGGATAAGCTGCCCCATGGCGAGCAGCAGCAGCCGCGAACCCTTCAGCGGCGCGAGCCATGCTGCAGCGACCGTCATCGCAGCGAGAATCATTTGCCACAGCCAGACGCCGCCAAACTGTGTCCTCATTACGCCGGACCAGACCTGTGGGGCAAATACATCGCCCCAACCGTTACCCATCTGCCCGCCCTGAAGCATAAACATCAGGAGTGCAGCCGCCAGGCTCACAAAAGCCGCCACTTTCTGCTGCAGCTGGAAACGTCGGGACATCAGCCGCTGGAGAGAGGAAGGCGCAAACCAGACGCTGTAAAGCGCGTTGCCAAAAATCAGCATCAGCGCCCCGAAATGGATAAAGCGAAACCCGATATAACACAGCGCCAGCATGCTATTTCACGCTAAAGTGATAGCTACCTTTGGTTTTATGACCGTCTACCGAGACGACATGCCAGTCTACCTGGTACGTCCCTGGCGTCAGCGTCTGGTCCAGCGGAACGGTGAGCTGCGCCTTGTTCTTTTCGTCGCGCGTGGCGGTTCCCGTTTTGATGACCTGCTTTTGCGCATCCGTCACCACCACACCGCTAAATCCCGGTTCGATGCCTTCTGAAAAATTCAGCGTAAGTGCCTGCGGAGCGCTCACCACGCTGTCCGCTGTCGGGATCGGCTGCTTAAGGTGCGCATGCGCCAGCACGGAGGGGGTCATCATTGTAGAGGCCAGAAAAACCAGTGCGCATACCGCGCGGGAAGCGGAGAAACCCATCGCAATCATTCCTTTTTGTTATGTCTGTATGCTAAAGAATAACGCTGTATAATAAACGAGTCGAGGATCATCCTGCCTCCGCTTGTCATCGTCGTGCAATCGCGGTAACGTTGCCGCCGCATAAAAAGGAGAAGGTAATGAAGATCAATCTGGCCGCCCTTCCACAGGACGAGATGGATAAAGTGAATGTCGATCTCGCTGCCGCTGGCGTCGCGTTTAAAGAGCGTTACAACATGCCTGTCGTGGCTGAAGTCGTTGAACGGGAACAGCCCGCCCATCTGCGCGACTGGTTTCGCGAAAGACTCATCGCCCACCGTCTCGCCTCGGTCAACCTCTCCCGTTTACCGTACGAACCTAAAGTTAAATAAGCTTAACGAGCCGTTACACTTCCTTACGCTGAATCTGGCAGGATAAGAAAACCCTGATAAATTTAGGTGTATTCTTAAATCCCTGCGACTCAGTGTATAAGGAAGTCACGATGTCACATTGGAATATAGCGGCGGCCCAGTATAGCGGGCAGCATCAGAGTGTCGATGACCATATCACGCACCACCTGCGCTTCATCGCCGAAGCAGCACGGCAAGGGTGCGATCTGCTGGTGTTTCCTGAACTGTCATTAACAGGCTCGGGAACGACGACGTTACCTCTCCCACCCGGCGACGTCCAGCTGGAACCGCTGCTCGACGCGGCGCATCGTTACCGAATAACCGTGATTGCCGGGCTCCCCGTGGAGCGGGATGGTCAGCGCCAGAAAGGTCTCGCGCTCTTCACCCCCGCTCGTCAACGCATCCTTCGCTACCCGCAAGGTGGCGGAGCCAGCCTGGTGCCGGGAGAGAAACAGCTTAGCATTATTGATGCGCATGCCGATTCCCCCAATCTCGATCCCAGAGCGTCGCTGTTTACCAGCTGTCAGTCAGTGGAGGATAACCGCTGGCGGCAGTCCATCAGTACCCTGCAGCGCTTCGCGCATAAATATGCCATAGCGGTGCTGATGGCGAACGCCTGCGGCGGTAGCGCGCTGTGGGATGAAAAAGGCCAGCTGATCGTTCGCGCGGATAAGGGCGAGCTGCTGTTGACCGGCACGCTCGGCGGAGAGGGTTGGCAAGGCGATATCATTCCTTTAGGCTAGGCGTTTTAAGCTCAGGAGTGTTCAATGCTGCGCGTCATCGATACCGAAACTTGCGATCTTCAGGGCGGAATTGTGGAAGTGGCCTCTGTCGACGTGGTTGATGGTAAAATCGTCAACCCAATGAGCCATCTGGTGCGTCCTGACCGCCCCATCAGCCCTCAGGCGATGGCTATCCATCGCATTACCGAATCGATGGTGGCGGACAAGCCGTGGATCGAAGAGATCATTCCCCACTATTACGGTAGCCCCTGGTACGTCGCGCATAATGCCAGTTTTGACCGCCGGGTGCTCCCTGAAATGCCGGGGGAATGGATTTGTACCATGAAGCTGGCGCGTCGCCTCTGGCCGGGCATTAAATACAGCAACATGGCGCTGTACAAGTCCCGCAAGCTCAGCGTCCGCACGCCTGAGGGGCTTCATCATCACCGCGCCCTGTACGACTGCTATATCACCGCCGCGCTACTCATCGATATTATGAACACCTCGGGCTGGACGCCGGACGATATGGCAACGATTACCGGACGCCCCGCACTGCTGACCACGTTTACCTTTGGTAAATACCGGGGCAGAGCGGTGTCGGATATTGCGGATAAAGACCCGGGCTATTTGCGCTGGCTGTATAACAACCTTGACAAAATGAGCCCGGAACTGCGCCTGACGCTAAAGCACTATTTGGGCGAAGCTTAACGCTCTGCACGGCCTGGCAGCGTCTCCTGCGCCAGGCCAATCAGGAAGGCGTATTCCAGCGCCACCCCTTCATACGATTTAAATCGTCCCGATTTCCCGCCGTGTCCGGAATCCATGTCGGTACACAGCAGCAGCAGGTTGTCGTCGGTTTTCAGCTCCCGCAGTTTCGCCACCCATTTTGCCGGCTCCCAGTACTGCACCTGAGAATCATGCAGACCGGTGGTGACCAGCATGTGGGGATAGGCTTTCGCCTCGACGTTATCGTAAGGGCTGTACGTTTTCATATAGCGGTAGTAAATCTCATCCTGCGGATTCCCCCACTCTTCAAACTCCCCGGTCGTCAGCGGAATGGATTCATCGAGCATGGTCGTCACCACATCGACAAACGGCACCTGCGCGACAATCCCCTTAAAGCGATCGGGACGCTGGTTGATAACCGCCCCCATCAGCATGCCGCCCGCGCTGCCGCCCATGCCAAAGCAGAGTTGCGGATCGCCATAGCCCTGCTCAATCAGCGCATCGCAGACGTCGAGGTAGTCATTGAAGGTGTTTTTCTTTTTCAGGAATTTCCCGTCCTCATACCAGTGCTGCCCCAGCTCACCGCCGCCGCGAATATGGGCGATGGCGAAGACAAAGCCGCGGTCGAGCAGGCTTAACCGGCTGCTGCTAAAATCGGCGTCCATGCTTGAGCCATAAGAGCCGTAGCCGTACACCAGGATCGGGTTTTTGCCTTTCTGAAAATGGGCTTTGTGATAGACGAGCGAGACGGGGACCTCAACGCCATCCCGGGCGGTGACCCACAGGTGCTCGCTGCGGTAGTTTTCAGACTCAAACCCTTTAACCTCGGTCTGCTTTATCACCTGACGCTGCCCGGTATCCATGTCCAGCTCAAACAGGGTGTCCGGTGTGGTCATGGATGAGTAGCCGTAGCGCAGCCGCGATGATTCGGGTTCAGGATTGAACCCAATCCACGTCACATAGGCCGGGTCGTCGAACGCGATCCCCACCACTTCCCGCGTTTTGCGGTTGATTTGCCGGATGCTGGTCAGCCCGCGCTGGCGCTCCTCCACCACCAGCCAGTCGGTGAACAGGGTAAACCCTTCCAGCATCACCTGATCCCGCGCGGGGATAAGCACCTCCCACTTGCGCTCATCGCGTACTTTGGTTTTATAGAGGCCAAAGTTTTTACCCTCGCGATTCGAGCGCAGATAAAAGCTGTGCTGGAAGTGATCCAGGCTGTACTCATGATCCTTTCGGCGCGGCAGAAAACAGAGCGGCTGGGCGTCCGGCAGTTCGGCATCCAGCAGCAGGACTTCCGACGTCGTGGCGCTGGCCAGGAAGATAATGACATAGTGGCGCGAAGAGGTTTTATGCAGGCTGACATAAAACGTTTCGTCTTTCTCTTCGTAGACCAGCTCGTCGTCAGCGGAGTCCGTTCCGATGGTATGCCGCCATACCTGATAGGGCAGCAGCGTAGAGGCGTGCTTTTTGACGTAGTACACCGTCTCGGAATCATTCGCCCAGACAAAATCCGGGGAGACGTTTTCCAGCATTTCCGGATACCAGTTGCCGGTGTCCAGGTTGCGAAAACGCAGGCCGTACTGGCGACGGGAGAGATAATCCTCCGCCAGCGCCATCACCGCGTTATCCGGCGAAATGGACATGCCGCCCAGAGTATAAAACTCGCTGTGGGCCGCGCGTTGGTTGGCATCCAGCAGAATATCCCACGCATCCCATTCGGCGCTCAGGACCGACTGACGCTGGTAGATGGGATACTCGTTGCCGGGCTCATAAATATGGCGATAGCGATAGCCATTTTTGGTCCAGGGCGCGGAGATATCGCGCTGGGGAATACGCTGCACCATTTCATTCAGCAACTGGTCCTGAAGCGTCTGCTGGCTGGACATGACCTTGCGGCCATAGTCGTTTTCCTCGTGCAGGTAGTCGAGCACCTCTGGCCGGGAGCGTGAATCGTCCCGTAGCCAGTAATAGTTGTCTATACGCGTATCGCCATGCGTGGTGATCGCATAAGGTATACGTCGGGCTTTCGGTGGCATGTCATCATTCTTTTTCGTTTTACACCCTATAAGGTTGGCAAAACCCACGCATGATGCAAGCGAAACAGGGTCGCAACGGCGAGAACTATCCCTGTAACGCCTGTTTTTGTTCCCGGATATCCCGCTCAATGCCCTCACGCACGTCCTGCGGGATCTTCAGCGCGTCGCCAAGCGCATTCAGGTAGCTGCGCTCCATAAAGTGATCGATATCGATGGCGGCACAGCTGAGGAAATAGAGTTCAAGCGCCTCTTCCTCATTTTTCACGCTTTGCGCCAGACGCTGCGGATCCAGGGGCTGTTCGATGGCCTGCGCCACCAGCGCTCTGCCCTTCTCTTCGACGCCGGCTTCGCGCAGCTGCTGTTCGATCGCCAGCCGTTCCTTATCGTCGATATGTCCGTCACTTTTCGCGGCAAAAACCAGCGCAAGAATGAGCCTTTCGGTACGCAGATCCAGCGGCGAGGTGTGCTCGCCGTAGTGCGGTTCATCACTGTGCGCGGTCCGGACCCTGTCCTTGTATTTATTCCACAGGACGGTGCCCGCAATGGCGCCCCCACCGGCGAGCAGCGCGCCTGTCCCATACTTTGCCAGCAGCTTGCGCGAGGATTTATTCGCGACCAGCAGGCCTGCCAGCCCGCCGAGCGCCCCGGGCACCAGTAGTTTGCTGAGATCCCGCTCGCCGGAAGACGACGTTTTCTGCCCTAACAGTGATTGCAATTGATTTAGCCAGCCAGACATGGTTTCCCTCACTTAACGGTGAACATGTTCCACAGCGTAAGCGAGCAGGCGTCAGGAAATGTCTGGGCGGGCTAAAGAAGCGCAAATTTCTTCTCCCCTCACCTGGCCGTGCACAAGACAGACGCAAACGTTTTCGTTTATACTGCCCGCAACTTTTTCAGGGGGATTGTTATGATTCGTTTAGGAACCGCGCTGCGACCTGCGGCGACGCGAGTGATGCTGTTGGGATCGGGCGAGCTGGGAAAAGAGGTCGCCATTGAGTGCCAGCGTTTAGGCGTGGAAGTCATTGCCGTAGACCGCTACGCCGATGCACCCGCCATGCACGTCGCCCATCGTTCTTATGTGATTAACATGCTGAACGGCGATGCCCTTCGTGAGCTGATTTCACGCGAGAAGCCTGATTTCGTTGTACCGGAAATTGAAGCCATCGCCACCGACACGCTGATTGCGCTTGAGCAGGAAGGCCAGCGCGTGGTGCCCTGCGCGAAAGCCGCAAAGCTGACCATGAACCGAGAAGGCATTCGTCGTCTGGCGGCAGAAGAGCTCGGGTTGCCCACATCGAGCTATCGTTTTGCTGGCGATAAGGCCGCATTCCTGCAGGCCGTTGAGGAGATTGGGTACCCGTGCATCGTTAAGCCGGTGATGAGCTCCTCCGGTAAAGGACAGAGCTTTATCCGCGGCAGCAGCACGGTGGACAAGGCGTGGGAGTACGCCCAGCAGGGTGGCCGCGCAGGCGCCGGTCGCGTGATCGTTGAAGGGGTGGTGAAGTTTGATTTCGAGATCACCCTGCTGACCGTCAGCGCCGTTGACGGCGTCCATTTCTGCGACCCGATTGGCCACCGCCAGGAAGATGGCGATTACCGCGAATCCTGGCAGCCGCAGCAGATGAGCGCCCTGGCGCTGGAGCGTGCGCAGGCGATCGCCCGTAAAACCGTCCTGGCGCTGGGCGGCTATGGCCTGTTTGGCGTGGAGCTGTTTGTGTGCGGCGATGAGGTGATCTTCAGCGAAGTCTCCCCTCGCCCGCATGACACCGGCATGGTCACGCTGATTTCGCAGGATCTCTCCGAGTTCGCCCTGCACGTGCGCGCCTTCCTCGGCCTGCCCGTCGGCGGTATCCGTCAGTACGGCCCGGCCGCCTCGGCGGTGATCCTGCCGCAGCTAACCAGCCAGAACGTTACGTTTGATAACGTCGACGCGGCGGTGGGTGCCGGGTTGCAGGTCCGTTTGTTCGGCAAGCCGGAGATCGACGGAACCCGTCGTCTTGGCGTGGCGTTAGCCACAGGAGATAACGTTGATGACGCCGTGGCGAGAGCGAAAGCGGCCGCAGCAAGCGTTAAGGTAACGGGATAAAAAAACGGGCCGAAAGGCCCGTTTTTCATGCGGCGAATGACTTACTGCTTCGCGCCTTCTACTGCTTCGCGAGCCAGTTTGGTGATGCGATCCCAGTCGCCCGCTTCCAGCGCATCCGCCGGAACCAGCCATGAGCCACCGATGCACAGCACGCTTTTCAGCGCCAGGTAGTCACGGTAGTTGGCAGGAGAGATACCGCCCGTCGGGCAGAAGCGTACCTGAGAGAATGGACCGGCAATGGCCTGCAGCGCTTTGGTGCCGCCGTTCGCTTCCGCCGGGAAGAATTTAAACTCTTTCAGACCGTAGTCCATGCCCAGCATCAGTTCAGAAACGGTGCTGATGCCCGGGATCAGCGGAATGGTACCTTCGGTCGCGGCTTTCAGCAGCGACTCGGTCAGGCCCGGGCTGATGGCAAACTGTGCGCCCGCTTCGGTCACTTCAGCCAGCTGTTTTGCGTTCGTTACGGTACCCGCACCGATAATGGCGTCCGGCACTTCTTTGGCAATCGCGCGAATGGCATCCATCGCGCAGGCGGTACGCAGGGTCACTTCCAGAACGCGAACGCCGCCCGCAACCAGCGCTTTCGCCATCGGTACAGCGTGCTCCAGCTTGTTTACCACGATAACCGGCACGACAGGGCCAGTGGTCAGGATTGCTTCTGCACTTGTTTTCCAGTTTTTCATCAGAGTCTTCTCTCGCCAGATCGTTAAAATCAAGTCGTCTTAAAACGTAATACAGGTTGCGCCCTGCTCAGCACCGGAGAGGTTCTCACGCAGTGCGCCAAACATTTCGCGTCCTGTTCCCACGCGCGACGCGCTCAGGTCAGGAATATGGGGCTGACGTGCCGCCAGCTCGGCGTCATCCACCAGCAGGGTTAACTCGCCTGTCTGACCGTTAACGCGGATCATGTCACCGTCACGCACTTTCGCCAGCAGGCCGCCGTCGTACGCTTCCGGCGTCACGTGGATAGCTGATGGCACTTTACCTGAGGCGCCAGAGAGGCGTCCATCGGTCACCAGTGCAATTTTGAAACGGCGGTCCAATAATACACCAAGTGGTGGCATAAGTTTATGTAATTCTGGCATCCCATTGGCTTTAGGCCCCTGATGACGCACCACTACCACGCAGTCTTTGTCGAGCAGACCGGCGTCAAAGGCAGGTAATACGTCGTGCTGGCTTTCAAATACCACCGCTGGCGCTTCGATAATCTGGTTCTCTTCCGGTACGGCAGAGGTCTTCATTACCGCGCGACCGAGGTTACCGCTCAGCACCTTTGTGCCACCGTGAGGAGAGAACGGTTTGTCGATGGTGGCGATAACCTGCGCATCAAGAGATGCGGTCGCCCCTTCGCGCCAGTCCAGCTCGCCGTTGTTCAGCCATGGCTCCTGGGTGTAGCGCTGCAGGCCAAAGCCCGCTACGGTGTTAACATCTTCATGCAGCAGACCGCCCTTCAGCAGCTCGCGCATGAGCAGCGGTACGCCGCCTGCGGCCTGGAAGTGGTTGATGTCCGCCGGACCGTTTGGATACAGGCGCGCCATCAACGGCACCACGGAAGAGATCTCGGAGAAGTCATCCCAGTTAATCAGAATGCCCGCCGCACGCGCCATGGCCACCAGGTGCATGGTGTGGTTGGTCGAACCGCCGGTGGCCAGCAGCGCGACAATCCCGTTGACGATAACCTTTTCGTCGACCATTTTGCCCATCGGCATCCATTCGTTGCCGTTTCCGGTCAGACGCGTGACCTGACGGGCCGCGGCCTCGGTCAGCGCCTTGCGCAGCGGTGCATCCGGCTGGATAAAGGACGAGCCCGGAAGCTGCATCCCCATAAACTCCACCACCATCTGGTTCGTGTTCGCGGTACCGTAGAACGTACAGGTGCCCGGCGCGTGGTAGGATGCAGCTTCCGCTTCCAGCAGCGCCTGACGATCTGCTTTTCCTTCCGCGTACAGCTGGCGAATGCGCACTTTTTCTTTGTTCGGCAGGCCGCTTGCCATTGGGCCCGACGGCACGAAGATCGCAGGCAGATGACCAAACGACAGCGCGGCCATCACCAGGCCCGGAACAATCTTGTCGCACACGCCGAGATAGAGCGCGCCATCAAACATGTTGTGTGACAGGCCCACCGCCGCGGACATGGCAATGACTTCACGGCTCAGCAGGGAGAGTTCCATACCGTCCTGACCCTGCGTCACGCCGTCGCACATGGCGGGTACCCCACCCGCCACCTGGCCGACCGCATTCACGCTGTGCAGCGCTTTACGGATGATATCCGGGTAAACCTCATAGGGCTGGTGCGCGGAAAGCATATCGTTATAAGCGGTAATGATGGCGATATTGTTACGCAACATGCTTTTCAGCGACGCTTTATCGTCAGGCTGGCAGGCGGCGAAGCCGTGCGCCAGGTTACCGCAGGCCAGCTGGGAACGGTGAACGGTGTTGCTCTTCGCCTGTTCAATCCGGGCGAGGTAGGCCGAACGGGTCTCTTTCGAGCGCTCAATAATGCGCTGTGTTACGCGTAACAATGTCGGATTCATAAAAGCTCCTCTCATTTATCTGTCCGGGCTCGGGAGTTTACAAAGTCGCTGGCAGTTGTTAACAACGCTGAAACGCTTGCTGTCCGGAGCTCAGGGGCAAAATCACTTCCGGCAGTGTAATAAAAAAAGCTCCGCGGGTGAATCCACGCGGAGCTTAAAAGTTGAAAATTGTGCCACGAGCTGTGTTAGATCATGTTACCGGTAAAATAACACTTTCGGGCTAGCGGATTATCTTACTCAAACTCGTTCCAGGAGCGGCCATCACGGGTGATCATTGCCACCGACGCGACAGGTCCCCATGTGCCCGCCTGATACGGTTTTGGCGCATCCTGATCGGCAGCCCAGGCTTCGGTGATGGAGTCGACCCATTTCCACGCCTCTTCCACCTCATCGCGACGCACGAACAGCGCCTGGATACCGCGCATGGTTTCCAGCAGCAGACGCTCGTACGCATCGGCCAGGTGCGTCTGGTTAAAGGTTTCGGAGTAGCTCAGATCCAGCTTGGTGGTCTGCAGGTTGTGTTTGTGATCCAGGCCCGGCACTTTGTTCAGGATCTGGATGTCCACACCCTCGTCCGGCTGCAGACGAATGGTCAGTTTGTTTTGCGGCAGCTCCTGCCAGGACTCTTTGAACAGGTTCAGTTCCGGGTTCTTAAAGTAGACAACCACTTCGGAACATTTCGCAGGCAGACGCTTACCGGTGCGCAGGTAGAACGGAACCCCCGCCCAGCGCCAGTCGTCGATGTCCACGCGGATGGCCACGAACGTCTCGGTGTTGCTGGACTTGTTCGCGCCCTCTTCTTCCAGGTAGCCAGGCACCTTTTTGCCTTGCGCAAACCCGGCGGTGTACTGGCCGCGAACGGTTTTCTCGCGCACGTTGGAGCGGTCGATGCGGCGCAGCGACTTCAGCACTTTCACTTTGGCGTCACGGATGCTGTCCGCCGTCAGGTCAGACGGAGGAGACATGGCAATCATGCACAAAATCTGCAGCAGGTGGTTCTGGATCATGTCACGCATCTGACCGGCCTGGTCAAAGTAACCCCAGCGACCTTCAATCCCCACCTCTTCCGCCACGGTGATTTCCACGTGGTCGATGGTGCGGTTGTCCCAGTTGTTCACAAACAGGGAGTTAGCAAAACGCAGCGCCAGCAGGTTCAGCACCGTCTCTTTACCGAGATAGTGGTCGATACGGTAGACCTGGCACTCTTCAAAGAACTCGCCCACCTGGTCGTTGATTTCACGCGAGGTTGCCAGGGACGTACCCAACGGCTTCTCCATCACGACGCGCGCCGGTTTGGCGTTCAGTTTGGCTTCGCCCAGGCCCTTGCAGATGGCGCCGAAGGTGCTTGGCGGCATGGCGAAATAGTTAATGGTGACACGGTTTTTCTGATCCAGCATCGCGCCCAAGCGAGCGAACGCGCTGACGTCATTCACGTCAAGGTTGCAGAAATCGAGACGACCGCTCAGGGTATCCCACAAACTTTCATCAATTTTTTCCTTCATGAAAGTTTCGAGCGCCTCGCGGACGACTTTGGTATAAGCGTCCTTGTCCCAGTCGGCGCGCCCAACACCCAGGATACGCGTATCCGGATGAATTTGGCCCGCTTTCTCCAGTTGATACAGGGAAGGCAGCAATTTTCGGCGTGCAAGATCGCCTTTCGCGCCGAAAATGACCAGGTCACATGCCTGGGCTGTTTGCGTTACCGCCATGTCATTCTCCTCAGTTGGATCACCTGGTACTTCTGCCAGGTATCGTTGTAATTTTATTACAATGCACTGTACTGCTTTTACGTCATTCCCGAAACCATTAGCGCTTATCGTCGCGTGCGATACCGCGATTTTTCACCCATCGGATGATTTCGACGGCTTAATGACGCAACAACCGTCGTTTCTTTGCGCAACAGGGTCATAGCAAAACCCGACATCGATCAAGTAATGAAAAAAAACAACAACATTATCTCGTCGATTGTTACCCTTAATGGAAGCCACAGGGGTAATATCGGCTAAATAGAATCACGATTTCATCAATTAATGAAATCGTTTACACCCATGAGCGTCCTGTTAACATGAACATGCTGGAAAAAATCCAGTTTCAACTGGAACACCTTAGCAAATCCGAGCGAAAAGTGGCCGAGGTCATTCTCGCCTCTCCCGCTCAGGCGATTCATTCAAGCATCGCCGCTCTGGCACAGGAAGCGGGTGTTAGCGAACCCACGGTCAATCGCTTCTGCCGCAGCCTGGAAACGCGCGGCTTTCCTGATTTTAAACTGCATCTGGCACAAAGTCTGGCTAACGGCACCCCTTATGTTAATCGTAATGTGGATGAAGACGACAGCGTTGATGCCTATACCGCGAAAATTTTTGAGTCGGCCATGGCTTCGCTTGACCACGTCCGTCAGTCTCTGGACATGAGTTCCGTGAATCGCGCAGTGGATTTACTCACCCAGGCCAAGCGAATTGCCTTCTTTGGGCTCGGGTCGTCGGCGGCCGTCGCGCATGACGCCATGAACAAATTTTTCCGCTTTAACGTCCCGGTGATTTATTCCGATGACATTGTCCTGCAACGCATGAGCTGTATGAATTGCAGTGAAGATGACGTCGTGGTACTGATTTCGCATACTGGCCGCACTAAGAGTCAGGTAGAACTGGCGCAGCTGGCCCGTGAAAACGATGCCATGGTGATTGCGCTGACCACGGCGGGCACACCGCTGGCCCGTGAGGCGACGCTGGCGATCACTCTCGACGTGCCGGAAGACACCGACATTTATATGCCAATGGTCTCCCGACTGGCCCAGCTCACCGTGATTGACGTGCTGGCGACCGGTTTTACCTTACGCCGGGGGGCAAAATTCCGGGATAACTTGAAGCGGGTCAAGGAAGCGCTGAAGGAATCGCGTTTTGATAAAGAATTGCTTATAAAGAGCGATGTTCGATAGTTGATAACGAAGACGTCACGAATAATGACGAAGTAACGATTTACGGCATTCGGTCCCCTCTCCACTGCCTTGCAGCAGATGAAGGCCGATTCAATGTTCACGCAACACCAAAGTTGTTTCAGTCAACGGAGTATTACATGTCCAGAAGGCTTCGCAGAACCAAGATCGTAACCACCTTAGGCCCGGCCACCGATCGCGATAATAATCTCGAGAAAATTATCGCCGCTGGTGCCAACGTGGTGCGTATGAACTTCTCTCACGGTACGCCAGAAGACCATAAATTACGTGCCGATAAAGTGCGTGAAATCGCAGCTAAACTGGGCCGTCACGTTGCGATCCTCGGCGATTTGCAGGGTCCAAAAATCCGCGTTTCGACCTTTAAAGAGGGTAAAGTTTTCCTCAATATCGGCGACAAATTCCTGCTGGATGCCAGCCTGGGCAAAGGCGAAGGCGATAAAGAGAAAGTCGGTATCGACTATAAAGGCCTCCCGGCTGACGTCGTACCTGGCGATATCCTGCTGCTTGACGACGGTCGCGTACAGCTGAAAGTGCTGGAAGTTCAGGGCATGAAAGTGTTCACCGAAGTCACCGTCGGCGGCCCACTCTCCAACAATAAAGGCATCAACAAGCTGGGCGGCGGCCTCTCTGCGGAAGCGCTTACTGATAAAGATAAAGCGGATATTGTGACTGCTGCGCTGATCGGTGTTGACTACCTGGCTGTCTCCTTCCCGCGCTGCGGCGAAGATCTGAACTATGCGCGTCGTCTGGCGCGTGATGCAGGCTGCGATGCCAAAATCGTCGCCAAAGTTGAGCGTGCGGAAGCCGTTTGCGATCAGGATGCTATGGACGACGTGATCCTTGCCTCTGACGTGGTGATGGTTGCGCGTGGCGACCTGGGTGTGGAAATCGGCGACCCTGAGCTGGTGGGGATTCAGAAAGCCCTGATTCGTCGCGCACGTCAGCTGAACCGCGCGGTGATCACCGCCACTCAGATGATGGAATCGATGATCACCAACCCGATGCCAACCCGTGCAGAAGTGATGGACGTGGCCAACGCCGTGCTGGACGGTACCGATGCGGTAATGCTCTCTGCGGAAACCGCTGCGGGCCAGTATCCGGCAGAAACCGTGGCCGCCATGGCACGTGTTTGCCTGGGTGCTGAAAAGATCCCAAGCATCAACGTCTCTAAACACCGTCTGGACGTGCAGTTCGACAACGTTGAAGAAGCGATTGCGATGTCTGCAATGTATGCGGCAAACCATCTGAAGGGCGTTACCGCGATCATCACTATGACCGAATCTGGCCGCACCGCGCTAATGACCTCTCGTATCAGCTCGGGTCTGCCGATCTTCGCCATGTCCCGTCACGAACGTACGCTGAACCTGACGGCGCTGTACCGCGGCGTGACGCCGGTACACTTCGACAGCACCAATGACGGCGTGGCCGCGGCGCACGATGCCGTAAACCTGCTGCGCGACAAAGGCTATCTGGTCTCTGGTGATATCGTCATTGTGACCCAGGGCGATGTGATGAGCACCATCGGCTCAACCAACACCACGCGCGTTATGACCGTCGAGTAATAACGTCTCTGTTAAAAAGCCCTCTCCAGATGGAGAGGGCTTTTTTTTATTTCGTTGGATAAAGCTCTTTGCGTTTATACGGCTCTTTTTCGCCCGGCTTACGCGTTTTAAGCAGCTTCAGGATCCACGTGTACTGCTCGGCATGCGGCCCTACCAGGATCTCCACCTCTTCGTTCATCCGACGGGCAATGGTGTGGTCGTCAGCGGTCAGCAGATCGTCCATCGGCGGACGAACCTCAATGCTCAGGCGATGTGTTTTACCGTCATAGACCGGGAATAGCGGGATCACGCGGGCACGACACACTTTCATCAGGCGGCCAATCGCAGGCAGCGTCGCTTTATAGGTTGCAAAGAAATCGACAAACTCGCTGTGCTCGAGGCCGTGGTCCTGATCCGGCAGATAGTAGCCCCAGTACCCCTGGCGTACCGACTGAATGAACGGCTTAATGCCATCGTTGCGCGCATGCAGGCGTCCGCCAAAACGACGACGCACCGTATTCCAGACAAAGTCGAAGATTTTATTGCCCTGGTTATGGAACATTGCCGCCATCTTCTGGCCCTGAGAGGCCATCAGCATCGCCGGAATATCAACGCCCCAGCCGTGTGGGACAAGGAAAATGACTTTCTCGTCATTGCGGCGCATCTCCTCAATGATATCCAGCCCTTTCCAGTCTACGCGATCGACAATTTTCTCCGGCCCTTTCAGCGCCAGCTCCGCCATCATCGCCATGGCCTGCGGTGCGGTGGTATACATCTCATCAATGATTGCCTCGCGCTCGGCGTCGCTCTTTTCAGGAAAACAGTAATAGAGATTGATCTGCGCGCGACGGCGGGCACTCTTGCCTAAGCGCCCGGCAAGACAGCCAATTTTACCCAGGACAGGATCGCGGACGGAAGCCGGCAGCAACGCTATCCCCGCAAAGGCGTAGACAGCGAGCCAGGCGCCCCAGTTGCGCGGATGGCGGAAGGATTTTTCAAACTCAGGAATGTATTCAATATTGTTTTTTTGGGTTTCCATGCTGGATCCAGGGTCTGATGACGCAAAATTAATTCAGATAGTGTAGCGAGGCAGTCGTCCGCGCACAAAAGAAAAAGCCGGCGTCAGGGTGCGCCGGCTTTTTTAACAAAAACAGAGGGCTTAGTCTAAGCTCAGCTGCGGCAACACCTCTTTCACCTGCGCCAGGTAATCCGTACGATCTTTACCCGTCAGGCCTTCGGTGCGCGGCAGTTTCGCCGTCAGCGGGTTCACGGCCTGCTGGTTGATCCACACTTCGTAGTGCAGGTGCGGGCCGGTAGAGCGACCGGTATTACCGGAGATCGCAATACGGTCACCACGCTTCACCTTCTGTCCTGGTTTAACCAGCAGCTTACGCAGGTGCATATAGCGGGTCGTATACGTGCGACCATGACGTACCGCAACATAATATCCGGCTGCGCCGCTACGTTTGGCCACCACCACTTCGCCATCCCCAACCGCGAGTACCGGTGTACCCTGCGGCATAGCAAAGTCAACACCACGGTGCGGTGCGACGCGTCCGGTGACAGGGTTCAGACGACGCGGGTTAAAGTTGGAGGAGACGCGGAACTGTTTCGCCGTCGGGAAGCGCAGGAAGCCTTTCGCAAGGCCCGTACCGGTGCGGTCGTAGAACTTGCCGTCTTCGGCACGGATCGCGTAGTAATCTTTGCCTTCGGAGCGCAGACGCACGCCCAGCAGCTGGCTTTGCTCGCGCTTGCCGTCCAGCATTTCGCGGGACATCAGGACGGAAAACTCATCGCCTTTTTTCAGCTTGCGGAAATCCATCTGCCACTGCATGGCTTTGATCACCGAACTGATTTCAGCGCTGGTCAACCCTGCGTCGCGCGCACTGGAGACAAAGCTTGCGCCCACGGTGCCTTTGAGAACGCTGTTGACCCAGTCGCCCTTCTGCATTTCGCTGGTCATTTTGAAACCGGTTGCCGTGCGATCGTAGGTGCGGGTTTCACGGCGGGACATTTCCCAGGTCAGACGCTGGAGATCGCCATCGGCCGTTAACGTCCAGGAGAGCTGTTGCCCAATTTTCAGGTTGCGAAGATCTTTATCTGCCGCCGCCAGCTGGCTGATATTGCCCATGTCGATGCCGTACTGGTTCAGCACGCTGCTCAGCGTGTCACCGGTAGAAACTACATATTCGTGGATACCCGCTTCGTTCTCGGTTTTATCGTCCAGTTCATCCTGTGGAATGGCTTCATCTTCCTGAGCCGACTGGTCGATAGGCTCACTGGCTTCAGGCAGCAAAGAGCGGATTTCGCTCTTTTCAAGCTCGATGGTTTTGATGATAGGGGCAGAACTCGGGTGGTAAACATAGGGCCGCCAGACGGCGACCGCTAAGGTGAGTACTGTAAGCGACCCCAGCATGACGCGGTGGGGTCGAGGCAGATTGTTAAATGCCAGGGCGACAGAGCGGGCTATCTGTTGCACGTATTCACTTCCTCGTTAATCTCCTTTCAGGCAGCTCGCATACTGGTTCGCCAGTTGGCTGAGGAACTGCGAATAGCTCGCTTTGCTCAACTGGATATTCGTTCCTAGCGGGTCAAGGGTCCCCATGCGCACGGATGTCCCCCTGGCCACGGCTTCTACGACCGCTGGCCTGAACTGTGGCTCAGCAAAAACGCATGTCGCTTTTTGCTCAACCAGCTGTGTTCTGATTTCATGTAAACGCTGCGCACCAGGTTGAATTTCAGGGTTGACGGTAAAGTGCCCCAGCGGGGTCAAACCGTAGTGTTTTTCGTAATAGCCGTAGGCGTCATGAAAAACGAAATACCCTCTTCCTTTCAACGGTGCGAGCTCATTACCTACCTGCTTATCGGTTGCGGCTAATTGTGCCTCAAAATCTTTCAGGTTGGCGTCTAGTTTGGCTCGACTTTGCGGCATAAGTTCCACTAATTTGTCATGGATTGCAACCGCTGAAAGCCGCGCTATCTCTGGGGATAACCAAAGATGCATGTTGTACTCGCCGTGATGGTGATCTCCATCACCTTTTTCACCGTCGGCAGCATGATGGTCATGTTCATCGCCGTCGTCATCCGTCCCTTTCATGAGTAACGGTTTCACGCCAGGGAGAGCGGCAATCGCGACCTGTTTTTCGCCCGCCACCTGTTTTGCTGACTTCTGCATAAACGCTTCCATTTCCGGACCAATCCAGACAACTAAGTCCGCGTTTTGTAAGCGTTTTACGTCTGAAGGGCGCAGGGAGTAGTCATGCTCGGATGCACCATCCGGGAGCAGAACCTGAGTTTCTGTTACCCCGTCAGCAATGGCTGACGCGATAAACCCGAGTGGTTTAAGCGAAGCAACAACCGCAGCGTTAACATCTTGTGCGGTTGTGCCCCAAAGGGCAGCGGATAATGCTGCGAAAAGAAGCGTATTTTTATGTAACATAATGCGACTAATCATCGTAGTGAATGCGTGGAATGTGATATTATAACATTCGTTGACTTCTTCAAGCTTAAAATGACATGACGACATTGGTTTCTCTTGAAAATATTTCGGTCTCATTTGGCCAGCGCCGCGTCCTTTCTGACGTGTCGCTCGATCTGAAGCCCGGCAAAATTCTGACGCTGCTCGGCCCCAATGGCGCAGGCAAATCCACCCTGGTTCGCGTGGTGCTGGGTCTGGTCGCACCCGATGAAGGCGTGATCAAGCGTGAGGAAAAATTGCGTATCGGCTATGTGCCGCAAAAGCTTCACCTTGACGCCACGCTGCCGCTGACGGTGAGCCGTTTCCTGCGCCTGCGCCCCGGCACGCGGAAAGCCGATATTCTTCCGGCGCTGAAGCGCGTGCAGGCAGGCCATCTTGTCGATGCGCCGCTGCAAAAACTGTCCGGCGGTGAAACGCAGCGCGTATTACTTGCCCGTGCGTTGCTCAGCAGCCCGCAGCTGCTGGTGCTGGATGAGCCGACTCAGGGGGTCGACGTCAACGGCCAGGTCGCGCTGTACGATCTTATTGACCAGCTGCGTCAGGAACTGAACTGCGCGGTACTGATGGTATCCCACGACCTGCATCTGGTGATGGCAAAAACTGATGAAGTGCTGTGTCTCAACCACCATATCTGCTGCTCCGGTACGCCTGAAGTGGTCTCCATGCACCCGGAATTTATCTCCATGTTCGGCCCTCGCGGCGCTGAACAGCTCGGCATCTATCGCCATCATCATAATCATCGCCATGATTTGCAGGGACGAATCGTTCTGCGTCGGGGAAATGGACACTCATGATTGAACTGTTACTGCCCGGCTGGCTGGCCGGGATTATGCTTGCCTGCGCCGCGGGTCCACTCGGCTCGTTTGTGGTGTGGCGCAGAATGTCTTACTTCGGCGATACCCTGGCGCACGCGTCCCTGCTGGGCGTGGCTTTTGGCCTGCTGCTGAACGTCAACCCGTTCTATGCGGTGATTGTCGTCACGCTGCTGCTGGCGGCCGGTCTGGTCTGGCTGGAAAAGCGCCCTCACCTCGCCATCGATACCCTGCTTGGCATCATGGCGCACAGTGCCCTGTCGCTGGGCCTGGTGGTGGTCAGCCTGATGTCGAATATCCGCGTGGATCTGATGGCTTACCTGTTCGGTGACCTGCTGGCCGTCACGCCAGACGATCTCATCGCTATCGCCATTGGCGTTGTGGTGGTGCTCGGGATTCTGCTCTGGCAGTGGCGTAACCTGCTGGCGATGACCGTCAGCCCCGATCTGGCGTTCGTCGATGGCGTGAAGCTGCAGCGCGTTAAGCTGCTGCTGATGCTGGTAACGGCGTTAACCATTGGCGTGGCGATGAAGTTTGTCGGCGCGCTGATTATTACGTCGCTGCTGATCATCCCTGCGGCTACGGCGCGTCGTTTTGCCCGTACGCCGGAGCAGATGGCCGGTGTCGCCGTAATTATCGGGATGATTGCGGTAACGGGTGGGCTAACCTTCTCGGCGTTCTATGACACGCCTGCGGGGCCGTCCGTGGTGCTGAGTGCGGCGGTGCTGTTTATCTTCAGTATGATGAAGAAGACCGCGCAGTAGCGGGTATGTCCCCGGTGGCGCTTCGCTTACCGGGGCTATAAATTATCGCTGCTTACGGCATTGCCGGTGGCGTAATGCCGAAATGATTCCACGCCCGCACCGTGGCCATACGCCCACGCGGGGTGCGCTGCAGGAAGCCCTGCTGGATCAGATACGGTTCAAGCACGTCCTCAATGGTTTCACGCTCTTCCCCGATTGCTGCCGCCAGGTTATCCAGCCCGACCGGGCCACCAAAGAACTTGTCCAGCACCGCCAGCAGCAGCTTGCGGTCCATGTAGTCAAAACCTTCGGCATCAACGTTCAGCATATCCAGCGCCTGCGCGGCGATCTCAGCGGAGATCGAACCGTTGTGCTTCACCTCAGCAAAGTCACGCACGCGGCGCAGCAGGCGGTTGGCGATACGCGGCGTACCGCGGGAACGCTTCGCCACTTCAAACGCCCCCTCTTCGCTCATCTCCAGCCCCATATAGCGGGCGCTGCGGCCAACGATGTGCTGGAGATCGGCCACCTGGTAAAACTCCAGACGCTGCACGATACCGAAGCGGTCGCGCAGTGGAGAGGTCAACGACCCGGCTCGCGTCGTGGCGCCTATCAGGGTAAACGGCGGCAGATCGATTTTGATGGAGCGTGCAGCCGGACCTTCACCGATCATGATATCCAGCTGATAATCTTCCATCGCCGGATAGAGCACCTCTTCCACCACCGGTGACAGGCGGTGGATCTCATCGATAAACAGCACGTCATGCGGTTCGAGGTTGGTCAGCATGGCCGCCAAATCGCCCGCCTTCTCCAGCACCGGGCCGGAGGTGGTGCGCAGGTTAACGCCCATTTCATTAGCGACGATATTCGCCAGCGTGGTTTTGCCTAAACCCGGCGGGCCAAAAATCAGCAGGTGATCGAGCGCATCGCCGCGCAGCTTTGCCGCCTGGATAAAAATCTCCATCTGGGAACGAACCTGCGGCTGGCCAATGTACTCATCAAGCAGTTTTGGGCGAATCGCGCGATCCACCACATCCTCTGCCTGAACAGTGCCTGCCGAAACCAGGCGGTCTGCTTCAATCATCCTTTACCTCACAATGCAGCGCGCAGCGCTTCACGAATCAGGGTTTCACTGCTGGCGTCCGGTTTGGCAATTTTACTTACCATGCGGCTGGCCTCCTGAGGTTTATAGCCCAGTGCCACCAGCGCGGCAACCGCTTCCTGCTCCGCGTCATCATCCGCCGCAGGCGCACCTGGCGAGGTCAGTACCAGATCGGCCGCCGGCGTGAAGAGATCGCCATGCAGGCCTTTAAAGCGGTCTTTCATCTCGACAATCAGGCGTTCTGCCGTTTTCTTACCGATGCCAGGAAGCTTAATCAGCGCCGCAGGATCTTCACGCTCAACGGCATTCACAAACTGTGGTGCAGACATGCCGGATAAGATCGCCAGCGCCAGCTTCGGCCCGACGCCGTTGGTTTTAATCAGCTCGCGGAACAGGGTGCGTTCCTGTTTGTTGTTGAAGCCGTACAGCAGCTGAGCATCTTCACGCACCACAAACTGGGTAAAGACAATCGCCTCTTTGCCCGCGTCCGGCAGCTCGTAGAAGCAGGTCATCGGCATATGGACTTCATAGCCCACGCCACCCACTTCCAGCAGCACTAACGGGGGTTGTTTTTCAATGATGATGCCTCTGAGTCTGCCTATCACGTGACGCTCCTGCGTTCTGGAAGAAATTAACTGCCGACATAATAAAAAAAGGCTGGATAAACATCCAGCCTGATTTGTCATTATCGTAACCTGCCTCGCGCCAGATTGAGCCGCGATTCGCTCATTTGCATCGCGTTCTGGCTGACGTGACAGTGGGTAATCGCAATCGCCAGCGCATCGGCGGCGTCGGCCTGCGGGTTCGCAGGGAGCTTGAGCAGGGTCCGCACCATGTGCTGCACCTGACTTTTCTCCGCGCTACCGATGCCCACCACCGTCTGCTTAACCTGCCTTGCCGCGTATTCGAATACCGGCAAATCCTGGTTCACCGCAGCGACAATGGCCACCCCGCGCGCCTGACCGAGCTTTAGCGCCGAATCGGCGTTTTTCGCCATAAAGACCTGCTCGATGGCGAAATAGTCCGGCTGAAACTGGGTGATGATCTCCGACACGCCCGCATAGATGAGCTTCAGGCGCGACGGCAGATCGTCCACTTTGGTGCGAATACAGCCACTGCCCAGGTAGGTTAACTGGCGTCCCACCTGACGGATAACGCCATAACCGGTGACGCGTGAGCCTGGGTCAATCCCGAGAATAATCGACATCACGCGTCTCCTGTAACGGGTTTACACGCTCTCATCAGAGAGTCGCTGCAACCTCATCAGAGATTTCACCGTTGTGATACACTTCCTGCACGTCGTCGCAGTCTTCGAGCATGTCGATCAGACGCAGCAGTTTTGGTGCCGTTTCTGCATCCATGTCCGCTTTGGTGGACGGGATCATGGAGACTTCAGCGTTGTCCGCTTTCAGGCCCGCCGCTTCCAGCGCATCGCGCACGGCACCCATCTCTTCCCAGGCGGTATAAACGTCGATAGCGCCGTCGTCGAAGGTCACTACGTCTTCCGCACCGGCTTCCAGCGCCGCTTCCATGATCGCATCTTCGTCGCCTTTCTCGAAGGAGATGACGCCTTTTTTGCTGAACAGGTAAGCAACAGAACCGTCAGTGCCCAGGTTGCCACCGGTTTTGGTGAACGCGTGGCGCACTTCCGCAACGGTACGGTTACGGTTGTCGGACAGGCACTCAACCATCACCGCCGTACCGCCAGGACCGTAACCTTCATAAATGATGGTTTCCATGTTCGCGTCTTCATCACCGCCCACGCCACGTGCGATAGCACGGTTCAGGGTGTCACGCGTCATGTTGTTAGACAGCGCTTTATCCACCGCCGCACGCAGACGTGGGTTAGAGGCCGGATCGCCGCCGCCCAGACGCGCTGCCGTCACCAGCTCGCGAATGATTTTGGTAAAGATCTTACCGCGCTTGGCATCCTGTGCCGCTTTGCGGTGTTTGGTGTTGGCCCACTTACTATGACCTGCCATAAAAAGTTCTCCAAAAATCGCGCCTTTTCAGGCTGCGTTAATTACAAATTCTTCAATCGCCTGCCGGTTGCTCCACGACTTGGTCAGTGCGGCGGCATCCGCCGCATTCACCCAGCGGTAGGTCAGGTGTTCGGTAAACACGATCTCCCGTTCATGGGGGAGCGCGAGACAGAACCACGATTCCGTATTGCGCTCGGTACCCGGCGCGTAGCGATGACGTAAATGGCTAAAAATTTCGAACTCCACCGTGCGCTGACAGTCCTTCAGGGTCAGTTGCTCGCGGGCAACGTCAATGGCGACCTCTTCCTTTACTTCACGCGCGGCGGCCTGCGGCGCGGTTTCCCCCTCTTCCAGACTGCCGGTAACCGACTGCCAGAATTCAGGGTCATCGCGCCGCTGCAACATCAGCACCCGCTTCGTGTCTTCTGCATAAATGACCACCAGGACCGAAACGGGGAGCTTATATGTCATATCAGTTTTTCTCTTCCTTCTTCACCACCTCAATGCCCAGCTCAGCCAGTGCGGCCGGGTTGGCAAAGCTTGGCGCTTCGGTCATCAGACACGCTGCAGCAGTGGTTTTCGGGAAAGCGATAACATCACGGATGTTATCGGTGCCGGTCAACAGCATGGTCAGACGGTCAAGACCGAAGGCCAGACCCGCGTGCGGAGGCGTACCGTATTTCAGCGCGTCCAGCAGGAAGCCGAATTTCTCGCGCTGCTCCTGCTCGTTGATGCCCAGGATGCCGAACACGGTCTGCTGCATTTCACCGCTGTGAATACGCACGGAACCACCGCCCACTTCGTAGCCGTTGATGACCATATCGTAGGCGTTGGCGACGGCCTCTTCCGGTGCCGCTTTCAGCTCGGCAGCCGTCATGTCTTTCGGCGAGGTGAACGGGTGGTGCATCGCGGTCAGGCCGCCTTCACCGTCGTCTTCAAACATTGGGAAGTCGATAACCCACAGCGGCGCCCATTTGCTCTCGTCGGTCAGATTCAGGTCTTTACCGAGCTTCAGACGCAGCGCGCCCATCGCATCCGCAACGACTTTCTTGTTATCTGCACCGAAGAAGATCATGTCGCCGTCCTGCGCGCCGGTGCGCTCCAGGATCGCTTCCACGATGTCCGCGTTCAGGAATTTCGCCACCGGGCTGGTGATACCTTCCAGACCTTTCGCACGCTCGGTCACTTTAATATAGGCCAGACCTTTCGCGCCGTAGATCTTGATGAAGTTGCCGTAGTCGTCGATCTGCTTACGGCTCAGAGCCGCTCCGCCCGGCACACGCAGCGCGGCTACGCGGCCTTTGGCGTCGTTAGCCGGACCCGCGAAGACCGCGAACTCCACGTTTTTAACCAGATCAGCTACGTCCACCAGTTCCATCGGGTTACGCAGGTCTGGTTTGTCAGAGCCGTAGCGACGCTCGGCTTCCGCGAAGGTCATGATTGGGAAATCGCCCAGCTCAACGCCTTTAACGTCATTCCACAGGCTACGCACCAGGGCTTCCATCACTTCACGCACCTGCTCGGCGGTCATGAAGGAGGTTTCCACATCGATCTGGGTAAATTCAGGCTGGCGGTCAGCACGCAGGTCTTCGTCGCGGAAGCATTTCACGATCTGATAGTAGCGATCGAAGCCGGACATCATCAGCAGCTGTTTGAACAGCTGTGGAGACTGTGGCAGCGCGTAGAATTTGCCTTTATGGACGCGGGATGGCACCAGGTAATCGCGCGCGCCTTCCGGCGTGGCTTTGGTCAGCATCGGGGTTTCGATATCGAGGAAACCGTGGTCATCCATAAAGCGACGCACCAGGCTGGTGATTTTCGCACGGGTTTTCAGGCGCTGGGCCATCTCCGGACGACGCAGATCCAGGTAGCGGTATTTCAGACGCGCTTCTTCAGTGTTGACGTGGTTGGAGTCCAGCGGCAGCGCTTCAGCACGGTTGATGATCGTCAGATCGGACGCCAGCACTTCAATGGCACCCGTCGCCATGTCGGCGTTAACGTTTTTCTCGTCACGCGCACGCACGGTGCCGGTGACCTGAATGCAGAACTCATTACGCAGCTCAGAGGCCAGCTTCAACGCATCTGCGCGATCCGGATCGAAGAACACCTGAACGATACCTTCGCGGTCGCGCATATCGATGAAGATAAGGCTACCAAGATCACGACGACGATTGACCCAACCACACAGGGTGACCTGCTGTCCGACGTGGGACTGACGCAGCTGCCCGCAATATTCTGTACGCATGAGATATCCCTTAATTAGCCGCAGGCTAAATGTCGCCTGGTATGCAGGCTACTATGTCGCAGCTTTCTGTATGTCACAACTGGATGAAAAAAGGCGGCTATTATACTGGAAATTCCGCCGGACGATAAGAGCGAACCACGGCCAGGCGGTCGTTTGCTGCACTCTTATTGCGCATTCTCACAAAAATTAACAAAATTATGCGACCAATAACAGGCCATCGCGTCGTATGGTGTGTGGAAGTGATTCATTTAACGGGAGTAACGATGTTAACCCTTGATGCCAGCAAAACCGCGCTTGTGGTGATTGATTTACAGGAAGGCATTTTGCCCTTCGCCGGTGGCCCGCATACCGCGGACGATGTGGTCAGCCGCGCCGCCCGCCTGGCGGAAAAATGCCGTGCCAGCGGTGCCCCGGTTGTCATGGTGCGCGTCGGCTGGTCTGCGGATTACGCCGAAGCGTTAAAACAGCCCGTTGATGCGCAGACTCCCGCCCGCGCCCTGCCGGAAAACTGGTGGACGTACCCGGTATCGCTCGGCAAACGCGACGGCGACATCGAAGTGACCAAACGTCAGTGGGGCGCCTTCTACGGGACCGATCTCGAGCTGCAGCTCCGCCGTCGCGGCATTGACACGATCATCCTGTGCGGTATTTCCACCAACATCGGCGTGGAGTCGACTGCCCGCAACGCGTGGGAACTGGGCTTTAATCTGGTGATTGCCGAAGATGCGTGTAGCGCGGCCTCGGCGGAACAGCACCAGGGCAGCATGACGCACATCTTCCCGCGCATCGGTCGCGTGCGCAGCACGGACGAGATCCTCAGCGCGTTATGATGTATGTGGGCCTGCCCCAGTGGTCGCACCCGAAATGGGTTCGTCTGGGCATCACCAGCCTTGAGGAGTATGCCCGACACTTCAACTGCGTCGAGGGTAACACCACCCTGTATGCACTCCCCAAAGCGGAGATTGTTGCGCGCTGGCGGGAGCAAACAACCGACGACTTCCGCTTCTGCTTCAAGTTTCCGGCGACCATTTCTCACCAGGCCGCGCTGCGAAACTGCGGTGAGTTGACCGACGAATTCTTTGGCCGGATGGCGCCTCTGGCAAACCGCATCGGCCAGTACTGGCTGCAGCTTCCGGCCACGTTTGCTCCGCGCGACCTGCCTGCGCTCTGGCAGTTCCTGGATGCCCTGCCCCGGGAATTTACCTACGGCGTGGAGGTTCGACACCAGGACTTCTTTGCGAAAGGCGAAGCGGAAAAAGCGCTCAACCGCGGCCTGCTTGAGCGTTCAGTTAACCGTGTGATCCTCGATAGCCGTCCGGTGCACAGCGCGATACCGCATAACGAGGCCATCGTTGAAGCTCAGCGTAAAAAACCGAAAGTGCCGGTCCACGCCATCGTGACCGCGCAAAACCCAATGGTCAGGTTTATCGGCAGCGATAACATGCCGCAAAACCAGGCGATGTTCGCCGTCTGGCTGGAAAAACTGGCCTCGTGGGAACACACCACCACGCCGTATCTCTTTTTGCACACGCCCGATATTGCCCAGGCCCCCGAACTGGTCGATGCTCTGTGGCAGGCCTTGCAGGCTGCGGTGCCGTCCGTGGGCAGCGCCCCTTCCATCCCACAACAATCTTCTCTTTTCTGATATCACCCCCTATCATAGGGAAGTGCCATCTGCCAAAAACAGGGAGTTTGTATGGTCAGCGCGCTGTACGCGGTGTTAGGTGCATTACTGCTGATTAAGTTTTCATTTGACGTTGTGCGCCTCAGAACGCTCTACCGCGTTTCTTACGGTGACGGCGGCTTTTCCGAGCTGCAAAGCGCTATCCGCATTCACGGCAATGCGGTCGAATACATCCCCGCGGCCCTCATCCTGCTGCTGTTTATGGAGATGAATGGCGCAGAAACCTGGATGGTGCACATCTGTGGCCTGCTGCTTATCGCTGGCCGCCTGATGCATTATTACGGCTTTCACCACCGCTTAATCCGCTGGCGTCGTTCCGGCATGAGTGCAACCTGGTGTTCGCTTTTGCTGATGGTGCTGGCTAACCTGTGGTATATGCCGTGGGAGTTGGTTTTCTCCCTCCATTAGCGCACAATACGCCACTTTATTTTTCCCGGATTTTTACGTTATGTCAGATCGCGACACGCTTTTTTCCGCGCCTATCGCCAGCCTGGGCGACTGGACCTTCGATGAACGGGTAGCCGAAGTCTTCCCGGATATGATCCAGCGCTCTGTTCCCGGTTATTCCAATATTATCTCTATGATCGGCATGCTGGCTGAGCGCTTCGTTCAACCCGGCACGCAGGTCTATGACCTGGGCTGCTCGCTCGGCGCGGCAACGCTGTCGGTACGTCGTAACGTTCATCACGAAGGCTGCCGAATCATTGCCGTGGATAACTCTCCGGCCATGGTGGAACGCTGCCGTCGCCATATTGACGCCTACAAAGCCCCTGTTCCGGTTGACGTGGTGGAAGGCGATATCCGTGAGATCGAGATCGAAAACGCCTCGATGGTGGTGCTGAATTTCACCCTGCAGTTCCTGGTGCCGGAAGACCGCCAGCTGCTGCTGGACAAAATCTATCAGGGGCTGAATCCTGGCGGCGCGCTGGTGCTCTCGGAGAAATTCAGCTTTGAAGATGCCGAGGTTGGCGAGCTGCTGTTCAATATGCACCACGATTTCAAACGGGCGAACGGCTACAGCGAGCTGGAGATCAGCCAGAAGCGCAGCATGCTCGAAAACGTGATGCTGACGGACTCCGTAGAAACCCACAAGGCGCGCCTGCGTCAGGCCGGATTTGAGCATAGCGAACTGTGGTTCCAGTGCTTCAACTTTGGGTCTCTGGTGGCGCTGAAAGCGGGGACACCCGCATGATCGCGTTCAGCAACTTCTATCAGCTGATTGCCAAAAATCACCTCTCCCACTGGCTGGAGACGCTGCCTGCGCAGATTGCCGCCTGGCAGCGGGATCAGCAGCACGGCCTGTTAAAGCAGTGGGCAAATGCGGTGGAGTTTCTGCCGGAACTGACCCCGCATCGTCTGGATCTCCTGCACAGCGTCACCGCAGAGAGTGAAGAACCGCTTCCGCCAGGGCAGATCAACCGTATCGAAACGCTGATGCGCAACCTGATGCCGTGGCGTAAAGGGCCGTTCTCGCTGTACGGCGTGAACATCAATACCGAATGGCGCTCAGACTGGAAATGGGATCGCGTTCTGCCGCACCTTTCCGACCTGACCGGGCGCACCATTCTGGACGTGGGCTGCGGTAGCGGCTATCACATGTGGCGCATGATTGGCGCGGGCGCGCATCTGGTGGTCGGTATCGACCCGATGCAGCTGTTCCTGTGTCAGTTTGAAGCGGTACGTAAGCTGCTGGGTAACGACCAGCGCGCGCACTTGCTGCCGCTGGGTATTGAGCAGCTGCCCGCACTGAAAGCCTTTGATACCGTGTTCTCCATGGGCGTGTTGTATCACCGCCGTTCCCCACTGGAGCACCTGTGGCAACTGAAAGATCAGCTGGTCAGCGGCGGCGAGCTGGTGCTGGAAACGCTGGTGATCGAAGGCGATGAACATGCCGTTCTGGTACCGGGCGATCGCTACGCGCAGATGCGCAACGTTTACTTCATCCCTTCCGCGCTGGCCCTGAAGAACTGGCTGGAGAAATGCGGATTTGTGGATGTGCGAATTGCCGATGTCAGCGTGACCTCTATCGAAGAGCAGCGCCGGACCGAGTGGATGATCACCGAATCGCTTGAGCAGTTCCTCGACCCGGCCGATCACAGCAAAACCATTGAAGGCTATCCGGCCCCGATGCGAGCGGTGTTGATTGCGACGAAGCCGTAGCCTGTTAGCCGGGTGGCGGCTGCGCCTTACCCGGCCTACTCCCGATTTTCCAGGTCCGGTAAGCGAAGCGCTACCGGGCGCAGGAGAAAAAAAGGCCCCTGTGTAATTTGCAGGGGCCTGGTACAAGCAAGCATCATATTGGGCGACATGATGCGCGGTAAAAATCGGTACGTTGCTACACGTGATGGCGCTCAATCAGCGACTTCATTTCCGCAACCGACTCTCCCTCTACGCCGTAGCGTGAATACTCATCCGCTTCAGCATCCGTCGACATTGACAATCCTGTATTGCGATAACGCATGGGTGACGGCATCCATTTGCCTGCCGAGCTGTGCAGCTCTTCTACCCCGGCGTTTAAAAACCGTTCCAGATTGCTGGCACGAACTCCCGCGCCCGCCATTATTATTGGAACACCGGAATGTGCTTTTAGTTCCGTAATTAATTGCAGTCCTTTTTCAGCGGACGGCTGTTGACCCGATGTCAGAATGCGCGCCACGCCAAGTTCTCCAAGCGTTTCAAAGGCCTGAAGCGGATCTCTACACATATCAAATGCGCGATGAAAAGTGACGGCGAGCCCCTGCGCGGCGCTCATGACCTGACGCATGCGCGGGAGGTCGATATTGCCGTCTTCATCCAGCAGGCCGGTGACCAGCCCGGGGAACCCCAGGTCGTGCACGAGGGCGATATCATCAAGCATGGCACCGAACTCGCCCGCCGTGTAACAAAAATCACCGCCGCGTGGACGAATAATCGGGTGAACGGGAATCGTGACGGCCTGACGGGCAGCCTTCAGCACGCCGTAAGAAGGCGTCAGCCCGCCCTCTTTGGGTGCCGCACACAGTTCAATGCGGTCAGCTCCGTAATTTTGCGCGGTGACGACACACTCCACGCTGTAACAGCAAATCTCCAGCAGCGCCATGTAATCCTCCTTAAATTCCACCAAACGAACCATCATGACACGCCGTCTGTTTTCAGTCCCGGCGGGAACTCACATCTCTTGCGCCTCACTGGCAACGATTTGCTCAATGGTCCAGGGATGAAACTTCACCGTGACCTGCCCGTCCGTGACGGCCAGCGTCGGGTTGGGTAACCGCTCGCGTTCGCCTTTGGGCGAACTGGTCTTCACAAAAATCCCCGGCTGGCTTAAGCCTTCGTCAGCTAACAGGGCCAGCGCGCGCGCGTTTAATGTCTCCGGCTCACCCGGCAGGACAATTTCAATGTGCTCCCACCCTTCGTGCGGATAGCGCTTCTCGCCCGGCCACGGCAGTTCAACCACGGTGAATTGCCAGTGGGCCACGTTCACCGGCTCACGCAGCCTGAACAGGCAGATGGGGCGACCGTTAATGATATTCTCGGACAGTAACTCGCCGCACTGTTCGAACCCGCGACGCCAGCGCTCTGCGGTAGCATTCTGATGGCAGCGCAAAGAGATGTGATCGGCCTCGAGCGGCGCAATATCCAGACCCAGACGGGTGGCAAGTTCTGTGAACGCCTGGGTGAAGCGCGGTAAATCTGCGGAAATATCATGCAGTTCGTCAATGGATTGCCAGTTCGCCATAAGTCACTCTCTTTTCGTGTCGCAAAGCCGCTAATTTACTCTGTTGCTCTGTTTTGACCAACCGCAGAATCCGGCTTTTTACGACTGCATGTTTATGCACACCTTCTTAGCCTGGATTCTGAGCAATCTTCAGGCCCCGCGATGCTGACGGCAGAAGGCATTTGCAGTATACTCCCGCCCTAAATTCTCTAACTGGCGCGGGTGGTTGTGAGCCCGCATCAAAAAAGTAAGGTATCCAGGTGAATATTCAGGCTCTTCTCTCCGAAAAAGTCAGTCAGGCACTGATTGCCGCAGGCGCGCCTGCGGATTGCGAACCGCAGGTTCGTCAGTCAGCAAAAGTACAGTTTGGCGACTATCAGGCTAATGGCGTGATGGCAGTGGCTAAAAAACTGGGTATGCCGCCGCGACAGCTCGCTGAGCAGGTACTGACGCATCTGGATCTCGCCGGCATTGCCAGCAAAACCGAAATCGCCGGCCCGGGCTTTATCAACATCTTCCTTGAGCCTGCCTTCCTGGCAAGCCACGTTGACGCGGCGCTGAAATCCGATCGTCTGGGTGTTTCCCAGCCGGAAGCGCAGACCGTCGTGATCGACTACTCTGCCCCGAACGTGGCGAAAGAGATGCACGTTGGCCACCTGCGCTCCACCATCATCGGTGACGCCGCGGTGCGTACGCTCGAGTTCCTCGGTCACAAGGTGATCCGCGCGAACCACGTGGGCGATTGGGGTACCCAGTTCGGGATGCTGATTGCTTACCTGGAAAAACAGCAGCAGGAAAACGCGGGCGAAATGGCGCTGGCGGACCTGGAAGGGTTTTATCGCGAAGCCAAAAAGCACTATGACGAAGATGAAGCCTTTGCCGAGCGCGCGCGCAGCTACGTGGTAAAACTGCAGGGCGGCGATCAATACTTCCTCGAGATGTGGCGCAAGCTGGTTGACATCACCATGTCTCAGAACCAGCTTACCTATAACCGTCTGAACGTCACCCTGACCCGTGACGACGTGATGGGTGAAAGCCTGTATAACCCAATGCTGCCCGGCATTGTGGCGGACCTGAAAGCGAAAAACCTGGCGGTGGAGAGCGAAGGCGCAACGGTGGTGTTCCTTGATGAGTACAAAAACAAGGAAGGCGAACCGATGGGCGTGATCATCCAGAAAAAGGATGGCGGCTACCTCTACACCACGACCGACATTGCCTGTGCGAAATACCGTTATGAAACGCTGCACGCCGACCGCGTGCTGTACTACATCGACTCCCGTCAGCACCAGCACCTGATGCAGGCGTGGACCATCGTGCGTAAAGCCGGTTACGTACCGGACAGCGTTCCGCTGGAACACCACATGTTCGGCATGATGCTGGGTAAAGACGGCAAGCCGTTCAAAACCCGCGCGGGCGGGACCGTGAAGCTCTCCGACCTGCTGGACGAAGCGCTGGAACGCGCCCGTCGTCTGGTGGCTGAGAAGAATCCGGACATGCCGGCCGACGAGCTGGAAAAACTGGCGAACGCCGTGGGTATCGGTGCGGTGAAATACGCGGATCTCTCCAAGAACCGTACCACCGACTACATCTTCGACTGGGATAACATGCTGGCGTTTGAGGGCAACACGGCGCCGTACATGCAGTACGCTTACACCCGCGTGCTGTCGGTCTTCCGCAAAGCCAATATCGACGAAAGCGTGCTGGCGAATGCCACCGTAACCATCACGGAAGATCGTGAAGCGCAGCTGGCGGCGCGTCTGCTGCAGTTCGAAGAGACGCTGACCGTGGTCGCGCGTGACGGCACGCCGCACGTAATGTGTGCTTATCTGTACGATCTGGCGGGTCTGTTCTCCGGCTTCTACGAGCACTGCCCTATTCTCTCTGCGGAGAATGAATCGGTCCGCAACAGCCGCCTGAAGCTGGCGCAGCTGACGGCGAAGACCCTGAAGCTGGGTCTGGATACTCTGGGTATCGAAACCGTAGAACGTATGTAATACAAAAAACCCGGCAATCGCCGGGTTTTGTTTTTTTGCAGTCCTGACAATTCAACCGTCAGCGGTAGTTCACGATGACAGAATTACTCTGCACCTTCAGCGCCGGGATCAAACGTCCCCCGCCCGGCACTTCCCAGATGAAACGCAAAGGTTCAATAGCCGGCACGCCGTTGAACGCCTGCGTTGTTCCATTTTCGCCGTCGATTTCCGTGCAGCGCGTCTGAGAGCAGAGGCGCACCCGCAGGCCCGCTGGCGTTGGGCCAATCAGCCGGTAGTTCCAGACCACCAGACCCATCAGACCGGAAACCTCTTCAGCAGGCGCCAGCGGGTTAGATGACATGGCAACACCGCGGTTGCTGAGGGTCACCCCTATGCTGCTCGCCTGCCAGGTGCCTCCCCCGGCAGCCTGCGCCGCCAGCGGGAAGAACAGCATCCAAAGCCATTTACGCATTATTTTCCTCCAATCGTCGCGGTCATGCGGATATGACGGTTATCCGACAGCTCGAGATTCGACAGCACGACCAGCTGGCTCAGGCTGCGGCGCAGGAAGCGGGACAGCAGCGGACGCAGCGCGTGGTTCACCAGCAGCACCGGCGGCGCGCCGAGCATCTCCTGACGCGCCAGCGCCTCCTGGGTTTGCGCCAGCAGGCGATCCGCCAGGCCCGGCTCCAGGCCGCCTCCGCCCTGCAGAGCCTGCAGCAGCAGACGCTCAAGCGGCGTATCGAGGCCAATAACCTGCACCTCTCCGGTTCCCGGGAACCACTGCTGGGTAATGGCCCGGCCCAGCGCCACGCGCACCACCGCCGTCAGCTCGTGCGGATCGCTTTGTATTGGCGCGTGTTCGGCAAGGGTTTCCAGAATGGTGCGCATATCGCGGATCGGCACCTTCTCGTCGAGCAGGTTTTGCAGCACCTTATGCAGCGTGGTTAAGGTCAGCACACCCGGAACCAGATCTTCCGTCAGCTTCGGCATCTCCTGCGTGACGCGGTCCAGAAGCTGCTGCGCTTCCTGACGGCCAAACAGCTCCGCCGAGAATTGCCCAATCAGGTGGTTAAGGTGGGTTGCCACCACGGTACTGGCTTCAACAACCGTGTAACCCTGGATCTGCGCCTGCTCTTTTAGCGCGCTTTCAATCCAGATCGCGGCCAGACCAAAGGCCGGATCGATGGTTTGCTCGCCCGGCAGCGTGCCTGCGGCGGTGCCGGGGTTAATCGCCAGCCAGCGGCCCGGATAGGCATCACCGCTGCCAATTTCAACGCCTTTCATCAGGATGCGATAGCGCGCGGGCGGCAGGTCCATATTGTCGCGGATGTGTACCACCGGCGGCAGGAAGCCCATGTCCTGGGCGAATTTTTTACGGATACTGCGGATACGGCCGAGCAGCTCGCCGTCCTGCTGGAAATCGACCATCGGGATCAGGCGATACCCGACTTCCATTCCCAGAGAATCCTCCAGCTGAACGTCGTTCCAGGTCGCTTCGACGGCCTGATTATTCTCCGGCATTTTGACCGGAACAGGTTCCGCTGCCGGTTTGGTTTCACGGCCACGCATCCACCAGGCAAGGCCCAGCAGCGCCGCCGTAAACAGCAGGAAGACGAGGTTTGGCATACCCGGCACCAGGCCGAGCAACCCGAGCACCGCCGCGGCCAGCAGCATCACGCGCGGGTTACTGAACAGCTGGCCCACCATCTGCTCGCCAACGTCCTGATCGGTGCTCACGCGGGTCACGATGACACCCGCCGCAGTGGAGATCACCAGCGCCGGGATCTGCGCGACCAGACCGTCACCGATGGTCAGCAGCGTATAGCTTTCCGCCGCGTGGCCCATGTCCATCCCGTGCTGCAATACGCCCACCAGCAGGCCGCCGACCACGTTAATCACCATGATCAGAATGCCCGCGATGGCGTCACCGCGCACAAACTTACTCGCACCGTCCATGGAGCCGTAGAAGTCCGCTTCCTGCGTCACTTCCGCACGGCGCTTTTTGGCTTCATCTTCGGCGATTAGCCCGGCGTTCAGGTCGGCGTCGATCGCCATCTGCTTGCCCGGCATCCCGTCCAGCACAAAGCGCGCGCCCACTTCTGCAATACGCCCTGCACCCTTGGTGATGACCATAAAGTTGATGATCACGAGGATGACGAACACCACGATACCGATAGCGAAATTACCGCCCACCAGGAAGTGGCCGAACGCTTCCACCACTTTACCTGCCGCTGCCGCCCCGGTGTGGCCTTCCATCAGGATGATACGCGTGGACGCCACGTTCAGCGCCAGTCGCAGCAGGGTGGTAAACAGCAGAATGGTCGGGAACGCGGCGAACTCCAGGGTACGCTGGGTGAACATCGCCACCAGCAGCACCATAATGGACAGCGCGATATTGAAAGTGAAAAGCAGGTCGAGGATGAACGCCGGGAGCGGCAGTACCATCATCGACAGAATTAGCAGGATCAGAATCGGCCCGGCCAGGATCTGCCATTGGGTCGATTTCAGGTTGCCGGGCAGGCGCAACATTGCCACCAGATTAGCCATCAGTGTCCTTCTCGTTCATAAAATCCAGCGCGGCAGGCACCGGAAGGTTCTCAGGTTTCACAGGCCGTTGACCGCCGGCCAGACGCCAGCGCTTCAACTGCCATACCCAGGCCAGCACTTCCGCCACGGCGGCGTAGAGTTGTCCCGGGATCTGTTGTCCAATATCCGCATGGCGGTACAGGGCACGCGCCAGCGGAGGGGCTTCGAGGATCGGCACGCGGTGTTCGGTGCCAATTTCACGGATACGCAGCGCGATCAGTCCCGCCCCTTTCGCCACCACTTTCGGCGCGCTCATTTTGTTTTCGTCATAGCGCAGCGCAACGGAATAGTGTGTCGGGTTGGTAACGATGACGTCGGCCTTTGGCACATCGTCCATCATGCGGCGACGGGCGGCGGCACGCTGCATCTGGCGGATGCGCCCCTTCACGTGCGGGTCACCTTCCATCTGCTTATATTCGTCACGGATATCCTGACGCGACATCCGCAGCTTCTTGAAGTGGGTATAGAGCTGGAAGATCACGTCAAAACCCACCATCGGGATAATGCTGAGCACCACCAGCAGCGCGCAGAGCCCGACCAGATTCAGCGCGTTGCTCATCGCGGTGAGCGGCGATTCGCTGATAAGACGCATCATTTCCGGCCAGTGGTACCAGAGGTAAAACCCCGCGGAGCTGCCCATCAGCACCGATTTGAGAATGGCTTTGAGCAGCTCGGCCGCAGTCTGGGCAGAGAACATTTTCGCAATACCCGGCAGCGGGTTGAGTTTGGAAAATTTCGGCTGCAGCGATTTGGCGCTGAAGACCAGACCGCCGAGCATCACCGGCGAGACCAGCGCGACCAGCACAACCCCGGTAATGAGGGGCAGCAGCGCAACCATGGCCCCTTTAATCAGCTGAATAATCTGGCTGAGGATCAGATTCGGATCGTTGACCATACTGTGGTCAAAACGGAGGCCGGTTGAGAGCATGCCCGCCAGCTTGCGGGCGAGCGACTCCCCGCCCCACCAGATAATGCAGACGCCTACGATAAGGATCAGCAGGGAGGTCAATTCTCGGGATCGGGGGATCTGCCCTTCCTCACGCGCCTTTTCTAGTCGGTGGGGTGTGGGGGCTTCCGTTTTGTCGTCGTTCTCTTCTGCCACTGTGCACGCTCAGCCCATTACGTCACGGGTATCATGCCAGCGCAGCGGAAATCCAATGGCGGGAAAAGCCCGTTTATTCGGGCTCTTTTCGGTGATTTTGTCGCAAACCGCCCCAGGCGGCGTTAACCCCCTGAAGCGGAATGGACCATCAGAAGCCGAGGCTGTCCAGCAGGTCGTCCACCTGATCCTGGCTTGCCACCACGCCCGCCTTGCTGGCGTCGAGCTGTGGACCATTGAGCAGGCTTTCGTTCTCGCGTTTTGGACGGGCGGCCGGTTCCGGGATGTTCTCCAGCAGCACCATCAGCAGCTGGCGCTCAATCTCCTGGATCACATCCATCATGCGCTTAATCACCTGACCGGTCAGGTCCTGGAAATCCTGCGCCATCATGATGTCCAGCAGCTGGGCGTTGGTGAAGCTGGTGTGGCCAGGCACATCCCCCAGGAACTGACGGGTGTCGGTCACCAGTTCGCGGGCATCCGCCAGCTCGATTGGGTTCTCAAACCACTCGTCCCAGCGTTTGGTCAGCGCTTTCGCACCCTTTTCCATCGCATCCTGGTGCGGTTGTGACGCTTCAACGCTGTTCAGCGCACGTTCCGCGGCCTGAGCGGTCATCTGCACGACGTAGTCCAGACGATCGCGTGCATCAGGAATCGCTTCCGCCGCTTCGGCAATTGCCTGATCCAGACCCAGCTCACGCAGGCTGTCACGCAACATGCGCGTCAGGCTGCCGATGCGGACGATAATGTCGCTCGGCGAGTGTTCTTCAACGGGTTTCATAGCAGGTTGCATCATAACCAACACCTCACATGCCGAGTTTCTCGAAGATCTTACCGAGCTTCTCTTCCAGGGTCGCCGCCGTGAATGGCTTCACCACGTAGCCGCTTGCGCCCGCCTGTGCAGCGGCAATGATGTTCTCTTTTTTCGCTTCTGCCGTGACCATCAGCACCGGCATGGACGCCATTCCCGCATCAGCACGAATGGTTTTCAGCAGTTCCAGACCGTCCATGTTTGGCATGTTCCAGTCGGAGATCACAAAACCAAACCCGCCCGCCTGCAGCTTGTTCAGCGCATCCACGCCGTCTTCTGCTTCTTCAACGTTATTGAAGCCCAGCTCTTTCAGCAGGTTGCGCACAATGCGACGCATGGTGGAAAAGTCATCCACAACCAAAAACTTAAGCTCTTTATCCGCCATAAAATAATACTCCTGAGTCAAATACGTATTGCCTGTCCGGCACTGATTTTCGCCAGCATCTGCTGGCTTACCTGGCTAAGATCGACCACTTCGCTCACGCCACCCATATTGATGGCCTCGCGCGGCATGCCGAACACCACACAACTTGCTTCATTCTGCGCAATCGTCCAGGCGCCAGCCTGGTGCATTGCAAGCATTCCGGCGGCCCCGTCGTTGCCCATCCCCGTCAGGATCACCCCAACGGCGTTGCGCCCCGCATGTTTCGCCACCGAATGAAACAGCACATCCACCGACGGACGGTGCCGGTTGACCGGCGGTCCGTCATGAATTTTGATTTGATAGTTAGCGCCGCTGCGCGCCAGTTCCATATGCTTGTCGCCAGGGGCGATATAGGCATGTCCCGGCAGCACGCGCTCGCCGTCTTCCGCCTCTTTCACGCTGATCTGGCACAGCTTGTTCAGGCGTTCGGCGAACGAACGGGTAAAGCCTGGCGGCATATGCTGCGTGATCAGAATACCCGGACTTGAGAGCGGCAATGGCTGGAGTACATGACGAATTGCCTCTGTTCCTCCGGTTGACGCGCCAATGACCAGCAGTTTTTCCGAGCTGAGTAAGGGACCGGCCTTCAGGGTCGCAGGCGCGGCCATCGGCGTATGGGCGGCAAGCTTTGCCCGCGACGCGGTGCGGATCTTCTCGGCGATCATCTCGCTGTACGCCAGCATCCCCTCGCGAATGCCGAGCTGCGGCTTGGTGACAAAATCCACCGCTCCCAGCTCCAGCGCGCGCAGGGTGATTTCCGATCCTTTCCCGGTCAGGGAGGAGACCATCACCACCGGCATGGGCCGCAGCCGCATTAATTTTTCGAGGAAATCTATGCCATCCATGCGCGGCATCTCGACATCCAGCGTTAGCACGTCGGGGTTATATTTTTTAATTAAATCCCGCGCTACGAGCGGATCGGGGGCGGTTGCCACCATCTCCATGTCGCTGTGGCTATTGATAATTTCAGTCATGATCTGACGCATCAGCGCTGAATCATCGACGGACAATACCCTGATTTTACTCATGCTTTTTCCTTACTCAGCGCATATACCGTTTGCCCACGCAGGCTAAACTCACGCACGAGGTTGCTGAAGTTTTCCGAGTGCCCGGCAAACAGTAAACCGTCAGGCTTGAGCAACGGAACAAACCGACGCAAAATGTCCTGTTGCGTCGTTTTATCAAAATAGATCATGACGTTACGGCAAAAAATGGCGTCGAACGGCCCCGGCACGTTGTACTGCTTATCCAGCAGGTTAACGGGCGCGAATTCGACGCAGTTCGCCAGCTCCTGGCGTACGCGTACCAGGCCTTCATGCGGGCCCGTGCCGCGCATGAAATAACGCTGCAGCTGCTGCGGCGACAGCGTTTTCAGTTCATCCTGGCGATAAACGCCGTTACGCGCCTTCTCCAGCACTTCGGTATCGATATCGCTGGCGTAGACCTTCCAGCGTCCCGGCGCCATCCCCAGCGTATCGGCAAGGGTGATCGCCAGCGAGTACGGCTCTTCACCCGTCGAGGCGGCCGCACTCCAGACGCGATACTCCCCGGTGCGACGGCGCGCATGCTCGGCCAGGACCGGGAAGTGGTGAGCTTCACGGAAAAACGCCGTCAGGTTGGTGGTTAACGAGTTAATAAAAGCCTGCCACTCGGCGCTGTTCTGGTTCGCCTCGAGCATGCTCAGATAGCGGCCAAAATCATCCAGCCCCAGCGTACGCAAGCGCCGCACCAGACGGTTGTAGACCATGTCCCGCTTATGATCCGCAAGCACGATCCCCGCACGCTGATAGATTAACTGACATATCCGACGAAAATGCGCGTCGGACAGCGCGAGGCGCTGTGTCATCTGCAACAATAATGACGTTTGCCCAGGGGGCATTGGTGATGTCATAGCGCCTTCTTAATTACATTCAGGATACAACTGGCACGGCCTGCGACCGCCCGACTTCTGTTACTGCTTCAACGTGCTCTTTCACATTAAATACCGCGACCAGCCCGGTCAGACGATCCGCCTGGCTGGCCAGCTGATCGGTTGCCGCTGCCGCTTCCTCAACTAACGAGGCGTTCTGTTGCGTCACCTGATCCATCTGGGTGACCGCCTGAGCAACCTGCTCAATCCCGCGACGCTGTTCATCCGACGCCGAGGCAATCTCGCCCATGATGTCGTTCACCCGCGTCACGGAGGTGACGATTTCGTGCATGGTTTGTGCCGCCGTATCCACCAGGGCAGAGCCTTGCTGAACCCGTGACACCGATTCTTCAATCAGCACCTTAATTTCTTTCGCCGCGTTGGCGCTGCGGCTCGCCAGGTTACGCACTTCACCCGCCACCACCGCAAACCCGCGCCCCTGCTCCCCGGCACGCGCCGCTTCAACGGCAGCATTCAGCGCCAGTATGTTGGTCTGGAACGCGATACCGTCAATCACGCTAATGATGTCACCAATTTTCTGTGAACTGGTGGCGATCTCCTGCATGGTGCTGGCGACGTGGGACGCCTGGTCGCCGCCCTTCTTCGCCGTCATCGCCGCCTGTTTTGACAGGTCAGACGCCTGACGCGCGTTATCGGCGTTCTGGCTAACCGTCGCGGTCAGCTGCTCCATGCTGGCTGCCGTCTGCGCCAGCGAGGCCGCCTGCTGCTCGGTGCGGGATGAGAGATCGTTGTTACCCGCCGCAATCTCTGAGATCCCGGTGTGCATGGCATAACTGCCCTGACGCACGTCGGATACCGTTTCCCTCAGCGATCCCTGCATCGCCTTCAGGCTGGCAAAAATCGCCGAAATTTCGTTTTTGCCGAACACCGCAACCGGACGCGCCAGGTCGCCTTTCGCAATGCTGTCGAAGTGGCTGCTGATAATCGCCAGCGGCTGCACAATCATTTTGCGTGACCAGAGCAGCGCGGCGCCGGTCAGCAAGCCCGCCAGAATCACCATCACGCCGAAGATGACGCCCGACATGTGATAGCTGGTGCGGCTTGCTTCACCGGCGCGCAGAACAGACTGATTGATATCCTGCTGCCATGCGTCAAAGCTGCCGTCAAACGCCGCCTGTGAGGCCTGAACCGGCGCGGTCATAAAGTCCGACAGCTGGTTGTTCTCAAGCCACGTTGCCTGATGGTCGAGATCGCTGTACCACTGTTCAAAGTGGGTCTTCATGGCGGCCTTCAGCGCTTTCTCTTTCTCGCTGCCGGTGGCCTGTGCCGCAAAGGCCTTAAACTGTGCGTCAGCCTGTTTCAGGCTGTCGCGCGCTGTGGCCATCAGCGCCTTAATGTCATCCGGCGGATAACTTAGCGCGGTTAAGGTTCCCGCCTTGTTCAGCGCAGTGCTTGCCTGCAACAGCACGGCACGGGTTTGTGCCAGTGCGGAGCGCTGCTGATTACTCGCCTCAACGTCCTGCAAATTCTGATAGCCATCGCGAAACGCCCAAAAAGACAACCCGTTACTGCCAACCTGCAACACACCGCAAAGGATCAGAATCAAAAACAGTGTGGTCGAGATACGAATACGATTTAACATCCACGCTCCCATCAAGCGGCAAGCAGCCGCGGTTTAATTGTCAGTCAAAATGTTTCCCAGTTTTCATCTTGTCCGGTCGTCGCGGTACGCGTACGGTTGGCAGCCGGTTCAGCGGCTGGCGCACGGTACGTCGCCTGCGGGGTGACCGTGTTTCCAGCGAGTGAAGCGAGACGAAACGCCGAGACGGCCATCTTCAGACGGCTCGCCTGGTCTTCCAGCGCAGCGGCCGCCGCAGCGGACTCCTGCACCAGGGCGGCGTTTTGCTGTGTCACGCGATCCATTTCCGATACCGCCAGGGCAACCTGGTCGATACCACGACTCTGCTCATCAGACGCAGAGGCGATTTCACCCATGATGTCCGTCACGCGGGTGACGGCATTCACGATGTCATTCATGGTCTCCCCGGCGCTTTCCACCAGCACGGAGCCGGTATCGACGCGGGAGACGGAATCTTCAATCAGCGATTTGATCTCTTTTGCCGCGTTGGCGCTGCGGCTGGCCAGGTTGCGCACTTCCCCGGCCACCACGGCAAACCCGCGTCCCTGTTCGCCCGCGCGCGCCGCTTCCACGGCGGCGTTCAGCGCCAGAATGTTGGTCTGGAAGGCAATGCCGTCGATAACGCTGATGATGTCGGCGATTTTCTTCGAGCTCTCGGCGATGTCGTGCATGGTTTTCACTACGCCATCCACCACGCGGCCGCCGCGCTGCGCCGTCTCGGAGGCGCTTTCCGCCAGCTGAGACGCCTGGCGAGCGTTATCGGCGTTCTGCTTCACGGTCGCGGTGAGCTGCTCCATGCTGGCCGCCGTCTCTTCCAGGGCGGACGCCTGCTGTTCAGTGCGCGAAGAGAGGTCGTTATTGCCCATCGCAATTTCGCTGGTGCCGGTATAGATGGCATCCGTGCCGCTACGCACGTTGGCGACGGTATCGATAAGCGAACGCTGCATATGGTCAACGCTGGTTGCCAGCTCGGTGATCTCATTGCGCCCGGACACGGTCAGCGTTTTGGTCAGGTCACCGCCGGCAATGTCACGAATATGGGCGATGACGCGACCGAGAGGGTTCAGCAGGATATGGCGAATGCCGTACCAGACCGCGATCAGCACAATGACCAGCGCCAGCGCCAGCACCGCCATCTGCCATTTCGCAAAGCGGTAGTCATTCTGGCTTTCAGCAAACGCGGAGTGATACAGATCGCCACTGACCTTTGCATATTCCCCCAGCGCCGCGCCGAGGGCGTTTTGCATCCCCTGCGTCGGCTGCGCGAAATAGGCGTCCATGTTGCCGCTCTCCAGGAACTGAATCAGCTCTGCCAGACCGGCATGATAGGCGTTGTATTTTTCGTCGATATTCTGGCTCACCTGCTCCATCGCAGGCTGCGGGGTGATTTTCTTAAAGGCCTCGTAATGCTTTGCGGCATCCGCAAGTGTCGCCCGGGCATTTTTCAGCAGATCGGTTTTCGCGCTGCTCTGCTGATTATTGGGATCCATCATCATGCGCGCGGACGAGCGGCTCAGGTTGATACGCGTTTGCAGCATCAGATCCCACGTTGAGGTGAGTTCACTCTGCTGCAGGCGGAGATCGTTCGAGGCCGCGAAGCTGTCCTGGTTTTGTTTTAATGACGAGAAAAAAAGCCCGCCGGAGATAAGCTGAAGTAGTGCGAAAATGACCAGCACCATCATAAGCATTGTGACAACGCGGATACGGTTCAACATACAACACCTTCTCGTAGATTTATTAACGGTGTTATCGGCACAGCCAACAGGAACTTTACATTTGAGAAAGGGAAAAGCGCGGGGTTAGAAAGCCACGTCGACAATCAGCGTATCGGTGTAGGTTCCGGCGGGTGGCGTGGCCTGATTAGTCAGCACTTTCGCGGTGTAGTTGTAGGTACGCAGTAAACCGTCGGCACTGACCTGCGACGACGTCGCGCTGGTCCAGCGTTCGCTGCCGCTGCCGCCCCAGCGGTTACCCGTGGCTTCTTTATAGATGTCATAACTGAGGTAGTTACTGCCGCTTACCATCCGGCGCACGTTATTCAGCGCGTTAGCACCGTTGTTAATGCCGATGGTATACGTACTGCCTTTGGTACAGGTGACGGCTATCGCCTGTGAGACGGTGGGGAAACTTTGTACCAGCGGCGCGCTGTTGAAGTTGACGTCCGGCGTGGTCATGGCGCTGCAGTCGTTGGTGACGGTCATATCCAACAGGATGGTGGTTGTTGAGGTTCCCGTCTGGGCATTCGTACAAAGGCTTCCAACACCGAAGGCACAGACGCTGTAGCTGATGCTGAAGGTCAACTGCACCTGGTAGGGACCGGCAGTGACGTTTTGTCCAGCGACGGTGCGAAAATAGAGCGGAATGTTATACTGCCTTGTCCCCAGCAGCCCCAGCAAGGTATTCCCGCTCCAGGTATACGTTTTACTTATCTGCACCTCGCTGCTGCTCGCACAAGCCGATAATCCGCACAGCCGGGTGGGGATTACGTCCGTAATGGCGGCATTATCCGTACGTTTCATGGTCGCGCGACTGTTGCCCGAGACTGACGCCGCGGTGTAGCTCAGGGTCACCGAATCGTTGGTCAGAACGTTGAGCACGGTATCACACGCCACAACAAGCCTGCCGGTGGTTTCAACCTCCCCGGTTCCGCTGAGCGCGAACGAGGTGACGCTGCCAAACGACGCATTAACCGTACTGACGGTACACGCCGCCCAGCCGCCGCCGAAGAACAGCAACAGCATCAACAGCAGCAGGCGCGTCATGGCGCCTCCCGACACACCAGCGGACCGTAGGTTTGCAGCTTGTGCTCCGGGTTGGCTCCCACGGTCAGGGTGACCTTGCAGCGTTTTCCGTCAGGCGCGATCACCTCCAGCGGATTCACATCGCTAAGGTTTTCCAGCCAGGCAATACCGTCATACCCCACCACCGCATTGCTGCGCGAGGCACGCCGGACCTGGCTTCCCACCGGCAGCGCCTGGCCGCGCGCATCGTGGAGGATGACGCTTGCCACCCTCTCCTGCTCCATCGGGAAATCGACCAGATAGCCGCTGTGACGCCGAATCGCAATTCGCCGCTCGGTCTCTTTCAGCCGGGTGTCCGCCGGCAGGTTCAGGGTATCAATGCGGTAGCTTGCCGGGTAATACGCCGACACCCCGCTGACCAGCAGGTAACCGTTGTTATTCGTTTTGCCAACGGGCTGGTTCTCATAGCTGACGGGCACGTCCGGATGACCGTCGGTACTGATGACCACAAACGCATCGTTGATCTTATTCGCCGCGAACAGCTCGCCGTCCATCAGAACAATCGCGCCCATCGCCTCGCCCCACCAGGTCATCATGTCCCTTTCGCCGTAGCCGCCGCCCTGCAGTTCAATATTGTTATTACGCCAGCCCAGCGTGCCCTGCTGATAGTCACTGGATTTTGACTGGTTGGCCCAGGCCATGTTCCAGCTAAAGCCGCCGTCAGACGGCATGGAATGGTTGTAGTTAATGCGCTGGGTGTTGCCCGCATCCGGGGTGTTTTCGACGGTGAACGCGGCGCTGTCGCGTGCCCCCAGCGGCACCTGCAGCGACAGCGCGACCGTCCAGTCTCCCCGCTGCTGGTCCCGGCTCCCGGCGAGGTAAATACTGCTCGCGCCCCACAAATTACGGCTCCATGAGAGATTAAGCAGCTCGGTTTTTTGACTGTCAAAACTCTCCACGCCAATCCAGGCTGCGCCGATGTTGCCGTACTGTCCCAGGTTGAAGGTCAGAGAATACTGGTCCGTATTGCGGCTGAAGCTGGCGATGGGTTTATCGTTATCGTCATACACCATAGGCTGGTCGTACAGGGCCAGATTGCCAAAGCCGCGATCCCGACGCGTGTGCTGGGTGGCCACGCTGAACTCGCTGGTGCTGTACTGGTAACCCCAGTTGATTTGCCCGCCCGCCTCCCCGCGCATGCGGCTTTGCGAGTAAGAGGTATTCACCACGCCAAACTGGCCGAGTTTAATCACCGTCCCAGCCCCGCCCAGCGCCAGTTCCTGCGCCCCTTCGGCATGCCCTTCCAGCGTCAGCCAGTCCGTCATCCCGTAGCGATACGAACCGCTGCCTGCCGCCGGGCCGTAGTCAAAATTCTTGATACCGTAATTACGCCGCAGGCTGCCCAGCGTCACGGCGCCGTCGCTCAGCCCTTTTTTGAGCAGGTCGCTGGAGACGTAAAACGGCAGCGTGGTGCTGACCTGGCGCCCTAATGCATCCGTCGTGACCAGTACCGCATCCCCGGCGCCGTTGATATAGGGCAGATTGGTCAGGGTGAAGGGGCCCGGCTGAAGCTGGGTTGAGCCGGACCGATAGCCGTTGATAAAGAGATCCACCGAGGTGGGTACCGCCGCTTCCCCCGCGAATTCGGGCAGCGGCCACGTCACCAGGTCAGGGCGCAGGGAGAAATCTCGCCCGACGCTGATCCCTCCCATCCGCACGCTGGAGCTCCAGCTCAGGGCATCGCTGATCACGTCCCCGACGCTCCAGCTCATTGCGTCATCCTCGTTAGTGAACAGCAGGGTCGTGTCATAGCGGACATACCCCTCCTGCTGACCGTCGTTACCGGTGAAATTTTCCCGGGCATAGCCGGTGGAGGAAAACGAGCCGTTCTCATTGAAATAGCGGAATTCATGCCAGAGGGACGCCTGTCCGCCGATATGCTCCGTGTGGTTGGTGTAGAGATCGTAATTGAGCAGCGCGCCGCGCCCGAAGTGCGGTTTGGCCTGCGCCGTTTGCGCGCCGAACGGCGTCACGCGGGATGCGACCCAGTCCCGGGGAACGGTCAGCAGCAGACGTTGCCCGGCGCTGTCGTACTCCACCCGAACCTGAGAAAGCGATGAGAGATTCACCTCTCCGGCAGGAACATGTTCCGGGGGCAGCCCCGCGCGCAGCAGGTCAGCGCTGGAGATAAAGAAAGCGCCTTTGCGCTGCGTCACGGGCACGACCAGACCGGTATCGTAGTGGTTGAGCACGAGGGCAAGCTGGAAGACCGCTTCATCATGTATCGCCTGTGCCTGGGGCGGCGGCGGAAGGCTGTCATCGCCGGGCTCAGCCCAGGTCGCGTAACTGACGCAAAGCAGTATCATCATCGCCGGCTTCAGTTGACGGGCGTCGACTGCCATTGTGCGTCCCTGGCATTAATCTGCGCGCTCATCCGCTCTGGCTGACGAACGCCTGCGGGTACCGGCCAGCTGCGGGTGCTGCCGGGAAGTACGTAACCCAGCAATCCCTCCGCGACCGTGCGTTTCTGCCCTCCCTGCTCCAGCGCCACCTGGCTCAGCCTGACATGGACATCCCCCCGATTCCGGACCTCCAGTACCGGCTGCCCATCCGCTCGCGTCACCCGCCAGCTCAGGTTCCGGGTCTCCACCAGCGCGTGATGCGCCCCCTCTTTTATTGTCGGGATCCCCTGGCCATACACAAACAGCGGAATGGAGTAACGCATCTGCAACTTGAGGCCGATGGCGGGTTCGGCTTTAGCATCAGGCTGAGGAATTTCATCCACGATAATGCGGTAGGCTTGTTCGACGCCTGCGGGAACGGGGGCCTGCTTAATAAGACGGATAAGCTGCTTGCTGCCTGTGCCAATGGTGACGATGGGCGGGCTGGCGACCACATCCTGCTGCGCGGTGTAGCGTTCGTGTCCGTCCTCCTGCTTCCAGCGCACAATACGCACCTGCATCGTGGTGGCGCTGTTTCCCTGGTTCTGGATCCACAGCTCCGTGGCGTTGGCGTCTGCCGCAAGCCACGGGTCGATCGGCCAGAGCAGAATGGTGGCTGCCGCCTGCGCCTGACCGATTGCCACAGCCATTCCCAACGCGCCCGCCAGACAAACAGGTCTGAAAACTGGCTTCATCAACACTCTCCCTTTATTACCATGACAAGGTCACGGTGAGCTGATCGGAATACGTTCCTGCCGGGCTAAATCCGGTCAGTAGCGCCACGCCAAAAAGCGGCAGCGCGATGTTATTGCTGTTGCTATAGGTCACCGGTATCGCCTGGTTGACGCCAATTTCGCTGTTCGCGGCCAGCGAGCTGCTGCTGTAAAGCCGGTATCCCACCACGTCGGCGCCGTTCGAGCGCTTCATGCGGCGAACGGTTGAATAATTCTGGCCGCCATTAATGCTCATGCTCAGCGCCACGCCTGGCGTGCAGGCGATAGATAAGGCCCCGTTTGGCAAAAAACTGGTGCTGACCGGTGCGCTCTCGACGCCGTTATGGGTGCCAAAATCCAGCGTCCCGAGAAGCCCTCCGCTGCCGGTCGTCACCACACATCCCGGGACGATGGTCGCGCTGACTTTAAAGGACTGTGACGTCACCGCCTCCGCCGCGGGCGCCATCAGCAATCCGACGATCAGCGCGAAAAAAGGCTGCACGTGTCCCTCTGCGCATATGCGCAGACCAGTAAGAGTTGCCTTCATGGCGGTTCAGGACTAATAGGTGACGCTGACGTTAATCGTGTCGGTGTAGGTGCCCGGGACGACCGTCACGCTGTTACCGCCGCCGGTAATACGTCCGTAGAGGGTGTAACTGTCCACCCCTCCGGCCGTAGAGGCGATCGGCAGCGCGGTGTTATTGGCAATCACGCTGTTAAACCCGCTGTCGCTGTACAGGCTGTATGCCACGCCCTGTGCCGCGTTGGCGGTGTTAACCAGATAGCGCGCAGGGGTTCCCGGGGTGCCGACAACGGTGCCGGGTGCGGTGGAGTTGGTGTTGCCGGTGATCGCCACCGTATAGCTGGCGGTCGTACATTGAATAGTGAAGGTGTTTCCGCCGCTGGCGCCGGTGAGCTGCGTGGTCAGAGTGGAAAACGTTGCGGGATGGGTGCCGAAATCCAGTGTCCCGAAGTTAATGCCGTTTTGCGTGGGCGATCCGTTTATCAGACAACCGTTCGTGAGCGTCAGCGTCGCGCCGATGGTGCCGCTACTGGTGACGGCCAGCGCCTGATGGACCGTTGTCGCAGTCAGTAAGGTGCCTGCGCAGATCAAAAGGAGTTTTCTTTTCATTTACCACCCTCCAGAAGACGTCTCCGTTCCCTTGCCACGTTTTATTTTTGTCGTTCAAGATGTTAGCCCCGCTTAATGTTCCTCTGAGGGGGGTTATTGAGAATTTAGTTTACGGATATCGCTTCGACCACCTGCCCCATAACGCATAAGCACTTTGTCTTATTGACTTCTTATTGCCTTAAATAACAGAGAGTTAAATTATTTTTTTCAGCATTTTCATACTATCAGGAGAGAATATATCCATTAAAGTGTGATGCAGATCACAATATATCGTCAGAGCAATAACAACAAAATTAATAAAACTTAAAAAGGAGTTGTATCCCCCTACGCTTTGCGTCAATTTATGTGCCGAATAATTTCCCGCGTCGTAATAAAAAATTTATATGTATCGGTGCGGGCTACATCTGAAGCGCATAGAGGGTCTTTTTTCGTGGCAAGTGCAAACAAACTCACACTCTTCATCGTGATATTCATGCTGGCGGGTATTCTTTCAGGGGCAGCAATTCATGAATATGCATCTGCGGATGCCATCAAAGCCTGGTCGGATAATATTACCCTTCTGACCGATATTTTCCTGCGACTGATCAAAATGGTCATTGCGCCGCTGGTCTTCAGTACGCTCACCGTCGGCATTATGAAGCTGGGCGAAACCTCCACCATTGGCCGCGTGGGCGGCAAAGCGATGGTATGGTTTATCAGCTCATCCGTGCTCTCAATTCTGGTCGGCCTGTTTATCGTCACGCTGGAGCATCCGGGCAGCGGACTGAACCTGACCGTCCCGACCGAGGCGGTGGATACCGGTCTGGCCGTTGGGGGCATGACGCTGAAAGCGTTCCTGTCTCACACCATTCCGACCAGCATCGCGGGGGCGATGTCGAACAATGAGATCCTGCAGATTGTGGTGTTCTCAATGTTCTTCGGCATTGGCGGCGCGTCGCTGGGGCAGAAATTCAACGCCCCGCTGGTGGCCGCGCTGGACGTGGTTTCTCATATTATGCTGAAGGTCACAGGCTACGTAATGTACGTTGCGCCGCTGGCCATTTTCGCGGCAATCTCCTCCGTCATCGCCACGCAGGGCCTGGGCATTCTGTTGAACTATGCCTCCTTTATTGGCGGCTACTATGTTGCCATTCTTCTCACCTGCATGGTGCTGCTGGCCGTGGGTTACATGGTGCTGAAAAAAGAGGTGTTCCGCCTGGTCAGCATGCTGAAAGATCCGGTTCTGGTGGCGTTTACCACCAGCAGTTCTGAAGCGGCCTACCCTAAAACGCTGGAGCAGCTGGAGCGTTTTGGCTGCTCGCGCAACATCGCCTCTTTCGTACTGCCGATTGGCTACTCCTTCAACCTGGTGGGGTCGATGGTGTACTGCTCATTCGCCTCGATGTTTATCGCGCAGGCGTACAACATTCATCTGAGCTTCTCTGAGGTGACGGTGCTGATGCTGACCCTGATGCTGGCCTCAAAAGGGATTGCGGGCGTACCGCGCTCCTCGCTGGTGGTGCTGGCCGCGACGATCCCAAGCTTTAACATTCCGGTCGCCGGTATTCTGCTGCTGATGGGGATCGACCACTTCCTGGATATGGGCCGTTCCGCAATTAACGTTCTGGGTAATGGTATTGCGACCGCCATGCTGTCGCAGAATGAAGGCGCGCGGGACGCGGAAGCTGAAGCTGAACTGGTAAAGCAGGAAGCGTAATGGCATGAAAAAGCCGGGTGGCGGCTTTGCCTTACCCGGCCTACAAATGGCTCGAACACGTAGGCCGGGTAAGCGTCAGCGCCACCCGGCTTTGTTTTAGGCTACGTGACTCGCGGCGATATCCAACAGCGCCATCTCATCGCTGTTCAGCAGCTTCTCAATGTTCACCAGAATCAGCATACGCTCGCCGAGCGCGCCCAGACCGGTCAGGTATTCGGTCGACAGCGTGACCGCAAACTCTGGCGCAGGACGAATCTGATCAGAGGTCAGGGAAAGCACGTCAGACACGCCATCCACCACGATCCCCACCACGCGCTGCCCCAGATTCAGGACGATCACCACGGTGTTGTCGTTGTAGTCAACGTCGCCCTGGCTGAACTTCACGCGCAGATCCACGATGGGCACAATGACGCCACGCAGGTTGGTGACACCTTTAATAAACGCAGGCGTGTTAGCGATGCGGGTAACCTGGTCGTAACCACGGATTTCCTGCACTTTCAGGATATCGATGCCGTACTCTTCATCGCCTAAAGTGAATACCAGAAATTCCTGTCCTGATGGCTCGCCCGCCAGTTTCGTTACATTACTCATACCGGTCATGTTATTACCTTCTACTTAATCAGGCGGCTGTGTACGCCACACGTTGTTCACGATTTAATCCCTGAAGCGCCGACACGTCGACGATCAGCGCCACGCTACCATCACCCAGAATGGTGGCGGCAGAAATACCCGGCACTTTGCGGTAGTTGCTTTCGAGGTTCTTCACCACCACCTGGTGCTGACCAATCAGCTGATCGACCAGCAATGCGTAGCGGCGGCCCGCGCTTTGCAGGATCACCACGATACCCTGCGTGGCCTCGGTCTTCGCCCCGTCCACTTCGAACACTTTCCACAGTTCCACCAGCGGCAGGTACTCACCGCGAACCTCGAGTACGCGCTCGCCGCCCGCCAGCGGATGCAGATCTTCCTCACGCGGCTGGAGGGATTCCATCACGGCGTTCAGCGGGAGGATAAAGACTTCGTCCGCCACTTTGACGGACATGCCGTCGAGGATCGCCAGCGTCAGCGGCAGCAGGATGCGAATGGTCGTGCCGGAACCCTGTTTGGACTGGATCTCAACGTGGCCGCCCATCTCCTGGATGTTACGTTTCACCACGTCCATGCCCACGCCGCGCCCGGAGACGTCGGTCACCTGCTCTGCGGTAGAGAAGCCCGGTGCGAAGATCAGCATGCCCACTTCTTCGTCGGTCATGTTTTCATTGACCGCCATTCCCTGCGAAATCGCTTTTGCCAGGATGCGCTCGCGGTTCAGACCGGCGCCGTCATCGGTCACTTCAATGCAGATGTTTCCGCCCTGATGTTCCGCAGACAGGATCAGATTCCCGACCGGGGATTTCCCTGCGGCAATGCGGTTTTCCGGCAGTTCAATACCGTGGTCGAGGCTGTTACGCACCAGGTGCGTTAACGGGTCAATGATGCGCTCGATCAGGCTTTTATCCAGTTCGGTTGAGCTGCCCATCAGGGTCAGTTCAATCTGCTTGTTCAGCTTGCTGGCGAGATCGCGAACCAGACGCGGGAAGCGGCTGAAGACATATTCCATCGGCATCATACGGATGGACATGACCGATTCCTGCAGATCGCGGGCGTTACGCTGCAGCTGGCCCATGCTGGTAATCAAATCCCCGTGGGTGACCGGGTCGAGTTCGTTTGAACGTTGCGCCAGCATCGACTGGGTGATCACCAGTTCGCCCACCAGGTTAATCAGCTGATCAACCTTCTCAACGGCGACACGGATGCTGGTTGACTCGCTGGAGCGCGCGGCAGGTTTTTCACCACGGCCCGGTGCAGCAGCCTCTTTTGGCACCGCCTTGAGCGCCGGAGCCGCAGGCGCCACAGCCGGTGCGGCAGCCTGAGCGACAACAGCCACCTCTTCCACAGCCGCAGGAACGTCAACCGCGACCGTTTCGGTTTCGAAGGCGATTTGATCGGCTTCAATCACAAAGCACAGCACCGCCACGATATCGTCCTGGCCAATACCGTCATCAAGCGTCGCGGCCAGGCTGTCTTTGCCTTTAACCACGTTGCTTAATTTCGCCAGGTTACCCAGCTCTTCTTCCAGCAGGTTAACTTCATTCTCTTTCAGGCGAGACAGTACCACGCGCAGTTTGCCCGCCGGTGCGTCGGCAGGGGCAGACGCCTGCGCGGCAACCGTATCCACAACGCTCAGTTTTGCGGCAGGAACCACGGCTGCGGAAACCTCACCTTTGGCTTCCAGCGCGAGCTGGCGCAGCGCATTGCAGATGTATTCAAAGCTGGCGGCATCAGGCTCTGCCGAACTTTTATAGGCGTCGAGCTGTTCCTGCATAATATCTTTGGTTTCCAAAAACAGGTTGATAATGTCGGTATTGAGCTGCATCTCACCGCGTCGTGCTTCATCAAGCAGGTTTTCCATTAAATGGGTCGTTTCCTGCAGGATGGTAAATCCAAACGTTCCGGCTCCGCCTTTAATGGAATGCGCCGCACGGAAGATGGCATTGAGCTGCTCGGAATCCGGTGCTTCGGGCACCAAATCGAGCAAGTGTTGCTCCATATCGGCCAACAATTCGTCGGCTTCATCAAAGAATGTCTGGTAAAAATCGCTAATATCCATGCTCACGCTATCACCTCGGATTGGCTGGTGGCGATGTTGGAACGGCAGCCGAAGGAACGGCCCCAGGCTGTTTTAAATCGTCCAGTGACTCATTCTGACTTTCGGCGTTTTCATGCAGGATGGCCTGCTCCGCCTGCTGGTTCAGCACTAAAAGACTGATACGACGGTTGATGGCATCATCCGGCCCGCGGTCGGAAACGCGCATGGTTGCGGCCATGCCGACTACGCGCAGTACCTTGCCATCATCAAGCCCACCTGCCACCAGCTCGCGGCGCGAGGCGTTGGCACGGTCGGCAGAAAGTTCCCAGTTGCTGTATCCCTTCTCCCCACTGGCGTAGGGGAAATCATCCGTGTGGCCTGACAGGCTGATTCGGTTAGGAATGCCGTTCAGCACCGGTGCAATGGCACGCAGAATATCGCGCATGTACGGTTCGACTTCCGCACTCCCGGTTTTAAACATCGGGCGGTTCTGGCTGTCGATAATCTGGATACGCAGCCCTTCCTGCACCAGGTCAATCTTCAGATGCGGTCGCAGCGCGCGCAGCTTCGGATCCGCTTCAATCAGCTGATCGAGATCGCCACGCAGTTTCTTCAGGCGCGCCTGTTCCATCTTTCGTTTCAGCTCGTCGATGTTCGGCTCTTTTTTCACCTCACCCTTCTGCTGGGTGTAATCATCGCCGCCGCCCGGGATCGGGCTTTCGCTGTTAGAGATACGCGGCCCGCCGGCCACCGCCGTTGCCAGCGGCGTGCGGAAATATTCGGCAATCTGGATCAGTTCTTTTGGGCTGGAGATGGAGATCAGCCACATCACCAGAAAGAACGCCATCATTGCGGTCATAAAATCGGCGTACGCGATTTTCCACGAGCCGTGCGCGCCATGCCCACCGCCCTTGTGCTTGCGTTTTTTTACGATGACGATCGGATGGGACTGGTTTTTCATGCGTCCTCAGTTGTCGTCTGTTGGTTTGGGTTTTTCACCGCACGCACGTGTTCTTCAAGCTCGATAAACGACGGACGCTCGCTGGAGTAAAGCGTTTTACGGCCAAACTCAACCGCGATCGGTGGCGCATAACCGTTGAGGTTAGAGAGCAGCGTGATCTTCACGCACTGCATCATTTTGGTGGTTTCCGCGCTCTTCTGGCGCAGCACGCTGGCCAGCGGAGAGATAAAGCCGTACGCCAGCAAAATACCGAGGAAGGTGCCCACCATCGCATGGGCAATCAGCGCGCCGAGCTCGGCTGCCGGACGGTCTGCTGAGGCGAGGGCGTGAACCACCCCCATAACCGCAGCAACGATACCAAATGCCGGAAGCGAGTCGCCGACCAGCGCCAGGCTGTTGGCCGGCACTTCCGATTCGCTTTCATGGGTTTCAATCTCTTCATCCATCAGCGCTTCGATTTCGAAGGTATTCATGTTGCCGCTGATGATCAGTCGCAGATAGTCGACGATGAAATCCAGCATCATGGCATCAGCAAGAATGCGCGGATAGCTGGCAAAAATTTCGCTCTCTTTCGGGTTTTCAATATCCCGCTCAAGCGAGAACATGCCCTGCTGACGCGACTTCGCCATCAGGCGATAGAGCAGTGCCAGCAGATCCATATACATGCTTTTGGTGTATTTTGAGCGACGGAACAGCAACGGAATTGCCTTCAGCGTGCCCTTGATCGATTTACCGTTGTTGCCAACGATAAAAGCCCCTACCCCTGCGCCGCCGATGATAATAAGTTCAGCCGGTTGATAGAGTGCTCCAAGGTGCCCGCCGGTCATCATGTAACCGCCGAAAACTGTACCGAGAACTACCAGGTAACCTAATAAGATAAGCACGACATCATCCTTCCGCTAGTGACTATGGCAAGGACGTCCAGCTCGCAGCGTTGACCGTTCGCGGGGTAAAAAAAAGCAGCGGTAATCGCTTACCGCTGCTGGAATCTTTCCCACACGTTCGGGTTAAACAGCTTGTTCGATCTGTTCATCCAGCAGTTGTGGAATAATATCGGCAGCATCCCGGGAAAGTTTACGTCTTTTTACTGCACGGGAAGGAGGCTGACATAAACTACAGGCGAAGCTGCCTGCAGGTTGGTGAGCATGGGTAATAAAATTGCCGTTGCAGCAGTTGCAGCGCGACAGCTCAAGCATTCCGCTCTCAACAAAACGCACCAGCGTCCATGCGCGGGTCAGCGCCAGCAGAGGACCTTCTTCCTGCTGTGGGCATTGTTCAAGGTAAAGTTTGTAGGCTTTGATCACGGCGTCAACGCCGCTACACAAACCGGTTTTGAGAAGATACTGCCAGGCATTACAGAACATGGAAGCGTGAATATTCTGCTCCCACGTCATAAACCAGTCGGTAGAAAACGGCAGCATGCCTTTCGGCGGGGGACTACCACGTAACTCTTTGTACAGTTTGATGAGACGACCACGGCTCAACTGCGTCTCGCTTTCCAGCATTTGTAAACGAGCACCCAGCGTAATCAGCTCCATGGCCAACTGTATGTCACGCGCTTCCTGAACAATGCTTTTCTCGCTCATTGCTAGGCCCTTTTCTTACGGGCTACGTCATCAGGCTGGCTGATTTCGTTAAGCAAGCGAGTAGAGAGAAGAATACCGGTATGGATCTGTTGAAGATCGTCTACACGGGACTCCTGCGTCAGACGCGTTATAGTCTGAGAGTCATCGAAACGGAACTGGCAAACCAGTTGATTCGTTTCAGCCAGTTTAACCATCTGCGGGAGGGTTAAACCACCCAGCATGGTTGCCATCTCTTCGTTAATACCCAGACGAAACATCGCGGACGCCTTGTCCTGACTAATCAAACGCTGCGCGAGCAGTAAATACGACAAATTGATGTCATAGATATGTTTTAGCAACTCGGATGTATGCATTGTTCCCATCCCGAATAACCAACTATTATTTTTATGCGGAAAGACCGCACCCCGTGATGTCGCCGGGAAATCACCCGGTATAAAAAAGAAAAGGCTAAATGCATAGTTGAATTTAGGTTTGTATTCATCGAAACGCGTAAGAGAGGAAACGCAAATGCGTCTCTTACATGTTTTATCATTTCTTACAAATAACTAAGATTTTTCCTAATCCGACGCAAACTCTACTCGTCAGTTTTGACACATACAATCCAGCCATCCTCAAATTTAAAAAAAATGTGATCTACGTCACACAATTTAAGTGAATATGACCCATAAATCCATCAGTATGACTTGTAATTTGTTCAATTATTAACCAATCGACACTGTTTTGTATTCTTAATTGACGAATACTCATGCAGAAGGGGGATCAGAACTGGCATGCAACGTGCTTTTCCTCGGGTGGACGTCGCGCGGAAACATTTACATCATTCACCCCTCCGGGAAACATTTTTCTTACTGTGAAAAAACATAGAGTTATGCAGGCAGCCCAAAAAAGATGTTTCAGGGCGTGATCATTCGAAATGATTTTGTAACGCATCAAAACGATTCAACAGTCAAGGCATAAAATTGTGTGATTTACGTTAAGTTGTTAATTTTTTTCATTTAGGCGCATTTTTCAGTTATTCTTCTTATAAGAATAATTAATGAATAATTATGATAAGCTTCACACTAATGTCGTAATCAGCCCTTGCAGAACCCGGAAAATCGCGGTAAAGGTGATCAAACGCTGTCAGTCAGACACCCAAGGAGTGCGCCATGAGTTACTCCCATCTACTTGTTTCTGTTGCCGTTTCCCCAGAAAGCCATCAACTCGTCGCCCGGGCAGTTTCCATTGCCAGACCCCACAATGCCCGCATCAGCCTCATCACGCTTGCGGCCGAACCCGAGATGTATAATCAGCTGGCTGCCCCCATGCTGGAGGATATTCGTGAGGTGCTTCAGGAGGAAACGCAGCAATTTCTGCGCGAGCTGGTCGAAAAGGCACACTATCCTGTCTATGAAACCGTAATTGCGACAGGAGAACTTAATGCCCATATTCTCGACATGTGTCGTAAACAGAATATTGATTTAGTGATATGCGGGAATCATAACCACAGCTTTTTATCGCGCGCGGCCTGCGCGGCGAAATCCATTGTCGCATCAAGTCAGGTTGACGTGTTATTAGTGCCGCTTGGGGGGCGTTAACCCCCCAGGGAAATATCAGGCAAGTTTAGGGAAAGTTGCGATCTTTTTTTGTAAATCGCCTTCATGGCTTTGTGGGGCGATATCGCGGAGATCCTGAATAAAACGCGCCTGCCAGTGGTTAATATCGTTCTTCCGGATCGTCTCCATCATTTCAGCATGGCGGGAAATACGTTCCGTGAGCGGCATGGTCAGCGCGCGGTTCAGGGCATTCGCCACGTCATCGCGATCGTAAGGGTTCACAATCAGCGCCGAGGTAAGCTCATTTGCGGCCCCGGCAAACTGGGATAGCACCAGAACACCCGGATCGGCGGGGTCCTGCGCTGCCACATACTCTTTCGCGACCAGGTTCATCCCGTCGCGCAGCGGCGTCACCAGGCCGACGTCCGCGTAGCGGAAGACCTTCATCAGGATCTTGCGGTCGAAGTGCTGATTCAGATAAAACAGCGGCGTCCAGCCCAGCTGCCCGTAACGGCCATTAATGCGCCCGGCTTCTGTCTCCAGCTGATGGCGAATATCCTGATAGGCCTGAACCTCACCGCGCGACGTCGGCGCAATCTGGGTATAACGGATTTTACCGTGATGCTCCGGATATTTATCCAGCAGCGTTTCATACGCCAGGAAGCGTTCCGGCAGCCCTTTAGAATAATCAAGACGCTCGACCGAGAAGATATTTTTCACGTGCTTGAGTTCATTCTTAAGCTGCGCCAGCTTCGGCGGCAGCGGGCCGGAGGCCTGCTCCGCGATTTCGTCAGGTTCAATCCCTATTGGATACACTTCGGTGTGGAACGTTTTTCCCCACGCCGTATGGGTTTTCCCGCCTTTGGTCACCAGACGCGCTTTCCCTGACACGGAGTCAAGGAATGCCAGGCGGTCATTTTCCGTCTGGAAGCCCAGCAAATCGTAGTCACACAGCGCTTCCAGCAGCTCTTCATGCGGCGGCAGCGCGGTAAAAATTTCCGGCGTCGGGAACGGGATGTGCAGGAAGAAGCCAATCCGGTTATTCACTCCCCTCTTTCGCAGCTCTCTGGCGAACGGCAGCAGGTGATAATCGTGGATCCATAAAATATCGTCTTCCTCTATCAATGGCAGCAGTTTATCCGCCAGCAGCGCATTCACGCGCGCGTAGCCTTCGAAGGATTCACGCTGGAATTTGACCAGGTCAAGACGATAGTGAAACGCCGGCCACAGGACGGCATTCGAGAACTGCGAGTAATACTCGTCGTAGTCTTTCTCTTTCAGTGCAAACGACGCCCACGTGATGTTCCCGCGCGTCACTTTTGTGAGCGGTTTCTCTTCTTCACTGATTTCTCCGCTCCAGCCAAACCACAGCCCGCCAGCGGCTTTCAAGGCACCTAACACCCCTACCGCCAGGCCACCCGCACTGGCTTTTTTATCATCAGGCGGTGCGATTCGGTTAGAGACGACGACTAAGCGACCCATAATGGTTTCCCCCTTTGTTTTGCGCTATTTGTTGTTGTTGCTGGTTAGCGATATCAGATACCCACTGCCAGACGCTGGCGACATCCGCCAGCCGCCATTCGGCGACAGTGTCACCAGGCCCTACCTTAACGGCGATCCCTCCGGCCTGATTAACCACACGGAACCCGGCCTCGTCGGTCAGGTCATCCCCTAAGAAAACAGGCGTCCGGCCCTTAAATGGCGCCTCCGCCATAAAGGCGGCGATGGCAGCGCCTTTATTAATCCCCTTCGGCTTTAACTCCACCACGCATTTGCCCGGCTGCAGCGCCAGCTGTGGATGCGCATCCGCAACCGTCTGAGCAAGCGCGAGCACGGCATCTCCGTGCTGCGGTGCCTGGCGATAATGCAGGGCAAAGGCCATGCCTTTGGCTTCCAGCTCGGTGCCAGGCAGGTCGGCCAGCGCAGCAGAGAGCCGCTTCTGGAGCGTTTGCGTAAGTGCGTCGGGGAGTGAAACGATATGCGTTTGATCATGGATGTCGCGGCGCTCCGCTCCGTGTACACCGGCCAGCGGAAAGTGGTATGGACTGGCGAGCAGATCCAGCTCGGCCATTGAGCGCCCTGATATCAATGCCAGTGCTCCCTCATTCATGAGCGAGAGCTGATGCAAATCCTGTAACACCGCCTCCGGAATAGACACCTGATCGGGGTGCGGTTTTATCCCGGCGAGCGTGCCGTCGAGATCAAAAAAGAAAGCATAATGTCCGGGCAGTACAGGCGGTGCGGTTAACAAGTCAGCCACCCTTTTCCTCCTTACGGTTGACGAGAGGTAAACGCCTTTACCTCTTTCATAGCCATGTAAGTATAGACGGTGTGACGTCGCCCGCCTTTGGACACCCGCCCCGCCAGTTTTACTGGCGGGGCGGTGAAGGGGTCAACTATGGTTATAAGTTGAGCAATAAAAGAGGTGCCAAACGGTTACACGGTACGCTTCGCTTTTTGCTTGTAACGGTCGAAAATCACCGCTGCCAGCAGGATCAGACCACGCACCACGTACTGCGAGAACGGCGAAATATTCAGCAGGTTCATGGCGTTCTCTACCGTGCCCAAAATCAGGATACCGGCCACCACATATGAGATTTTTCCGATGCCGCCCTTGAGGGAAACGCCCCCTAACACGCAGGCCGAAATAACGATCAGCTCATAACCAATAGAGGTCATTGGCTGGCCGCTGGTCATACGCGACGCCAGAATAATCCCCGCCGCGGCAGAAACGAGCCCCGAGAGCACAAAGATAATAATCTTGGTGCGCACCACCGGCACCCCGGCCAGACGGGCGGCCTCTTCGTTACCGCCAATCGCCAGCGTATTACGGCCAAAGGTGGTCCGGTTAAGCAGGAAGCCGAACAGGATCAGGCAGGCCACGGTCAGCCAGATAGGCGCAGGCAGACCCAGCCAGTTGGCGTAACCCAGCGTAAAGAAACGCTCGTCTTCAATCCCCACCGCTTTACCGTCGGAGATGATATAGGCCAGCCCGCGGACAATTTGCATTGTCGCAAGCGTCGTGATCAGGGCGTTAATCTTCAGGCGCGCGATAACAAAACCGTTCACCAGACCGCTGATGACGCCGAGTAACAGACCGGCAAAAACGCCAATCCACAGGCTCTCCGTCATGTTGATCACCACGGCCGTCGTAACGCCTGCACAGGCAATCACCGACGCCACCGACAGGTCAAAATCGCCGGAGGCCAGACAGAACAGCATCCCGCAGGCCACCATCCCGGACATGGAGATGGCGAGACCCAGCCCCTTCATATTAATGAAGGTGGCAAAGTTGGGGACAAAGATCGCGCAGGCGACGAACAGTGCGGCAAACACCACCAGCATGCCGTACTGATCCCAGATACGCCCAACGCTCAACGCCGACTTCGACTTCGGCACTCCGGATGTAGTAACAGAGGACATCATTAACTCCTTACTCAGGCGACGGCCTGGCTAACTTTAGGCATGGCGAGGTTCAACGCCTGTTGTTCATTCGCCTGTTCATGAAGTAATTCGCCGGCAATTTCGCCTTCACGCATCACCACAATGCGGTCGGCCACGCCCAGCACCTCCGGCAGATCGCTCGAGGCGAAGAGCACCGCCACGCCGCGTTTTGCCAGCTCATAGATCACGTTATAAATCTCGTGTTTTGCCCCCACGTCGATACCGCGCGTCGGCTCATCCAGCAAGATGACCTTCATGTCCTCCGACAGCCAGCGGCCCAGAATGGCCTTCTGCTGCTTTCCGCCTGACAGATTCATGATCAGCTGTTCCGGACCCGGCGTTTTGATATTCAGTGAACGAATATGGTGGTCGGCATTGCTCGACTCCCAGCTATCGTTTATCAGGCAACCTGCGCGAATAAACTTACGGCGGGCGGAAATATTGATGTTGTCGCGTACCGAGTGCACCGGAATAATGCCCTCTGCTTTCCGGTCTTCCGGACAGAGCATCATTCCCGCCCCGATCGCGTGGGCCGGTTTCTGAATGTCTACCCGCTCGCCGTCAATGGAGACCTGCCCATCGGTAATACGGGTACCGCCGAACAGCCCTTTCATCAATTCGCTACGCCCCGCGCCTACCAGACCAAACAGGCCGACGATTTCACCGCTGCGTACGGATAACGAAATCGGCGTTCTGACGCCCGGCGCTTTTACGCTATCGAGGCGCAGACGCTCAGGGCCGTACTGGCGAGGCTGCCAGTGATAGATATCACCCAGATCGCGTCCGACCATCGCCTGAACAAGCTGGTCATGGTTCACCTGCGCCATGTCGGTAAAGGTGCGCACGTAGCGTCCATCTTTAAACACGGTGATGGCATCGCTGAGAGCAAATATCTCTTCCATGCGGTGCGAAACGTACAAAATCGTCCGGCCTTCCTGACGCAATTCGCGGATCACGCGGAACAGATTTTCGATTTCACGCTTCGAGAGCGAACTGGTGGGTTCATCGAAGGCAATTATTCTGGCGTTACGCGCCAGCGCCTTGGCAATTTCAACCATCTGCCACTGGCCGATGGAGAGATATTTCAGCGGCGTCTGGGGATCGACGTCCAGCCCCAGGTGTTTTAGCTGCAGCCCCGCTTCATAATTAAGTAGCGAACGATTCACCACGCCGCCTTTGTGCGGGAGCTGTCCTAAATAGATGTTTTCCGCCACGGTCATCTCAGGGATGAGGTGCAGCTCCTGATAGATAATGGCCACCCCGGCATTGAGCGCCGCCGTGGTATCGGCAAAAGAGACCTCTTCGCCGCGGATCGCCAGCGTGCCGGTTGTTGGCGAGTAGTTGCCGCTGAGGATTTTCAACAGCGTGGATTTTCCCGCACCGTTTTCCCCCATCAGGGCGTGAACCTGGCCGGCATAGCAGTCGAAGCTGATATCGGTCAGCGCGTTCACACCGGGGAAGGTTTTCCCGATGCCGCGAAAAGAGAGATACGGATCAGACTGTCGCATAACGTCTCCGTGATTCCTGTAGTGTGTACGTCAGGCCCCTCACGCAGTATGAGGGGCACAATCACCGCGTATTACTTCCCGCCCAGTCCTTTTTTCGCCAGCTCCTCTTTGAAGTTGTCGCGGGTGATGAGCACCACGTCGGTCACTTCGGTAAATTTCGGCGGTTCAGCCCCTTTGGTGACCCAGTTGTAAAGCATCTCGCTGGATTTATAGCCGTGAACGTCCGGGCTTGGCAGCAGTGAGCCGTAGAAGCCGGTGGCCTGCGCTTTGGACAGCTCGCTGACGGCGTCAACGCCGTTGATGCCAATCCCGATCACGTCAGGTGCCTTGAAGCCCTGACCTTCCGTCGCGCGCACGCCGCCCAGCACGGTGTTATCGTTCATGCCGACCACCAGCCAGTGTTTGACCTCCGGATGCTGAACCAGCATGGAGTTGGCGGCGTCGAAAGCGCCCGGGATATCGTTAGATTTGGTGGGGACTTTGTAGATTTGTTTTTCCGGGAAACCGGCCGCCTTCAGCGCGTCCATTGACCCGGTTGTACGACGACGCGCCGTGTCCAGCTCATCCGCTGTAATAGCCATCACTGCGGTCTCTTTGACGTCCCAGCCGCGTTTTTGCATCTCTTTATAGAGTTCCTGGCCCTGACGTTCGCCGATTTTTGTCGCGGCCATCATGACCAGCGGGACGCTGTCCATCGGCTTGCCTTTGGCGTTCACGAACTGATCGTCAACGGCAATGACCTTCATGTCGTAACCGCGGGCTTTTGCCGCGATGGCCGAGCCCAGCTTTGGATCCGGCGTACAGATAACGAAACCTTTCGCACCGCTGGCCGCCAGGCTGTCGATGGCGTTCAGGGTTTTCTCACCGTCAGGCACGGCGATTTTAATCACTTCAAAACCTAAATCTTTCCCGGCCTTATCGGCGAATTTCCACTCCGTCTGGAACCAGGGCTCTTCGGGCTGTTTTACCAAAAAACCGAGTTTTAAATTCTCAGCAATAGCGGATTGTGACATAACGGCAGCCAGACCGATGGCCGCCAACGCTTTAGTAAATTTGTGCATGGTAAACTCCAGCTTTAGCTTTCTTTTCTGTAGGGAATATGTGCGTGCTTCTTATTTAATCGGACTTAAAACAAGGCATTAGCGCTTACCTCGTTATAAGCGTTATTGCTGGTGATAGTTTTAGCGGGAAATTAATCATCCATAAGAGAGCCCCATCACACCGCAGAATTACAGTAATTGCGTACATAAATTCAGCGAAAAATGACATAAAAAAGGCAGTATTTGTCAGACAAATGAAATGAGGGTAAGCAGGATTATCCATAAGATTAGCTAAGATATCCCTGATGCCCCGGATCGGGCACGAGAACGCCGGACGTCAGAAAAGTGCAGTATGTTTTTCATCAAAAACGCCACACGCACTGAAAATTATTTACTCCACAGAATTTGATTTAGCGCAATTTTATTAATGCACCTGATATGCGGAATAATTAATCCTTGATTCATTTTTTTACGGAGCATTATTCCGGTTTAATATTCCCGAAAGAGTAACAGCATATCTCTTCGATAAAAAATGTTGATTATCAGAGGATTATCTAAACACCGATCTATGGCGAGCTAATTGTATTTCTGTACTATATTAAAGTTTGTAATGTATGGTAAACACAGCCAATTTAAGAGTTTTCTTAGACCAAAGACAAGGGTATGCTTATTTATATCGAACACAGGAAGTGAATTTCGGTCGACTTCGTTTACTGCAGAAAGCGTATTTCTGCTCTTTTTCTTCGTACTTGCCTGGTGCTCAGGTTAAGCAACGGACATCACGTCCCACCGTCAATAAGGATATGAGTATGGCTACCCAAACGATGATGCAAAAACTAAACGCGCAGATGAACCTTGAGTTCTACGCCTCCAACCTGCACCTTCACTTAAGTGCCTGGTGCGCTGAGAATAGCCTCACGGGCTCTGCCACCTTCTTTCGCTCTCAGGCACAAAGTAACGTCACCCATATGATGCGCGTTTTTAACTTCCTGAAAGCTGCCGGGGCAAACCCTGTTGTTAAAGCCCTTGATGGGATAAACGAGAGCTACTCTTGTCTGGAAGAACTGTTTCAGAAAACGCTTGAAGAGTATGAACAACGCTGCAGCACCCTCAACAAACTGGCCGATGAAGCCAAAGCGCAGCAGGACATTACGACGCTGAGATTCTTACGCGATATGGATAAAGAGCAGCAGCAGGATGGCCTGCTGCTGAAGACGCTGGCGGATGAGCTGCATAACGCGCAGCAGGCAGGCTTATGTCCAGAGCAAACCGACCGTCACCTGCTCGACATTGTGGCGGTGCAGCACCACTGAGTTTTTGGCCTGCTTCCGTCCCGGGGAGCAGGTCCCCTTCCCCTCTCCAACCTTCTGCTTTTGCTGAAATTTAACAAATCAGATCTGGCTCCCAATGATTAACCACACAACGTGTGATGATTTATTTAATTACATAATCATTGACGAGGGAGCATCATGATCACCATTGAGTTTGTTGTCATTCTCCTCTGCCTGCTGACGGGTACGCGTTTCGGCGGTATGGGGCTTGGGTTAATCAGCGGTATTGGTCTTTTTATTTTATGTTTCGTCTTTGGTCTGCAGCCGGGTAAACCGCCGGTTGACGTCATGCTGACCATCCTCGCGGTGATTGGCTGTGCCGCTACCCTGCAAACGGCGGGCGGTCTCAACGTGATGATGCAGTTTGCGGAACGTCTGCTGCGCAAACACCCGCAGCACATCACCCTGCTCGCCCCGTTTACCACCTGGATGCTGACCTTTCTGTGCGGCACCGGCCATGTGGTCTACACCATGTTCCCGATTATTGCGGATATCGCCCTGAAAAAAGGGATCCGCCCGGAGCGCCCTATGGCCGTGGCGTCGGTCGCGTCGCAGATGGCGATCACGGCCTCCCCCGTTTCCGTTGCCGTCGTGTCGCTGGTGTCCATCCTGGCGGCCCAGCATGGGATCGGCCACGCGTGGGGAATTCTGGAAATTCTCGCCGTGTCGGTTCCCGCTTCACTTTTCGGCGTGGCTATTGCTGCACTGTGGAGTTTACGCCGCGGGAAAGATTTGGCGGACGACATGGAGTTTCAGGAAAAGCTAAAAGATCCTAAGCAGCGCGAGTTTATCTACGGCGGAACAGAGACGTTAATGAATCAGCGTTTCCCAAAACAGGCCTACTGGTCCACGTGGATTTTCTTTGCCGGCATTGCCGTGGTCGTTCTGCTGGGGGCCTTCCCTGAGCTGCGCCCCGCCTTTGAACTGAAAGGCAAAATGACGGCGCTGTCGATGAACCTTGTCATCCAGATGATGATGTTAATTGCGGGTGCCGTGATGCTGATGGCCTGTAAGGTCAATGCCTCCGCGATTTCAAACGGCGCGGTGTTCAAGGCCGGTATGGTTGCGATCTTCTCGGTATTCGGCGTGGCGTGGATGAGCGATACCTTTTTCCAGGCACATCTCGACGAGTTAAAGCTGGCCCTGGAAGGCGTGGTGAAAAGCCACCCGTGGACATATGCGATTGTGCTGTTTCTGGTGTCAAAACTGGTGAACAGCCAGGCGGCGGCGCTGACGGCGGTGGCGCCGATGGGGTTGATGTTGGGCATCGACCCGAAAATGCTGATCGCCTTTTTCCCGGCGTCCTACGGCTATTTTGTCCTGCCGACCTATCCCAGCGATTTGGCCTGCATCGGCTTTGACCGGTCAGGCACGACCCGCATCGGTAAATTTATCATCAACCACAGCTTTATTTTGCCAGGGCTGATTGGGGTAAGCTGCGCGTGTGCCGCGAGCTACCTGCTGGTCCAGACGTTCTTCTGATAACATCAAAGGGCGACGCATGCCGTCGCCCATTTCCCTGCGTCAGTGGGACTCACCCTGCGGCGTGAATCGCAGCTCGATCAGCGCGATGGCCTTCTGGATCGCACGAAGCGTTACCGGGTCAGCGGCAGCAGGATGGCTGGCAAAATCGATGTTTTTCAGCTGGGTAGACATCTTCTCGCGCACTTCAACCGGCGCAATCACGTCCAGAACATCCAGGATTTGCTTGATAACCAGCTGGCAGGCGACAACGTCAGAGACCAGTTCCTGATCGGCGCTCAGGTTTTGTGACATGGGGTTTCTCCTTATTTAAAGGCCGCCATAGTATCAAAACATGCCTCCTGACATCTTCCCTTCAACGTCTGCAGGTATAAAAAAACCTGCCGAAGCAGGTTTTTTTATCAGAACATGGCGCCCGGCGGCACGTCTTTGAACGTGCGGCAGTAATTGGCCCACATACTTTTCAGGATTTTGCGCAGTTTCACAGTGATGCTCCATCAACTTGTTATACAACTTTATCGTCAATGCGCTTATAATATGACCACCATCACAAAAATCAATGTTTTTGTGATAGAAATCACAATTTAATCAGAGTGGGGTCTGATCGCGTTCACCATCGACCCGTTGCGAAGAGTGAGGGCAGATTGTCCGGCTATTCCAGCCATTGCGGCGGGCATCTGCGGGTACGATAACGTATTTCCATCCACTCAGAGCGAACCATGAAAAGAGTCATTGTAGCCGGCACACTCCTCCTGCTCGCGGGGTGCAGCATTAACCGCCAGGCTGAAGTCAGCAGCCTCGATGCGCCGAACGGCATCGTCCGCCTTAACTACGGTCAGGCAGCCCTGCAAAATGCGTATTCCGATGAGTATGTGAATAACGGTACGGCGGCAAAAGCGTGTCAGAGCATGGGGTATGCCACGGCCTCAGCCTATGGTCAGCCCATTAAAACCTGCACCCTCATTAGCGGCTCGTTGTGTCTGAACGAGAGCGTGACTATCCAGTATAAATGTATGGGTTATGCCGTTAACCCTAAGTCAAACAATCCGTGGTATTAATCCAGACTGCCAGCGCAGGCTGGCATTTTATTTCATTACGAACAAAAACAATTCTCATTAATAAATGATAAAATCGCCAATGCGTTTTATTCCCATTCGTATTTTAAATAAATAAAATAAATATTTTACGTTTTGCAAATAATTAAATAACAAATTATAGTGTCGCTCATTGTGAACCAGAAATAATAACCCGGAGCGCCACCATGCTGAAAACTGAAATGATCGACAAGCTCAACGCACAAATGAATCTTGAGCTGTATTCATCCCTTCTCTACCAGCAGATGAGCGCCTGGTGCAGCTATCACAGCTTTGAAGGCGCTGCCGCGTTTCTGCGTCGTCACGCGCAGGAAGAGATGACCCACATGCAGCGTCTGTTTGATTATCTGACGGATACCGGCAGCCTGCCGCGCATTGAAACCGTGGCATCTCCATTTGCTGAATATAATTCTCTCGATGAACTGTTCCGCGCCACCTACGAGCACGAGCAGCTGATCACCCAGAAAATTAACGAACTGGTTCATGCCGCGATGACCAGCCAGGATTATCCAACCTTCAATTTCCTGCAGTGGTATGTCGCCGAACAGCATGAAGAAGAGAAGCTGTTTAAATCCGTGCTGGATAAATTATCTCTGGTGGGGAAATCAGGCGAAGGTCTTTACTTTATTGATAAAGAACTTTCCACGCTGGATACGCAGAATTAATTTCAGCGCGGTGCGGGTTCCCTGCACCGCGTTAATTTACATACACCCAGCGCAGCTGGTGCAGCGCCAGTCGTGAGGATTCACGGCCTGGTAAAAATAGCGGTAGCTGGCCGTCTCCAGCGCAATACCCATCTCGAAAAACATATCCGTCAACCAGTCGACATTCGCTATGATCCACTCATCTTCCTGTAAGCCTTGTGCAAAGGTCTCATCCTCAGGATCAATAACCGAATAGATTCCCCAGGTGCCCATATCTTTTTCGCGGCGGGACTCCGGAAGTATCAGGGGCTGGTTCTGCCAGTGGATTATCCAGTGGCCATGGCACAACAGGTTGCCTCCACGGCTCCATGCCGCGGTAAAAGGATTCTCCTCCGCCATAAAACCCTCACTTTATTTGATAATTTATATTTATTGTTTACGTTACGCCGAAATGTTGCTCAGCAACATTGCCCTCATGTAGTAGGCGGAAGCCTATAAAGGGTCAGAGGAATATTAATGTGTAAAATATTCATTACACCACTTGTAACGGTGATTTGACGAGTTACAGCTTTTCCCTTACTCTGCGCCGCAGATTTTGTCGCGGTTAAGAAGCGTTGTAGAGGAAAGCGTGAAAAACAGAACTCTGGGAAGTATTTTTATCGTCGCCGGAACGACGATTGGCGCAGGAATGCTGGCCATGCCTCTGGCAGCCGCGGGCGTGGGATTTGGCATGACCCTGCTGCTGTTGGGGACGCTCTGGGCGCTGATGTGCTACACCGCCCTGCTGTTGCTTGAGGTTTACCAGCATGTGCCCGCCGATACCGGTCTGGGTTCCCTCGCGGCGCGCTACCTGGGACGCTACGGCCAGTGGATAACCGGCTTCAGCATGATGTTCCTGATGTACGCCCTGACCGCCGCCTACATCAGCGGGGCCGGGGAGCTGATCGCCTCAAGCGTTAACGACTGGTTTGGCTCTGACATTACCCCGGCGACGGGCGCCATCTTCTTTGCGCTCATCGGCGGCGGCGTGGTCTGTGTGGGAACATCGCTGGTCGATCTGTTTAACCGTTTCCTGTTCAGCGCCAAAATTCTGTTCCTGATTGTCATGCTGGTCCTGCTGGCACCGCATGTTCATCAGGTCAATCTGCTGACGCTGCCGCTGGAAAAAGGGCTGGCGCTTTCCGCCATCCCGGTCATTTTCACCTCGTTTGGCTTCCACAGCAGCGTGCCGAGCATCGTCAGCTATATGAACGGCGATATTCGCAAGCTGCGCCGGGTCTTTGTTATCGGCAGCGCGATCCCGCTGATTGCCTACATTTTCTGGCAGCTAGTGACCCTGGGCAGCATCGACGCTTCAACCTTTATTGGCCTGATGGCACAGCACGCAGGCCTGAACGGTTTTCTGCTGGCGCTGCGCGAGGTCGTCACCTCCCCGCACGTGGAGCTGGCGGTACACCTCTTTGCCGACCTGGCGCTGGCTACCTCGTTTCTGGGCGTGGCGCTTGGCCTGTTTGATTATCTGGCCGACCTGTTCCAGCGCCGCAATACCGCCGCAGGACGATTACAGACCGGGGCCATCACCTTCCTGCCGCCGCTGGCCTTTGCGCTGTTTTATCCACGCGGGTTTGTGATGGCACTGGGGTATGCGGGGGTGGCGCTCTCGGTCCTTGCCCTGCTCCTCCCTTCCCTGCTGGCGTGGAAGAGCCGCCAGCAGCATCCGCAGCAGGGTTACCGCGTGGCGGGGGGAAAACCGCTGCTGTGCATTGTGTTTGGCTGTGGGGTAGTGATTATTCTGGTGCAGGTGTTGATTGCAGCCGGGATGCTGCCGGAAGTGGGTTAATAAAAAAAGGGGCTGTCATCAGCCCCTTTTTTATCAGTGCAAACAGCAGCTCTTGAACTTCTTCCCGCTGCCGCAAGGACACGGATCGTTACGCCCAACCTTCGTGCCGTTCACCATCGGCTTCTTCACCTCCGGCTGCTGCGGATTGTTCACCCAGTAGTTATACAAGCGCAGCGCCGCAGGCTGAATACGTTCAATGCTGGCGGTATATTCTTCTTCGGTCAATTCATCCAGCTGGTCGCCGATCTCTTCGCTACCGTGCAGCGCAATCACATCCAGATCGGCCTTCAGCTCGTCCGGCAAGGCTGACCAGTCCGTCAGCGCCACGCCGCGCATGTAGCCGTAGCACCACTCTTCCACCACGGTATAGCTCTCACCGTCAATGTCGTTATAGCCAAACATCGGTTCAAACTGGTCCGGATATTCGCTCAGGCGCTCGGCAATATCGTTCATATGCTTAAAGCAAAGATCGATAAAACGGTTCATCTCGCGATCGTTTTTCCAGCGCGGAATGTATTTCTCGCCACCCCACACCGCCACCAGCCAGGTATCTGGCTCAACGACAACAGGACCGGAAAGCACTGCGGTAAACATGCCGTCCAGTTCAGACACGTCAAGCACGGACGCATCGTCATGACCGTAAGAGATTAACGTCTCTTCAAGCCACGCCATTTCGCTTTCATTTAATGGGCCTTCAGTCATCGCTGACACTCCTGATAAAAAGGAAACGATCCTAACACATATCTCACGCCTCTCCGGGCTGAAGTTTAGGTCTTTATTGCTGCAAAAACGTGCAAATCGTGACCTTTGCACAACTTATGGGCTTTATTGTTAACGATATGTGATCTCCGCTGTAATTTCTTCTCCTCCCGCAAGGCGGCATAACGCGGCGCTCTATACTCAAACATGTCACAGGCCCGTCAATGGGTTAACCATTCTGGCAACGTTTTTGCTTAATGTTCTTCGCGCGACGCTGCGCAGGGAAACCTCGCCGTATATGCAGGATGCCGTCTGTATCTTGTTCGTTTAGTGCATTTTGTTCTTGCTCGTGTTTCGGATTGGCTGCGCCGTCGGGCGTTCGGGTTTACGCCGTGGTGCAAAAACCTCTTTGCTAAGGAACATAATAATGTCGCTGAAATTTATCAGAACTCCGCTTTCTCTCGTGTTGGCCGGTTGCCTGGTGACGGCGTTTTCCGCCAGGGCAGATATCGTGATTGGCGTGGCCGGGCCGTTCACGGGTCCTAATGCCACCTATGGCGATCAGTACTGGCACGGCGCAACGCAGGCCGCTGAAGACATTAACGCCGCCGGCGGCATTAACGGCGAGAAGATCAAACTGGTTCAGGGGGATGACGCCTGCGAGCCTAAGCAGGCGGTGGCGGTGGCCAACCGCTTAGTCGACCAGGATAAAGTCAACGCCGTGGTCGGTCATTTCTGCTCCTCTTCCACCATGCCCGCCTCCGAGGTTTACAGCGATGCGGGGATCATCGCTATTACCCCCGGTTCAACCAACCCGCTGATTACCGAACGCGGCATGAGCGACATGTTCCGCATGTGCGGCCGCGATGACCAGCAGGGCCAGGTGGCCAGCGACTTCATCATCGACAAGCTGAAAGCCAAACGGGTGGTGATTATTCACGATAAAGACACCTATGGTCAGGGCCTGGCTGACGCCACCAAAGCGGCGCTGGCGAAACGCGGGGTTCAGGATGTGATGTACGAGGGGTTATCCCGCGGTGAAAAAGACTTTAACGCGCTGGTCACTAAGATCGGCGCGCAAAAACCGGACGTCGTGTTCTTCGGGGGCTGTCATCCGGAAGCCGGCCCGCTGGTTCGCCAGATGCGTGAGCAGGGCGTGCAGGCGAAATTCTTCTCCGGGGACTGCATCGTCAACGAGGAGATGGTGACCGCGGCGGGCGGCCCGCAATATACCAATGGCATTTACATGACCTTCGGTAAAGATCCGCGCCTGATCCCGGACGGCAAAGCGGTAATCGAGAAATTCCGCGCCGGTAAATTCGAGCCGGAAGGTTACACGCTTTATTCCTATGCCTCGGTACAGGCGATTGCAGCGGCCTTCAAGGCCACCGGCGGCAAGGATTCTGCCAAAGCCAGCGAGTGGCTGAAGGCCAATTCCGTCGACACGGTGATGGGTAAAAAAGCCTGGGACAGCAAAGGCGATCTGAAGGTCTCTGACTACGTGGTTTACCAGTGGGACGACAAAGGAAAGTATAAGGAAGTGCAGTAACGGGACGGAGTCACGCTCAACGTCGATGGGCTCGCCCGTCGGCGCGTAATAAACATCAGGCTGCGCGGCTCGCGCAGCCTATAAAACGAGCGCGCTAAAATGAGTACATTCTTCCTGCAACAGTTAATCAATGGCTTAACGCTGGGTTCCGTCTACGGCCTGATCGCCATCGGCTACACCATGGTGTACGGCATTATCGGCATGATTAATTTCGCCCACGGCGAAGTGTATATGATTTCCGCCTATCTCTGCGCCATTGGCCTGGCGCTGCTCTCATTCTTCGGCCTGCAGTCCTTCCCGCTGCTGATCCTCGGCACGCTGGTGTTCACCATTGTGGTCACCGGGGTGTACGGCTGGACCATCGAGCGTATCGCCTACAAGCCGCTGCGCAACTCCACGCGCCTGGCACCGCTGATCTCCGCCATCGGGATATCGCTTATCCTGCAAAACTACGCGCAGCTGAGCCAGGGCCCGCGCCAGCAAGGGGTACCGACCATGCTGGACGGCGTGATTCGCCTGCATCTGGGCGAAGGGTTCGTGCAGATAACCTACACCAAAGTGTTTATTCTGGTGGCCTCGTTTGCCGGCATGCTGGTGCTCACCTGGATAATCAACCGTACCCGGCTGGGGCGGATGTGCCGTGCGGTGCAGCAGGATCGCAAAATGGCCTCCATTCTGGGGATTAACACCGACCGGATTATTTCGCTGGTCTTCGTCATCGGCGCGGCGATGGCGGGCCTGGCGGGGGTGCTGATCACCATGAATTACGGCACCTTTGATTTCTACGTCGGGTTCGTGATCGGCATTAAAGCCTTCACGGCGGCGGTACTGGGCGGCATCGGTTCCCTCCCCGGCGCCATGCTCGGTGGCCTTATCCTGGGCGTGGCGGAAGCGCAGTTCTCGGGCATGGTGAACTCGGACTATAAAGATGTCTTCTCGTTTGGCCTGCTGGTGATGATCCTGATTTTCCGCCCTCAGGGGCTGCTCGGGCGCCCGATTGTGGCCAAAGTGTGAGGGAGATAATGATGACATCACACGGTTTTTCACTTAAACGCTGCATTCTGGACGCGATTTTCTCCGGGCTGATTGCGCTGATTATCTTCGGCCCCATTGCAGGCGTGGTGCTGGACGGGTACAGCTTTACCTTCGCCGGGCAGCGCCTGGCCTGGATGGTCGGTATCGTCATGGCGGGGCGTTTTCTGCTGAGCGCTTTTTTAGGTACCGCTGCCGGGGCCCGCTTCCAGGCGCGCTTCGAGGCCGATAGCGCGGGCGTATATGTCCGCCCCCCGGAATATAAAAGCCGCATGCGCTGGATTATTCCTCTGGTGATTACCCTTGCGATTTGCTTTCCGTTTGTCGCCACCAAGTATGTTCTGACCGTCGCCATCCTCGGGCTGATCTACGTGCTTCTCGGTCTGGGGCTGAACATCGTCGTGGGCCTGGCCGGTCTGCTGGATCTGGGGTATGTCGCGTTCTATGCGATTGGTGCGTACGGCCTGGCGCTGGGATACCAGTATCTCGGCCTGGGCTTCTGGAGCATGCTGCCGCTCGCGGCAATCATGGCCGCCGCCGCAGGTGCCCTGCTCGGCTTCCCGGTACTGCGCATGCACGGTGACTATCTGGCCATCGTCACCCTCGGCTTCGGGGAAATCATTCGCCTGATACTGAACAACTGGCTGACCTTCACCGGCGGCCCCAACGGCGTGTCTGCCCCTCCCCCCACCTTTTTCGGTCTTGAGTTTGGGCGACGCGCAAAAGAAGGCGGCGTGCCCTTCCACGAGTTTTTCCACCTGACCTACAACCCGAACATGAAGTTTATCTTTATCTACGCGGTGCTGTTTCTGGTGGTGATGCTGGTGCTTTACATCAAGCACCGCCTGACGCGCATGCCGATTGGTCGGGCGTGGGAAGCCCTGCGCGAAGACGAAATTGCCTGCCGCTCAATGGGGTTAAATCATGTTCTGGTTAAGCTTTCCGCCTTTACGCTGGGCGCGTCCACCGCAGGCATTGCCGGGGTGTTCTTCGCCACCTATCAGGGGTTCGTGAATCCGACCTCCTTTACCTTCTTTGAATCGGCATTGATCCTCGCCATTGTGGTGCTGGGCGGTATGGGCTCGACGCTGGGCGTAGTGCTGGCCGCCTTTGTGCTCACGGTAACGCCGGAGCTGCTGCGCAGTTTTGCCGAGTACCGCGTCCTGCTGTTTGGCATGCTCATGGTGGTGATGATGATCTGGCGTCCACGCGGTTTGATCCGCATTAACCGCAGCGGGTTTGCCGTGCGTAAGGGCGTCGCACCATGAACGAAACGATATTACGCGTTGAGCATCTGATGATGCATTTTGGCGGGATTAAGGCGCTAAACGACGTCAACCTGGACGTGCAGCGCGGCTCCATTACCGCCCTGATTGGCCCCAACGGGGCGGGAAAAACAACCGTGTTTAACTGCCTGACGGGGTTCTACAGAGCCTCCGGCGGCAACATTTTGTTTAATACCCGCCATAAAACGACCAACGTGATTCAGGTCCTCGGGCAAAAATTCCAGCCCGGCGACTGGATTAACCCCGCGCAGTTCGGGCAGCGTCTTTTCTACAAAATGTTCGGCGGAACCCACCTGGTCAACCGTGCCGGGCTGGCGCGCACGTTTCAAAATATCCGCCTTTTTCGCGAGATGTCGGTCGTGGAAAACCTGCTGGTCGCGCAGCATATGCGCGTTAACCGTAATCTGCTCGCCGGGATCTTAAATACACCGGCATACCGGCGTGCGGAAAGCGACGCCCTGGACAGAGCCTTCTACTGGCTGGAAGTGGTGGATCTGGTGGAGTGCGCCAATCGCCTGGCGGGAGAGATGTCATATGGCCAGCAGCGGCGACTGGAAATCGCGCGGGCAATGTGCACCGGGCCGGAAATGATCTGTCTGGATGAACCCGCCGCGGGGCTTAACCCGGTTGAAACGCACAAGCTGAGCGGCATTATTCGCTTTCTGCGGGATCATCACGACATCACGGTATTGCTAATTGAGCATGATATGGGGATGGTGATGGACATTTCGGACGACATTATCGTGCTCGACCACGGCGATGTGATTGCCAGGGGGAAACCCGAGCAGATCCAGCATGATGAAAAGGTCATTGCCGCCTACCTGGGCACGGATGAAAGCGAGGTCACCCTATGAGCGAACCGCTGCTGGCTTTTCGCGATGTGGATGTGTTTTACGGCGTCATTCAGGCGCTGAAGCAGGTCTCTCTTGAGGTGAATAAGGGGGAAACCGTGGCGCTGATTGGCGCAAACGGTGCGGGTAAATCGACATTGCTGATGTCCATCTTCGGCCAGCCCCGTATCCGCAGCGGGCAGATCCTGTTCTGTGGTGAAGACATCAGCCATCAATCCACCCACTACGTTGCGTCCGGCGGCATTGCGCAGGCACCGGAAGGCAGACGTATCTTCCCGGATATGACTGTGGAAGAGAACCTGCTGATGGGGACCATTCCCATCGGCAATCAGTTTGCGGCTGAAGATATGCAAACCATGTTCGACCTTTTCCCTCGCCTTAAGGAGCGACGTAAACAGCGCGCGATGACCATGTCCGGCGGAGAACAGCAGATGCTGGCGATCGCCCGGGCGCTGATGAGCCGTCCAAAGCTGCTGCTGCTGGATGAGCCCAGCCTGGGCTTAGCCCCGATTGTGGTGAAGCAGATCTTCCAGACGCTGCGCGAGCTGGCCCGCAGCGGTATGACCATTTTTCTGGTGGAGCAGAATGCGCACCATGCGTTGAAGCTGTCTGACCGCGGGTATGTGATGGTGAACGGACAGATCCGGCTGAGCGGCAGCGGTGAGGAATTGCTGGGGAATCAGGAGGTGAGGAAGGCGTATTTGGGCGGGGTGTGATTTGATATCTGCCAAATGGGCTGATTCCATGATGGATCACTTCGGCACATACGGGATAGAAAAATTGGAGGATACGTTAGTCGATATCGCCTTATTATTTGGATTGCTTCCGGCAATTCTTACAGGTTTGTTAGTAAGAAAAATAGTAAAAAGAATGTGATTTATGAGCCTTCAGGCTTAGCCTCGAAGGCTTTTTTGACCCGGAAAAGCAAAACCCCGAAAGTTGGATACCCAACTTTTAGGGTTAACTTCATTTCGATGGTGACACGATAACGTCGTTAAATAAAACTGTCGTCGTCATTGCTGTAGTCGTCATCTACATCGTCGTTCTGCCAGATGTCGTTATTACTGCCGAACGGATCGTTCTGGTTGAGGAAACGGGTGTCAGAGACGTTATTAACATCGCCGTATTGATTACCGACAAACGGTTCACCACCGACGGGCATTGTCGGCTCTTCGATGATGTTCACGATCTCTTCCGGCCGCGACTGATGGAACATGCTGGTAAGCATCTCGGCAAGCGCTATGCCACCGGCCACGCCAGCGGCTGTCTGGAGCGCGCCAGCCATAAAACCGCCGCCGCGAGTAGCAGGCGCTGGCGCCCGAGAGTAATCCTGCGCCGGCGGCTGTTGCGGCTGGGCATTCCAGCTGTTGTCAGGCTGCGGGTTACTTTTCCCGCCACCAAACAGGCCGCCGAGGAAGCTGCCGCCCGTCGAGGGTTTGCTTTTTTGCGCGGCTAATTCGCTTTCAAGCTCCTGAACACGGGCCTGCAGGCGTTTCAGCGCCGCTTCCTGAATCAAAATCGACTGCGCCATATAGTAGGGGGCCGCAGGCTGCTGCCTGACAAATTCAGCGATCTGACGCTCCGCATCTGCATCCCGTTGGCTGTTTTGTTGTCCGGCCTGTTTAAGACGCTCGAAAAGGCCGTTGATAAGCTGCTGTTCTTCATATTGCATGACAATAACCTTCCGCTCTCCAGGGTGGATACCAACCAGCTTATCAGCAGCGGCAACCTGTGTCTGGCGAGTGAAATGTTTGTTTAAGATTGGTTGCAGGTTAGCTGAAAATCGCCCTGCTTTCCGGGCTTGATATTAGAGAGTTAGGCTTAACGTTCTGGTATGGCAGCAAATATCCGGGCACAGCACAATCGTGATGACGATGAGATACGCTCACTTCGCGCTAAACTGGAGGCACAAAAAAACCACCTTTCGGTGGTTTCACGACACTGCTTATTGCTTTGATTATTCTTTGTTTCCCATGGTAGCCGGAGTGGGACTTGAACCCACACAGCGCGAACGCCGAGGGATTTTAAATCGTGCGCTTTCTCAAGCAATATCAATGGGATAGCGCGCTTTTTCATAACATCAACGGTTATCCCCTCCTTTATCATTCAGTTACTTACAGTAAGAGAATAGCCAATATTACGTATCCATTGACCATATCTCTGATCCGATTTACTGTGTATGCATCCAGCATAAAAAGGATTGTTTTATGGCAACCGCAAAAGAGTCGAATGCAGGAGCAATGCCTGAGTTAACTGATTTTGCTATCAATTACTGCGCGCTCACTGAGCATGTTCTGTTACACGCAAAATTCACAGACACTATGGCTTCTGTCCCGTCATGGCCGTCTGTGCAATTCCCTGATCAAACGATCTGTTTATCCCGTAGGCAAGCTGAAAATCTCCTGCGTGAACTAAAGAAAGCCGTCGATTACATAGATGCTGGAATTGAGCATCCTTCCATTAAATTCATCGACTAAAAGGTGTGTTTATGTTCGTTGAACTGGTTTATGACAAGCGTAATGTTGGGGGGCTCGAAGGGGCCAGAGAGATCATTCTGGCCGAGCTGACGAAGCGGGTGCACCAGATTTTCCCTGATGCCGAAGTGAAGGTGAAGCCGATGCAGGCGAACGGCCTGAATAGCGATGCAAGCAAAAGCGATCGGGAAAAACTGAACCGCATGCTGGAGGAAATGTTTGAAGACTCCGATTTGTGGTTGGTTTCTGAGTTACCGACCGTTCGTCAAGTTGGCCTATAAATCTTGTTCGGATCGTATTCCCGGATTTTGCTCGGGCATGAACACTCAGAAACCATCCGCTGTCCATCGTATGCAAGAATGGGCGGCGTTTTCTCAGCTTCCAGACTGCAACGCTTCGACCTGTTTCTTTAAATCTTCAATTTGGTCCATCAATGCCAAGATAGCTTCGTGATGCAGAGCGGCGGCCACACCAGCTGTATCCGGGAAAAGAACGTCTTTCACCACTTCTCCATCTGGCAGAGTAAGGCTAAAGCCGTTAGTCTTTACAGCGTCAGGGAATACCTCCTGAATCTCCTGAGCGATCATTCCAATACCAAATTCACCACTATCTTTGCGATACCACGTCACTCCTCTGATTTTCCTCATTTTTTCGAATGGATTCTCAATACGGTTAACATCGCGCTTGATACGAATATCAGAAGCACTGGTCCATGATCCATTGTTAGCGAATGCCGAACCTCCATAGTTAAATGAGAAAGATGCGGTTAAATTTCCGGAAGATGATAAATGTCCAATCTGGTATGAAATATCCGATGTAAGCCCGCTATAAAAACACCCTGCAGCTACACCTGGATAAACATACCTGT